>NZ_JBFTRJ010000001.1:0-624162 GCF_056399465.1 Variovorax sp. 01N425 | reverse complement strand
TGCAACAAGACCGTCGGTAGATGTGCAGTCTGTTCCTCGTTTCGTTGCGCCTCGATCCTCAATGCCTCGCAAGCGATACAGCTTGGTAGAAAAACCAACCCAAACCCGTGCTTGACTGCGCGAGAAGTCCCGGTACAAGGGGGAGGCCGAAGGCCGGAGGACATTCGCGGAGCAAGGTACCCCGTCGGCGGGAGCGCGCCCTGAACGGAGCCGCTCCGAACAGCAGCAGCGCCTCACTTGTGCTGCAATCCGCCCCATGGCCACCCCGACCCTCGACGACCTGCGCCGCTACGCCATCGCGCGCACCCTCTTCAAGCCGACCACGCTGCCGGGCGCAATTCGCCGGCTCGGCTTCGTTCAGGCCGACCCGATCCGCGCCCCTGCGCGCGCACAGGACCTGACCTTGCGCCACCGCGTGAAGGACTACCGCGCGGGCGATCTCGAAAGCCGCTACACCCGACTTGCCATTGAGGAAGACTGCCTCGTCAACTACGGCTTTCTGCCGCGCGAGCACTTGGCGCTGATGCATCCGCGCGAAGCTAGGCAGCCCTGGGACGCGGACACCCGCCGCAAGGCCGCTGACGTGCTGGCCTTCGTGCGCGAACGCGGGCCCGTGCATCCGCGTGAAGTCGAACAGCACTTTGCACACGGCAGCGTCAAGAACTACTGGGGCGGCTCGAGCAATGCGACGACGCGGCTGCTCGATGGCCTGCACTACCGCGGCATGCTGCGCGTGGTGCGGCGCGACAGCGGCACGCGCGTCTACGAGGCCGTGACGCATGTGCCGGCCGACGACAGCCCCGCCGGCCGCGCGCAACGCGCCGCCGCGCTGATCGACCTGGTGGTACGCAAGTACGCGCCGCTGCCGGCCGCGAGCCTGACGTACCTCGTGCGGCTGCTCGGCTACGGCGCGCCGCATCTGTCGGCGCAGACGCAGGCCGCGCTGCGCCTCGCACGCGACGAACGGCTCGCAAGCTGCCGCATCGACGGCACCACCTGGTACTGGCCCGGCGACGAGAACCCGGCCTCGCGGCGCCATGCGCCCGATGAAGAAGTGCGCCTGCTCGCGCCCTTCGACCCCGTGGTGTGGGACCGCCGCCGCTTCGAGCTGCTGTGGGGCTGGACGTACAAGTTCGAGGCCTACATGCCGGCGCCGAAGCGGCAGTTCGGCTACTACGCGCTGCCTCTGCTCTGGCACGAGCGCGTGATCGGCTGGGCCAATATCACTGCACCCGAAGGCCGGCTGCAGCCCGCCTTCGGCTACGCCGGCGGCAAGCCACCCCGCGATGCGCTGTTCCGCGCGGCGCTCGACGACGAACTGCATCGCATGACGCAGTTCCTCGCGAAGCGCTGAGCCGTACGCACCCCGCGCACGGCGAAAATCCCCGCGCCGCCGAAGGTCTGGCGCGCGGGCGACAACCAGCGCCGCCGTCCGCTCCTAGAATCGCACCGTCGTCCGGCATGCCGGACGGCAAGCGTTCTCAGGGCGGGGCGAAACTCCCCACCGGCGGTAATGGCGGCTTCTTCGAAAGAGGGGCCGCACGAGCCCGCGAGCGCCCAAGGCCTGCAATGGGCTGCGGGGTCAGCAGATTTCGGTGCAATTCCGAAGCCGACGGTCACAGTCCGGATGAAAGAGAGCGCGAAATGCGGGCCGGCCCGCGCGCCTTGCAATGGCGCGCATGCTGCCCTGCGGTTTCGTGCGCCCTGATTCAGGAAACCTGCTTTCAAGAGGCACACCATGAGTCAGATCAACGACCTTCCCCTTTCCGCCGTCAACGCGCCGGGCCAGCCGCGCGGCGAGCGCATTGCCTTTGTCGAGGCGCAATGGCATTCCGACATCGTCCACCAGGCGCGCGACGCCTTCCTTGCCGAGATGGAGCGGCTCGGCGTGGCGCGCGAGCTGATCGACATCTTCGACGTGCCCGGCGCCTTCGAGATTCCGCTGCATGCCAAGCGGCTTGCCAACTCGGGCAAGTACGCGGCCATCGTGGGCTGCGCGCTGGTGGTCGATGGCGGCATCTACCGCCACGAGTTCGTGGCCGGCACCGTGGTCAGCACGCTGATGTCGCTGCAGCTCGAGACCGACGTGCCGATTTTTTCGGCCGTGCTCACGCCGCACCACTTCCACGAGCACGTGGAGCACCGCAAGTACTTCCATCGCCACTTCGCCGTCAAGGGCACCGAAGTGGCCGAGGCCTGCGTGAAGACGCTCGAAGGCCTGAAGAAGGTCGACGCCTTGCTGGCCACTGCGTGACAAGCGGTACGCTGCTGCAGTAATCTGGGCGGATGACTTCTTCATCCGCCTCGAACGACCGCTACACCCTCTACGGCGCGCCCGGCTCGGGCGCGACGCCGGTCCATGCGGCGCTGACGCTGATCGGCGCGCAGGTCGAGACCGTCGATGTCTCGCCCTGGGAGAGCGACTCCGAGCGCGAGCGCATGTCGGGCGTCAACCCGATGCAGCAGGTGCCCGCGCTCGTGCTGCCGTCGGGCGAGTTGATGACCGAGAGCGCGGCCATGCTGATCTGGCTGGGCGACCGCTATCCGGAGGCCGGGCTCTGCCCCGCGCCCGGCGATCCGCTGCGTGCGCGCTACCTGCGCTGGATGGTCTACCTGCCGGCGGCCATCTACTCGCTGTTCTGGGTGCGCGACGAACCCACGCGCCTCACGCCCGACCCGGCCGCGCAGGCCGTGATGCTCGAACGCACGGCCGAGCGCATTGCGCACTGCTGGCACCTGATGGACACGCAGATCGACGAGCCCTCGCCCTATCTGCTCGGCGAGAAGATCAGCATGCTCGACCTCTACGTGACCGTGCTGTCGCGCTGGACGCCACGGCGCAGGCGTTTCTACCGCGTGGCGCCGCGCATGGCGCAGGTGGTGCGGCGCGTGGATGCCGATCCGCGCCTGGCCGATTTCTGGGCAGCGCGCTTCCCCTTCTCGATGGACCAGGAAACACAGAAAGACTGACGACGACACCATGGCCGCACGCACCCCGACCACCGACTACCCGATGACCATCTTCCACAAGCCCAACTGCAGCACCTCGCGCAACGTGCTGGGCCTGATCCGCGAGAGCGGCGTGGAACCCGAGATCGTCCTGTACCTGGAAACGCCGCCCTCGAAGAAGAAGCTGCGCGAGCTGGCCAAGGCCATGGGCCTGGGAGCGCGCGACCTGCTGCGCACCAAGGAAGCGCCCTACGAAGAACTGAAGCTGGCCGATCCGAAGTGGAGCGACGACCAGCTGTTCGACTTCATCGCCGCGAACCCGATCCTGCTGCAGCGCCCGATCGTGGTCTCGCCGCGCGGCACGCTGATGTGCCGGCCCTGGGAGCGCGTGCGCGAGATCCTGCCCACGGCTTGAGGCGAAATCCGCGGGAGATCAGGCCGAAGCCGGCACCAGCGCCGTGCGGCGCACCCGCGTCACGTTGAAGGCACTGGCAATCAGCACGGCCTGCACCAGCGCCAGGCCGGCGATCACGCTCGCGTACTGGCCATGGTCCATCAAGCGGCCGAACACCAGCGGCGCGAGCGCCTGGCCGATGTCCAGGCCCGCATACACCACGCCGTAGACGCGGCCGGTGGCATTGGGCGGCGTCGAGCGCTTGACCAGCAGGTCGCGCGAAGGGCCGGCAACGCCCGACACGAAGCCCATGGCGCCGAACAGCACCGGCACCATCACCGGCGGAAACTGCGCAAAGGCCAGCACCAGCGCCAGCGCGGCCGCCACCCCGAAGCCGATGCCCACGATGCGTTCGCAGCGCGACGGGTCCGAGGCCAGGAAGCCGCCCGCCACCATGCCGGCCGCGCTTGCCACCATGTAGACCGTGAGGCACACCGCCACCAGCGCCACCGGCACCGCGTGCAGGTGGCCCGCCGCCGCCGGCGCGAAGGTCTGCACCACGCTGATCACGGCGGCATAGAAGAAAAAGAAGCCGAAGCACATCCACACGGCCGGAATGCGCAGGAAGTCGAACTCGCCGCCGATGGGTGCCGGCTCGCCGTGCCCGGTCGCCTTGTGCACCGCCTTCACGTCCAGCGCCAGCACGCCGCGGTAGGCCCAGAGCACCAGCAGCACCACGATGGCCAGCGCACCGGCCGAAGCCAGCGCCACGCGCCATGAGAAGGCGATGGCGATCGGCACCACGAAGGCCGGCGCCAGCGCCCAGCCCAGGCTGCCGGTGATGCCGTGCACGCTGTAGGCGTGGCCCAGGCGGGTCGGCGCCACCTTGCGGTTGAAGAGCGTGTAGTCGACCGGGTGGAACACGCCATTGCCGATGCCGCCCACGACGGCGCACAGCAGCAGCATCCAGTAGCTCTGGGCCAGCGCATAGCCGAAGGCCGCCAGGGCCAGCGCGCCCAGCCCCACGAACAGCACCGGCCGCGGACCCAGCTTGTCGACGATGAAGCCCGAGGCCGCCTGCACGATGCACGAGACCACGAAGAACACCGTCAGCACCGCGCCCAGCTCGGTGTAGCTCACGTTGAACGCGTCTTTCAGCCAAGGGAACAGCGGCGCCAGGATCAGCTGGCTGAAGTGGCTGATGGCATGGGCCAGGCCGACCAGGCCGATGAGCTGTGCGTCGCCGCGCAAGCTGGTGGAAGGAGTGGCTGTCGGGGAGGAAGTGGAAGACATGGATTGCTACAAAAAACCGGGCAGGCACCGATGCTATGCCCGCTGGCCGCGGCAGAATGGCGATACAGCGACAACATTTGTCGAAACCATGCCAAGCGCCGTTTCACTCCCTTCCCCGGTCACCAGCGTCGCCTCGCTCACGCCGCATCTCTACGCACCCGACGCGGTGCGGCCGCTGCGCGCCAAGGAACATTTCCTGAGCGCCGACACCTTCGTCGAGCTGCACCAGCACCCCTGGCCGCAGCTCACCTTTTCGACCCGCGGCGTGATCCGGCTCAGCACGCAGGACGGCAGCTACATCGTGCCGCCCTCGCGCGCGGTCTGGGTGCCGGCCAACATGCCGCACAGCATCATGCTGATCGAGGACGCCGAGCTGCGCACCGTGTACCTGCATGCCTGGCTCGGCCCGCCGTGGGAGAAGTGCGAGGTGCTCGAGATCAGCCCGCTGCTGCGCGCGCTGATGCTCGCACTCGACACCACGCCCGACGGCCTGCCGCCGGCCGACCCGCATGCGCCGCAGCGCGAACGCATGATCGCCCCGCTGCTGGTGGACGAGCTCGAGCGCGCCACGCAGATCCGCATCGACGTGCCGCTGCCCTCCGACAAGCGGCTGCGCCAGCTGTGCGAGACGCTGCTGCGCAACCCGGCCGACCGCGCCACGCTGGCCGAGCGCGCCGCTGCCATCGGCGCCAGCGAGCGCACCGTGGCGCGGCTGTTCCGCGACCAGCTCGGCATGAGCTGGCAGCAATGGCGGCAGCAGGCCGTGATGGCGCATGCGCTGCCGCTGCTGGCGCGCGGCATGGCCGTGAGCCAGGTGGCGGCGGCCAGCGGCTATGCCACCGACAGCGCGTTCTGCGCCATGTTCAAGGCCGCCACCGGACGCTCGCCCACTTCCTTCCAGCACAAGAAGCGATCCGCCGCGCTCGCCTGAAGCTCGACTCGATGCCGCCACGCCGTCACGGCGCTCTGGCAAGATCGGCCGGCCGACGAAAACCACGGACCTCCGACCCACCTGCCCATGGCGCCCCTTCCGCGAACGCACAGCCCCCAGACCTGGACCGCAGACATCGGCGCGCGCATTCGCCGCCTCTTCTGGCTCAAGGCGATCGGCACCACGATCTTCACCTGGCTCTTCTTCATCGGCTACTTCCACATGCTGCGCAACCCGGCCTACCCGGTCGTGGTGATGCCGCTCACGGCGCTGGACCACCTGATTCCGTTCCAGCCCTACACGCTGGGCGCCTACCTCTCGCTGTGGTTCTACGTGGGCATCGCGCCCGGCCTGCAGCCCAACTTCCGCGAGCTGGTGGTGTACGGGCTGTGGATCGGCGCGCTGTGCCTGACGGGGCTGGGCCTCTTCTACTTCTGGCCGACGCAGATACCGCCGCTGGCCATCGACGTGTCGGGCTATCCCGGCTTTGCGATGCTGCAGGGCGTGGACGCAGCGGGCAACGCCTGCCCCTCGATGCACGTGGCGGTGGCCATCTTCACGGCCATCCGGCTGGACCACGTGCTGCGCGAGGCGCGCACGCCGGTCTTCCTGCGCCTTGCCAACTGGCTGTGGTTTGCCGCCATTGCGTATTCGACATTGGCCGTCAAGCAGCACGTGGTGCTCGACGCGCTGGCCGGCGCGCTGCTGGGAATGGCCTTCGCGCTTCCTTCGCTGCGCTGGCGGCCGGAGGGCATGCGCCGGAGCAATACCCTGGTGGGAGCGGATATCATTGGCCATCACTGACCCACAAGCCGAGCGAGGAAGGGGTCGATCCCATGGCGCGCCCCGAGGGCGGCGATCGATCAGCGGCCGGCACACGACAACAGGCATCGCACGATGAGTTCGCTGAAGGAATTGCAGGACCTGATCCACGAGAAGTACGGTATCGAACCGTCCAAGCTCGACCCCAACGCATCGATGCGCGAAACCGGCGGGCTCGACTCGCTGGCATTGGCCGAGTTCCTGTTTGCCATCGAAGACCACTTCGGCATCACCATGCCCGATGAAGACGCCAACATCGACACGCTGAACGAACTCGCGGTGCTGGTCGACAAGGTCAGGGCCGCGAAGACAGCGTGAAGCACGAGGTCTGCGTCACCGGCCTGGGCGTCGTGGCGCCGCACGGCGACGAGCCCGGCGCGCTGTTCCAGGCCCTGCTCGACGGCCAGTCGGCCATCCGGCCGGTCTTCCCCGAACTGCCCAAGCCCGCCGCCGCCGCCACGGTGGACTTCGACGAAACACGCTGGTTCACCAAGCTGCAGCTCGCCGGCGTCGACCGCGTGAGCCAGCTCGCGGTGGCCGCCGCCGACCTCGCGCTGCGCGATGCAGGCCTTGCCGCCCACAACGACGCCGATCCTGAACGCATCGGCATCTATGCCGGCTGCGGCATGGGCGGCGCCGCGGCGCTCGAAGCCGCCTACCGCGGCAACGGGCGGGTCTCGCCGCTCACCATTCCCGCCTTCATGCCCAACGCGCCCGCCGCCCACGTCGCCATGCGCCAGGGCGTGCAGGGGCCGGTGCTGACCTACTCGGTCGCCTGCGCCTCGTCGTCGGTGGCCATTGCCGAAGCGGCCAAGGCCATCGAGCGCGGTGAAGTCGACATGGCCATTGCCGGCGGCAGCGAAGCGCTGATCGTGCCGGGCGTGGTGCTGGCCTGGCAGGCCATGCAAACCCTGGCCAGCTTCCAGCCCGGCGAAGCGGCCGGCGCGGTGCGGCCCTTTGCGAGCGACCGCAGCGGCTTTGCGCTGGGCGAAGGCGCGGCCTTCCTGGTGCTCGAATCCGCCGAACGCGCACGCAGCCGTGGCGCCCGCAGCTACGCCACGCTGGCCGGCTGGGGCCTCGGCAGCGACGCCACCCATCTCACCAAGCCCGACGCACCCGGCCAGGCGCGCGCGCTGCGCCAGGCGCTGCGCCAGGCCGGCCTCCAGCCGCGCGACGTGGGCTACTGCAATGCGCACGGCACGGCCACGCGCATCGGCGACGTGGTCGAGCGCAACGCATTGGCCGATGTGTGGGGCGACGACCTGGACAGCCTGCGCGTCAGCTCCACCAAGGCGCTGCACGGCCACATGCTCGGCGCCGCGGGTGCCATCGAGGCGCTCATCACGGTGCTGGCATTGCACCGCCGCCAGCTGCCGCCGAACGCGAACTGCAGCGAGGTCGATCCGGCCTGCAGCCTGAACCTCGTCACGCACCACGACACCAGCGCGCCCAACATCGAGGCGGCCATGAGCAACTCCTTCGCATTCGGCGGCACGAATTCCGTGCTGCTCTTCCGCCGCGCGTGAAACCGGGGTTCCGTCGGGGGTATGCTGACGATGGAATCTTCATTCAATCACCTCGACAAACGGGAGTTCGTCATCATGCGTTTTCGCACCGCACTGATTTCCATCGCGCTGGTTGCGGCCAGTGTCTCGGCCTCGGCCCAGTCGGACCTGCTCGGCAAGCTCAAGGACCAGATGGGCTCCTCGGGCGGCGGCGCTGCCCTCGGCGAGAACCTCGGCTTCAAGATGCCCGCGATCGGCTCCAGCACCATGGGCAATGCGGCCGGCGTGCTGCAGTACTGCGTCAAGAACAACTACCTGGGCGGCGACGCGGCCTCGGTGAAGGACAAGCTGCTGGCCAGGATCACCGGCCAGAAGCAGCAGGAAACCGGCTTCGCGAGCGGCGCCAAGGGGCTGCTCAAGGGCGGCGACGGCAAGACGCTCAACTTGAAGATGCTCTCCTCGAAGGTGAAGGAAAAAGCCTGCGACTACGTGCTCAAGAACGCGAGCTCGCTGGTCTAGCCGTTCTCCCATGCGCGCGGCCCGAATGGCCGCGCAGGTTTCCCTCTGCGGTGGCGCAGGACAATCGCCAGCAAGCCACCCACCATCCATGAATCCGGCAGCCACCCCCTCCTCCGCTTCTTCCTCCCTGCGCCAGCGCATCGCGCGCTGGGTTCCCTGCCTGGCCTGGCCCCGTCCGTCCGCGGCGCTGCTGCGCAACGAGGCCATGGCGGGCATCACGGTGGCGCTGATGGTGCTTCCGCAGGGCGTGGCCTATGCCGCGCTGGCGGGCATGCCGCTGGTCACCGGCGTGTATGCGGCGCTGTTCCCGGCGCTCATCGCGGTGATCTTCAGCTCGTCGCAGCGGCTGTCGGTCGGGCCCACGGCGCTCACCAGCCTGCTGGTGGGCGCATCGCTCGCGCCGCTGGCGGTGCCCGGCAGCGCCGAATGGGTGGAAATGGCGGTGTGGCTCACGCTGATGTCGGGCGCGATCCAGATCGTGCTGGGCATCGGGCGCTTCGGCTGGCTGCTGCGGCTGGTCAACTCGCCGGTGCTGATCGGCTTCACGCAGGGCGCGGCGGTGCTGATCGCCATCTCGCAGCTGCCGGCGCTGCTCGGCTTCACGGGGCGCACCCTTCCCCAGGTGCTGCAGGGCGGGCCGCCGCCGGACCTGATCGCCATCGCCTTCGGGCTCGGCAGCATCGCCGTGCTGTGGCTCGGCAAGCGGCTCGCGCCGCGCTTCCCGACCACCATGGCGCTGGTGGCGGGCGCCGCAGCCATCAGCTGGAGCATCGACTACGCACTGCGCGGCGGGGCCGTGGTGGGCAGCCTGCCCTCGGGCCTGCCGTCCTTCTACTGGCCAGGCCTGCTGCCGCTGAGCACATTCAGCGCGCTGGTGCTGCCCGCGCTGATGATCACGCTCGTGAGCTTTCTCGAAACCGCGTCGAGCGCCAAGGTCGACAATGCGCGCGCCGGCACGCTCTGGAACGAAAACCAGGACCTGATCGGCCAGGGCCTGGCCAAGCTGGCCTCGGGCTTCACGGGCGCCTTTCCCACCAGTTCCTCGTTCTCGCGCTCGGCCATCACGCTGTATGCGGGCGCCCAGACCGGGTGGGCCACATTGTTCAGCGTGGTGGTGGTGGCCGGCGCGCTGCTGTGGCTGATGCCGCTGCTCTATCACGTGCCGCAGGCGGTGCTGGCGGCGGTGGTGGTCACGGCCATCCTGGGGCTGGTCAAGCCGGCGAGCTTCGTCGCGCTCTGGCGCGTGTCGCGCATCGAGGCGGGCATTTCGTTCGGCACCTTCGTGCTGACCATTGCCACGGCGCCGAGCATCTACTGGGGCGTGCTGGGCGGCCTGCTCGCGAGCCTGGCGCATTACATGTACCGCCACCTGCATCCGCGCATCATCGAGGTGGGCCTGCATCCCGACGGCAGCCTGCGCGACCGCAAGCTATGGAAGCTGCCGCCGCTGGCACCACAGCTCTATGCGCTGCGCATGGATGCCGAGCTCGACTTCGCCTCGGCCTCCACGCTCGAACGCGCGCTCACGACCGCGCTGGCCGAGCGCCCCGAACTCACCGACGTGTGCCTTTTTGCGCAGCCCATCAACCGCATCGACATCACGGGCGCCGAAGTGTTCGGCTCGATCCGCCGGATGATGGAAGCCAAGGGCGTACGCCTGCACCTGAGCGGCCTGAAGCTGCCGGCCATGCAGGTGCTGGAGCGCGCCGGCCTGCTCGCGCCGGGGCCGATGCTGTTCAGCTACCGCACCGACGGCGAGGCGCTGGCGGCGCTGACGCAGCAGCAGGCCGAAGTTCCGCCGCTGCCGGTGCCGGAGGGCGACGACGGCGGCTGAACACGTCAGCGCGCCGTGACGAAAGGCTCCACCGAGGCCGACTTGATCTCGTAGCCGCTCACGCCCATGTCCACGGAGGAATAGCGCGCCGCCTTCAGCAGGCCGCTCACGTGCACCGTGTCCATCGCATGCAGGCCCTTCACGGTATCGGCCGCGACCACGTGCACGATCTGGTTGGCGGGCGGCGGCGGGGTGTGGATGCAGGCGCCGAAGTAAGGCACCAGCAGGAACTCGCGGATGCCGCCCTGCGTGTTGTCCAGCGGAACGACAAAACCCGACAGGCGCGCCGCCGTGCCGTCGAGCGCCACGTTGACCGGCGCGTTGTCCCAGACGGCGCGCATCTCGTCCAGCATCTGGATCGCGCGCGGGTCGTTGTCGCGCAGCGACTCCAGGCTCAGGTTGCGGTAGCGCTTGGTCGGGTCCCAATCCTTGGGAACGAGCGCTTCCCACTTGAGTTCCTGCACGGCACCCGCCGGCGCTGCGCCGCTGCCCGCGGCCGGCCCGCAGCCCGCCAGGGCAGCGGCCCCCAGCGCCAGCAGGAAGGCCGGCAAAGCGCGGCGGAAGAAGGCTCTCATGCTGTCCATTGTGCTTGCGGCCGGTGTCCGCCGCCTTAGCGGGGCCTTAAGCGCCGGCCAGCCAGCCGGTCAGTCCCGCACCGGCCCGCGCAGGTTCTTGATCTGCGAGCGCTGGCTCTTGCCTTCGAGCCGGCGCTGCTTCGAACCGTAGGTGGGCTTGGTGGCGCGCCGCACGCGCGGCGGCGTGGCCACGCTGTCGACCACCTCCTGCAGCCGCGCGAGCGCATCGGCGCGGTTCATTTCCTGCGTGCGGTGCTGCTGCGCCTTCAGCACGAAGACGCCCTCCTGCGTGATGCGGCTGTCGCGCAGCGCGAGCATCCGCTCCTTCACGTCGGCGGGCAGCGAGCTCGCATGGATGTCGTAGCGCAGGTGCACCGCGCTCGACACCTTGTTGACGTTCTGGCCGCCCGCGCCCTGCGCGCGGATGGCGCTGAACTCGACCTCGTCGGGGTCGATCAGGATGGGTGGGCGGAGCATGCCCGCAAGTGTGCCTTCAAACGCGTTCGAACACGGCGGCGATGCCCTGCCCGCCGCCGATGCACATCGTGACCAGCGCATAACGCCCGCCGGTGCGGTGCAGCTCGGCAATCGCCTTCGTGGTGATGATCGCGCCGGTCGCGCCCACCGGGTGGCCCAGCGAAATGCCCGAGCCGTTCGGGTTGACCTTGGCCGGATCGAAGCCCAGTTCCTTGATGACCGCGCAGGCCTGCGCCGCAAAGGCCTCGTTCGACTCGATCACGTCGAAGTCGGCGACCTTCAGCCCGGTGCGCTCCAGCACCTTGCGCGTGGCCGGCACCGGGCCGATGCCCATGTACGCGGGCTCCACGCCGGCGTGCGCATAGCCGACCAGGCGCGCCAGCGGCCTCAGGCCCCGCGCCTTGACGCTCTCGCCGCTGGCCAGCACCACGGCGGCCGCACCATCGTTGATGCCCGAGGCATTGCCGGCCGTCACGAGGCCGTCCTTCTTGAACGCGGGCTTCATCTTCGAGAGCGTCTCGGCGGTGGTGTCGGCGCGCACATGCTCGTCGGTGTCGAACAGCACGACGCCCTTGCGCGTCTTCACCTCGACCGGAACGATCTGCGCCTTGAAGCGGCCCGCCGCAATGGCCGCCGCCGCGCGCTGCTGGCTGGTGGCGGCCAGCTCGTCCATCTGCTCGCGCGTGATGCCGTAGCGCGCCGCCACGTTCTCGGCCGTGATGCCCATGTGGATCTTCTCCCACGGGTCGTGCAGGATGCCCAGCATGTAGTCGACCAGCACCGCATCGCCCATGCGTGCGCCGTAGCGCGCGGATGTGTCGAAGTAAGGCCCGCGGCTCATCGATTCCGAGCCGCCGCCGATGGCGATGTCGCAGTCGCCCAGCGCAATGGCCTGCGCGGCCGACACGATCGCCTGCAGGCCCGAGCCGCAGAGGCGGTTGACGTTGAAGGCCGGCGTCTCGATCGGGCAGCCCGCATCGATGGCGGCCACGCGGCTCAGGTAGGCGTCCTTCACGTCGGTGGGAATCACGTTGCCCATGACCACATGGCCGATGGCATCGGCCGCCACGCCGCTGCGTTCGATGGCGGCCTTGACGGCGGTGGTGGCCAGTTGCGTGTTGGGCACATCCTTCAGCGCGCCGCCGAAGGTGCCGATGGCAGTGCGGGCGGTGCCGACCACGAAGATGTCGCGTGTTGTCATGGGAATGTCTCTCCTGGATGAAAGCAATATCCGCCTGGGCGGCGGTCGCAGGAGGACGATTTTGACGGCGAACCGCGCAACCGGCTGTCGCGGGCGGCATATTCGCCGCCCGGGCAGCGGATCAGCCGCGCGAAACCGATTTCGGAGAAACGTCGGTCACGTCGCGGGCGCTGCCGCGAATGCGTTCCGGGCGCACCACGGATTCGCCGCGCGCGCGTGCATTGGCGGTGTCGGCCGCGCTCGGTTCGCCCGGCCGTGCCGCATTGCGAAAACGCTCGAAGCCCGAACGCGGGTTGAAGCGCCCGCCCATCGAAGCCATCCAGGGCGTCACGGGCTTGCCCGTGATCCGCCCCCAGGCGTAGCGGACGCCCCACACAGCCGCCAGCAACATGACGGCGACCGCCAGGCTGGCCGCGAAGACCAGCCCCAGGAGCAGAAGAATGACGCGAAAAATGAAGTTCATCATCCGACTTTAGGCCGCAACCGCCTCCGATGGTTCCCCGGCCTTCGTGAACGAGAACTGGCCGGGGGTGCGGATCGGGTCGGTATTCACTTCGATGGTGTCCTTCGGTCCGAAGCTGCCGTCGAGCAGCAGCTTGGAGAGCGGATTCTCGATGCGCTGCTGGATCGCGCGCTTGAGCGGCCGCGCGCCGAACACCGGGTCGAAGCCGACCTTGGCAATCTCGGCCAGCGCCGCGGGCGACACCTCCAGGCCCAGGTCCATCTTGGCGAGCCGCGCCTGCAGCACCTTGAGCTGGATCGCGGCAATCGATTCGATGTTCTTCGCGTCGAGCGCATGGAACACCACGGTCTCGTCGATGCGGTTCAGGAACTCGGGTCGGAAGTAGTTCTTGAGTTCGTCCCACACCGCTTCCTTGATCTCCTCGGCGGGCTGGCCCACCATCGACTGGATGATCGGCGAGCCGATGTTGCTGGTCATCACGATCACGGTGTTCTTGAAGTCCACGGTACGGCCCTGGCCGTCCGTGAGGCGGCCATCGTCGAGCACCTGCAGCAGCACGTTGAACACGTCGGGGTGGGCCTTCTCGACCTCGTCGAGCAGCACCACGCTGTAGGGCTTGCGGCGCACGGCCTCGGTCAGGTAGCCGCCCTCCTCGTAGCCCACGTAGCCCGGCGGCGCGCCGATCAGGCGGGCGACCGAGTGCTTCTCCATGAACTCGCTCATGTCGATGCGGATCAGGTGGTCTTCGCTGTCGAACAGGAAGCCCGCGAGTGCCTTGCACAGCTCGGTCTTGCCCACGCCCGTGGGGCCGAGGAACAGGAACGAGCCGGTCGGGCGGTTCGGATCGGAGAGGCCCGAGCGCGAGCGGCGGATCGCATTGGCGACCGCGCCGATGGCCTCGTCCTGCCCCACCACGCGCTCATGCAGCTTGTCTTCCATCACGAGCAGCTTGTCGCGTTCGCCCTGCATCAGCTTGGCGACCGGAATGCCGGTGGCGCGCGCCACGACCTCGGCGATTTCTTCGGAGCCCACCTGCGTGCGCAGCAGCGTCGGCGCGCTGGACTTGCCCTTGCTCGCCTCGCTTTCCTCGGCCTCGCGCAGGCGCTTCTCCAGCGCCGGCAGCTGGCCGTATTGCAGCTCGGCGAGCTTGTTGAAGTCGCCCTTGCGCTTCCACTCCTCGATCTCGAACTTGATCTTGTCGATGTCCTCGCGGATCTTCGCGCTGCCCTGCGCCTGCGCCTTCTCGGCCTGCCAGATCTCGTCGTAGTCGGCGATCTCCTTCTGCAGGCGCCCGATCTCGTCTTCGATCAGGCCGAAGCGCTTCTGCGAGGCTTCGTCCTTCTCGCGGCGCACGGCCTCGCGCTCGATCTGCAGCTGGATCAGTCGGCGGTCGAGCCGGTCCATGACCTCGGGCTTGGAGTCCATCTCGATCTTGATCTTGGCCGCGGCCTCGTCGATCAGGTCGATGGCCTTGTCGGGCAGGAAGCGGTCGGTGATGTAGCGGTCGGAGAGTTCGGCCGCGGCCACGATGGCCGGGTCGGTGATCTGCACGCCATGGTGCACTTCGTACTTTTCCTGCAGGCCGCGCAGGATGGCGATGGTGGCCTCCACGCTGGGCTCGCCCACGATGATCTTCTGGAAGCGGCGCTCCAGCGCGGCGTCCTTCTCGATGTACTTGCGGTATTCGTCGAGCGTGGTGGCGCCCACGCAGTGCAGCTCGCCGCGCGCGAGCGCGGGCTTGAGCATGTTGCCCGCGTCCATCGCGCCCTCGGCCTTGCCGGCGCCCACCATGGTGTGCAGCTCGTCGATGAAGACGATGGTCTGGCCTTCGTCCTTGGCAAGCTCGTTGAGCACGGTCTTCAGGCGTTCCTCGAACTCGCCGCGGAACTTGGCACCGGCCAGCAGTGCGGCCATGTCGAGCGACAGCACGCGCTTGCCCTTGAGCGACTCGGGCACCTCGCCCGCGACGATGCGCTGCGCCAGGCCTTCGACGATGGCGGTCTTGCCCACGCCGGGCTCGCCGATGAGCACGGGGTTGTTCTTGGTGCGGCGCTGCAGCACCTGGATCGCGCGGCGGATCTCCTCGTCGCGGCCGATCACCGGATCGAGCTTGCCCAGGCGCGCGCGCTCGGTCAGGTCGAGGCAGTATTTCTTGAGGGCTTCGCGCTGGCCTTCGGCATCGGCGCTGTTCACGCCCTGGCCGCCGCGCACAGCGTCGATGGCGGATTCGAGCGACTTGCGGCTGAGGCCGTTTTCCTTGGCGATGCGGCCGATGTCGGACTTGCTGTCGGCCACGGCCAGCAGGAAGAGCTCGCCCGCAATGAACTGGTCATTGCGCTTGATGGCTTCCTTCTCGGTGGCCTGCAGCAGCTTGCCGAGCTCGGGGCCGACCTGCACGATGTCGTGGCCCTGCACCTGCGGCAGCTTCTTGATGGCCGCCTCGGCAGCGTTCGCGAGCCCCTGCACGTTGACGCCGGCGCGCTCCAGCAGGGCGCGCGGGCCGTCTTCCTGGCGCAGCATCGCGACCAGCAGGTGGGCCGGTTCGATGTAGGCGTTGTCGTTGCCGAGCGCGAGCGTCTGGGCATCGCTCAGCGCTTCCTGGAATTTGGTGGTGAGTTTGTCTTGTCGCATGGTGGTATTCCTGCATCCAAAATAGGGCTGTTCCGCCGGGATTCAAGTTTTGAATCGCGCTGGCGGAATGGGCACGGCTATTGCACGGTGCCGGGCACCTTCCTGCCGTAGGCATTTCTCTCTCTCGAATGGAGTCGATCATGGTTATTTCAATGCAGCGCGTCCAGCCGGTTCGCCGGGCGCTCGGCGCCGGTCTCTTTCTAGCGGCCATGGGCCTCGCCGGCCTTGCGCAGGCGCAAGGCACGCCCATCCGCATCCTGGTGGGCTTTCCCGCGGGCGCGGGCACCGACGCCATCGCACGCACGCTGGGCGAAAAACTCAAGGACGTGCTGGGCGTGCCGGTGGTGGTCGAGAACCGCGCCGGCGCCGGCGGACAGATCGCGGCGCAGGCGCTCAAGGCAGCGCCGGCCGATGGCCACACGCTGTTCCTCTCGCACGACCATTCGATCTCCATCCTGCCGCAGGTGGTGAAGAACCCCGGCTTCAACCCTGCGACCGACTTCGTGCCGGTGGCCGGATTCGCCACCTTCGCCAATGTGCTGGCCGTCTCGGGCGGCACGCCCGCCAAGAGCATCGACGAATATGTGAAGTGGGTTCGCACCCAGCGCGGCGGCAAGGAAACCATCGGCATTCCGGCACCGGCCTCGATCCCAGAGTTCCTGGTGAAGATGATCTCGGAAAAATACAAGATCGACGTGCAGCCCGCGCCCTACCGCGGCAGCGCGCCGATGACGGCGGACATGCTGGGCAACCAGATCACGGCCGGCATCGCCTCGGTGCCCGACTTCATCGAGAACCACAAGGCCGGCAAGGTGCGCATCGTGGCCTCCATCGGCGCCAAGCGCCAGGCCGTGCTGCCGAACGTGCCCACCTTCACCGAGCTGGGCTTCTCCAACCTGGAAGACCTGCCCTACTACGGCATCTTCGCGCCCGTGGGCACGCCGCAGCCGATCATCGACAAATACGGCGACGCGCTGCAGAAGGTGCTGGCCATGCCCGACGTGAAGCAGAAGCTCACGACCATGGGGCTCACGGTCGGCTACGAGCCGCAGGGCCAGTTCGCGGGCCGCGTGCGCAGCTACACGCAGACCTGGGAACGCATCATCCAGTCGAGCGGCTTCAAGCCTCTCTGACTAAGCGTTGGGGGCCGTGATGCCCCAGCGCGCCAATGCGGCGTCGTCGCTGACGCGCGCATCGACCCAGCGGGCGCCTTCGGGCGTCTGTTCTTTTTTCCAGAACGGGGCCTGGGTCTTCAGGTAGTCCATCAGGAACTCGCAGGCCTCGAAGCTCTGGCCGCGGTGGGCCGAGACCACCGCCACCATCATGATCTGGTCGAGCGGCTGCAACAGGCCCACGCGGTGGATCACGCGCGCACCCAAAATATCGAAGCGCTTGTGCGCCTCATCGATCATGGCTTCAATGGCCTTTTCGGTCATGCCCGGGTAATGCTCGAGCTCCATCGAGGCCACGCTGCTGCCGTCGTTGCGATCCCGCACGGCGCCGACAAAGCTGCAGACCGCACCCACGCGTTTGTCGCCGGCGCGCAACGCGGCGACCTCCTGCCCCAGGTCGAAATCGGCTGTCTGGATCGAAACGCGTGCACCACTCATGCCGGGATTGTGGCATCGCGCTAGACTTCGGCAATGCCCCGCCTCGCCATGCTTTCTTCAGTGCCCTCGCACACCGAAAGCAGCCGTGCGCGCCAGGGCAGCAAAGCCAAAAAACCAAAGCTCGTCTGACCGGAGCTGCGGTTCCGTCGTCGGATGAGCGACGGAACCTGCCAAGGCCTTGGCCCCGATTGGGTTGCGCGCGCATCGAACGACGGTTCCTTCCATCGGTCGATTCCCTCGAGGAAAACCCGCGTGCCGTCATCGTCCATCCCCTCCTCCAGCCCTGATTTCTCGGGCCTCTGGATTCCCCTTGTCACGCCGTTCCAGCACGGCGCCGTCGACCACGCCGCGCTGTCGGCGCTGACACGCCGGCTCGCCGGCGACGGCGTGACCGGCTTCGTGGTCTGCGCCTCGACGGGCGAAGCCGCCGCGCTCGATGAAGCGGAACAGCTCGCCGCGCTCGACACGGTCCAGGCTGCCGCCGGCGGGCTGCCGATCATCATGGGCCTGTCGGGCTACCACCTGGGCAAGACCACGGCCTGGGTACGGCGGCTCGCCGAACGGCCGCTGGCGGGGCTGCAGGTGTCCGCGCCGCACTACATCCGGCCCTCGCAGGCCGGCCTGCTCGAATGGTTCCGCGCCATCGCCGACGCCAGCGCGGTGCCGCTGCTGGTCTACGACATTCCCTACCGCACCGGCGCGACCCTCACGCGCGAAACGCTGCTGGCGCTGGCCGAACACCCGCGCATCCGCGGCATCAAGGACTGCGGCGGCGACATGGCCAAGACGCGCGCCCTGATTGCCGACGGCAGGCTCCAGGTGCTGTCGGGCGAAGACCACCAGATCTTCGGCACCGTGGCCGAAGGCGGCGTGGGCGCCATTGCGGCGAGCGCGCATGTGCAGACGCGGCGCTTCGTGCAGGTGCTGCGCCTCCTGGCCGAGAACCGGCTGGCAGAAGCGCGCGCCGAATGGCAGCCGCTGCAGCCGCTGATCGAAATGCTGTTTGCGGAGCCGAACCCCGCGCCGCTCAAGGCGCTGCTGGCGCACGGCGGATCGATGCGCGACGAGCTGCGCTCGCCGATGACTCGCGCCTCCGATGCCTTGCGCGAGCGCCTGGTGGTGCTGGACGCCCGGCTCAGCCGCCCGTAACGGGCGGGAAGAAGGCGACCTCGCAGCCTTCGCGCAGCGCGGCCGCCTCGTCGCTCATGGCCTGGTCGAGCGCCATGCGCACGGCCTTGCCGCGCGCCAGCGCCACGGCATACGCCCCGCCGCGCGCGATGAGTTCGTCGCGCAGCGCGGCCAGGGTAGCGGCACCGGTGTCGACGGTTTCGCCGCTGGTGTCGAGCGCCTCGCGCACGGAGGCGAAGTAACGGATCTGGACCTTCATGGACAGCTTCGGTCAGGCCAGCAGCGAGGCCAGGGGGATGAAATTCACCGTGTCGCCGGCCCGGATGGTCTGGCCGGGCGGGTTGTCAACGACGCCGTCGCCCCAAACCATCGAGGTCAGCACGCCCGAGCTCTGGTTGGCGAACAGGTCGAGCCCGCCGGCGGCGTTGCGCCGGGCGCGCAGGAACTCGCGGCGGCGGTCGGCGCGCGGCCAGTCGAAGTCGGCGCGCATCTGCACGGGCTCGGGCGCCACGCGCGTGGCGCCCTGCAGCGTCAGCAGGAACGGGCGCACGAGCAGCAGGAAGGTCAGGAAGCTGGACACAGGGTTGCCGGGCAGTCCCGTGACGTGGCAGCGCCCTTGCGCCTGGCCACCGGCCCTTGGTATCGAACCATAGGCGAAGGGCTTGCCGGGCTTCATCGAGAGCGACCACAGCTGCAGCTCGCCGAGCGCCTGCACCGCGGCCTTGATGTGGTCTTCCTCGCCCACCGACACGCCGCCGGTGGTGATGATCAGGTCGCTGCTTTCCGCAGCACCGCGCAGCGCCTCGATGGTGGCCTCGCGCTTGTCGGGCACGATGCCCAGGTCGTTCACCTCGCAGCCGAGCCGGTGCAGCAAGGCGCGCATGAAGAAGCGGTTGGAGTTGTAGATCGCGCCGGGCTTCATGGCCTCGGGCGCGACCTCGCCGGGCATCACCAGTTCGTCGCCGGTGGACAGCAGCGCGACGCGCGGCCGCCGGGCGACCTGGAGCCGGTCGAAGCCCACGCTGGCGGCGAGCCCGAGCGCGGCGGGCGTCAGGCGCTCGCCCTGGCGCAGCACCACGTCGCCGGCGGCCACGTCTTCTCCGGCGCGGCGAATCCACTGGCCGGCCGCGGGAACGATGTCGATGCGCACCGCGCCGAGCGTGCCTTCCTGCGGCACGGGCTGGGTGTCTTCTTGCATCACGATGGCGTCGGCGCCCTCGGGAATCTGGGCGCCGGTGAAGATGCGCGCCGCGGTGCCGGCCGCGAGCGGCGTGCCCACGGTGCCGGCGGGAATGCGCTGCGCGACCTGCAGCACAGCGCCCGGCGCGGCGCAGTCGGCCACGCGCACCGCATAGCCGTCCATCGAGCTGTTGTCGCGCGGCGGCACGGTGAGCGCGGAGACGATGTCCTGCGCGAGCACGCGGCCGTCCGCATCGAAGGTGGCCACGCTTTCGGCGGGCAACCTGGGCAGCGCCTTGGCGAGCAGGCTCGCAAGCGCTTCGTCGAGCGCCATCAGCGGCGGGCGCGAGGGAGCGGTGGAATCAGCCATGGTGTTCGGGGTTGTATTCGAAGCGGCTTGCGCTGTCGATCAACCACTGCGCGATGCCCTCGATGTCGTCGAGGTCGAACAGCGGCAGGCTGGTGGGCACCGGCAGGCTCGCGGGCGCATCGGTGGCAATGGCGGTCACGAAGGCGTCCTCGATGTACTGCGAGGGCCGGGGCGGCTTGCCGTCTTCGGGGGCGCGCCAGACCTCGATCTTGAGCAGGTCGCTGTGCTTGAAGCCCTCGACCAGCACCCAGTCGACGCCGTCATGGAGCTCGGCGATGAGGTCGTGCACCGACAGCTGCGAGGGCTGCTCGAATTCGCGGATCAGCGCGAGCCGCTTGTCCGACGCCACCACCACCTCGAAGGCCCCCGCCTCGCGATGGCGGTAGGTGTCCTTGCCGGGATGGTCGATGTCGAACTTGTGGTGCGCATGCTTGACCACCGACACGCGCTGGCCATGGAGCTTGAGCACGGGAATCAGGCGCTCGACCAGCGTGGTCTTGCCCGAACCCGAATACCCGGAAAAGCCGATCACCTTCATGTCGAGTTCCTGTGGCGGCCGTCTATGCGGCCGCCGAATGCATGTGCGGGGCAGCCGCTGCGGTGCGCGGCTTGCGGCAAGGGTCAGTCACAGTTCTGCGCGATGTAGGCCTTCACGGCCTCGGCATCGGCCGGCAGCTTGACGACCCGCTTGGGCAGCGCCTCGATGCCTTCGAACCTGGCCGGGCGCGCGGGCTCGTGGCCCAGCGCCTCCACCAGCGTGGCGGCAAACTTGATCGGCAGCGCGGTCTCCAGCACCACCATCGGCACGCCGGGCGCGAGGTGTTCGCGCGCGGCCTTGAGGCCGTCGGCCGTGTGCGGATCGACCAGCGTGGCAAAGCGCTTGTCGGTGTCGCGGATGGTGGCCAGGCGGTCGGCATGGGTGCTGCGGCTGCTCTTGAAGCCGAAGCGCTCCGCCGCCTGCCTGAACGCGGGATCGGCGCTCAGGTCGAAACGGCCCTGGCGGCCCAGATCGTCCACGAACAGCGAGCGCAGCTTGCCGGCATCGCGACCCACGAGGTCGAACACGAAGCGCTCGAAGTTGCTGGCCTTGCTGATGTCCATCGACGGGCTCGAGGTTTCGTGCGTGTCGGCCGCGGCGCGCACGCGGTAGATGCCGGTGCGGAAGAACTCGTCGAGCACGTCGTTCTCGTTGGTGGCAACCACCAGCGTCTGGATCGGCAGGCCCATCATGCGCGCCACGTGGCCCGCGCAGACGTTGCCGAAGTTGCCCGAGGGCACCGTGAAGCTCACGGGCTTGTCGTTGCTGGCCGTGGCCTGGAAGTAGCCCGCGAAGTAGTAGACGACCTGCGCGAGCAGCCGCGCCCAGTTGATCGAGTTGACCGTGCCGATGCGGTACTTGCGCTTGAAGCCCAGGTCGTTCGACACCGCCTTGACGATGTCCTGGCAGTCGTCGAACACGCCGCTGATGGCGATGTTGTGGATGTTCTGGTCCTGCAGGCTGAACATCTGCGCCTGCTGGAACGGGCTCATGCGGCCGTCGGGCGAGGTCATGAAGACGCGCACGCCCTTCTTGCCGCGCATGGCGTACTCGGCCGCGCTGCCGGTGTCGCCGCTGGTGGCGCCCAGGATGTTGAGCTCGGCGCCGCGGCGGGCCAGTTCGTACTCGAACAGGTTGCCCAGCAGCTGCATCGCCATGTCCTTGAAGGCCAGCGTGGGGCCGTTGGACAGGGCTTCGAGGTACACGCCGTCTTCCAGCTCGCGCAGCGGCACGATCTCGTCGCTGCCGAACACTTCGGCCGTGTAGGTCTTGGCGCAGATCGCCTTCAGGTCGGCCGGCGGAATGTCGTCGATGTAGAGCGAGAGGATCTCGAACGCCAGTTCCGCATACGGCAGCTCGCGCCATCCGGCGAGCGTGGCGGTGTCGACCTGCGGGTAGTGCTCGGGCAGGTAGAGGCCGCCATCGGGCGCGAGGCCTTCAAGCAGGATTTCGCAGAAACGCTTGCGGTCGGGGTGGCCGCGGGTGCTCAGGTAGTTCACGGTAGGTCTCTTGCGCCGTCCTCAGGACAGCTCTTCCTTGCGGATGCGCACGATCGGCTGCAGCACGGTGGGCAGGGCCTGCAGTTCGGCGAGCACGTCGTTCACCGTGCCTTCGCGCGCATCGTGCGTGAGGATGATCAGGTCGGTCTGGGTCGAGCCCTCGCCGCCCACTTCGTCGGCTTCGCGCTGCAGCACCGCGTCGATGCTGATGCCCGCGGTGGCCAGGAGGCCCGTGACCTTGGCAAGCACGCCGGCCTGGTCGGCCACGCGCAGGCGCAGGTAGTAGCTGGTGACGACCTCGGCCATCGGCAGCACCTTCAGGTCGCTCATGGCATCAGGGTGGAAGGCCAGGTGCGGCACGCGGTGCGCGGCATCGGCCGTGTGCAGGCGCGTGATGTCGACGAGGTCGGCGATCACCGCGCTGGCGGTCGGCTCGCTGCCCGCGCCCTTGCCGTAGTACAGCGTGGTGCCGACAGCGTCGCCATGCACCACCACCGCGTTCATCGCGCCTTCGACGTTCGCAAGCAGCCGCTTCGACGGCACGAGCGAGGGGTGCACGCGCAGCTCGATGCCCTGCGCGGTGCGCTTGGTGATGCCGAGCAGCTTGATGCGGTAGCCGAGCTGTTCGGCGTACTTGATGTCCTGCGCCGCGAGCTTGGTGATGCCCTCGATGTGCGCCTTGTCGAACTGCACCGGAATGCCGAAGGCGATGGCGCTCATCAGCGTGACCTTGTGGCCGGCGTCCACGCCCTCGATGTCGAAGGTGGGGTCGGCTTCGGCGTAGCCCAGGCGCTGCGCCTCCTTGAGCACGGTGGCGAAGTCGAGCCCCTTGTCGCGCATCTCGGAGAGGATGAAGTTGGTGGTGCCGTTGATGATGCCGGCCAGCCACTGGATGCTGTTGGCCGTGAGGCCCTCGCGCAGCGCCTTGATGATCGGGATGCCACCGGCCACCGCGGCCTCGAAGGCCACCATCACGCCCTTGGCATGCGCGGCCGCGAAGATCTCGGTGCCATGCACCGCAAGCAGCGCCTTGTTGGCCGTGACCACGTGCTTGCCGGCCGCAATCGCCTCGAGCACCAACTGCCTCGCAATGCCGTAGCCGCCGATGAGTTCGATGACGATGTCGATGTCCGGATTGGCGATGACTTCGCGCGCATCGGCAACCACCTTCACGCCTTCGCCAGCCACTTCGCGCGCACGCGCCGCGTCCAGGTCGGCCACCATCGTGATCTCGATGCCCCGGCCGGCGCGGCGCTTGATTTCTTCCTGATTGCGCAGCAGCACCTTGAAGGTGCCGCTGCCGACCGTGCCTGCGCCGAGCAGGCCTACTTGGATGGGTTTCATTGGGAGATTCGCGTGGATGGTTCGTAAGGGGTGGTGAGGGAGGCACCGCCGGCCGCCGCGGCCAACCGCGCGGCGAGCGGGCGCGCCGTCAATCCGTCTTGCTGCGCAGGCGGTACAGCTCCAGGAACCTGGCAATGCGGTTGATCGCTTCGCGCAGGTCGTCCTCGTGGGGCAGGAACACGATGCGGAAGTGGTCCGGCGTGGCCCAGTTGAAGCCCGTGCCCTGCACCAGCATCACCTTGGTCTCTCTCAGCAGTTGGAGGAAGAACTGGCGGTCGTCGGTGATCGGGTAGACCTTGGGATCGAGCTTGGGGAACATGTAGAGCGCGGCGCTCGGCTTGACGCAGCTCACGCCCGGAATGGCCGTGATGAGCTCGTACGCCAGGTCGCGCTGGCGCCGCAGGCGGCCGCCGTCGCCGACCAGGTCGTTGATGCTCTGGTAGCCGCCGAGTGCGGTCTGGATGGCCCATTGCCCCGGCACGTTGGCGCACAGGCGCATGTTCGAGAGCATGTTCAGGCCCTCGATGTAGTCCTGCGCCCGCGCCTTGTCGCCCGAAACCACCATCCAGCCCGCGCGGTAGCCGCACGAGCGGTAGCTCTTGGACAGCGAGTTGAAGGTCAGCGTGAGCACGTCGGTCGAAAGGCTCGCGATCGCGGTGTGCCGCACGCCGTCGTACAGCACCTTGTCGTAGACCTCGTCGGCGAAGATCACCAGGTGGTGCTCGCGCGCAATGTCGACGATGCTCTTGAGCAGTTCGTCGGAATAGAGCGCACCGGTCGGGTTGTTGGGGTTGATGACCACGATGCCCTTGGTGCGGGGCGTGATCTTGGCGCGGATGTCGTCCAGGTCGGGCATCCAGCCGTTGGCTTCGTCGCAGAGGTAGTGCACCGGCTTGCCGCCCGAGAGGCTCGAGGCAGCCGTCCACAGCGGATAGTCAGGGGCCGGAAGCAGCATTTCGTCGCCATCGTTCAGCAGCGCGTTGGTGGCCATGGCGATCAGCTCGCTCGCGCCGTTGCCCAGGTAGATGTCCTCGAGCGTGACGCCCGCAACACCCTGCTTCTGGGTTTCGTGCATCACGGCCTTGCGGGCCGCGAAGATGCCCTTGCTGTCCGAATAGCCGGCCGACCCCGGCAGGTTGCGGATCATGTCCTGCTGGACCTCTTCCGGCGCATCGAAGCCGAACACGGCCAGGTTGCCGATGTTGAGCCTGATGATCTTCTGGCCCTCTTCCTCCATCTGCTTCGCGGCGTCCATGATGGGGCCGCGGATGTCGTAGAGCACGTTGGCCAGCTTGGCCGATTTCTTGAACTGCTTCAAAGGGCCCTCCCGGGCGCGGGTTACTTACTCGAGGTCGAAAGGCCCTGAAGGGCCTCGTGTCACTGGGAAAACCTATAATTTGACCACAGTTCCCAGTGCCCCGATGAAGCTCCAGCCCGACAAATCCGACGCCCAGTCCCTTACCGCGCACGGCCCCGGGTGGGTCGCAATCAACAACGAAAAGGTCGAGGGCAGCGTGGTGGTGGGCTCCCGCGGCGAGCGCTTCGAATGGAACTGCTCCCGTTTCGACCAGCTTGGCCCCGAGCATTTCGCCCAGCTTGCGTCCCTGGGCGCGGAATTGGTCATTTTCGGAAGCGGATCACGCATCCGCTTCCCGCAGCCTGCCTGGCTCCAGCCCCTGATGGCCAGGCGCACCGGCGTGGAGACCATGGACACCCCCGCCGCCTGCCGCACCTACAACATCCTGGCCGGCGAAGGCCGCCACGTGATAGCCGCCCTCCTCGTGGAACCGCCCGAGCGGTGAGAGAAGGCTTTTCGGGGTAAAATACCGGGTTGCGAACAGGCCTGCTGCTCCAGTTAGCAACGACCAATCCTCCATTCGTCGAGTGTGCTGCAAAGCGCCCGATCAATGGAAACCAACGGAGAAAACAAGTTTCATGGCGATCGTTGTCAACAAACCCATTCCTGAATTCGACGCCAACGCCACGGGCGGACTGAAAGTCTCGAATACCTCTCACCTCGGCCACGTGCTGGTCATGTATTTTTACCCGAAAGATAACACTCCGGGTTGCACGACCGAAGCCATGCAGTTTCGCGACCGCTACAAGGACTTCGAAAAGGCCGGCGCCACGGTGTTCGGCGTGTCCCGCGACAACATGAAGTCGCACGACGAGTTCAAGGCCAAGCTCGAACTCCCGTTCGAACTCATCGCCGACACCGAAGAAAAAATGTGCCACATGTTCGGCGTGGTCAAGAACAAGATCATGTACGGCAAGAAGGTCAAGGGCATCGAGCGCAGCACCTTCCTGATCGGCGCGGACGGCATCCTCAAGGCCGAATGGCGCGGCCTCAAGGTCCCGGGCCATGTCGACGACGTGCTCAAGGCCGTCAAGGCCCTCAAGAAGGCCGCCTGAGCGTTACAAGAAGCGCCGTCTGTGCGCTTTTGCATCCGGCCGTGGGAAATGCCCAACGGACTTTGCAAAGAGCGCGAGACGCGTCACCGCCGGTGTGCATAATGGCCTCATGCCGTTGAGCTCCACGACCGCATCCCCCGAACAAAGCCGCCTTGGTCTACAGGCGGCTTTTTCGTTTTCTGGTTTCCACTTCCTGCGAGCGACCTGACACATGCCATTGCCTCCCGCCCCCACGAAACGCGCCGCATTGCTCTCGCCGGATGCGCACGATGCACCCGCCCGTTCCTCGCACAGGGGATCGCGCCGCTCGGGCGAATCGCGTACCGATTCGGCGTCGTCGAGCGGCTCTTCCCAGCCGCTGGAATTGTTCGACCGACACGCCGCCGACGCGGTAGGCGGCAGCAGCGAGGCTGCACCGCCGATCCGCGCGAAAGCCAAACCCGCGCCTTCCCGCGGCCAGCGGCAGCATCCCACCGCGCGCCGGGAGCCTGAGGCGCCGGCGCCCGCCGTGCATGCACCCGCGCCACAGCAGCAGCAGATCGCGGCAACGCAGGCCCCGGCGCGGCCCAAGCGCAGCAAATCCAACGGTCCGGCCAAGCTGTTCGTGCTCGACACCAACGTGCTGCTGCACGACCCGATGTGCCTGTTCCGCTTCGAGGAGCACGACATCTTCCTGCCGATGATCGTGCTGGAGGAACTGGACGGCCACAAGAAGGGCACCACGGAAGTGGCCCGCAACGGCCGCCAGACCAGCCGCACGCTCGATGCGCTGGCCGCCGCCCAGGACGCCGACATCGCCAAGGGCCTGAAGCTCGACACCACCGGCCATCGCGAGGCCGGCGGCAAGCTGTTCTTCCAGACCGCGCCGCTCGACTACTCGCTGCCGATCAGCCTGCCCCAGGGCAAGGCCGACAACCAGATCCTCGGCGTGGTGCAGGCCTTGCGCGACCTCTACGCCAACGACCAGCCCGGCCGCCCGAAGCAGGAAGTGGTGCTGGTGTCCAAAGACATCAACATGCGCGTCAAGGCGCGCGCCCTGGGCCTGGCTGCCGACGACTACCAGAACGACAAGACGCTGGAAGACGGCGACCTGCTCTACGCGGGCTCGCTCGCGCTGCCGCCCGACTTCTGGACGCGCCAGAGCAAGACGGTCGAAAGCTGGCAAAGCGGCAGCAACACCTTCTACCGGGTCAGCGGACCGCTGGTGCCCAACCTGTACATCAACCAGTTCGTCTACTTCGAGGCCCCGGGCGAGCCGAGCATGTACGCGCGCGTCACCGAGATCCGCGACAAGACCGCTGTGTTCAAGACCCTCAAGGACTACAGCTCGGGCAAGAACGCGGTCTGGGGCGTGAACACCCGCAACCGCGAGCAGAACTTCGCGATGAACCTGCTCATGGACCCGGAAGTCGACTTCGTCACGCTCACCGGCACCGCCGGCACCGGCAAGACGCTGATGGCGCTCGCCTCGGGCCTCACGCAGGTGCTCGACGACCGTCGCTACACCGAGATCATCATGACCCGCGCCACGGTGAGCGTGGGCGAGGACATCGGCTTCCTGCCCGGCACCGAGGAAGAAAAAATGGGCCCGTGGATGGGCGCGCTCGACGACAACCTCGAGTTCCTTGCCAAGGGCGACGGCGGCGGCGCCGGCGAATGGGGCCGCGCGGCCACCAACGAGCTGATCCGAAGCCGCATCAAGGTCAAGAGCATGAACTTCATGCGCGGGCGCACCTTCCTGAACAAGTACGTGATCATCGACGAGGCGCAGAACCTGACGCCCAAGCAGATGAAGACGCTGATCACCCGCGCCGGTCCGGGCACCAAGATCATCTGCATGGGCAACCTTGCGCAGATCGATACGCCCTACCTGACGGAAGGCTCCTCGGGCCTCACCTTCGCGGTCGACAAGTTCAAGGGCTGGCCGCACGGCGGGCACATCACGCTGGCGCGCGGCGAGCGCTCGCGGCTGGCCGACTTCGCGAGCGACGTGCTCTAAGAGCCGCCGGTCCACGGCCGTCCAAAGGCCCGCAATGCTCCCGGAGCATCGCGGGCCTTTTTTCGTCCGCGATGACAGGCTCCTGACAACACGCTGTCAGGAGGCGGCCCGCACCATCAGGGCTCCTTCAACAACACAACGAAAGCGAGTCCTCCATGCAAAACGCCATCAGCTGGTTCGAGATTCCCGTCACCGACATCGACCGCGCCCAGGCCTTCTACGAAACCGTGCTCGGCCGCAAGCTGCGCCGCGAAGACTTCGGCGGCCAGACGCTCGCCGTGTTCCCCTACGACAAGCCCGCCACCGGCGGCGCCCTGCAGGCCGGCGCGAACGCCAGCGCACGCGCGGGCAGCGGCATCCGCATCTACCTGGACTGCATGCCGAGCATCGATGCCGTGCTGGCGCGTGTCGAAACGGCCGGCGGCCAGATCGTCGCGCCCAAGTCCGCGCTGCCGCCCGGCATGGGCTTCATCGCCCACCTGCGCGACACCGAAGGCAACGAAGTCGGCCTCCACGCGCTCGCCTGAGCCGCACCATGGCACAGCGCAACTGGATCGCCGTTGCCAGCGCCGAGCACGCCCGGCGGGGCCGCGACCACCAGCCGCTCGGCTTCATGCAGGTCGGCCACGGCAAGCTCGGCCCGCTCAAGCGGGTTGCGGCGGGCGACCGCGTCGCCTACTACGCGCCGGCCACCGTCTTCGGCGGTACCGACAAGCTGCAGAGCTTCGTCTCGATCGGCATCGTGCAGCCGGGCGCGCCGTACGAAGCGGACATGGGCAACGGCTTTGTTCCGTGCCGGCTCGACGTGGCCTACGCGGCCTCCCGCGAAACGCCGATCGCGCCCCTGCTGGAACAGCTGGCCTTCATCGAGAACCCGAAGCAGTGGGGCTACAAGTTCCGCTTCGGGCTGTTCGATGTCTCCGACGCCGACATGGTGCTGATCGCACGCGCCATGGAGGCCGACCTGAAGGCGCTCGCGCTCTGAGCGCCACAATCCCGAGATCGATCATCCATGCAGAAGAATCCTCCGATGGAACCCATCCGCCGGCACCACGGCGCCTTCCGGGTCGCAGGCCTCACGGTCCGCACCACCAACCGCGAAGAGAACGACCCCGCAACCGCCCGCATCGGCGCGCTGTGGAATCGCTTCTTCGGCGAGGAGACCTACCGGTCGACGCCCGGCCGCACCGGCGACGCCCGCATCTACGGCGTCTACTCCGGCTACGAATCCGACGCGCACGGCGCCTTCGACCTGACCGTGGGCGTGGCCGTCGCGGACGCAGCGGGCAGCGTGGCCATCGAGGCCGGCAACTATCTCGTCTTCACGGGCCAGGGCGAGATGCCGCAGATGGTGATCGCCGCCTGGCAGCGCATCTGGCAGTATTTCGAAACACACCCGGAAATCGTGCGCCGCTACCGCAGCGATTTCGAAGCCTACGAGGGGCCGGACAACGTGGCGATCCACATCGGAGTTTCATGAACACACGCCAGGGCCGGCGCGAGGCGCTTGCCGGACCATCCCGCGGAGCCTGCTGATGCGGCGTGCCGACCGCCTGTTCCAGCTGGTGCAGATCATCCGCGGGCGCCGGCTCACCACGGCGGCCTTCCTGGCGCAGCGCCTCGAGGTGTCGGAGCGGACGGTCTACCGCGACGTGGCCGACCTGCAGCACCAGGGCGTCCCCATCGAGGGCGAGGCCGGCGTGGGCTACCGGCTGGGTGCGGGCTTCGAGCTGCCGCCGCTGATGTTCACGCAGGACGAGGCTTCGGCGCTCGTGGCCGCGGCACGCCTGGCACAGAGCTGGGTCGATCCGGCGCTCGCGCGCGACATCGAGACCGGGCTCGGCAAGATTCTCTCGGTGCTGCCGCCGGCGGCGCGCGTCTCGGCCGAGGCGCTGGCGCTCTACGCACCTGCACTCGGCCTGGGCGACGCGCTGCGCACGCGGCTGCAGACCCTGCGCGAAGCCGTGCAGGCGCGCCAGAAACTGCGCCTTCACTATCGCGACGTATCGGGCGATGCCAGTGAACGCATCGTGCGTCCGCTCGGCTGCTTCTACTGGGGCAAGGTCTGGACGCTTTCGACCTGGTGCGAGCTGCGCGACGACTTCCGCGGTTTTCGCATCGACCGCATGGATGCGGTCGACGTGCTGCCCGAACGCTTTCGCGACGAAGCAGGCAAGACGCTGGCCGACATGCTGCGCCAGGTGAAGGCGCAGGCGGCCGAAGCGAAGCTGCCGCAGCAGTAGAAATGAAGATGAGGCAGGGTCAGTAGTCGTCGCTGCTGCCGTAGCTGGCCAGGTTCTCGAACTTGGTGAGCGGCTTGAGGAAGGTCAGCTTGACGGTGCCCGTGGGCCCGTTGCGGTGCTTGCTGATGATCACCTCGGCCACGCCCGGCTCCTTGCTGTTCTTGTCGTAGTAGTCGTCGCGGTAGATGAACATGATGATGTCCGCGTCCTGCTCGATGGCGCCGGATTCGCGCAGGTCGCTCATCATGGGACGCTTGTCGGTGCGGCTTTCGACGCCGCGGCTCAACTGCGACAGCGCGATCACCGGGCACTTGAGCTCCTTGGCGAGCATCTTCAGGCCACGCGAGATTTCGCCCACGGCCGTGGCGCGGTTCTCGTCGTTCATGCTGGTCGACACGCTCATGAGCTGGAGGTAGTCGACCACGATCAGGCCGAGGCGCCCGTACTGGCGCGCCAGGCGGCGCGCGTTGGCACGCAGCTCGCTGGTGGTCAGGCCAGGGGTCTCGTCGATGTGCAGCGACACGTTGCGCAGCTTCTCGATCGCTTCCGTGAGGCGCGGCCATTCTTCGTCGCTGAGCTTGCCGGTGCGCAGGTGTCCCTGGTCGATGCGCCCGATCGAACCCACGATGCGCACCGCCAGCTGCGACGCACCCATTTCCATCGAGAAGACCGCCACTGGCAGCCCTTCGTTGAGCGCCACGTGCTCGGCGATGTTGATGGCCAGCGAGGTCTTGCCCATCGAAGGACGCGCGGCCAGCACGATCATGTCGCCCGGCTGCAGGCCCGAGGTCATCTTGTCGAACTCGTAGAAGCCGGTGCGCACGCCCGTGATGTCGTTCGGGTTCTCCGCCATCTCGGTCACGCGGTCGAGCAGTTCGACCACCAGGGCATCCATGCTCTGGAAGCCCTGCTTCATCCGCGTGCCTTCTTCGCCGATGTTGAAGATCTTCTGCTCGGCCTCGTCCAGGATCTTGTCGACCGACTTGCCCTGCGTGTTGAAGGCGTTGGTCGCGATCTCGTCGCTTGCGGAGACGAGTTTCCGCAGGATCGAGCGTTCGCGCACGATCTCCGCGTAGCGGCGGATGTTGCTCGCGCTCGGCACATACTGCGCGAGCGAATTGAGGTAGACCAGGCCGCCGATTTCATCGGCCTTGCCCAGGCCCTGCAGCTGCTCGTAGACCGTGATGACGTCGGCCGGCTTGCTGGCGTTGATCAATCCGCCGATCGCGGCATAGATCAGCTTGTGTTCGTGGCGGTAGAAGTCGCCATCCACCAGCAGGTCGCCCATGCGGTCCCAGGCACCGTTGTCGAGCAGCAGGCCACCGAGCACGCTCGACTCGGCCTCGATCGAATGAGGCGGAATGCGAAGCTGGGCAACTTGACGATCGGCCGACGGGTCATTGTCGGCATAGGAAAAAACGGCGGACATGGACTTCCCTTGCAACCCTGCATGCTAAGCCGCGCACGCACTGGCGTGTGTGGACAACGTTGTGAATAAACAGTGATCTTTCGGTGCATCGCGCTGGAAAACCGGTGCGCAGAAAGACAAAAGCCGCCCGGAGGCGGCTTTTGCGGCAGCGCACAAGGCGCTGTGGACGATCAGGCGGTTTCGCCGTAGACCGTGACGGTGATGTCGACCACCACGTCGGTGTGCAGCGCAACGCTCACGGTGCTGTCGCCGACGACCTTGATCGGGCCGTTGGGCAGGCGCACTTGCGACTTGGCAACCTTGTAGCCTTGCTTGCCCAGTTCTTCGGCGATGTCGCCGTTGGTGACCGAGCCGAACAGGCGGCCGTCGACGCCGGCCTTTTGGGTCAGCTTGACGGTCGTGCCGCCGAGCTTCTCGCCCTGGGCTTGCGACTCGGCCAGCTTGGCGGCCGCAGCCTTTTCGAGTTCGACGCGCTTGGCTTCGAATTCGGCCTTGTTGGCAGCGGTGGCGCGGCGGGCGCGGCCCGTCGGGATCAGGAAGTTGCGTGCATAGCCGTCCTTGACCTTGACGATGTCGCCCAGGCCGCCGACGTTCAGAACCTTGTCCAGAAGAATGATTTGCATGGTGTGTGCTCCTTCTTAGACGCGGTGCTGGTCGCTGTACGGCACCATGGCCAGGAAGCGCGCGCGCTTGATGGCGGTGTTCAGCTGGCGCTGGTAGATCGCGCGCGTGCCGGTCAGGCGGGCGGGGATGATCTTGCCGTTTTCGCTGATGAAGTCACGCAGCGTGTCGATGTCCTTGTAGTCGATTTCCTCGACGCCAGCGACGGTGAAGCGGCAGAAGCGCTTGCGCTTGAACAGCAGCGACTGGGTGTTGCGCTTCGGGCGCTTGTCTTTGTTGAATTTCTTGAACGTGGCCATTTGGGGACCTCTTGTCGAAAATTAATCTTGCTGAAAATCCTGGATGTGCAGGACCGGATGCTTGCCATTGCCCGGTGTCGCGAGGAAACCCTGAAAACGCCAGAGACTTCCCATCGACTGCGTTGCGAGCCGTTCGGCGATGGCGCCGAAGGCAACGGCCCTGAGGGCCGTTTTCACCTGCCTGGCTTTTCCTGCCTCCTGGAGCGTCGACTCGTGTTCGAGCTTCAGATCGATGGCGGGAAGGCCGGCCGGCGTGTATCGCAAGGCTCCGAGTTCGGCAACCGAGGCGGTCAGCACCAGCTGATTGACTCCGGTTGCCGCAGCAGCGGCAGCGGTCACGCCATCAGCTGTTGTTGGCGGCGTATTCGGCCTGCTGAGCCTTGCGGGCTTCTTCGCGCTCGACCGTCTTCATCATCGACGAAGGACCGGTTTCGGCCTTCTTCTTCTGGACGGTGAGGTGGCGCAGCACGGCATCGTTGAACTTGAACGCGTGTTCCAGTTCGCCCATCACGGTTTGCTCGGCTTCGATGTTGACGCACAGGTAGTGCGCCTTGCTGAGCTTGTTGATCTGGTAGGCCAGCTGGCGGCGGCCCCAGTCTTCAACGCGGTGGACCTTGCCGCCGCCGGCCGTGATGAGGCCCTTGTAACGCTCCAGCATGGCCGGAACTTGTTCGCTCTGATCCGGGTGGATCAGCAAAATGATTTCGTAGTGACGCATGGCACTCCTTGTGGATTCTTCCGTGGAAGAGGAAAAGCCACCTGCAGCGTCGGGCGCAGTGTGGCAAGGCAAAGCCGGCTATTGTAGCACTGCTTGCGGCCACGCGTGTCCAGCGTCAGTCTTTCAGGGCCCTGTCCAGCGCCGCGGCCTTCTCTGCGCCCACTGCGGCGCGGATCTTGGGCGCCAGGGCGACCAGGTCTTCGTAGCTGGTGGTGCCTTCGACCTGCAGGTTGAGCCTGAAGCCCATCAGGCCGAGCGAGCCGGTCAATTGGGTGGCAATGGGATAGGCATCCTTGTAGCGCTGCTGCCTGCTGCGCCCGGACGGTGGCGCAGGTTCGGCCGGTTTTGGCGCCGCCGGCGCCTTGCTTGCGGCTGCCGGTGCAGCAGGCGCCTCGGACACGGGCGCCCTGGCTGGCGCCGGCGCAGCCGGCTTGCTTGCCGCCACGGGTCCGAGCAGCCCCAATTCGACCATCTGGTCGATTTCTTCTCGCCCGATGCCCGTTCCGGAGGCAAGCACCTCGTCGACCGAGCGCTTGCCGTCGAACAGGATGAACGCGGTGCGCTGGCGCGGCGAAAGCGGCACCGAGCGATCCTTGAGAACCTGCTGTCCCGCTTCTGTCTTGACAAGAATCATGATGGTTTCTTTCGCGAAATACCGGCGTGTGCGGCAACGAGCGGTTCGCCTTGCGAACCCACTCGCCGCCGGATGTCACGAGTCTGACACGAGTAACACATTGTGATTCATTCCGGCAGGCCGCAAAGCGGGAATTTCCCGATGGGAATCCCGCAGGCCTGCCGTGCGGCGGGCAGGTCCGCCGCCCTCCTCCCTGTCAGCGCTTGGCGAGCTGCTGCCAGGTGTCGATGACGCTGTCCGGATTGAGCGAAATCGACTCGATGCCCTGCTCCGCCAGCCAGAGCGCGAAGTCCGGGTGGTCGCTGGGGCCCTGGCCGCAGATGCCGACGTACTTGCCCTCGGCCTTGCAGGCCTTGATGACGCGGCTCAGCAGCGCCTTGATGGCCGGGTCGCGCTCGTCGAAGTCGGCGGCCAGCAGTTCGAGCCCCGAATCGCGGTCCAGGCCGAGCGTGAGCTGGGTCAGGTCGTTCGAGCCGATCGAGAAGCCGTCGAAGTACTTCAGGAACTCTTCCGGCAGGATGGCGTTGCTCGGCACCTCGCACATCATGATCAGCTTGAGCTCGTTCTCGCCGCGCTTGAGGCCATGTTCGCCAAGCAGCGTGGTGACGCGCTCGGCCTGGCCCAGCGTGCGCACGAAGGGCACCATGATCTGCACGTTGACGAGGCCCATGTCGTTGCGCACGCGCTTGAGCGCCTCGCATTCCATGGCAAAGGCCTCGCCAAAATCCTTGCTCAGGTAGCGCGCGGCGCCGCGGAAGCCGAGCATCGGGTTTTCTTCTTCCGGCTCGTAGCGGCTGCCGCCGATCAGCTTGCGGTATTCGTTCGACTTGAAGTCCGACAGGCGGACGATCACCTTCTTGGGCCAGAAGGCCGCAGCGATGGTCGCGATGCCTTCGGCCACCTTGTCGACATAGAAGGCGCGCGGCGAGGCATGGCCGCGGGCCACGGATTCAACGGCCTTCTTCAGGTCGTTGTCGACGTTCGGATAGTCGAGGATCGCCTTCGGATGCACGCCGATGTTGTTGTTGATGATGAACTCGAGGCGGGCCAGGCCCACGCCGTGGTTCGGCAGCTGCGCGAAGTCGAAGGCCAGCTGCGGGTTGCCGACGTTCATCATCAGCTGGATGTCGATCTCGGGCATCACGCCGCGCTGCACTTCGGTCACCTCGGTTTCGAGCAGGCCGTCGTAGATGAAGCCGGTGTCGCCCTCGGCGCAGCTCACGGTCACCAGCGTGCCGTCCTTCAGCAGGTCGGTGGCGTCGCCGCAGCCGACCACGGCTGGAATGCCGAGCTCGCGCGCGATGATGGCCGCGTGGCAGGTGCGCCCGCCGCGGTTGGTGACGATGGCGGCGGCGCGCTTCATCACCGGCTCCCAGTTGGGGTCGGTCATGTCGGTGACGAGCACGTCGCCGGCCTGGACCTTGTCCATTTCGCTGATGTTGTGCACGAGCCGCACGGGGCCGGTACCGATCTTCTGGCCGATGGCACGGCCTTCGGCGAGCACCGCCCCCTTGCCCAGCAGCTTGTAGCGCTGCTCGGCCTTGCCCTGCTGCTGGCTCTTCACGGTTTCAGGGCGCGCCTGCAGGATGTAGAGCTGGCCGTCGGTGCCGTCCTTGCCCCACTCGATGTCCATCGGGCGGCCATAGTGTTCTTCGATCACGAGCGCGTACCTGGCGAGCTGCTCGACGTCGGCGTCGCTCAGCGAATAGCGATTGCGCTGCTCGGTCTTGACGTCGGTGGTCTTCACCAGCTTGCCGGTGGCCTTTTTCTCCTCGGGCGTGGCGAACTCCATCTGGATCAGCTTGGAGCCCAGGTTGCGGCGGATCACGGCCTTCTTGCCGGCGCGCAGCGTGGGCTTGTGAACGTAGAACTCGTCGGGGTTCACGGCGCCCTGCACCACCGTTTCACCGAGGCCGTAGCTCGAGGTGATGAACACCACGTCCTCGAAGCCCGACTCGGTGTCGATGGTGAACATCACGCCGGCCGCGCCGAGGTCCGAGCGGACCATGCGCTGCACGCCCGCCGAGAGCGCCACCACGTCGTGCGCGAAGCCCTTGTGCACGCGGTAGCTGATGGCGCGGTCGTTGTAGAGGGAAGCAAAGACTTCCTTCATCTTGTGCAGCACGTCGCCGATGCCGACCACGTTCAGGAAGGTTTCCTGCTGGCCCGCGAAGGAGGCGTCGGGCAGATCTTCGGCCGTGGCCGAGGAGCGCACGGCGAACGAGGCGGCGGAGTTGCCTTCGCTCAGCTTCGCGAACGCCTCGGTGATGGCTTTCTGCAGGTCGGCCGGAAAGGGCTGGGCCTCGACCATCGCGCGGATCTCGGCGCCGGCCACGGCCAGCGCCCGCACGTCTTCGGTGTCCAGGGCGGCGAGCCGCTTGCTGATCTTGTCGGCCAGGCCGTCGTGGGCCAGGAACTGGCGGAACGCATGCGCCGTGGTCGCGAAGCCCGTGGGCACCCGCACGCCCTGCGGCAATTGCGAGATCATTTCGCCGAGGCTGGCGTTCTTGCCGCCGACCGACTCGACGTCGGTCATCCTCAGGTTTTCAAACGGTACGACCAGGGCGGTCGCGTCGAAAAGTGCAGACATGGGAAAGCTCCAGAAGTTGAAACCGGTGCTGCATGCAGACGGCGCGGCACGATCGTTGTCGTTGCTTTGGGTGCGGGCGCGGTGTGCATGGAAAGAATTGGGGGTGGGAAGGCGGATTCCCGATAATGGCCCGGATTGTAGGCGTGGCGAGATTGCACGCGCCGCAGGACAAGGCCGCAAGAGCAACACCATGCACACACGCACCGTTTTCTTCATTTCCGACGGCACCGGCATCACCGCCGAAACATTCGGTAACGCCGTGCTGGCCCAATTCGAGATGAAGCCGCGCCACGTGCGGCTGCCGTTCACCGACACGGTCGACAAGGCGCACCAGGCGGTGCGGCAGATCAACCACACGGCCGAACTGGAAGGTGTGCGCCCCATCGTCTTCACGACGCTCGCGAACATGGAAGTGCTGGAGGTGATCGAAACCGGCTGCAAGGGCATGCTGCTCGACATGTTCGGCACCTTCGTGCGGCCGCTGGAGATCGAGCTGGCGGTGAAGTCGAACCACCGCATCGGCCGCTTCAGCGACGTCAGCAAGAGCAAGGAATACGACGCCCGCATTGCGGCCATCGATTTCAGCCTGGCCCACGACGACGGCCAGAGCAACCGGGACCTCGAAGGCGCCGACGTGATCCTGGTGGGCGTGAGCCGCAGCGGCAAGACGCCGACTTCGCTCTACCTGGCAATGCAGCACGGCCTGAAGGCGGCCAACTATCCGCTGATTCCGGAAGACTTCGAGCGCAAGCAATTGCCGCCGGCGCTGATGCCGCACCGCAAGAAGATCTTCGGCCTCACCATCCAGCCCGAGCGCCTGAGCCAGATCCGCAACGAGCGCCGGCCGGATTCGCGCTACGCCAGCCTCGAGAACTGCCGCAACGAGGTGAGCGAAGCCGAGGCCATGATGCGCCGCGCCGGCATCCGGTGGCTCTCCACGACCACCAAGTCGATCGAGGAGATCGCCACCACCATCCTGCAGGAGCTGAAGCCGGAGCGGCTGGTTTACTGAGCCGCCTGCTCAGCCGGGGCCGAGGTCCGGATCAGGTGATCGAAGGCGCCGAGCGCGGCCTTCGCCCCGTCGCCGGCCGCGATGATGATCTGCTTGAACGGCACGGTCGTCACGTCGCCCGCGGCAAACACGCCCGGTACCGAGGTCTGGCCCCTGGCGTCGACCACGATCTCGCCGTGCTTGGTCAGCTCGACCACGCCCTTGAGCCAGTCGGTGTTGGGCACCAGGCCGATCTGGATGAACACGCCTTCGAGTTCGACCTTCTTCAGCTCGCCCGTCGCGCGGTCCTTGTAGACCAGGCCGTTGACCTTCTGGTCGCCGGTGATCTCGGTGGTCTGCGCGTTGGTGAACACGTCGACGTTCTTCAGGCTCTTGAGCTTGCGCTGCAGCACGGCGTCGGCGCGCAGCTGCGTGTCGAACTCGATCAGCGTGACATGGCCGACGATGCCGGCCAGGTCGATGGCCGCTTCGACGCCCGAATTGCCGCCGCCGATCACCGCCACGCGCTTGCCCTTGAACAGCGGGCCGTCGCAGTGCGGGCAGTAGGCCACGCCCTTGTTCTTGAACTCGTGCTCGCCGGGCACGTTGATGTTGCGCCAGCGCGCGCCGGTCGAGATGATGATCGATTTGCTCTTGAGCGAAGCGCCGCTCTCGAGCTGCACCTCGATCAGGTCCTTGCCCGGAACCAGCGCCTTGGCGCGCTGCAGGTTCATGATGTCGACGTCGTAGTCGCGCACATGCTCTTCGAGCGCATGGGCGAACTTCGGTCCTTCGGTTTCCTTGATCGAGATGAAGTTCTCGATGCCCAGCGTGTCGAGCACCTGGCCGCCGAAGCGCTCCGATGCCACGCCCGTGCGGATGCCCTTGCGCGCCGCATACACGGCCGCCGCCGCGCCGGCCGGGCCGCCGCCGACGATCAGCACGTCGAACGGGTCCTTGGCGGCGATCTTCTTCGCTTCGCGCTCGACACCGCTGGTGTCGATCTTCGCGAGGATCTCTTCCAGGCTCATGCGGCCCTGGCCGAACTCGGTGCCGTTCAGGAACACGGTGGGCACGGCCATCACCTGGCGTTCCTTGACCTCTTCCTGGAAGGTGCCGCCCTCGATCATGGTGGTGCGGATGCGCGGGTTCTGGATGGCCATCAGGTTCAGGGCCTGGACCACATCGGGGCAGTTGTGGCAGGTGAGCGAAACGTAGATCTCGAACTCGAAGTCGCCGTCGAGCGCGCGGATCTGGTCGAGCACCGCCTGCTCGACCTTCGGGGGATAGCCGCCGATCTGCAGCAGTGCAAGGATCAGCGAGGTGAATTCATGGCCCATCGGCAGGCCGGCAAAACGCGGGCCGTGGTTCTCGCTCGGGCGATTGACCGAGAAAGAGGGCTTGCGATGGTTGTCGTCGCGGCTTTCGGTCAGCTTGACCAGCGGCGACGCTTCGGCGACGTCCTTCAGCAGCGACAGCATTTCGCCCGAGGCCTTGCTGTCGTCGAGCGAGGCGACGATCTCGATCGGCTGCGTGGCGCGTTCGAGGTAACTCTTCAATTGGGCTTTGGTGCTGGCGTCGAGCATGACGGACTCTCTTTCGATAACTGAAAACTATCAACTGGGGACAAAAAAGCCCGGGGCCGCGTGAGCGCCCGGGCTTTCGCGCGGGGGCGCTTAGATCTTGCCGACGAGGTCGAACGACGGCGCGATGGTCTTGTCGCCTTCGTTCCACTTGGCCGGGCAGACTTCGTTCGGATGGGCGGCGGTGTAGACCGCTGCCTTCAGCTTGCGCAGGGTTTCCTTGACGTCGCGGGCGATTTCGTTGGAGTGCACTTCGGCGGTCTTGATGATGCCTTCCGGATTGATCACGAAGGTGCCGCGCAGTGCCAGGCCTTCTTCGGGGATGTGCACGCCGAAAGCGTTGGTCAGCGTGTGGGTGGGGTCGCCCACCAGGGGGAACTTGGCCTTGCCGACGGCCGGCGACGTGTCGTGCCAGACCTTGTGCGAGAAGTGCGTGTCGGTGGTCACGATGTAGACCTCGGCACCCAGCTTCTGGAACTCGGGGTAGTTGTCGGCCGCGTCTTCGACTTCGGTCGGGCAGTTGAAGGTGAAGGCTGCGGGCATGAAGATCAGCACGGACCATTTGCCCTTGAGCGTCTCGTCGGACACATCGATGAACTTGCCGTTGAGGTAGGCCTGGGTCTTGAAGGGTTGGACTTGGGTGTTGATCAGGGACATGGTGATTCCTTGGATGCTGCGGGTGGACAAAAATAAGTGCGAGCCATGAGTATAACTACCAATCTCATATTTTCAATAGTTATGGGCTATTGAAAGTATTGGAGCTTGCTATGTTTGCGATCGGCTCCGCGCTGTTGTTCGGCAGGCCGCAATACGAACGTGTATCACCATCACACGCATGCAGACCGGTGCAGCATGGGATTGCTTGCAAGGGCTCGCCAGCCCCTCTCACAATCGGTGCTTTCAGAACAAGGAAAAGAACATGAAGGGCGACCCCAAGGTCATCGAACATCTGCAGGCGCAGCTCAAGAACGAGCTCACTGCCATCAACCAGTACTTCCTGCACTACCGCATGCTCAAGCACTGGGGCCTGGACAAGCTGGCCAAGAAGGAATACGAGGAATCGATCGGCGAAATGAAGCACGCCGACAAGCTGATGGACCGCATCTTCATGCTCGACGGCCTGCCGAACCTGCAGGACCTGGGCAAGCTGAACATCGGCGAGGACGTGCCCGAACTGCTGAGCTGCGACCTGGGCGCCGAAACCGGTGCGCAAGCCACCATCAAGGACGGCATCGCCTACTGCGAGACGGTGCGCGACTACGTTTCGCGCGACCTGCTGCAGGAGATCCTGGACGACACGGAAGAACACATCGACTTCCTCGAAACCCAGATCGACCTGATCGACAAGGTCGGCGTGCAGAACTATCTGCAATCGCAGATGGGCGAGATCAGCTGATCCGGCAAGGCCGCAGCGACGTAGTTCTCAATCGACGTCGCCCGGCTCCGGCGGGCGCTTGTGCCCGCTGAGCATGGCGGCCGCCAGGTTTTCCCGGTGCCGCCAGCTCGTGAAGGCAACACCGGCCAGATGCAGGGCAATCAGTGCCACCAGCGTCCAGGCCAGGCTGCGGTGGAGCCATTCCACCCAGGCCAATCCCCAGAACATGTCGAGCGAGTACATCCAGCCCGTCACGCCCACCGCCGCCACCGTGGCAAGCAGGGCGACGGCCATCCAGCCGCCCAGCGGGTTGTGGCCCAGATAGCGCCTTTCGCGCCGGGCCAGCACCTCGGCCGCGTAGCGCCGCACCTGCGCGGGAGACCGGACGAACTGCCGGAACCTCGCATGGCGCCCGCCCCACCAGCCCCCGATGCAGCGGCCGGCGATCAGGGCCAGCGCTGCGTAGCCCGCCAGTTCATGCAGCCGCAGCAATGCCTCGCCGCTGAACCATGCCACGGCAATGGCCGCGACCAGGGCCCAGTGCATTGCGCGCAGCCAAAGCCCCCAGACCTGCACCGGCGGACGTCCGGGAACCGCACGCACCGCGCGCCTCCTCAGGACGGCTGCTTCACCTGCCCGACCTTCTCGAAGGTCTTGGGATCGAAGAAGGCCTCGGCGCGCTGGCCCTTCTCGTCGAAGCCGTAGACCTCGTAGCAGCCATTGAAGTCCTTGACCTGGCGAACCTTCCAGCCTTCGCTGGTCAGCTTGCGTTGCAGCTCCATCTGCGGGCGCATCTCCGCCTTGGGAACCGGCGCACACTTGACCGCGTCGTGATCGACGAACTGGGCGGAGGCCGGCGCAGCCCAGAGGACCGCGGTGGCGGCGGCGGCGACGGTGAAAAGAAGCGACTTGTTCATGAATGATCTCCTGGCGTTGCAGGCGCCGCGCCGCGGCTCAGACGTCGAGCCACATGCGCAGCAGGTTGTGGTACGTGCTCGTGAGGCCGATCACGCCGGAATCGGTCTCGCCATATTGGCTGCGAAGATGGCGCAGGTGGTTGTCCATCTCGAACAGCAGGCGGCGCTGCTCGTCGCTGCGCACCATGCTCTGGATCCAGAAATAGCTCGCGGTGCGGTAGCCCCGCGTCACCGGCAGCACCCGGTGAACACTGGTGCCTGGATACAGCACCATGTCTCCGGCCGGCAGCTTGACGCGCTGCACGCCGAAGGTGTCCTCGATCACGAGTTCGCCGCCGTCGTATTCGTCGGGCTCGGCCAGGAACAGGGTGCACGAGATGTCGGTGCGCACCCGGCCCGAGCCGTCGCGCAGGAAACGGACGGCACTGTCCACATGGTTGCCGAAGCTGTTGGACGCACCGCCGTAGCGGTTGAACAGCGGCGGCGAAATCTGCTTGGGCAGCGCGGCCGAGAAGAAAAGCTGGTGCCGCTCCAGGCCGCGCAGCAGCAGTTGCTGCAGCGCGCGGGTTTCTTCGCAGTCTTCCCTCAACTGTTCGTTGTTCTTCGCATGCGCCGACTGGCTGCCGGCGGTGATCCGGCCGTCGCCCCAGGGGGCGTCGGCGAGGATCCCCCGGGCCTCGCGCAGCTCCTCGGAGGTGAGCACCTGTTTGATGTGCAGCAGCATGGTCCCGAGGATAGTCCGATCAGAAGCGCACGCCGACCGTGCCGAGCACCTGGCGCTTGGCGCCCAGGATGGCAAAGCCCGGATACAGCTGATCGCCGTAGGCCTTGTTGCTGAGGTTGTTGATGTTGATCTGCGCGTACACGTCCGGCGTGAACTTGTATTCGAGCATTGCATCGGCCACGACATAGCCCGGCACGCGGGCGGTCGCCGACGCGGCGCCGGTGGTGCCCGTCAGCGGCCGGTTCTCGGTCGCGCCATGCGCGCCCAGTGCGACGCGCAGCTTCGGCGTTGCCTGGTAGCTGACCCAGACCGCACCCGACTGCTTGGGCGTGAGACCCACGCGCTGGCCGACCGAGGCCTGCGCCGCAGCCGCGCTGCCGGCCTGGTCGATCTTGGCGACCGGCATCCAGGTGTACGAAGCGTAGACCTCCCACTGCCGGCCCAGGCGGCCGACCACGTCGAGTTCGACGCCTGCGGTGTGCCGCTTGCCCGAGAGCGTGTAGGCCGAGCCGGCAAAGTCGGCATCGGTGGTGCGCTCGTTGTACTTCTCGGTGCGGAAAATCGCGCCGCGCGTGGAGAGCGCGCCGTCCAGCCAGTCGAGCTTGGCACCCACTTCGAGGTTGCGGCTCTTCTCGGGCGGCGTGTTGGCGTTCTGCGGCGTGACGTACTGGTAGGTGTCGGCCGAGGTGTTGAACGAGGTGCCGTACGACACGTAGTACGACTGGGAATCGGAGGGCTGGTACATCACGCCGCCGCGGTAGCTCCACGGCGAGTTCGACAAATGCGTGCTGGTGACGCTCAGCGGCGTGCTGCTCACTGCGCCAGTGCGGTAGTTCAGCTGCTCGAAGTCACCCTTGAAGCTGTCGTAGCGAATGCCGCCGAGCACCTTCCAGTGCGGCGCGACCTGGACCAGGTCCTGCACGTAGAGGCCGTAGGCCTTCGCGTCGTAGTTGCTCGAATTGCGCCATTGCGGCGACAGGCCGGTGCCGACCAGGCCAGCTCCGTCGTCGGGCGTACCGACGCGCGTGGGCGGACGGATGCCGAGCGTGCTGCCGTTGTTCTGGAAGCGAACGGCCTCCTCCTTCGAGGCATCGATGCCGGCCAGCAGCTCATGCTTCACGCCGAGCGCATCGAAGGCCAGGCTGTAGTCGCTCTGCGCGTAGGTGCCCTTGTAGCGGTCCTTGCGCGGCGTGAGGCTGCTGCGCGTGAGGAATGTCGACGGATCGAGCGCCATGACCGCCCGGGTGCCGGCCGGGCAGGTTCCAGCCGCCGTGGGAAGCGCGCCGCAGGCGCCCACCGCCGTGCTCCATTGCGCCCGCTCGAACACGCCGCTGCGCAACTGGGTGCGCAGTTCGCCGCCGTTGGCGAACCTGTGCTTCCATGCGCCGTGCACGTAGTTCGCCTCGCCGTCGACGAAGTCCGCCGAGGTGCCGTAGAAGTTGCCGGGCTTGACCGGCGCCAGGCTGCCGTTGACGTAGCGCACGGCCGACATCGGCACGTTGTTGTTCTTCAGGTGGAACAGGCCCACGGTGAATTCGTCCGCGGTCCCCAGGCCCCAGCTGTACGAGGGTGCGATGCCGTACTTGTCGATCTTCGCGCCGCCGTTGTCGGCCTTGTTGTACATCGCGTTGATGCGCAGTGCCGAGGTCTCGCCGGTGCGCACGTTGAAATCGGCGGTGGTGCGAAAGTAGCCGCCACTGCCCAGCGTACCCACGACGTCGGTCTGGTCGGCCAGCAGCGGCCTCTTGCTCACCTGGTTCACGACGCCGCCCGTGGAGCCGCGGCCGAAGAGCATGGAGGCCGAGCCGCGCATCACTTCGACGCGGTCGAGGTTGAAGGTGTCACGGTCGTACTGCGAGGGGTCGCGCATGCCGTCGATCATCAGGTCGCCGGTGCTGGCGATCGGGAAGCCGCGCAGCCGGATGTCCTGGTCGGTGCCGTTCTCGGTCGCGGCAAAGGTGATGCCCGCCGAATAGTGCAAGGCGTCCTTCAGCGTGTCGAGCTTGACGTCGTCGATCAGCTTTTCGGTGATGACGTTGATCGATTGCGGAATGTCGCGGATGTCCTGCGTTCCCTTGCCGATGTTGGTTTTCCTGGTCTGGACCTGGTCCTTGCCCTGGACTTCGGCCTGCTCGGTCACCGTCACGGTTCCAAGCGTGCCGCCCTGCACCGGGGCTTCAGGCGTCTGCGCCCAACTGCTGACAGAGGCGGCCAGCATCAATGCGCCGAAAGGCAGCATCGCTGCTTCGCGCGGCACGCCGGTCGCCGCAGGCGTGCAAGACATGGGATGCGGCGCACGAGCGCGCCGACGGGCAGCATTGGACAAGAGAACCTCCCGAAAAGCCAAACGGCTGGTTTGAATGGCTGGCTGGGCCGGTGCTTCACCGGTGGTGGCTTGCCGAAATTTGGCTGGAGTGTAGGGCGAAGGTAGTCTGAATCATTCGCACTTAGATTCTCGTGTTGCGAAAATGCTACTTTTTCCCAACGAATACCGAAGACTTCTTTGAGGGATAGTTATTGAAAATGCGAGGGATTCGTATTTATAATCGGCCGAACCCTAACCAGCCAGCCACTGCCGCTTTCACCACCATGATCGTTTGCGTCTGCCGCCGAGTCTCCGACCGCGAAATCGCACGTCACGTGCGGGCGGGCATGACTTTCGACGAAGTCCAATTCGAACTTGGCGTGGCCACCCAGTGTGGCCAGTGTGAAGGCTGTGCGCGCGATATCGTCGCGCAGTGCAGCGCCTCCCACCCGGTCGCCGCGTTGAACCGCGAATCGGGAACGAGTGCGATCCAGCTTGCCACCTCCATCTCGGAAAGCAAGGCATGGAACTCTTCTCGGCACTCGGCGGCAGCCTGATCCTCGTTGCAGGCTCGGTCTGGTGGATCTTTCGTAAGTAAACAGTAGTCGTAGCGGTTTTGCTGCAATCGAGGCACGCTCCGTGGGTGCCCGCATTCGAATTGGTTGATCGTGTCTGACCGCTTTGCCCCTCCCCCCTCCGTACTGGGCCTCTCGCGCAATGCACTCATTGCCGGGGGCGTGATCCTGTTTCATGCAGCCGCGCTGTGGGCGCTGCAAAGCGGCCTGCTGCGCCGCGCTGCCGAAGTGGTGATCCCCGTTGAAATCCTGAGCCAGTTCGTCGAGCCGCCCAAGCCGGCCGAACCGCCGCCTCCTCCTCCACCGCCGCCGCCTCCGCAGCGCAAGCCCGAAGCGGTCAAGCCGCCGCCGCGGCCGGTGGCCATCCGCGAGCCGAAGCCCACACCCGCGCCCAGCGCGCCGGTCGGCGTGCCCGAGCCTCCGCCGCCCGCGCCCGTTGCGGAAGCTCCCGCTCCCACGCCGCCCGCGCCCCCCGCTCCGCCGCCGGCGCCGCCTGCACCACGGACGATCGAAATCTCGGAAGGGCAGACGCGCTACGTCCGCGAACCCAAGCTCGTGTATCCCAGCATGAGCAGGCGCCTGGGCGAGTCGGGCACCACTGTGGTCTCGATCTATTTCGACAGCGAAGGCTTTGCCAAGCGCGTCGAGCTCTTCAAGTCCAGCGGATTCGAGCGGCTCGACGAAGCGGCGCTCAGCGCCGCCCGCACCGCCCAGGTCACGCCCTTCAGGCAAACAGGAGGCAACGCACAGACCACCTACCTGCTGCGGGCTCCCTTCTCATTCAAACTGAACTAATCTTTCTCTGGAGCAACTTCGTATGGATTCCCAATTCGGCTTGATGAACGTCTGGAACCAGGGCGATTTCGTCACCAAGGCCGTCGCGCTGCTGCTGATCGGCATGTCGCTTGCGTCGTGGATCGTGATCATCATCAAGGCGCTCGACGTCATCAAATACAAGCGCCTTGCCAAGCATTCGCAGGACTTCTGGCATAGCGAAGACTTCGCCACCGCGCTCAACAAGCTCGGCAAGGACGACAGCAACCCGTTCCGCGCCCTGGCACTCGAAGGCCGCGAAGCGGCCGCGCACCACCGCAACACCAAGGCCCACCTTCACGATGCACTGGATGTCAGCGACTGGATCACGCGCGCGCTGCGCAACGGCATCGATGCGTTCACCGCGCGCCTTCAGACGGGCCTCGCCATCCTGGCGTCGGTCGGTTCGACGGCACCGTTCATCGGCCTGTTCGGCACCGTCTGGGGCATCTACCACGCGCTCATGAGCATCAGTACGGCCGGCCAGGCCACCATCGACAAGGTGGCGGGCCCGATCGGCGAAGCACTGATCATGACGGCGCTGGGCCTTGCGGTGGCCATTCCGGCGGTGCTGGGCTACAACGCGCTGGTGCGCGGCAACAAGTTTGTTCTCACCAAGCTCAACAGCTTTGCCCATGACCTGCACGCCTACTTCGTGACGGGTGCGCGCGTGCAAAGCGGCGGCGGCGACGCCATCGTGGTTCCGCTCAAGAAGGGCTGAGATCATGGCTTTCGGAACCCAGGACGAGCCCGATGAGGTGATGAACGAGATCAACATGACGCCGCTGGTCGACGTCATGCTGGTGCTGCTGATCATCTTCATCATCACGGTGCCGGTGATGAAGCACGCAGTCAACATCGACCTGCCCCGCGCCACCAGCGAACCCGAGCAGCCCAAGCCGCAGAACATCCTGTTCAGCATCACGGCCGACGGCAGCTACTACTGGAACGAGCAGAAGATCGACGACGCCGAAGTGCCCGCCCGCCTCGCCGCCGAGGCCGCCAAGGATCCGCAGCCCGAGCTGCACATCCGCGGCGACAAGGAAGTGCGCTACGAGCGCGTGGCCAAGGCGATGTCGAAGGCGCGGGAAGCCGGCGTGCGCAAGATCGGCTTCGTTACCGAGCCCGACGCGAAATAAGTCACTGACCGGCTTTAAAAAAGTTGATCGCGGCGATTGACTTTTTATTGCGAATCATTATCATTCACTCATCGCTTCGATAAGGGAATTTCAGATGCAAGCCAAACCGAACGCCTTTTCTGTTCTGAGCCATCCTTCGCTCGACCAATCGGGTGGCGGACATGCGTCCATCCAGGCACCGCGCCCGGCGCCCATGGTCGAAAGCACGGAGCTTCTGAAAGGAAGCAAGACCGTGGGCATCATGCACAACGGTTCCCTCTACAGGCTACAGGCCACCAAACTCGGCAAGCTGATTCTTACCAAGTAAGACTCAGCCCGCCCTTCGCGCAAGTTTCATCGTGGGGCGACTTGAGGAGATTCATCTCCGAGGGTCGTTTTTTGCTAGCCAACGGTTCGCCGACTAGCCAAGCTTTTTTTCACGCTGGATATCCAACAAAAACGCCGACTCGAAGTCGGCGTTTTGCTTTGGCGCTATCGAAAGCTCAAAGACCGAGGGCTGCAATGCCTGCCTTGGCAATCTGGGCGTCCTCGTTCGACTTCACGCCGCTCACGCCGACGGCGCCGATCACCTGGCCGTCCTTCACGATGGGCACGCCGCCCTCGAGCAGGCCCTGAACCGCGGGCGCCGTGAGGAACGCGCTGCGGCCGCCGTTGATGATGTCTTCGTAGACCTTGCTCTCGCGGCGGCCCATGGCTGCGGTGTGCGCCTTGGCGGGCGCGATGTGGGACGACAGTGCCGCGGCGCCATCCAGGCGCTGGAGCCACAGCAGGTTGCCGGCATCGTCGGAGATGGCGATGGTCACGGCCCAGTTGTTCTTGAGGGCCTCGGCTTCGGCAGCGGCGGCAATGGCCTTGACATCGGCGAGTTCGAGGAAGGACTTGGTCTTCATGGTGAGAATCAGGTTGCGTAAAACCCGACAGCATAACGGCCAACAGTGCCCTGGGCACCCTTGCGCTTAGGACCATCGTCCATACGGTCTTTGTGCCGCCCCCCTCTTGCAGCCCCCTAGAATGCGCCCAACTGCGTGATTGCAGCAACCAAAGGAGCTACGGCCATGAACGACCGCGTTACCACCCTCGACACTTCCGCCGGCTACGGCCAGGCGCTGCCGCAGGCTGAGCGCCAACGCGTCCTGCGCAATACCTACTGGCTGCTGGCGCTGAGCATGCTGCCCACCGTGCTGGGCGCCTGGATCGGCGTTGCCACCGGCATCACGAGCTCGCTCACGGGCGGCCTGGGCCTCATGGTTTTCCTCGGCGGCGCCTTCGGCTTCATGTTCGCCATCGAGAAAACCAAGAACTCGGCCGCCGGCGTGTCGGTGCTGCTGGGCTTCACCTTCTTCATGGGCCTGATGCTGTCGCGGCTGATCGCGATGGTGCTGGGTTTCAAGAACGGTTCCGAGCTCATCATGACGGCGTTCGGCGGCACCGCCGGCGTTTTCTTCGTGATGGCATCGCTGGCCACGGTGATCAAGCGCGACCTGTCCGGCATGGGCAAGTGGCTCTTCGTCGGCGCCATGGTGCTGATGGTGGGTGTCATCATCAACGTCTTCGTCGGCTCGAGCGCCGGCATGATGGCCATCTCGGTGGCGGCCATCGGCATCTTCTCGGCCTTCATGCTCTATGACCTGAAGCAGATCATGGATGGCGGCGAAACCAACTACATCAGCGCCACGCTCGCGCTCTACCTTGACCTGTTCAACGTGTTCCAGAGCCTGCTGGCCCTGCTGGGCATCGCCGGCGGCGAACGCGACTGAGCGAACAGCGAACAAGGCGTCGTGTGCGCCAATGAAAAAGGGCCCCGAGGGGCCTTTTTTCATGCCAGGTCGAACACCGCAATCGACTCGACGTGCGCCGTGTGCGGGAACATGTTGATCACCCCCGCGAACGTGCAGCGGTAGCCGGCCTGGTGCACCAGCAGGCCGGCGTCCCGCGCCAGGGTGGACGGGTTGCAGCTCACGTAGACGATGCGCTTGGGCGGTGTCCAGCCATCGGTTCGAAGCTCGGGCTGCAGGTGCAGGTCGGCCATGGCCTTGGCCAGCGCGAAGGCGCCTTCGCGCGGCGGGTCGACCAGCCACTTGTCGGCGCTGCCATCGGCCACCAGCATGGCGGGGGTCATTTCGAAGAGGTTGCGGGCCACGAACCGCGTCGCCGACAGCGCCCGCCTGGCGGAGGTGGCGGGCTGGTTCTTGCTGAAGTTGTCGCTTGCGCGCGCGACCAGGGTGTCGCTGCCCTCGATGCCCAGGACCTCGCGCGCACGGCTGGCCAGCGGCAGGGTGAAGTTGCCCAGGCCGCAGAACCAGTCGATCACGCGCTCGTGCGGCTGCACGTCGAGCAGGCGCAGCGCCTTTCCTACGAGGGCGCGGTTGATGTGGGGATTGACCTGCGTGAAATCGGTGGGCTTGAACGGCATCGTCACACCGAACTGGGGCAGCTCGTAGGACAGCGGCATGCCGCCTTCTTCGAGCAGCTTCACGGTGTCCGGCCCCTTGGCCTGCAGCCACCACTGGACGCCGGCGTTCTGCGCCGCAAAAGCCTTCAGGCGGCCGATGTCCGCATTGGAGAGCGGCTCCAGGTGCCTCAGCACCAAGGCGATCGTGCCGAGCGAGGTGGTGCCGGGCGCATCGCCGCAGGCGAGCTCGATCTGCGGGCAGGTCTCGCGGGCGTCCAGCGAGCCGATCAATGCGCGCAACGGCATCAGCATGTCGCTGACCTGCTTGGGCAGCACAGGGCATACCTGCATGTCGGCGAGGTACCGGCTCTTGCGCTCGTGGAAGCCGATCAGCACCGTGCCCTTCTTGACCACATGGCGCACCGAGAGCCGGGCGCGGTAGCGGTAGTGCCAGGCCGGCCCTTCCAGCGGCCGCAGCACGTTGTCGGGCCGCACCTTGCCGAGGTGCCACAGGTTGTCCTCGAGGGCGCGCTGCTTCACCGCAACCTGCGCCGCCTCGTCCAGGTGCTGCATCTTGCAGCCGCCGCAGGCACCGGTGTGCAAGCCGAAATGCGGGCAGCCGGGCCGCACCCGCTGCGACGATTCGCGCCGGATGGCCGTGACCGTGCCCTGCTCCCAGTTGTTCTTGCGGCGATGAACGTTGAACTGCACTTCCTCGAAAGGCAGGGCCCCTTCGATGAACACGACCATGCCTTCGGCGTTGTGCGCCACGCCTTGGGCGTCGAGGTCGAGCGACTCGACCTTGAGCCATTCGCCCGCTGCGGTGGCCGGGGTTTTCGCGGGGACTTTCTTTTCTTCGATGGATTCCGTCATCCCCCGATTGTCTCAGCGCCGGCCCTGCCCCTCCGCAGCCGCGGCAAGCCGCCGCTAGAACAAGGCGTCGCGCCCCACGCCCGAGCGGATCAGCTGGCGCCGCATCTTGGCCAGCGCCTCGTTCTGGATCTGCCTTACGCGCTCGCGCGTGAGCCCGAGGCGCACGCTCAGCACCTCGAGCGTCTCGGGCTCGCGGTCGTGCAGGCCGTAGCGGCCCTCCAGCACCTCGCGCTCGCGAGCATCCAGTGCGTGGACCCATTGATCGAGCAGGCGCGCGACCTCGTGGGTGTGCGTGACGTCGGTCGGGTCGCTCTGCTCGTCCTCCGACGCCACGGTGTCGGCCAGGGTGAAGCCTTCGTCTCCGTGCGCGTCGCCGGCATCCAGCGAGCGCGGCGCCTCGGCCAGCGCCAGCAGTTCCGCGACCGCCTGCACCTCCAGTCCCAGAAATGCGGCGACGTCCTCCACGCGCACGCCGTCGGGCCGATGCGCCAGGAACTCGGCATCGCCTTCGAGCGTGCGGCGGGCCCGCAGCACCTGCTGCAGCTCGCGCACCACATGCACCGGCAGGCGGATCGCACGCGCCTGGGTCAGTACGGCGCGCTCGACCGACTGGCGGATCCACCAGGTTGCATAGGTGGAAAAACGAAAGCCCCGCTCGGGCTCGAACTTGGTGATGGCGTGCATCAGGCCGAGATTGCCTTCCTCGATGAGATCGGAAAGCGGTACGCCCCGGCCCAGATAGGCCTTGGCGATGTTCACAACCAGCCTCAGGTTGTGCTCGATCATCGATTGCCGCGCGGCAAAGTCGCCGGCGCGCGCGGCGCATGCGGCCTGGTATTCCTCTTCGGGCGTGAACAGTTCGGTACGCCGCACCTGGCGCAGGTAGATCGTCAGGGCATCGGCGCCCTCGCCGCCGGGCAAATCGGTTGTTGCGGCAATCAGGTCTGCAGCAGGTGCCGCAGGCGAGCCCTGCGAGCCGCTCTCTACGGCCCTGCCCCGGCCCACCGGCCGACGCACGGGCAGTGCGCGACGGGGGCTGGAAGCGGCCATGGCATCACCGGCTCGGCAAGTAGCGCGCCGGGTCGACGGGCTTGCCCTGGCGGCGGATTTCGAAATGCAGCTTGACCCGGTCGGCGTCGCTGTTGCCCATCTCGGCGATCTTCTGGCCCTTTTGCACCGACTGGTCTTCCTTCACGAGCAGCGTCTGGTTGTGCGCGTAGGCCGTGAGGTAGGTGTTGTTGTGCTTCAGGATGATCAGGTTGCCATAGCCGCGCAAACCGGCGCCGGCATAGACCACGCGGCCATCGGCCGCTGCAAGGACGGCGTCGCCCGCCTTGCCGCCGATGTCGAAGCCCTTGTTCTTGGCGTCGTCGAAGCCCGCGAGCAGCGTGCCGTGCGCCGGCCAGATCCAGCCGAGGTCTTCGTCGCCCGAGCTTGCTGCGGGCGCCGACGGCGACGCCGTCACTGGCGGCTTGCCGACCGCAGCGCTGGCGGGCGCCGCAGGCACCACCGCCGACGGCGGCGCGACGGGCTTGGTCACCACGCCCTCGGAAGAGGAAGACGCTGGCGCGGTTGCAACGGCGGTGCCCGGTCCCACCGGCGGCACCACGCGCAGCACCTGTCCGACTTCGATCAGGTCGGGATTTTCAAGATTGTTCCAGCGGACGATGTTCTGCCAGCTCTGGCCGGTTTCGTTGCCGATGCGGCGGATCGTGTCGCCGGGCCGCACGGCGTAATAGCCCGGCTTGCCATAGTTCTCGATGCCTGGAAGCGGCTTGCCCGACGCGTCGGTGGTGATGAGCGGGCCACCGGGTGCCGCATTGGGCGCACGCGTCATCGTGCCCCGGTCTTCGACCGGTGCCGGCCCTCGCGGTGCGGCGCAGCCCGCGATCACGAGCACAACGGCCAACGTGATACCAGCGCACCAACTCCGATTGCCAAAACCCTGCATTTGTTGTTCCTTCAAGCGATGCCCGATTTTAGGGGGACAAAGTGAACCGCCTCAAGAATGCGGCGCTCGAGTCCACGGGCGGTTTTATCGATGACGACGAGCGCCTGCCCGCCGCCTGCCGAGTGCGTGGGCGCCACGATGCGTCCGCCGACGGCGAGTTGTTCGATCCAGGCCTGCGGCACTGCCTCGCCGCCTGCCGCGGCGATGATGCCGGCATAGGGCGCACCCTTGGCATAGCCGACCATGCCGTCGCCCAGCATCAGGTGAACCGTGGCCAGCCGGAAATGCCGCAGGTTGGCGCGCGCGCGCTCGTGCAGTCCGCGCAGGCGCTCGATGCTGTAGACCTCCGTGGCCACGTGGTTCAGCACTGCGGCCTGGTAGCCGCAGCCAGTGCCGATTTCCAGCACGCGGCCGAGACGGTCCTGCGGCTTGCCGGCCAGTGCGGGCGCGCCCAGCAGGAGCTCGATCATGCGGGCCACCACGCTCGGCTTGGAGATGGTCTGGCCCAGCCCGATCGGCAGGCTCGTGTCTTCATAGGCCTGGTTGACCAGCGCGCTGTCGACGAAGCGATGCCGCTCGACCGCGCTCAGCGCGCGCAGCACGCGCGCATCGGCAATGCCCTGGGCGGCGAGCTTCTGCACCATGCGCGCCCGCACGGCGTCGGAGGCCATCGAAGGCGTGGCAGGCACCATCGGCTTGGCAGGCACGGCGGGCAGGCGCCCGCGCGTGGCGGCCGAGGCGGTGGGTGTCAGGCGAACCGGGAATCCAGGCCGTTGCGTGGCCATGCTCAATTACCGAGACGGGCAACCGTCTCGCGCCATTGGCCCAGGTTGGCATGGTCGGTCAGGTCGATCTGCAGCGGCGTCAGCGCAATGTGGCCGGCAGCGGTGGCATGGAAGTCGGTGCCCTCGCCGCTGTCCTTGGCGCCACCGGCACCTGCAATCCAGTACATCGTCTCGCCCCGCGGGCTTTCCTGTGTGATGACCTTCTCCGCGGAATGGCGCCGGCCCAGCCGGCAAACCTGGATCGGCTTGAGCTCCTCGAGCGGCCGGTTCGGAACGTTCACGTTGAGCAGGAAGGCGCCGCCATCCAGCATGCGCTCGCGTTCGATCTGCTGCACCAGGCGCCGGGCCACCTGCGCAGCCGCGTCGACATGCGCCCAGCCCTTCTCGATCTGCGAGAACGCGATGGCCGGAATGCCGAACAGATAGGCCTCCATGGCCGCACCCACGGTGCCGGAGTAGATGGTGTCGTCGCCCATGTTGGCGCCGTTGTTGATGCCGGAGACCACCAGGTCGGGCCGGTAGCCGAGCAGCCCCTTGAGCGCGATGTGAACGCAATCGGCCGGCGTGCCCGTCACGTAGCGAAAACCGTTGTGCGCCTTGTGCACGTAGAGCGGCGCCGCCAGCGTGAGGGCATTGGACTTGGCGCTGTTGTTGTGCTCGGGTGCAACCACCTCGACGTCCGCGATGTCTTTCAATGCGTCGTGCAATGCGACGATGCCCGGCGCCTGAAAACCATCGTCGTTGGAAATAAGTATCTTCATGGTGCTTTTCAGTGCCCGGATTGTAGGCGCCGCGTGCGTCGCAGCAGGGACAACGGCGCCCTGCCGCGCCCCCTATCATCGCCTCGCATCATTGCCCACACACGACTGATTCAAAGGAGACCCGAGCATGCACGCATGGCTTTGCGAAAACCCCACCGGCGTCGATGCGCTGACCTGGAAGGAACTGCCGACGCCGGCGCCGGGTCCGGGCCAGGTGCTGATCGAGATCAGGGCAGCCAGCCTCAACTTCCCCGATCTGCTGATCGTGCAGAACAAATACCAGATCAAGCCGCCGCTGCCCTTCGTGCCCGGTTCGGAATACGCCGGCGTCGTCCAGGCGGTGGGCGAAGGCGTCACCCATCTGAAGGTCGGCCAGAACGTAGCCTGCCTTTCGGGCACGGGCGGGTTCGCAACCCACACGCTGGCACCGGCGGCGCTGTGCATGCCGCTGCCCGAAGGCTTCGGCCATGTCGACGCGGCGGCGTTCATCATGATCTATGCCACCTCGTGGCATGCGCTGATGGACCGCGCGCAGCTCAAGGCCGGTGAAACCGTGCTCGTGCTCGGCGCGGCAGGCGGCGTGGGCACCGCCGCCATTCAAATCGCAAAGGCGGCAGGCGCCAAAGTGATTGCGGCGGCTTCTACCGACGAGAAATGCGAACTCTGCCGCTCCATTGGCGCCGACGCCACCATCAACTACACCACGCATGCGCTTCCAGGCGGCTTTCGCGATGCCATCAAGGCCGCGACCGACGGCAAAGGCCCCGACGTCATTTACGACCCGGTGGGTGGTGATTTCGCCGAGCCTGCATTTCGCTCGATTGCATGGCGCGGACGCTATTTGGTGGTCGGCTTTGCCTCCGGGCCGATTCCGTCGCTGCCATTGAACCTCACGCTGTTGAAAGGCGCTTCCCTGGTCGGCGTGTTCTGGGGCGATTTCGCCAAGCGCGAGCCCAAGGCCAATGCACAAATGATGGCCGAATTGGCGCACTGGTACGGACAGGGAAAGATCAAGCCCGTGATCGACAGCACGATGCAGATGTCACAATTGAAAGCTGCCTATGCCCACATGGGATCGCGCGGCGTCAAAGGAAAACTCGTGATGGTGAACTGAGCGCTGCGGGTTTGCCCGGATTCGCACCCAATAAAAAAGCCCGCAGATGCGGGCTTTTTTATTGGCGGGTGGCCTGCTTCGGCGCTTACTTGATCTCGAACTCGGAAAGCGACTTGCCCGCGGCCAGTGCCTCGGTGACCCAACGCGGCTTGCGGCCGCGGCCGCCAGACCAGGTTTCTCCGGTCGGACCACGGTATTTGGCTGCTGCCTTGACCGCGGGAACCCCCGCGCTGCGCTTGACCGAACCGCCGCGTGCACTGAGTTTCAGGTCCGACGCAGTCAGGCCGTATTCAGCGATCTTCCGGCGCACATCTTCAATCACGCCCGCGCGCTCTTGGTTGCGAAGGTCTTCGGCCTGCTTGCGCAATTGCGCAATCTGCTCGTCGTACTTCTTGATCTGGGAATTGATATCGGCAAGGGTCGAAGCCATTGTTGGACTCCTGAAAATTGGAAACGGGGCGGATTTTAATTCAATTCCAATTTATTACAAGCAGGCCGTCGCGTGAAAATTGAGGACCCCGCGCCGGGTCTGCGGCAGCGCACAATGCAGCACGCACCGGTTTGGACGCTTTTTATCAAGCCAAAGGAAGAGTGCTGCGCCGGCCGCAGGAGCCGGAAATGACAACGCCGGGGCTGGCCCGGCGCTGTGTTCCCGCGGACGCTATTGCGCAATAGCAGTCGGGAAAGGTATTTTGGGGTGGCTGATGGGACTCGAACCCACGACGACCAGAATCACAATCTGGGACTCTACCAGCTGAGCTACAGCCACCGCAGAGCCTTCAATTGTAGCGGCAAAAACCCCGGTTTTCGCCACGGGGGCATGCGAACGGGCCCGAAATTCTTCTCAACCCGTGGCGAGGGGCCCGGCCGGGGCCGTCTTCTTGATCTTGATCGAGCCGTCCGGCCTTTCGCAGGTGCCGATCAGCAGGCCGCTCGCGAGCGCGTGCTCGCGCAGCGCGTCGAACACCTCGTCCCGCCCTGGCGCCGCGGAAAACGCGGGCGTGTCGTCGAGCGCAAACAGTTGAAAGGCGTAGCGGTGCGCGCCGTGCCCCGGAGGCGGATCGGGAGGCAGCCAGGCGGCCTGCAGCCCGGAATTGCGCCCGACGCGCAAACCGGCGGCGCCGGCGTTGTCCCGGCTCGGAATGGCCGCCTCGTCGAGCTTGCCCTCGGCCGGCTGCAGCCCGACGACGATCGCATGCACGAGCGGATTCGGCGTGGGTGAATCGGCATCCTCGACCACCAGCACCAGCGATTCGGTGCCCGCCGGAAGCCCGGTCCACTGCAGCGGCGGCGACAAGCCCTCGCCATCGGCCGTATAGCGCGACGGCAAGGGCGCGTGGTCCGCGAAAGCAACGCTGCTCAAGGCGATCGACGCCATCCCCTGCCGCATGCCGAGCGTATTGAAGACGATCTTGTCCAGCCCCGCGCGCATTCCCTGCAGCGCGTGGCCGATGACTTCAGGCAGTTTTTCCAGCATGGTCCCGGTATAGCGCTGCGCCGCGAAGCACCCTGTAGGACGCAGCGGCAACCACGACATGGCCGTCTGCGCCAAAGTTCTCGGACTCGAGCCCGATGTGATCGAGCCGGCTTCGGCGATCGCGCTGCTCCGCTATCATGAGCGCCGCTTGCTTCGACGGTTCGCGCTTTTCGCCGTGACCGCCACTTTCCAATTCACCGCCAAAGGAATTTCTTCATGAGCATCGTCTGGACCATCCTGATCGGGTTCATCGTGGGTCTCGTGGCGCGGGCCGTCAAGCCGGGCGACGATTCCGCGGGCTTCATCGTGACCACGCTGATCGGCGTGGCGGGTTCCCTGATCGTGACCTATGTCGGCCAGGCACTCGGCTGGTACACCGCGGGCCAGGGGGCGGGCTTCATTGCCTCGGTGCTCGGCGCGATCGTGCTGCTGATCCTGTACGGCCTGATCAAGCGCAAGAGCTGATCCGGCCGGCAGTGCGGATCGATGCCGCGCAAACCACGGGCGAAGCACCACGTCTACGTGGTCGAACTCGATGACCGCGTCTGGAACCATGGCCGGTTCAGGCGCGCCAATCCCGACTACCAGCTCGGCAAGCCCTTCGTCTACGTCGGAATGACGGGGCTCGACCCCGACATCCGCTTCGACAAGCACAAGGCCGGCATCCAGGCCAACAGCTTCGTCCAGGCCTTCGGCCTCAGGCTGCTGCCCGCGCTCTACGAACGCTACAACCCGATGAGCTACGAGGACGCGCGCTCGATGGAGGTCGAGCTCGGCATCGCGCTGCGCAAGAGCGGCTACGGCGTCTGGCAGGCCTGATGCAGCCGCTGCTGCAGACGCTCAGGCGTAGGTCACCCAGCCTTCGTAGGCCGGAGCGTCCAGGTGCGGCAGCGTGTTGTAGGTGACGAGCATGTGCCGCTTGGGCGTGAAGGCAAACTCCGTCACCGCGGTGTTCCGGATGCGCAGGTTCAGTTCGATCGTCGTCTCGGCGCTCGTGCCCAGCACATGGCCCACGGCCGTGCTGATCGGTCCGCCGCTCGACACCACCAGCACCTTGGCGCCGTGGTGGCGGCCGCGCACATGGTCGAGCGCCGTCGTCACGCCCGCCAGGAAGTCGACATAGCTCGGCATGCCGGCGGGCTGGGTCCGGCCCTGCATCCAGGCGCCGAGGCCGTCGCGCAAGAGGCGGAAGTGGTGGCGGTACATCTCGGGCGAGTCGGGCTTCTCGAGCTTGCCTTCGTGGATGGTGGCGATGACCGCCTCGCTGTCGTACTCGTTGAGCCCGGGCCACGCCAGCACATCGTCGCGCTTCAGCCCGAGCCCCTCGGCAATGCCTTCCCACGTCTGGCGATGGCGCTTCAGGGTGCCGGTGATCACGGCATCGAAATGCATGCCGCGCTCCCGCCAGTATTCGCCAAGGCGCACGGACTGCCTGTGTCCGAGCTCGCTCAGCTTGTCATAGTCGGCGGCGCCGAAACTGGCTTGGCCGTGGCGCACGAGATAGAGGGTTCCCATGCACGGGATTCTGGCGACAAGCGCACCTTGCGCTTGTCCCACGTGCGACGAAATACGTGGTCGCGTCCCGGCAACTGAGCCGGAGGCGACACGGCGCGCAACAAGCCCGGGTCAGCGGGCCATCGGCAGCGTCTCCGCCGGCTTCGGCACGAGGATCTCGGCCTTGAAGCGTTCCTTCAGCAGGTTGTAGTACGCAACTTCTTCCGCCGCAGCCACCGACTGGCCGACCTGCGCGTTCTCCTGCTGCGTTTGTTCGGGCGCCGACGGCGTGCGCGGAACCACCTTGGTCACGCGGACCACTGCGTAGCCTTGCGTGCCCAGGTCCACGCCCACCAGCGCGGGCAGCTTGGACGCATCGGCGCGCAATGCGGCATCGATGACGGCAAGGGGCTGGGCCTGCGCTTCGCGGCGCGACACCGTGACCGGTGCGCCGAAGGTGGCGCCGTCGGCCTTGGCGGTCCAGGCGGCGAGCTTGGCTTCGCCCTCGGCCTTGGCCATGACCGCGGCGCGCTCGGTGATGAGCTGCGCACGGATCTTGTCCTTGACCTCGGCCAGCGGCATCGGATGCGCGGGCGTGTACTGCGTCACGCGGCCCGCCGCGAGCTGGTTGGAGCCGACTTCGATGGCTTCGGTGTTCTGCTTGCGGTCCAGCGAATCGGCCGCGAACAGCGCGTTCAGGAAATTGCGGTTCGCGAGCACGCCGGCGGCGCCCGGCGGCGGCGTGCGCGAGACGTTGCTGGCCGTCTGGATCGTGAGCTTCAGCTTTTCCGCCGCGGGCTTGAGGCTGTCGGGCTGCTGGTAGACCGCATCGGTGAAGGTTTCGGCGGCCTTCGCGAATTCCTGCGTCGCCTGCTGCGAACGGACTTCGTTCTCGATGGTGGCGCGCACCTGCTCGAACGGCGGCACCACGGCCGGCTTGATGTCGGCGAGGCGGATGATGTGGTAGCCGAACTCGGTTTCGACCACGTCGCTGATGTCGCCCTTCTTGAGTGCGAACAGCGCATCCTCGAAAGGCTTGACCATTGCGCCGCGCGTCACGAAGTCGAGGTCGCCGCCCTTCTCCGCCGATCCGGGATCCTGCGAATTCTTGCGCGCGACGTCGGCGAAGGTGGCGGGCGCCTTCTTCACTTCGGCAAGCAATTGCTCCGCCTTGGCCTTGGCCTTGGCGCGGTCGGCTGCCGGTGCGCTGGCCGGCGCGGTGATCAGGATGTGGCTTGCGCGGCGCTCTTCCTTGGTGCCGAAGCGCGCCGTGTTCTGCTCGTAGTAGGTCTTGAGGTCGGCCTCGTTCACCGAGATGTTCTTCTTGGCGGCTTCGAGGTCGAGCACCAGGTACTCGATGCTGGCCTGCTCGGGCGCCTGGAACTGCGCGGTGTGGGCCTTGTAGTAGGCCTCCACGTCGGCATCGCTCACGGTCACCTTGGACGCGAAGCTCTCGGGGCTGAAGCGCGCGACCTGGATCTCGCGCCGGTCGTAGAAGGCGTTGATGGTTGCCGCAGCCAGCGCGGGCGGCGCGAAGGCCGTGCCCGTGATGCCCAGCAGCATCTGCTGCGTGGCCAGTTCGGCGCGCATCGACGCCTCGTACTGCTCCGGCGTGCGGCCGGTGACGCGCTGGAAGCTCTCGCGGTCGAACTTGCCGTCCGGCGTGCGGAAGGCCGCAAGGCCCGTGTCCTGCGCGAAGATGCGCGACAGCCGCTCTTCGGAGATGGTCACGTTCGACTTGGCCGCTGCCGCGGCGAGCACGCGGTCGCGCACCATGCGCTCCAGCGTGGCATAGCGCATCACGTCGGATTCGAGCAGCGTTGGATCGACGTTGGGCGACTGCTGGCGGATGCGGTCGGTCTCGAGGCGATGCTGCGCATCCCACTCGGGCCGGGTGATGTTCTGGCCATCGACCCGCGCAACCTTCACTTCGCCGCCGGAGCCCTGATAGCGCTCCACGCCAAAGAGGACGAACGAGGGAATGATCAGCAAGAACAAGAAAATCATGACGATCTTGTTGTACTTGCGGAAGAAATCAAACATGCTTGAACACTCTTTTGCGACGGATGTCGGGACGGCAATAAAAAAGGCGAACCTGTGTTCGCCTTTGCATCGGGTGGTGGTGGGTGCTGAGGGGCTCGAACCCCCGACCTACGCCTTGTAAGGGCGCCGCTCTACCAGCTGAGCTAAGCACCCCACCGGGAATACTCTCCGTAGTCTACGTCTTAGTTCAGCGCGTCTTTCAACGCCTTGCCCGGACGGAACTTCGGAATCTTGGCGGCCTTGATTTTAATCGCGTCGCCGGTGCGCGGATTGCGGCCGGTGCGGGCGGCCCTTTTTCCGACTGCGAAAGTGCCGAAACCGACCAGCGACACCGAGCCGCCTTTTTTGAGCGTGGTACGAATGGCGCCGATGGTGGATTCCAGCGCGCGGGTGGCGGCTGCCTTGGAAATATCGGCGTTCTTTGCGATGTGCTCAATCAGTTCGGTCTTGTTCACAAGGGCCCCTTGTAGAAGAAATAAAGTTGGTCGGCTTTCGTCAGCTGCGAGCTGGCCGCGAAATGACGCGGCTCGAAAAGCCTGGCAGGACTGACGCCTCGGCAGCGCGCTGCCAGCGAGGATTACAACCACTGGTCTGCAGGGTGTCAATACGACACGAGGCCGTGCAGAACAGCGGAGCGCGCGATTTTAGGGGCGTTTCTTGAAGACGAATTTCAAAGGGCCTCGGCAATGGCCTTGCCAAGGTCGCTGGTGCTCGCCTTGCCGCCGATGTCGGGCGTGCGCGGCGCTCCGCTTTGGGGCGCCAGCACCTTTTCGATGGTGGAAAGGATCGCGTCGTGCGCGTTCTTGTGGCCCAGGAACTCGAGCATCATCGCGCCGCACCAGATCTGTCCGATGGGGTTGGCGATGCCCTTGCCCGCGATGTCGGGCGCCGAGCCGTGCACCGGCTCGAACAGCGAGGGCGTGGTGCGCTCCGGGTTGAGGTTGGCGCTGGGCGCAATGCCGATGGTGCCGGTGCACGCAGGGCCGAGGTCGGACAGGATGTCGCCGAACAGGTTGCTGGCCACCACCACGTCGAAGAAGTCGGGCCGCTGCACGAAGTGGGCCGTGAGGATGTCGATGTGGAACTTGTCAAGCTTCACGCCCGGATAGTTCTTTGCCATTTCGGCCACGCGCTCGTCCCAGTACGGCATGGTGATGGAGATGCCGTTCGACTTGGTCGCGCTGGTCAGGTGCTTCTTGGGGCGCGATTGCGCAAGCTCGAACGCGAACTTGAGCACGCGGTCGACGCCCACGCGCGACATCACGGTTTCCTGCACGACGATCTCGCGCGGCGTGCCTTCGTACATGCGCCCGCCGATGCTCGAGTACTCGCCTTCGGTGTTCTCGCGCACGATGTACATGTCGATCTCGCCGGGCTCGCGCGGCGTGCCGTCGCGCCGCACCACGGGTGCCGTGATGCCGGGCATCAGGCGCGCGGGGCGCAGGTTGATGTACTGGTCGAACTCGCGGCGGAACAGGAGCAGCGAGCCCCAGAGCGAGACATGGTCGGCAATCTTCTCGGGCCAGCCGACCGCACCGAAGTAGATGGCATCATGGCCGCCGATCTGGTCCTTCCAGTTGTCGGGCAGCATCTTGCCGTGCTTCTCGCAGTAGTCCCAGCTCGAGAAGTCGAAGTGGTCGAACTTCAGGTCGATGCCGAACTTGCGCGCCGCGGCATCGACCACGCGCAGGCCTTCGGGCATGGTTTCCTTGCCGATGCCGTCGCCGGCGATGACTGCGATTCTGTGGGTGGTCATGGTCTGGTTCCTTCTTGCTGGAGAGGGGAAGTGAAAAACTGGAGCGCCTCGGCGAGCAGTTCGCCCGGGGCCTCCTCCGGTACGTAGTGGCCGCACGGCAAGGCGCGGCCCGAAACCTGGATGGCGCATTCGCGCCAGAGCGAGAGCACATCGAAGCAGCGGCCCACCGCGCCGTGCTCGCCCCAGAGCACGCGCAGCGGCTGCGCAAGCTTGCGGCCGGCGGCGATGTCGGCGCGGTCGTGCACCAGATCGATGGTGGCGGACGCGCGGTAGTCGCCGCAGATCGATTCGGCCGTGCCCGGAATGGCGGCGCAGCGCTCGTATTCGGCCAGCACCTCGGGCGCGAAGGGCGCGAGCCCCGCGTGGCGCCCGCCCATCACGCTGCGCACGTAGCGCACCGGGTCGGAGGCGATTAAGGCCTCGGGCAGCGGCGGCGGTTGGATCAGGAAGAACCAGTGCCAGTAGGCGCGCGCAAAGGCCTCGGTGGTGTTCTGGTACATCGAGAGCGTGGGCGCGATGTCCAGCAGCAGCATGCGCTCGACGGCCGCCGCATGGTCGGCGGCCAGCCGATGCGCGACACGCGCGCCGCGGTCGTGCGCCAGCACGCCGAAGCGCTCGAAGCCGTGATGGCGCATGGCGGCGAGTGCATCGAGCGCCATTTCGCGCTTGCTGTAGGCCACGTGGCCGGCATCGTCCGCGGGGCGGCCGGAGTCGCCATAGCCGCGCAGGTCCACCGTCACCACCGTGAATTGCTCGGCGAGCGCCGGCGCCACGCGATGCCAGATCAGGTGCGTCTGCGGATGCCCGTGCAAGAGCAGCAGGGGCGCGCCGCGCCCGCCGATGCGGCCATGCACGCGCACGCCGTTGCGCTCGATGTCGAATCTCGGAAAGTCGAAGAGAGAAGCAGTCACGCGGCGATTGTGCGTTGCGCTCCATCGATCATCAAGCAACAATCAACCAATTCATACTTTCCAATCTGGCATGAATCCATTGTCGATGGACCGCGGCGATCTCGAACTGGTGCTGGCCATCCGCGACCAGGGAAGCCTGGCGGGCGCCTCCGCCACGCTGGACGTGGTGCCCTCGGTCGTGACCAAGCGGCTCGGTGCGCTCGAGGCGCGGCTGGGCCAGCGGCTGTTCGAGCGCACCACGCGCCGCCTCAGCGTGACAGCCGAGGGCGAAGCGGTCTGCCTGCACGCGAGGGCGCTGCTCGAAGGCTTTGCGGCGCTCGAAAGCGAGCTCGGCGAGCGGCAGAACGAGCTGGTGGGCACCATCCGGCTGGCCGCCACTTTCGGCTTCGGCCGGCGCTGGCTCGGCCCTGCCCTGGCCAGCTTCCAGGCGCGCCATCCCGGGCTGCAGATCGAGTTGCTGCTGACCGAGCGGCTGCCCGACCTCGGCGCCGAAGGCTATGACGGCGCGCTCTGGCTCTGGGCCGTGCAGCAGCGCCGCGCGGCCGACTGGGTCACGCGCCGCATTGCGCGCAACCAGCGTGTGCTGGCCGCCTCTCCTTCATATATAGAGCGGCGCGGCCTGCCGGCCACCGTCGATGCGCTGGCGGCGCACGACTGCCTGGTCGCGCGCGAGAACGGCGAGGTCAACCAGCACCAGTTCGCGCTGTGGACCCTGCGCCATGCGCGCGACGGCAGCACGGCGCGCGTGCGCGTCCAGGGTCCGCTCACGAGCAATTCGGGCGAGATGGTGCGCGACTGGTGCCTGAGCGGCCACGGCATCATGCTGCGCAGCCTGTGGGACATCGCACCGCAACTGGCTTCCGGCGAACTGGTGCGGGTGCTGCCCCACTACGCCATGCCCGATGCCGACATCCACTGGATCGCGCCCTGGCGCCCCAAGACGCCGCGCCGCGTGCGGCTGCTGCTCGACCACCTGGCCGAACAGTTCCGCGGCGAGCCCTGGAAACCCGGCAAGGCCGGTTCGCCGCGCTGAAGAAAAAGCAAGGGCGGCTCAGCGATCGCTGCGCACCACCAGGCTCACGCCGGCGGCGGTAAGCCCGATGCCCAGCAAGGTCACCAGGGTGATCGGCTCGGCGAACAGCAGCCAGGCCATGACTGCCGTGCACGGCGGCACCAGATAGAGCAGGCTCGTGACGGCGGTGGCCGTGCCGCGCTGGATCAGCATGTAGAGCAGCGAGCTGCCGCCCAGCGACAGCACCAGCACCGACCAGGCCATGGCGCCGGTCGAATGCGCGTTCCATTCGATGCCTTGCGATTCCATGGCCGCAAAGGGCAGGCACACGATCAATGCGGCCGCCATCTGCACGGCGCTCGCGCTGCGCACGTCGCAGGGCGCGACGAAGCGCTTCTGGTACAGCGTGCCCGCCGTGATCGCAAGGAGCGCCATCACCGCAAGCGCCGTGGTCAACGCGCTGACCTCGCTGCCCTGGCCGAACTTGCGCGACACCACGAGCACCAGGCCCGCAAAGCCGAGCACCAGCCCGGCCCATTGGCGCTGCGAAATGCGCCCGCCGTTGAACGACAGCCAGACGGCGGTCAGCACCGGCTGGATGCCGACCAGCAATGCCACCAGCCCCGCACCCATGCCCGCATGCACCGCGGCCCAGACGCCGCCCAGGTAGCCTGCCTGCATCAGGACGCCGGTGACCGCCAGATGCCCCCACTGCGCGCGGTCCTTCGGCCAGGCGACCCGCGCAAGCCTGACCCAGAGGCAGAAGCACACGAGAGAAAGGGCAAAGCGCACAGCCAGGAACTTGAGCGGCGGCGCATAGGGCATGCCATAGCGCGCAACGATGAAGCCCGTGCTCCAGATCAGCACGAACACCGCCGGCATGGCGCGCAGCCAGCTTGCGCCGCGGGCCGCAGCCACGCTCATTTGGCGCGGGCCCGGATTTCGGGAATGGCCTTCTGCAGGTAATAGACCATCGACCAGATCGTGAGCACGGCCGAGATCCAGATCAGCCACTGGCCCCAGAGGCCGGTGTCGATGATCTTGAAGAGGCGTCCGTCATAGAGCAGGAACGGAATCGCGACCATCTGCACGGTGGTCTTGACCTTGCCGATCATGTGCACCGCCACGCTCTTGCTCGCGCCGATCTGAGCCATCCACTCGCGCAGCGCCGAGATCGCGATCTCGCGGCCGATGATGATCAGCGCCACGAACACGTCGGCGCGGTTCAGGTGCACCAGCACCAGCAGCGAGGCGCAGACCAGGAACTTGTCGGCCACCGGATCGAGGAAGGCGCCGAAGGCCGAGGTCTGGTTGAGCTTGCGCGCCAGGAAGCCGTCGAGCCAGTCGGTGGCCGCGAAGACGATGAACATGACCGTGGCGATCAGGTTGCGCATCGGCTCGGCCATCGGCAGGTAGAACACACCAACGATCAATGGAATCGCGACGATGCGCGTCCAGGTCATGATGGTCGGGAGGGTCCAGAACATGCGGGCGATTGTGTCATGCGCGAGAGGCTGAAGCTGAAGCCGGGGCAATCGGCCTCAATGCAGCGCGCGATAGATTTCCTCGGCCAGGTCGGTCGCAATGCCTTCGACCGATGCAATGTCCTCGACGCTGGCGGCCGCCACGCCGCGGATTCCGCCAAAGCGCTGCAGCAAGCGCGCCCGGCGCTTCGGCCCGATGCCCGGAATGTCCTCGAGCTGGCTGCCGCCCACGCGCACCTTCGCACGCTTGGCGCGCATGCCGGTGATGGCAAAGCGGTGTGCCTCGTCGCGGATCTGCGCCACCAGCATCAGCGCCGCGGAGTCCTTGCCCAGGTAGACCTTCTCGCGGCCATCGGCAAACACCAGTTCCTCGAGCCCGACCTTGCGCCCCTCGCCCTTCTCGACGCCGACGATGAGCGACAGCGGCAGGCCCAGTTCGCTGAACACCTCGCGCGCCATCGACACCTGGCCCTTGCCTCCGTCGACCAGCACCAGTTCCGGCATGCGCGCGGTCCGGGTCTTGGGCGGTGCGCCGCCGCCATCGCTCTCGGCGTCGCCCGGCGGCAGCGCTTCAGTCTCGGCCGCCATGGCCTCGGCCAGCTTGCCATAGCGGCGGTGCAGCACCTGGCGCATCGCGGCGTAGTCGTCGCCGGGCGTGATGCCCTCGATGTTGTAGCGGCGGTATTCGCGGTTTTGCATCGTGTGGTGCTCGAACACCACGCACGAGGCCTGCGTGGCCTCGCCCGCGGTGTGCGAGATGTCGAAGCATTCGATGCGGAAGTTGTCGAGATCGTCGGGCGCGAGCTCCAGCGCATCGGCCAGCGCACGGGTGCGCGCCTGCTGCGAACCTTCTTCCGCCAGCAGCCGGGCCAGTTGCAGGCCGGCGTTGGTCTCGGCCATCTCGAGCCAGTGGCGGCGCTGCTCGCGCGGCTGGAACACCGCCGTCACGCGCGCGCCGGCCTGCTGCGAGATCGCCTCGATCAGCTCGCGGCTCACCAGGTGGCTCAGCACCAGCGTGGCGGGCACGGGCACGTCGATGTAGTGCTGGGCAACGAAGGCCTCGAGCACCTGCACCTCGATCGGATCGGCCGCGGCGGGCGCTGCGCCCTCTTCCGCATCGAGCTCGCCATGATGGATCTGCGCGGCGTCTTCCACATGCACCGGGAAATAGGCGCGGTCGCCCAGGTGCCGGCCGCCGCGCACCATCGCCAGGTTGACGCAGGCCTTGCCGCCCTGCACCTTGACGGCAAGGATGTCGACGTCCTTGTCCGAGGCGATCTCGATCGACTGCTGGTGCAGCACGCGCGAGATCGCCGACATCTGGTTGCGCAGCTCGGCCGCCTGTTCGAATTCGAGCTTCTCGGCGTGCTCGGTCATGCGCGCCTCGAGCTTGGAGAGCACGAGCTGGGTGTCGCCCCTCAGGAAGGCCTCGGCGCTGGCCACGTCCTGCGCATAGGCCTCGGGCGTGATGTAGCCCACGCAGGGGCCGGTGCAGCGCTTGATCTGGTACAGCAGGCAGGGCCGTGTGCGGTTGGCGTACACCGTGTCTTCGCAGGTGCGCAGCCTGAACACCTTCTGCAGCAGCTGGATCGACTCCTTCACCGCCCAGGCGCTCGGGTAGGGCCCGAAGTAGCGGTGCTTCTTGTCGACCGCGCCGCGGTAGTAGGCCAGGCGCGGAAACTCGTGCGAGGCGATCTTCAGGTAGGGATAGCTCTTGTCGTCGCGGAACAGGATGTTGTAGCGCGGCTTGAGCGTCTTGATGAGATTGTTCTCGAGCAAGAGCGCCTCGGCCTCGGAGCGCACCACGGTGGTCTCCATGCGCACGATCTTGCTGATCATGTGGCCGATGCGCGTGCCGCCATGGCTCTTCTGGAAATAGTTGGCAACCCGCTTCTTGAGGTTGCGCGCCTTGCCCACGTAGAGCACCGCGCCGGCCGCGTCGAAATAGCGGTAGACGCCCGGCAGCTGCGGCAGGGCCGCGACTTCGCTGAGCAATTGATCGGAATGCACGTCTGACATGGCGGCTATTGTGGCGCGCACGCCAGGCCGCAGGGCCAGCCTGCGAGGAAACCCCGATCGGCCTGGAATGAATTGTGCTGATGATGACGCGCGCGAGGAGCGCCTGTGTCATTTCATCAAGACTACTCGGGGGAACTCTCATGAAGAAAAACATCCGGACGGGCGCCTGGCTGGCACTGTCCCCCATCGCGCTGGCCTTGACGGTGGCCGGCTGCGGCGGCGGCGGCAATGGCGCGCAGGACAACGCCGCCCTGGTCGCGGCGATCGCCGCCATCAACGCGGCCAACGCCAACCGGCCTGCCCCACCGCCGCCCGAAGCCGACAAGGGCTGCCTGATCGGCGACGGCGGCACGCCGGTCGTGGTGGGTTCCGGCGACCCGGGCGACCCGGCGGCACCCGAGCCCGCCTCGGGCTATGTCGTCGGCCACAAGCTGGTCTACGCGAAGAACTACATGGTGGTGGCCAACCATCCGCTCGCCACGCGCGCGGGCTGCGATGTCCTCAAGGCCGGCGGCAGCGCAGTCGATGCGGCAGTGGCGGTGCAGGCCGTGCTGGGCCTGGTCGAGCCGCAATCCAGCGGCCTGGGCGGCGGCGCGTTCATGCTTCACTACGACGCGGCAACCAGGAAGCTGCAGGCCTACGACGGGCGCGAAATGGCGCCGGCAGCGGCAACCGAGAACTACTTGCGCTGGATCGACGACGTGGCGGACCAGAACCCGCCCAAGCCCAGCGCCCGTGCGAGCGGCCGTTCCATCGGCACACCCGGCGCGGTGCGCATGCTCGACATTGCCTACAGGGACCATGGCAAGCTGCCCTGGAAAGACCTCTTCAGCTACGGCATCACGCTCGCCGCCGATGGCTTCCCGATCGGCGGGCGCATGGCCGCCGCCATCTCCGGCTCGGCCGCCAGCCTCAAGCGCGACGCCGAGGCCACGGCCTACTTCTTCAACGACGACGGCACGCCGAAGGCGCTGGGCACCAGGCTCAAGAATCCGGCCTATGCCAGGACCCTCGGCACCATTGCCACACAGGGCGCGGACGCGTTCTACACCGGCGCCATCGCGCAAGGCATCGTCGACAAGATCGGCATCACGGCGGCCGCCGACGGTTCGGCCATCACGCCCGGCAAGACGACCATGGCCGACATGGCCGGCTACGTGGCCAAACGCCGCGATCCGGTCTGCGGCGCCTACCGCGACTACTACGTGTGCAGCATGTCGCCGCCGTCCTCCGGCGGCATTGCGGTGGTGCAGTCGCTGGGCATCCTGGAGACCTTCAACCTGGGCCTGTACAAGCCCACCGCGATCGACCTCGAAGGCGGCAAGCCGACCGTGATGGGCGTGCACCTGGTGAGCGAGGCCGAGCGCCTGGCCTATGCCGACCGCGACAAATACGTGGCCGACACCGACTTCGTGCCGCTGCCCGGCGGCTCGGTCAACACCTTGATCAACAAGCCCTACCTGCAGAAGCGGGCCAGCCTGATCAGCCTGTCGGCGAGCATGGGAACGGCACTGCCGGGCGACCTTGGAAGCGTGCCCCTGGGCATCGACAAGACCGAGGAGCACGGCACGACGCACTTCACCGTGGTCGACAAGCAGGGCAACGTCGTCACGATGACCACCACCGTCGAGAGCACGCTCGGTTCGTTCCACATGACCCAGGGCTTCATGCTGAACAACCAGCTGACCGACTTCGCTTCCAACCCCGACGACACCAGCGTCACGCCGAGCGTGAAGGTGGCCAACCGCGTCGCCCCCGGCAAGCGCCCGCGCAGCACGATGGCGCCCACGATGGTGTTCAGGAAGAACAGCGACGGCAGCATGGGAGAGTTCGTGATGGGAACCGGATCGCCGGGCGGCGGCACGATCATCCAGTACGTGGTGAAGACGCTGGTCGGCGCGCTCGACTGGGGCCTCGATGCGCAGCAGGCCACCTCGCTGGTGGACTTCGGCGCCTCCAACAGCAAGACCACCAACGTGGGCGGCGAGCACCCGGCGATCGACACGTCGGACTCGGGCAACAACGACCCGCTGATCACCGGCCTGCGCGCGCTCGGCCACACGGTGGGCTTCGGGGCGCAGTCCAGCGGCATCAGCACCATCATGCGCACGACCGTGGGCGGCAAACCGGTGCTCACCGGCGGCGCCGATCCGCGGCGCGAAGGCATCGTGCTGGGAGACACCTTCACGCCCTGACCGGGAGGCCCGCCCTCTCCGCGGGGAGGGCGGCGCCTATCTGGCGAGCTCGCTCACCAGCCGGTACAGGAACTCGCGGCCGTCGTAGAGCCGCTGGATCTCGATGCGCTCGTCCAGCCCGTGGGCGCGCGCATCCGCGGGATCGAGGAACATGCCCGTCACGCCATACATCGGAATGCCGGCGTTGCGCATGAAGCGGCTGTCGGTGGCGCCGGTGCTCATCGCGGGCACCACCGGCACGCCGGGCCACATGGCCTGCGTCACCGATTCCACGGTCTTCACCAGGTCGCCGTTCAGCGGCGAGGCCGGGCTGCGCAAGGGCTTGCCGAGGTTGCGCACCACGATCTTGTCGTTGCCCACGGCCTGGGTCAGCAGGCGCTCGACTTCGTCCGGGTCGTCGTGCGGCAGGATGCGGCAGTTGACCGTGGCCTTGGCCGACTGCGGCAGCGCGTTCTCGGCATGGCCCGCCTGCACCATGGTCGCCACGCAGGTGGTGCGCAGCTGCGCGTTGTAGGCCGGATTGGCCGAGAGCCGCTCGATCACCGCGGGCTCGGGGTTGCCGCCGCCAACCGCGCGCATGTCGTCGGCCAGCTGGCCGGTGGCAAACGGCGCGCTGCGTGCGAAATAGGTCTTGGTGACCTCGCCCAGCTTGACCGGGAACGCGTAGCTGCCCAGGCGCTCGAGCCCCGCGGACAGTGCGTAGATCGGGTTGCTATTGGTCGGCACCGAGCTGTGGCCGCCGACGTCGCGCGCCTCGAGCATGTAGGTGGTGTACATCTTCTCGGCCACCTGCATGCGGTGCAGGTTGGGCTTGCCCCCGCGCAGTTCGCCGCCGCCGCCTTCGTTGATGCCGAACTCCGCCTGCAGCAGCTCGGGCTTGTTGTTGATGAGCCAGAAGGCGCCGTTGCTGAGCGCGTCGCCGCGCTCTTCGTCGGCCGTCAGCGCCAGGATGATGTCGCGGCTGGGCTTGAAGCCTTCCTGCTTGAGCTGCCCCAGCACCGACACCAGCGCCGAGGCCATGGCCTTGTCGTCGATCGAACCGCGCGCCGTGAAATAGCCGCCGGTTTCCTGCAGCTTGAACGGATCGGTCTTCCAGTCCTCGCGCCGGGCCTCGACCACGTCGATATGGGCCAGCAGCAGCAGCGGCTTCTTGCTGCCGTTACCCTTGAAGCGCAGCACCAGGTTGCCCTTCTTGGGGAAGGGCTCGAAGATCTGGATGTCGCCGGGCGCAAAGCCCGCTTCGACCAGCCGCTTTTCCATGGCGCGCGCCGCGAGCGTGTTGTCGCCCGCCGAATGGCTGGTGTTGATCTCGATCAGCTCCTTGTAGATGTCGTGAAAGCGCTGCTGCTGCGGTGTCAGCGACGGCGTCGTTTGCGCCGAGGCACCGGCCAGGCCGCCCAAGGCCAGGGAAAGCGCGAGCACGGTTCTCGCCATGCCGGGGTGAGCAAAGAAACCAAGGGAAAGTGGCGAACGGCGGCGGGTCGGCAGGCGCATGGTTTCTCTCTCCGGATGTTGTGATGCCGGCCAGCATACCAAGCAGGCACCACGGCCTCGCCCCGCCGAAGACAGGCACACTCGCGCCCATGCAATGGGACATTTTCTGCAGGGTCATCGACAACCACGGCGACCTCGGCGTGTGCTGGCGGCTGTCGAGCCAGCTGGCCGCCCTCGGCGAATGCGTGCGCCTGTGGATCGACGACGCCACGGCGCTGCACTGGATGGCGCCCACCGGCTGCGAGGGCGTGAGCGTGGTTGACTGGCTCGAGCCCGCCGCCGTCCGGCAAGCCGTGGCGGCCCCGCCGCCCGATGTGCTGGTCGAGGCCTTCGGCTGCGAGCCGGCGCCCGAACTGATCGCGCGCTTTGCCGAGCCGCAGGCCCAGGGCGGGCCGGGGCGGGCGTGGATCAATCTCGAGTACCTGTCGGCCGAGCCGTATGTCGAACGCCTGCACGGCCTGCCCTCGCCCGTGTTCAAGGGGCCCGGCACGGGATTGACGAAGCGCTTTTTCTATCCGGGCTTCACCCCCGCCACGGGGGGCCTGCTGCGGGAGCCCGGCCTGCTGGAGCGACGGGCGCGCTTCGACCGCGCGCAATGGCTCGCGGCGCAGCAAATTCCCTGGCGCGACGGCGAACGCCTGGTGTCGCTGTTCTGCTACGAGCCGCCGTCGCTGGCGACCCTGCTCGAGCAATTGGCAGTGGGTTCGCAGCCCACACGGCTCCTGGTCACCTCGGGCCGGGCCGCGCATGCGGTCAGGGCGTTCTTTGCCGACAGGAAACAGCCGGATCACGGGGTCTCGGGGCTCGGCGCGCTATCAATTTCATACCTGCCCTACCTCACGCAGGCCGATTTCGATCATCTTCTCTGGGCCTGCGACCTGAATTTCGTGCGCGGCGAGGATTCGCTCGTTCGGGGGCTGTGGGCCGGCGTCCCGCTGGTCTGGCAGATCTATCCGCAGGACGACGACGCGCACCACGTCAAGCTCGGCGCCTGGCTCGACTGGCTGGGCGCCCCGCCGTCGCTGCGGCAGTTCCACCATGCCTGGAACGGGTTCGACAGCAGCCCCCTGCCCGCTCTCGAAACACAGGGCCCATGGCGTGAAACCGTGCTGGCCGCCCGCCAAAAGCTCTGCGCACAAGAGGACTTGGTCACTCAATTGCGGCATCTGGTCGCCGGAAAAAGCTAAAATAGCGGGCTTTGCGGATTTCGGCCCGGATTTACACAGATCCGAGATGCTCTCCGCCAAACCTGCCGCGGGACATGTACCGCGGGGCCAATGAGGCCGGCAAGACACGCCGGCAAGACCTTGCAAACCACATTGCATACGTCGCCCGATGGCTCCGCGCACCGAGCGGCCAACATCCAGAGAACCTGATATGAAAATCGCTCAAGAAATCCGCGCCGGCAACGTCATCATGCACGGCAAGGACCCGATGGTCGTCCTCAAGACCGAATACAGCCGCGGCGGCCGCAACTCCGCCACCGTGCGCATGAAGCTCAAGAGCCTGATCGCCAACTTCAACACCGAAGTGGTCTTCAAGGCCGACGACAAGATCGACCAGATCGTGCTGGACAAGAAGGAGTGCACCTACTCCTACTTCGCCGACCCGATGTACGTCTGCATGGACACCGAGTACAACCAGTACGAAGTCGAAGCCGAGAACATGGGCGACGCCCTCAACTACCTCGAAGACGGCATGCCGGTCGAAGTGGTGTTCTACGACGGCAAGGCCATCTCGGTCGAACTGCCGACCAGCGTCGAGCGCGAAATCACCTGGACCGAGCCGGCCGTCAAGGGCGACACCTCGGGCAAGGTGCTCAAGCCCGCCAAGATCGCCACCGGCTTCGAAGTGCCGGTGCCGCTGTTCGTGTCGCAAGGCGACAAGATCGAAATCGACACCCGCACCGGCGAATACCGCAAGCGCGTCTAAGCCCGCACCCATGCTGGCTGGCCAGCACCCAACGACAAAGGCTCCGCAGGGAGCCTTTTTCCGTTGATGGGCTTACCCTTGCGCCCATGAACACGTCCGCCAGCGTCCGCACCGAGATCGATGGGCCGGTCAGCACCATCGTCATGAGCCGCCCGAAGCAGCGCAACGCCGTCGACCGGCCCATGGCCGACGCGCTGCGCGCCGCCTTCGAGCGCTTCGAAGCCGATCAAAGCCAGCGCGTTGCGGTGCTCTGGGGCGAGCACGGCACCTTCTGCGCCGGCGCCGACCTGGGCGCGGTCGGCGACCCCGCGCGCCGCAACGAACTCGACCCCGAGGGCGGCGGCACGGGCCCGATGGGCCCGACCCGCATGGCGCTTGCCAAGCCCCTGATCGCCGCCATCAGCGGCCATGCGGTGGCCGGCGGCCTGGAACTGGCGCTGCTGGCCGACCTGCGCGTGGCCGAGGAAGATGCCGTGCTCGGCGTGTTCTGCCGGCGCTGGGGCGTGCCGCTGATCGACGGCGGCACGGTGCGGCTGCCGCGCATCGTTGGCATGGGCCGCGCACTCGACCTGATCCTGACCGGACGGCCCGTGAGCGCCCCGGAAGCGCAGGCCATGGGCCTGGTCAACCGCGTGGTGCCGCTCGGCCAGGCCCGCCACGCGGCCGAAGCGCTCGCGCGCGAGATCGCGTCGTTCCCGCAGCAGTGCATGCTGGCGGACCGCCAATCCGCTCATGCCCAATGGAGCCTGCCGCTGGCCGATGCGCTAAGGCAGGAAGGCCGGCTCGGCGTGCCGATCGTCGCGGCCGAAGGCGCGGCCGGTGCCGAACGCTTCGTGCGCGGCGAGGGGCGCCACGGCACCTTCTGAGCCGCGGGGCGCCGCATCCGCGACGCTGCACAATGCTGCAAGTCTTCCTGTCCGATTTCTCCATGAACAACACGCACGACCTTCACGACAAGCGCCTCGCGGACGCCTGGGCCACCCTCAAGGCGCACGCCGAAAAGGGCCTCCCCCTCGATCCCGATCCTTCGCGCCTCGCCTTTGCCGATCCGGAATTCCTGCTGCGCCGCGAAACCCGCGGCATCCGCATGCAGCTCGAGCTGATGAAGCCCGACCTGGAGCAGCGCGCCCACGGCATCGAGAACACCGTGGTGGTGTTCGGCAGCGCGCGCTTTCGCAGCGAGGAAGAAGCAGCCGCGCTGGTCGCGCAGGCCGAAGCCGCCGGCGATGCGGTGGCGGCCGAGCGCTGGCGCCGCCTGGCGCGCAGCTCGCACTACTACGAGAAGGCCCGCGCCTTCGGCAAGCTGGTGGCGGAGTTCAGCAACGGCAAGGAGCCCGAGGACAAGCTCTTTGTCTGCACCGGCGGCGGCCCCGGCATCATGCAGGCGGCCAACCGCGGCGCGCACGAAGGCGGCGGCCTCTCGGTCGGCCTGGCCATCGCGCTGCCGATGGAAGAAGAAGCCAACCCCTACGTCACGCCGGCGCTGAGCTTCAAGTTCCACTACTTCGCGATCCGCAAGATGCATTTCATGATGCGTGCCAAGGCGCTGGTGGCGTTTCCGGGCGGCTTCGGCACGCTGGACGAGCTGTTCGAGGTGATCACGCTGGTGCAGACCCGCAAGTCGAAGCCGGTGCCGATCGTGCTGTTCGGCTCGGCCTACTGGAAGAAGCTGGTCGACTTTGACTTCCTGGTCGAGGAAGGCGTGATCTCGCCGGCCGACGTGAAGCTCTTCGAATACGTCGACGCGCCCGAAGATGCCTGGGATGCGATCAAGCGCTTCTACAAGCTGTAGTCCGGTTCCAGGCTCCGGCGGCATCGCCCCGCCTCCGCGGGGCAGCTAGACCTTCAAGCCCCAGGTCGCCCGCGCCCCCAGCACAACCACGCCGCCCACCACCCAGAAGACGCCCGCGATGCCGATCAGCGCGCCGATCGAGCCGAACAGCATCGGCATGGCCACGCTCGAGGCGTTGATGGTCATGAGGCGCAGGCCCAGCGCCTCGCCGTGCCGCGCATGCGGCGTGATCTGGTGCAGCATGCTCATCACCATCGGCTGCACCGCGCCGAGCGCAAAGCCCAGGATCACCGAGCACAGGCCCATGCTCCAGGCCGAATCGAGCAGCGGATAGACCGCGAACACCAGCGCCGTGACGAGGGTGGAGCTCAGGATCACGCTTCGCTCCGAAGCGCGCGAGGCCACCAGCGGCAGCACCACCCGGATGGCCGCCGCTGCAATGGCGAAGGCGCCGAGGATGGAACCGATCATCGACGCGCTGATGCCGCGGTCATGCCCCAGCACCGGCAGCACGAAGGCATGCACGTCCCAGCTCGACGATTGCAGCCAGTTCACGAACAGCAGGCGGCGGAACATCGGCTCGCGCAGCAGGTCCCAGGCGCGCGTGGGCGCGGCGCCGGCGGCGGGTGCCGCAGGCGGCGGTTCGTGCGCGCCGCGCGCCAGCAGCCAGCAGGCGATGGGGAAAGCCGCCATCACCGCAAAGCAGACCCGGAACGCCAGCATGTCCGCAGGGGCTCGCCCTGCATGGTCGATGAGCATGCCGGCGACGAAAGGGCCGATGAAATTGGCGACCGCGGGCGCTATCGCAAGCCAGCTGAACACGCGCTTGAGCTGCGTGGCGTTGGTCGCGGAGCGGCCCACGTGGCGCTGCAGCGCAATGACGGTCGCGCCGGTGGCGCCGCCGGTCAGCAGCGCCGCGATGCACATCATTGGAAAGGTCGGAAAGGCGAGCACGAGTGCTGCGCCGGCCGAAGCCGCAATGACCGACAGCCACAGCGGCCGCTTGAACCCGTACCGGTCGGCAAAGCGCCCCGCCGGCAGCGCCAGGAACACCTGCGTGAGCGCGAACAGCGCGATCAGCACGCCGACGGCCGCCGCGCTGTAGCCCAGTTGCAGCGCCAGCAGCGGGGTTGCGAGCCGCATGCCGGCCATGGTGGCGTGCAGGCAGACCTGGGCGCCGATCACGCGCAGCAGTTCGGAGCCTTTCACGGGGTGTCGTCGCCCTCGCTGTCTGCGGTGGGAGGCAGCAGCACCTGCGACTGGGCCTCGGGCAGCGCCTCGACCTTGCGCAGCGCCAGGCGCATCTGCTTGGCGCGCGTGTCGGCCTTGTCGAGCGTGTCGGAGGCCTTGGCCACCTGCTCCTTGATGCGCGAGACCCATTCGCCATAGCGCTCGAACTCGGTCTTGACCGCGCCCAGCACCTTCCAGACCTCGGAGGCCTGCTGCTCGAGCGCCAGCGTGCGAAAGCCCATGTGCAGGCTGTTGAGCATGGCAAGCAGGGTGGTGGGGCCGGCCAGCGTGACGCGGTGCTGGCGCTGGATGGCGTCCATCAGGCCCGGGCGGCGCAGCACCTCGGCATAGAGGCTTTCGACCGGCAGGAAAAGAATGGCGAAGTCGGTGGTGTGCGGCGCCGCCAGGTAGTTCTCGGCGATCGAGCGGGCCTCCACGCGGATGCGCGCCTCGAGCGCCTTGGCCGCGAGCTCGGCGCCGGGCGCGTCGGCGCGCTCGTGCGCATCGATCAGGCGCTCGTAGTCGTCGCGCGGAAACTTGGCGTCGATCGGCAGCCACACCGGGGCGCCGTCGTCGCCGCGGCCAGGGAAACGGATCGCGAAGTCCACGCGCTGGCCGCTGCGCGGCTTGGTCTCGATCTGCTTGGCGTACTGCTCGGGCGTGAGCACCTGCTCGAGCAGCGCCTCGAGCTGCACCTCGCCAAACACGCCGCGCGTCTTCACGTTGGTCAGCACGCGCTGCAGGCTGCCGACGCCGACGGCCAGCGTCTGCATCTCGCCCAGGCCCTTGTGCACCTGTTCGAGCCGGTCGGCCACCTGCTTGAAGCTCTCGCCCAGGCGGGCTTCGAGCGTGCTCTGCAGCTTCTCGTCGACGGTCTTGCGCATCTCGTCGAGCTTGGCGGTGTTGCTCTGCTGCAGCTGCGCGAGCTGCGCTTCCATGGTCGCCCGCACTTCCGACAGGCGGCGCGCATTGGATTCGCTCAGGCCCTGGAGCTGGGTGTTGAGCGTGTCGGCCAGCGTCTTCTGCAAGGAGGCGAGCTGCAGCGAGAAGGCATCGAGCTGGGCGTTCTGCGTGCGGGTGGCTTCGGCGCCCTGCTGCACCAGCGCCTGCTGGAAGGTGGCGAAGGCCTGCGCGGTTTCCTGCCGCGCGCCGCGCGAACTTTCGCCGATCTCGTGGCGCAGTTCGCGCTCGGTGCGTTCGTTGGCGGTGCCCATGGCGGACAGCACGGAGAGCAGTTCGCTGTGGTCGGGCGCCGGCTGGCGGCGAGCCAGCAGCCAGACCGCGAGCACCAGCTGGACCACCGCAAGGGCGGCCAGCAGAAGAAGAATCAGGGAAGTGTCCAAGGTGACGATGAGGGTCCGTGTTTATTTACTTGGCGGCGGGCGGAACGGGCGTGACGGGCGTCAGTGCGCCCTTGCCGCTGAACCAGGCAATGAGGTTGTCGGCCGCGAGATCGGCCATGGCGCGGCGCGTGGGCACGGTGGCGCTTGCGATGTGCGGCGTCAGCACCACGTTGGGCACGGTCAGCAGGTCGGGGTGGACCTTGGGTTCGCCCTCGAACACGTCGAGCCCCGCCGCGGCAATGCGCCTTTCGCGCAGCGCCACGGCCAGCGCCGCGTCGTCGACGATGCCGCCGCGCGCGATGTTCACCAGCGTGGCGGTCGGCTTCATCAGCGAGATCTCGGCCGCGCCGATGGTGTGGTGCGACGCCGGCGAGTACGGCACCACCAGCACCACGTGGTCCGCCGTCTTGAGCAGCTCTTCCTTGCTCAGGTAGCTGGCCTTGCATTCGGCCTCCAGCGCCGCATCGAGCCGCGAACGGTTGTGGTAGACCACCTTCATGCCGAAGCCGTGCGCGCCGCGCTTGGCAATGCCCTGGCCAATGCGGCCCATGCCGATGATGCCGAGCGTGGCGCCGTGGATGTCGGAGCCCGCGAACATGTCGAAGCTCCACTTCTGCCACTTGCCTGCGCGCAGGAAGTGTTCGCTCTCGGTGATGCGGCGGGCCGTGGCCATGAGCAGCGCAAAGCCGAAGTCGGCCGTGGTCTCGGTGAGCACGTCGGGTGCATTGGTGCCGAGCACGCCGTGCGCGGCCATGGCGTCGACGTCGAAGTTGTTGTAGCCCACCGCCATGTTGGCGCAGATCTTCAGGTCGGGGCAGGCGTCGAGCAGCGCGGCGTCGATGCGCTCGCTGCCGGTGGTGAAGGCGCCCTGCTTGCCTTGCAGCCTGGCGATCAGCTGCTCCTTGCTCCAGCTTTCGTCGGCCTGGTTCGACTCGACTTCGAAATGCTGCGAGAGGCGCTCGATGGTCTCGGGAAAGATCGCGCGTGCGACCAGGATCTTGGGCTTGCTCATGATGTCTGCTCTCAACGGAAGAAGATGAAGGTGGAAAGGACGAACAGCGGAATCAGCACGACCACGGACCAGCCCATGTACCCGAAGAAGCTCGGCATGCGCACGCCGCGGCTTTCGGCAATGGCCTTGACCATGAGGTTGGGCGCGTTGCCGATGTAGCTGTTGGCACCCATGAACACGGAGCCGGCCGAAACTGCGGCCAGCGTGGTAGCGTAGGTGGTCATGAGCGTGGCCGGATCGCCGCCTGCGGTGTTGAAGAACACGAGGTAGGTCGGCGCGTTGTCCAGGAACGAGCTCAGGATGCCGGAGGCCCAGAAATACATGGCCGGATCGGGCTGGCCGTCGGGCCTCGTCACCGCCGCGATCACGGGCGCGAACGCCCCGTGCGCGCCGGCCTTGAGCATCGCGATCACCGGGATGATGGTCAGGAAGATGCCCGCGAACAGCTTGGCCACCTCGGCCATCGGACCCCATTCGAACTGGTTGTCGGCATGCACCTTGGCCGCGGTGGTCTTGAACGAGACGAGCGTGATGGCAATGAGCCCGATGTCGCGCACCAGCCCCGGCAGCCCGACGTGCGTGCCGAACACCTCGAAGCCGACGGGCGATTTCCAGACGCCGGAAAGCAGCACGAAGAAGACGATTCCGCCCAGCAGCCAGAAGTTGGCGGCGCCGTCGAAGCCGACGCGCCGGGTGTCCGGCGTCGGGTCGAACGGCAGCACGCCTTCCTTGCGGTAGAGGTGGCGGTCGATGACGTAGAACAGCGCCAGCAGCATGCCGACGAGGAACAGCGTGTTGGGCAGGATGTTGCGCGCCGTCCAGAAGAAATCGACGCCTTTCAGGAAGCCGAGGAACAGCGGCGGGTCGCCGAGCGGCGTGAGCGAGCCGCCCGCATTCGAGACGATGAAGATGAAGAACACCACCACGTGCGCCTTGCTCACGCGGTTGTCGTTGGCGCGGATCAACGGGCGAATCAAGAGCATCGACGCGCCCGTGGTTCCCATGAGGCTCGCGAGCACTGCGCCAATCGCAAGGATGGCCGTGTTGAGGCCGGGCGCGCCATGCAGGTTGCCGCGGATGTGGATGCCGCCCGCCACCGTGAACAGCGCCGTGAGCAGGATGATGAAGGGGATGTATTCCTCCACCAGCGCGTGCACGAACTGGGAGCCGGCCAGCGGCGCGCCATGGATCGCGGCAAAGGGAAGCAGGAACGCCAGCGCCCAGGCGGCGGAGATCTTGCCGTAGTGGTGGTGCCAGACCGACGGGGCCAGCAGCGGCATCAGCGCAATCGACAGCAGGATGCCCGCGAACGGAACACCCCAGAGCGCCGACAGCTTGCTGCCGTCGAGCTCGGCCGCCATGGCCAGCGCGGGGAACATCATCGGCAGCGCTGCGGCTGCCGCAAGGCGGATTGTTTTTTTCATCGGGGCCGTACCGTACCAGACGCGCGTCAGGCCGGCGGCTGCTCGATCTCGAACACCTGGCGCAGGTAGGCCAGGTATTTTTCGTCCTCGCACATGTTCTTGGAAGGCGTGTCCGACAGCTTGGCCACCGGCTGGCCGTTGCAGTTGATCATCTTGATGACGATCTGCAGCGGCTCGTAGCCGAGGTCGTTGGTGAGGTTGGTGCCGATGCCGAACGCCAGCTGGCAGCGGCCGCGGAACTGCTGGTAGAGCTCGACGGTGCGCGGCACCGTGAGGCTGTCGCTGAAGATCAGCGTCTTGGTGCGCGGATCGACCCGGTTGGCGATGTAGTGCGCCAGCATGCGCTCGCCCCACTGGAACGGATCGCCGCTGTCATGGCGCGCACCGTCGAACAGCTTGCAGAAGTACAGGTCGAAGTCGCGCAGGAAGGCGCTCATGCCGTAGACGTCGGACAGCGCAATGCCCAGGTCGCCGCGGTATTCGCGGGCCCAGCTCTCGAAGCCGAAGATCTGGCTGTCGCGCAGCCGCGGGCCGAGCCCCTGGCAGGCCTGAAGGTATTCGTGCGCCATGGTGCCGAGCGGAATCAGGCCGAGCTTCATCGCATAGAGCACGTTGCTGGTGCCCGCGAGCTGGGGCAGCCGCGCACCGGGCTCGGCCTGCGCCGGCGGCGAGGTGACGGCACCGAGCCTGGCGGTCAGCGTGCGCAGCACCTCTTCATGCCAGTCCTTGGAAAAGCGGCGGCGCGTACCGTAGTCGGCAATCTTGAGGTCCGACAGGCCGGCATCCTGCAGCTGCCCGATCTTGGTCTCCAGGCGCCGCCGGCCTTCCTCGAGGTCGGGCTTCTTCTGCGTGTTGCGGAAGTAGACCTCGTTCACGATGGCCAGCACCGGAATCTCGAACAGGATGGTGTGCAGCCACGGCCCCTTGATGCGGATCTCGAGCTCGCCCGAGGGCTGGGGCGTGATGGAGATGTACTTTTCGTTGAGCCGGAACAGGCCCAGGAAGTCGACGAAGTCGCTCTTGATGAAGCGCATCGAGCGCAGGTAGGCCAGCTCGGCGTCCCGGAACTGCAGCGAGCAGAGGCTTCGCACCTCTTCGCGGATCTGCCCCGCGAACTGCGCCAGGTCGATGCCGGGATTGCGGCACTTGAACCGGTACTCGACCTGGGCGCCCGGGAAGTGATGCAGCACGACCTGCATCATGGTGAACTTGTAGAGGTCGGTGTCGAGCAGGCTGTGAATGATCATGGTGCGGCGCGCGTTGTCCCGAGCTTTTCGGCGTGCGTTCGATTATCACGGGCGCCGTCGGCTTGTGCCTACGGCGCCAGCACTGGGCGTCCTACCGCCAGGGTGAATGGCCCCCGCGACAGTGCGTTCACGGCAGCCGGGGAGCTCGCCGAATCCATCTTTTCAAGGAGATTCGCATGAACAAGGACACCATTGCAGGCAACTGGAAACAGCTCAAGGGCAAGGTCAAGGAGCAATGGGGCAAGTTGACCGACGATGACTTCGACGTGATCGCCGGCAAGCGCGACCAGCTGCTGGGCCGCATCCAGGAACGCCACGGCATCAGCCGCGACGAGGCCGAAAAACAGGTCCGGGACTGGGAAACGCGCGACGGCCGCACGCCGGAAGCGCTCTGGTACGAGAAGTACTGAGCTCCCGATTCCTCTCTGAACAGCAAAGGAAGAACACCATGAAAAAGCACCTGCTCATGCTCGCTCTTGCATCCACCTGCTTCATGGCCACCCAGGCGGGCGCCATGACCAAGGACGAATACAAGGCGGCCAAGGAAAAGATCGAGGCCGACTACAAGTCCGCCAAGGCCCAGTGCGACGCGATGAAGGACAACGCGAAGGACGTCTGCCAGAAGGAAGCCAAGGGCACGGAAGACGTGGCGAAGGCCGAACTCGAACAGCAGTACAAGCCGAGCGACGCCCATGCCCGCAAGGTGGCCGAGGAGAAGGTCAAGGCCACGTACGAAGTCGCCAAGGAAAAATGCGACGACCAGTCCGGCGATGCCAAGGCTGCCTGCGTGAAGCAGGCCAAGGCCGACGAGGCCCAGGGCAAGGCCGAGATCAAGGCCATGAAGAAGACGAAGACGGCCATGTAGGCGCGGATCCCTCCGCACGGCAAAAAAAGCGCCCTCCTCGGGCGCTTTTTTTGTGATCAGGCCTTCAGCGAATCGACTACGCGCTGCAGCGCCTCGGGAAGCGGCACCGGCCGCTGCGTGGCCCGGTCCACATACACGTGCACGAAGTGGCCCTGCGCGGCTGCGCTGTCCGAGCCTTGCGCAAAGAGCGCGATCTCGTAGCGCACGCTCGACCGTCCGGCCTGGGCCACGCGGATGCCGGCCTCCACGGTCTGGGGAAAGGCGATCGGGGCGAAATAGTTGCATTGCGTCTCGACCACGAAGCCGATGGTCTGCCCCTGGTGGATGTCGAGCGCGCCGCGTTCGATCAGCAGCGCATTCACCGCCGTGTCGAACCAGCTGTAGTAGACGACGTTGTTGACATGGCCGTACATGTCGTTGTCAGCCCAGCGCGTGGGAATGCTGCGGAACGCGCGGTAGCTGCTTCGGGAATGCGGCGTGGGTTTGGCGGCGGAGCTCATCGCGCGGCATTTTGCCAGCGGCGCCAGTAGTCGAAGGCGACCCTGAAGGTGCCCAGCTGCACCTGCACCGTCTCGGCGATGTCGCTGGCGTAGCCTCCGGCCATCGCGAAGGCCAGCGGAATGCGGCGCTGCCAGGCCCAGTCGAACACCCGGCGGTCGCGCGCCTCCAGGCCGTCGAATGTCAGCTTGAGCCGGCCGAGCCGGTCGCGCTCGAAGGGGTCGGCGCCCGCCAGGTAGATCACCAGGCCCGGCGAGAAGCGCCGCTCCAGCTCGTCGAGCGCGTGCTCGAGCGCGGTGAGGTAGTCGGCATCGCCGCAGCCGTCGGGCAGCTCGACGTCCAGGTCGCTCGCCTCCTTGCGGAACGGAAAGTTCTTCTGGCCGTGCAGCGACAGCGTGAAGACGCTCGGGTCGCTGCGGAAGATGCTGGCCGTGCCGTTGCCCTGGTGCACGTCCAGGTCGATCACCGCGACCTTGAGCTGCCGGCCAGCGCGGCCGTGCTCCGCCTGCATCAGCCGCGCAGCCACCGCGGCGTCGTTGAAGACGCAGAATCCGCCGCCCTTGTCGGCATAGGCATGGTGCGTGCCGCCCGCCATGTTGGCCGCCACGCCGCCGGCGAACGCCGCGCGGCAGGCCGCGATGGTCGCCCCGGTGGACCGGCGCGAGCGCTCGACCATCGCCTCGCTCCAGGGAAAGCCGATCTCGCGCATGGCCTGCGGGCTCACGCTGCCGTCGCTGATGGCGGCGATCCACTGCGGGGTGTGGGCCAGCGCCAGCTCGCCGTCGGTGGCACGCGGGGCCTGGTCCATGTCCACCGCCGGCAGGTGCTCCAGCAGGCGGTCGCGCAGCAGGGCATAGCGGGACATCGGGAAGCGGTGGCCCGGAGGCAGAGGCAGGACGAACTGGCCGGAATAGAACGCGCGCATGGCCCGCATTCTGGAGGCCGGAGCGAATTTAGAAAGTGTGTTCTAAATTGCTGCAAAGCAGCAAAACCCCCTTGATCGCAAAGCTGTGCTGCCTATACTTGAGGCCATGCTGCACCGCAACATAGAACATGGACGACGAGGCAGCGCAACGTGAACCGACCACCCTTCATCCTTACCGGAGATTCCCAAATGGCCCTGACCGCTGACCAAATCCTCGCCGCCCAAAAAGCAAACCTCGAAACCCTGTTCGGCCTGACCACCAAGGCCTTCGAAGGCGTCGAGAAGCTCGTCGAACTGAACGTGACTGCCTCCAAGGCTGCGCTGAGCGAAGCTCAGAGCACCGCCCAAGCCGCCCTGAACGTCAAGGACGCACAAGAGCTGCTGACGCTGCAAGCCAGCCTGTTCCAGCCCCTGGCCGAAAAGACCGCTGCCTACAGCCGTCACCTCTATGACATCGCCCAGGGCACCGGCGCCGAGTTCACCAAGGCTTTCGAAGCCAAGGCCGCTGAAGCCCAGCAAACCTTTGTCGGCCTGGTCGACAGCGCTTCCAAGAATGCACCCGCCGGCTCGGAAACCGCCGTTGCCGTGCTGAAGAGCGCCGTGGCTGCCGCCAACAACGCTTTCGAATCGGTCCAGAAGGCCGTCAAGCAAGCGTCGGACGTTGCCGAAGCCAACTTCAACGCCGTGTCGACGCAAGCCGTTGCCGCCGCCAAGACCGCGACCACCTCGCGCAAGCGCTAAGCTGCCGACCACCACCAGTTGTCTCCTTGGGTCCTCACGGATCCAATTCAAGCCTCGTCTTCGGACGGGGCTTTTTTTTGTCCCGCTGCCGTCTTCGATAATGCCGGTCTCATTTCAGGAGACTCTCAATGCAGATCGACGGCAAGGTTTTTATCGTGACCGGTGGCGCCTCGGGCCTCGGCGAAGGCACGGCGCGCATGCTGGCTGCCAATGGCGGCAAGGTTGTGATCGCCGACATGCAGGCCGACAAGGGTGAAGCCGTCGCCAAGGACATCGGCGGCGTGTTCGTCAAGTGCGACGTGAGCCAGGAGGCCGACGGCCAGGCGGCGGTGGCCGCGGCGCAGAAGCTCGGCAAGCTGGTGGGCCTGGTCAACTGCGCGGGCATCGCGCCGGCCGAGAAGACCGTGGGCAAGAACGGCCCGCATGCGCTGGCGGTGTTCAGCAAGACCATCACGGTCAACCTGATCGGCAGCTTCAACATGATCCGCCTCGCGGCCGACGCCATGAGCCGGAACGAGCCCGAAGCCACGGGCGAGCGCGGCGTGCTGATTTCCACCGCATCCGTGGCGGCCTACGACGGCCAGATCGGCCAGGCCGCCTACAGCGCCTCCAAGGGCGGCGTGGTCGGCATGACCCTGCCGATCGCGCGCGACCTGGCACGCAACGGCATCCGCAACATGACCATCGCCCCTGGCATCTTCGGCACGCCCATGCTCTTCGGCATGCCGCAGGAGGTGCAGGACGCGCTGGCCGCCAGCGTGCCCTTCCCATCCCGCCTGGGCACGCCGGAGGACTACGCCAAGCTCGCCAAGCACATCATCGAGAACGACATGCTCAACGGCGAGGTGATTCGTCTCGACGGAGCGATTCGGCTTCCGCCCCGGTGAGCGGCGGCACCGCCGTGCTGCCGGTGCGGTCCAGCCGCTCGTACTGGGCGATCACCTGGGCGCCCAGCAGCACGAGCGTGGCGGCGATCTCCAGGCTCAGCAGCACCACGATGGCCGTGGTGAGCGAGCCGTAGACCACGTTGACCTGCGACAGCGTCGAGAAGTACCAGATCAGCACGCGCCGCGTGGCCTCCCACAGCAGCGCGGCGGTCACGCCGCCCAGCAGCGCATGGCGCAGCGACATGCGGCCGGCCGGCATCACGAGGTAGAGCGAGGTCAGCATGAAGATCTCGCCGCCCAGCCCCAAGAGGTAGAGCAGCAGGCCCGAGACGCCCGACAGCGACCAGTTGCGCCCGAACAGGTCGACGCTCTCCTGGCCCACCAGCTGCAGCGCGCCCGACACCAGCGTGACCAGCAGCAGGCCCACGCACAGGAACAGGATGTAGAGATAGGGCATGACCGCCGACACCAGAAAATGGCGCCGGTGGTCCGCCTTGCGGTGATGGAAGATCACCGCCATGGCGCTCTCCAGCACGCTGAAGGCCAGCGAGCTGAAGAAGATCATGGTCACGAACAGCACCGGCCCCATCACGTCGCGGTGCTGGAGGAAGTTCGACAGCTCCGCCACGATCGCCTTCGACTGCCCCGGCAGCAGCCATTCGAGGTACCGGCCGATGGTGCGCAGCAGCTCGGCCTGCTCGATCAGGTGGGACATCGCGATCACGCTCACGATCAGGAGCGGCACGATGGAAAGCAGCGCGTAGTAGGCCACGGCGCCCGCGAGCAGCAAGCCCTGGTTGGCGCGGAAAGCCTTGAGCGCATCCCAGACGAAGCGCAGGGGATGGCGCAGCAGCGGCGCGACGTGGTGCAATGGGTGGGGCGTCTTCATCCGTGGGTTCCAGCTGCGGGCAGTATGGCCTTCGCGCGCGGGCGTTCGAAGGCTTGCGTATGATTTGCCGCTCTTCGCCTACATGACCATCCCCGCTTCATTCATCCAGGAACTCATCGCGCGCGCCGACGTGGTGGAAATCGTCGGGCGCTACGTGCAGCTCAAGAAGGCCGGCGCCAACTTCATGGGCCTGTGCCCGTTCCACGGCGAGAAGTCGCCCTCCTTCTCGGTCAGCCCCACCAAGCAGTTCTATCACTGCTTCGGCTGCGGGGTCCACGGCAACGCCATCGGCTTTCTCATGGAACACGCGGGCATGGGCTTCGTCGAGGCGGTGCACGACCTTGCCGGCCAATACGGCCTGCAGGTGCCCGAGGACGACGCCTCTCCGGCGGAACGCGCCCGCGCCGCCAGCCAGCGCCAGAAGCAGGCCACGCTGACCGACGTGCTCGAAAAAGCCGGCGAGGCCTACCGCAAGGCCCTGCGGCAGGCACCGGGCGCCATCGAATACTTGAAGGGCCGCGGCGTCTCGGGCGAAGTGGCCAGGCAGTTCGGCATCGGCTATGCGCCCGCCGGCTGGCGCACGCTTGCCAGCGTGTTTCCCGACTACGATGACCCGCTGCTGGCCGAAAGCGGCCTGGTGATCGTCAACGCCGAAGACGGCGCCGAAGACGCCAAGCGCTACGACCGCTTCCGCGACCGCGTGATGTTCCCGATCCGCAACGTGAAGGGCGAATGCATCGGCTTCGGCGGCCGGGTGCTCGGCGACGAAAAGCCCAAGTACCTCAATTCGCCCGAGACGCCCGTGTTCAGCAAGGGGCGCGAGCTCTACGGACTGTACGAGGCCCGCGCCGCCTTCCGCGAGCGCGGCTTCGCCCTGGTGACCGAGGGCTACATGGACGTGGTCGCGCTGGCCCAGCTCGGCTTTCCCAATGCCGTGGCCACGCTCGGCACGGCCTGCACCACGGAGCACGTGCAAAAACTCTTCCGGTTCACCGAATCGGTGGTGTTCAGCTTCGACGGCGACGCCGCCGGCCGCCGCGCCGCGCGCAAGGCGCTCGACGGCGCCCTGCCCTATGCCACCGACGTGCGCAGCATCAAGTTCCTGTTCCTGCCGGCCGAGCACGACCCCGACAGCTTCATCCGCGAATTCGGCGCCGATGCGTTTGCGCGCTTCATCCAGGAAGCCACGCCGCTGTCGCGCTTCATGCTCGAGGCCGCGCGCGAAGGCTGCGACCTGACCACCGCGGAGGGCCGCGCCCACATGACGAGCAATGTGCGCCCGCTCTGGAGCGCCATGCCCGACGGGGCGCTCAAGCGCCAGCTGCTGAGCGAGATCGCCGCGCTGGTGCAGCTCGACGCGGCGGCGCTCTCCGAGCTCTGGGCCTCCACGCCGGGCCCGCGCAGGCCGGCTGCGGCGCCAGCCCAGCGCCAGGGCGACGCGGGCCACGAGAGCGACTACCCCGACATGCCCCCGCCGGCCGAATACGAGCCGCCGCGCTATGAAAGCGATAGCAAGCCGCGCAAATTCACCAAGGGCAAGCGCTGGGGCGGCAAATTCGAGGCGCCGATCGAGCCGCTGCGCGGCCGGGGCAAGCCGCCGAGCCGGCCGGACGTGGCGGCGCGGCTGCTGCTGTCGAACATGGCGCAGTGGGACGCGCTGTCGCACGAGCTCCACGTGATGCTGTGCGACCTGCCGGGCCCGCACGGGGCGCTTTTCACCTGGCTCGACAGCCAGTTGCACGAGCACGGCGTGCAGCCGTGGGCGGCGCTCCGCGAAGGCATGCGCGGGCTCGATTTCGAGGCGCTGGCCGAACGCCTCATGAGCGTTTCCGAGAGCGCCCCTGTCCCCGAGGGCGAGGAAGAGCAGCACCTGGCCGATGCCGCCAAGGAGCTCGCGAGCGTGCTCGACTTCATGCTGGACGACCGCCTGAAGGCCCAGCAGAGCGAGGCCATTGCCGCGGTCGGAAAGGACCCGAAGGCGCTCGAACGCTACAAGGCGCTGGAGGCCAGGCGGCTCGAATTGCGCAACCGATTGAACCCGCGCGGTGCAGAAACTGCTTGAAATTTGCGCAATAGGCTATAATGTAAGGCTTCGCAACTGGCGAAATTAGGCAAGAGCGACAGCAGCACCTCCGGGCCGACCCCTAGCGCAACGCACTCCCACGGAAAGAATCCGTCGGAAAGGGTCAATAACCGCAAGGACTGCACACCAAATGTTCGCCCGACATCTTGCCTGACGAGGAATTTCTTCCTCTTTCCCAATTGTTCCGTCCGTGCCTGTGCCCGGACCGTGGTGGCGCTGCCGTGTGGCGGTGCGCCTGTGATTCCGCTTGGTCCATCTTGCTGTAACGAGGTCGTATGCCCAGTTCAAAGAAGCCTGCTCCTTCACTCGCCAAAAGCGCCGCCGCGAAGTCTGTCGCAGAAAAACCGTTGAAAGCTGGCGTTATGCCGGCAACTAAGTCGGGTGCCGCCGCTTCCAAATCGGCAGCCGCAACGAAAGTGAAAACCGTGCCCACGAAATCGACCTCCATCGACGATCCGAAAAAAGCTGCCGCCAAGGCAGTTGCCGCCCCCGCCGCCAAGAAAGTAGGCCGCCCGCCCAAGGCCGCCGGCGCTGCCGCGCCCGCCACCGGCGCCAAGCGCGGCCGCAAGCCCAAGGCCGGCAACGAAGCACCCGAAAGCGACGTCGACCTGTCGGACATCGAGGAAGACCTGGCCGGCGACGAGCCCGCAACCGCCACGACCACCGAGGAAAAGGTCAAGCCGCTGCGCATGAAGATCAGCAAGGCGAAGGAACGCGCCTTGATGAAGGAGTTCGGCCTGGACGAGACCGTGCTCTCCGAGGAAGACCTGGCCAAGCGCCGCTCGCGCCTGAAGACGCTGATCACGCTCGGCAAGACCCGCGGCTACCTCACGCACGGCGAAATCTCCGACCACCTGCCCGACAAGCTGGTCGACGCCGAGACCATGGAAGTCGTGGTCACCATGCTCAACGACATGGGCGTGGCGGTGTACGAGCAAACGCCCGACGCCGAGACCCTGCTGCTGAACAACACCGCGCCCACCGCCACCACGGTGGAAGAAGCCGAGGAAGAAGCCGAAGCGGCCCTGTCCACGGTGGACAGCGAATTCGGCCGCACGACCGACCCGGTGCGCATGTACATGCGCGAAATGGGCACGGTCGAGCTGCTCACGCGCGAAGGCGAAATCGAAATCGCCAAGCGCATCGAAGGCGGCCTGATGGCCATGATGGAAGCCATCTCGGCCTCCCCCGCCACCATCGCCGAGATCCTGCGCCTGGCCGCCGACATCCGTGAAGGCAAGGTCGTCATCTCCACCGTGGTGGACGGCTTCTCGAACCCCAACGAAGCCGACGACTACGTGGCCGAGGAAGACTTCGACGAGTTCGACGAGGAAGACGACGACGACGGCAAGGGCGGCTCCAAGGCCCTCACCAAGAAGCTCGAGGAACTCAAGCGCGATGCGCTCGAGCGCTTCGACCGCATTGCCTCGATGTTCGAGAAGGTCCACAAGATCTACGACAAGGAAGGCTACGGCACGCCCGCGTACGAGAAGGCCCAGCAGGCCCTGTCGGACGAGCTCATGACCATCCGCTTCACGGCCAAGACCATCGAGAAGCTGTGCGACCTGGTTCGCACGCAGGTGGACGACGTGCGCAAGAAGGAGCGCGAGCTGCGCCGCATCATCGTGGACAAGTGCGGCTTCCCGCAGGACGAGTTCATCCGCGATTTCTCGGGCTACGACAAGAACGGCAACCGCGTGCCCTCGAACCTGCTGAACCAGAAGTGGGTCGAGAAGCAGGCCGCGGCCGGCAAGCCCTGGAGCGCCGTGCTTGCGCGCAACATTCCGCCGGTGCAGGAACTCCAGCAGAAGCTCGCCGACATCCAGTCGCGCGTGGTGGTGCCGCTCACCCAGCTCAAGGAAATCAACAAGCGCATGAACGAGGGCGAATCGTCCTCGCGCGATGCCAAGAAGGAAATGATCGAGGCCAACCTGCGCCTCGTGATCTCCATCGCCAAGAAGTACACCAACCGCGGCCTGCAGTTCCTGGACCTGATCCAGGAAGGCAACATCGGCCTGATGAAGGCGGTCGACAAGTTCGAATACCGTCGCGGCTACAAGTTCTCGACCTACGCCACGTGGTGGATCCGCCAGGCCATCACGCGCTCGATCGCGGACCAGGCGCGCACCATCCGCATCCCGGTGCACATGATCGAGACGATCAACAAGATGAACCGCATCTCGCGCCAGCATCTGCAGGAATTCGGCTTCGAGCCCGACGCCGGCATCCTGGCCGCCAAGATGGAGATCCCGGAAGACAAGATCCGCAAGATCATGAAGATTGCGAAGGAGCCGATCTCGATGGAAACCCCCATCGGCGACGACGACGATTCGCACCTGGGCGACTTCATCGAGGACAGCAGCAACACGGCCCCGATCGAGGCCGCGATGCAGGCGGGCCTGCGCGACGTGGTCAAGGACATCCTCGACAGCCTCACGCCGCGCGAAGCCAAGGTGCTGCGCATGCGCTTCGGCATCGAGATGTCGACGGACCACACGCTGGAAGAAGTCGGCAAGCAGTTCGACGTGACGCGCGAGCGCATCCGCCAGATCGAAGCGAAGGCCCTGCGCAAGCTCAAGCATCCCTCGCGTTCGGACAAACTGCGCAGCTTCATCGATACTCTGTAATCCGGGTTCCCTGAAGCCACAAGCGCCCGCAGCGCCCCGTCATACGGGCGGCGGGCGCTCTCTTTTGTGCAACGCAAACAAGAAGAATGGAGCAATTGCCATGAATCCCGATGCAGACAAACTCTGGCAGGCCCCGCGCTGGGCACTGGCCGTGCTGCTCGCGGTGCTGGGCATGCTGGGCCCCTTCTCCATCGACACCTACATCCCGGCCTTCTCTGGCATTGCGCGCTCCATCGGCGCCACGCCGGCCGAGATGCAGCAGACGCTTTCGGCCTACCTGTTCGGCTTTGCGTTCATGAACCTGTTCCATGGCGCGCTGTCGGACAGCTTCGGCCGGCGGCCGGTGGTGCTGTGGGGGCTCGCGGTGTTCACGCTCGCCTCGCTGGGCTGCGCGCTGTCGCAGAACATCGCGCAGCTGGTGCTGTTCCGCGGGCTGCAGGGCCTGTCGACCGGCGCGGGCATCGTGGTGTCGCGCGCCGTGATCCGCGACATGTTCCCGCCGGCCGAGGCGCAGCGCGTGATGAGCCAGGTGACGATCTACTTCGGCGTGGCGCCGGCCATTGCGCCGATCATCGGCGGCTTCCTGTTCGTGCATGCGGGCTGGCACGCGGTGTTCTGGTTCCTGGTGGCGGTCGGCGTGGTTCTGTTCGCGGCCAACTACAAGCTGCTGCCCGAAACCCTGCACCAGAGCCAGCGCCAGTCCTTCCATGTGCGGCACCTGCTGCGCGGCTACTGGGACCTGTGTTCCGATCCGCGCTTCCTGCTGCTCGCGCTCGCGAGCGGCGTGCCGTTCAACGGCATGTTCCTCTACGTGCTGGCCGCGCCCGCCTTCCTGGGCGACCACCTCTCGCTGCAGCCGCAGCAGTTCTTCTGGTTCTTCCTGCTGACCATCGGCGGCATCATGCTGGGCGCGCGCGCCAGCGGCCGCATGGCGGGCAAGGTGACGCCCAAGCGGCAGATCCGCGACGGCTTCCTGATCATGCTGGTCACCTCGGTGGTCAACGTGGCGGCCAACTTTTTCTTCGATGCGCACGTGGCATGGGCGCTGTGGCCGCTGGCGGTGTTCGCCTTCGGCTGGGCGCTGATGGTGCCGGTGGTCACGCTGCTGGTGCTCGACCTGCACCCCGAGCGCCGCGGCATGGCCTCGTCGCTGCAGGCCGTGATCGGCTCGACCGCCAACGGCCTGGTCGCCGGTGCGATTGCGCCGCTGGTGATGCATTCCACGCTGGCGCTCGCCGTCACCTCCATGCTGATGCTGGGCATCGGCCTGGTCGCCTGGGTCTGGCTGCACGGCCGCTGGCCCGAGATCGGACGAAGCCTCGCCAACGAAACCTGAAAGAGCGATACCCGCATGCGGACCTCCCCGTTCCTGACCTACGCGCGCGCCTGGTTGCCGGGCCGCACCACCGTCGACATGCGCGAGAGGCTGCGCGCGGTCTGCGGGGCCGCCATCGGCCTGCTCGTCACGGCCGTGCTGTGCCGCTGGCTGGCCGAGCCGCTGGGCAGCAGCGTCTGGCTGATCGCGCCGCTGGGGGCCAGCGCCGTGCTGGTGTTCGCGGTGCCCGCGAGTCCGCTGGCGCAGCCCTGGTCGGTGATCGGCGGCAACACGCTGTCGGCGATGGTCGGCATCGCCAGCGTGAGCTGGATTCCCGACCCGGCGCTGAGCGCCGCGGTGGCGGTGGCTGCCGCGATCGGCGTGATGTTCTTCGCGCGCTGCCTGCATCCGCCGGGCGGCGCGGCGGCGCTGCTCGCGGTGCTCACGCACACCACGCATTTCTCGTCCGCCCTCTTTCCGTTCTTCACCAATTCGCTGCTGCTGGTGCTGGCGGGCGTGGCCTACAACTCGCTCACGGGCAGGCGCTACCCGCATGTGCAGGTCGCGCAGCCGCCGCGCACCGATGCGCGCTTCAGCCAGGCCGACATCGATGCGGTGCTGGCGCGCTACAACCAGGTGCTGGACATCAGCCGCGACGACCTCGAGTCGCTGATCCAGCAGACCGAGCTCGAGTCGTACAAGCGGCGGCTCGGCACCCTGCACTGCGGCGACATCATGTCGCGCGACCCGGTGTCGGTGGAGTTCGGCACGCCGCTGCAGGAAGCCTGGATGCTGATGAACCAGCGCCGCATCAAGGCGCTGCCGGTCACCGACCGCACGCGCCGCGTGGTCGGCATCGTGACGCAGGCCGACTTCTTCCGCCAACTCGACCTGGAGCACCACGAAGGCATTGCCGGGCGCCTGCGCGACCTGATCCGCGCCACGCGCACCGTGGTGTCGAACAAGCCGGAGGTGGTGGGCCAGATCATGACGCGCCAGGTGCGCGTGGCCAGCGCCGACCGCCCGGTGGTCGACCTGGTGCCGCTGTTCTCCGAGGGCGGCCACCACCATATCCCCATCATCGACCATGAAAAGCGGCTCACCGGCATGATCACGCAGTCGGATTTCGTGCGCGCCCTCTACCGTGCCGTGCGGCCGGAGAACTGAAACTTTTCAAGGAGCGTGCATGGCGTGGATCGTTTTGCTGGTGGCGGGGCTGCTCGAAATGGGCTGGGCCATCGGGCTCAAGTACACCGAAGGATTCACGAGGTTCTGGCCTTCCGTCGGCACTGCGATCTCGATGGTGCTCAGCGTGGTGCTGCTGGGCTGGGCGATGCGCTCGCTGCCCGTGGGCACGGCCTACGCGGTGTGGACCGGCATCGGCGCCGTGGGCACGGTGATCCTGGGCATCGTGCTGTTCCATGAGCCCGCCAACGCCGCGCGCCTCATCTGCGTGGGCCTGATCGTCGCGGGCATCCTCGGGCTCAAATTCACGAGCGCTGCCTGAATCGGTGCTTCACTCCAGCACCACGTTCGCCTTCTTCACGAGCGCCGCATAGCGCGCCGCCTCGCTGCGGAAGTAGCTCGCGGCCTGCTCGGGCGAGGTGGGCTTGATGATGTTGCCCTGCTTGTCCATGGCCTCGCGCACCTCGGCGCTCGTGAAGGCCGCGGCCACGGCGTCGTGCACGCGCTGGACGTCGGCAGGCTGCATCTTCGGCGGGCCGATCACCGCGAACCAGCCTTCCACGACGTAGTTGGGCAGGCCCTGCTCGGCGATGGTGGGAATGTCCGGCGCGGCCGGCGACCGCGCCGGGCCGCACAGGCCGATGGCGCGCAGCGCGCCGCTCTTGAGGTGCGGCTGCACCGCGGGCAGCGCCACCACGCCCATCTCGACCTGGCCCGCGATCATGTCGGTGACCATCGGGCCGGTGCCCTTGTAGGGAATGTGGCGCGCCTTCACGCCGGCCTCTTCCATGAACATCTCGCCGGCCAGGTGGATGATGGTGCCGTTGCCCGACGAGGCGTAGTTGTAGCTCTCGGGCCGGGCGCGCAGCAGCGCCACCAGTTCCTTCACGTTCTTCGCGGGCAGCTTGGAATTGACCACCAGCACCAGCGGCGTCGCGCCCACCACGCTGATCGGCGTGACGTCGCCGAGCGCGTCGAAGGGCATCTTCTTGTACACGGCCGGATTGATGACGTGGTTGTTCGACACCATGCCGAGCGTGAGCCCGTCGGGCGCGGCCTTGACGACGGCCGAGGTGCCGGTGATGCCGCCCGCGCCGGGCAGGTTCTCGATCACCACCGGCTGGCCGAAGGCCTTGCCGAGTGCAACCGAAGCCGCGCGCGCGATGGCGTCCACGCCCGAGCCGGCGCTGATCGGCAGGATGAAGCGGACGGGCTTGTCGGAGCCCTGTGCAAGCGCGGGGCATGCCGACAGCGCGGCGGCGCAGGTGCCGAAGCCCAGGACGGCGCGGCGGGTCATCGGGGGAAGGATCGTGTGCATGGTCTTTGTCTCTCTTTATGTTTTTTGGAAAAGGCGTTCAGGCGACGGCCGATTCGGCCTGCATCGCAGCCACCTGCGCATCGCCGTAGCCGAGCTCGGCGAGCAGTTCGCGCGTGTGCTCGCCGAGCGTCGGCGGGTCCAGGCGCACGCCCAGGCGCTCGCCGCCGAGCGTGATCGGGAACAGCGTGGTCTGCGCGGTCTGGCCGGCACGCTCGCCGTCGGGCAGGCGGATGTCGGCGAGGCCGCCGGTCGCCTTCAGGTGCGGATCCTCGTAGAGGTCCTCGGGCCGCACGATGGGCGCGAACGGCAGGCCGCGCGCCTCGAAGATGGCCGACAGTTCGGCGGCCGGGCGGTCGGCCAGGCGCTGGCGCAGGTCCGCGAGCAGCGTGGGCCGCAGGCGGACCCTGTCGTTGTTGGTGCGCAGGGCCGGGTCGGCCTTCAGGTCGTCGAAGCCCAGCGCGTCGCAGAACACGGTCCATTGCGCGTCGCTCACCGCGGCCAGGAAGATCTGCTCGCCGTCCTTCACGGTGAACACGTCGTACAGCCCCCAGGCCGAGATGCGCTGGGGCATCGGCGCCGCGGCCTGGCCGGTGATCGCGTACTGCAGCATGTGCTGGCCGACCAGGAACACGTTGTTCTCGAACAGCGCCGACTGCACTTCCTGGCCCTTGCCGGTCTGCGCGCGCTGCATCAGCGCGGCCATGGCGCCGATGGCGCCGAACATGCCGCCCATGATGTCGTTCACGCTGCTGCCCGCGCGCAGCGGGTCGCCGGGGCGGCCCGTCATGTAGGCCAGGCCGCCCATCATCTGCACCACTTCGTCGAGGGCCGTGCGGTGCTCGTAGGGGCCGGGCAGGAAGCCCGTGTGGTTGACGTACACCAGGCGTGGGTTGAGCTTGCCGAGCGCGGCATGGCCCAGGCCGTACTTGTCCATGGTGCCGGGCCTGAAGTTCTGCGCCACCACGTCGGCGGTGGCGCACAGGCGCAGCGCCGCTTCCAGGCCCTGCGGGTGGCGCAGGTCGAGCGCGATGCTCTTCTTGTTGCGGTTGAACATCGGAAAGAAACCGGCGCCCGCGCCCAGCAGGTGCCGCGTGCGGTCGCCCTCGATCGGCTCGACCTTGATGACCTCGGCGCCGAGGTCGGCCAGCACCATGCCGCAGGTCGGGCCCATGACCATGTGCGTGAACTCGACCACGCGAATGCCCGTGAGCGGCAGGCGTTTTTCTTCGGTGGCCGCGTTCATGCGGCCACTCCGGCGGTTGCCGCGAAGGTCTTCGGGAAACCCGCGCGCCACACCGTGCCCTGCAGCGTCTCGCCTTCGAGCCAGCCGGCCACGCGCTGGCGCAGGCCGAGCAGCTTCGGCAGGTCGACGCCGGTTGCAACGCCCATGCTTTCGAGCATGAAGACGAGGTCTTCGGTGTCGACGTTGCCGCTGGCACCGGGCGCATGCGGGCAGCCGCCGATGCCGGCCAGGCAGGCGTCGAAACGCGCGATGCCGACTTCCAGTGCGGCGTAGACGTTGGCGAGCCCCAGGCCGCGCGTGTCGTGGAAATGGCCGCACCACAGGCGCTCGCCCGCGATGCGCTGCGCGCGCTCGAACAGGCTGCGGACCATCGCGGGATCGGCATAGCCGACGGTGTCCGCCAAGCTCACGCGGTCGGCGCCCGCATCGAGCAGCGCCTGCATCAGCCGCAGCACCTCGCCGGAGTCCACATGGCCCTGGATCGTGCAGCCGAACGCAGTGCCCACGCCGCCCTCGATCAAGGTCCTGGAGCCCGCGGCGTCGCGCGCGGCGCGGATGCGCGCGACCTCGGCCACCACTTCGTCGGGCGTCTTGCGCAGGTTGGCAAGGCTGTGGGCGTGGCTGGCGGACAGCGGCACCATCATGAGATCGGCCTCGCCGGCAATGGCCAGTTCCGCGCCGCGCAGGTTGGGCACCAGCACCGAGGCGACGAGCCCGGGCAGCGTCTTTGCAAAGGCCAGCAGCTCGGCCGTGTCGGCCAGTTGCGGCAGCAGGCGCGCGGGCACGAAGGAGCCGACTTCGATCTCGCGCTGGCCGGCGGCGTGTGCAGCGCGGATCCATTCGAGCTTCTGGGCGGTGGGCAGGGTTCTGGCGATGCTCTGCAGGCCGTCGCGCAGCCCCACTTCGCGAACGTCCGCGCTGGGCGGCAGGAAGGCATGAATCAAAACTGGTCTCCGTCGTGAGGGTCGGCGTCGATCTTAGAAGTTCCGATTTAATCCAGAAGGTATATTTTGGAAGCCATTCGATTCCAGAACGGAACATCATGAGAGACCTCGACCTCACCACGCTCCGCCTCTTCGTCGCCGTCTGCGAGACCCGCAGCATCGCGCGTGCGGGCGAGCAGGCCAGCATCGTCGGCTCGGCCATCAGCAAGCGCCTGGCCCAGCTCGAGGACGCCGTCGGCACGCCGCTGCTGCTGCGCAAGCGCCGCGGCGTGGTGCCCACGCCCGCCGGCGAAACGCTGCTCGAGCATGCGCGCGCGATGCTCGGCAGCGCCCACCGCATCGAGCGCGACATGGCCGCCTATGCAGGCGGCGCGCGCGGGCATGTGCGCATCCTGGCCTCGGCCTCGGCGCTGGCCGAATCGCTGGCCGAGGACGTGGCGAACTTCCTGCAGAACCCCGCGCACCGCAACATCCGCGTCGACATGGAAGAGCGCGTCAGCCCCGAGATCGTGCGCGGCATCCGCGAGGGCAGCGCCTCGATCGGCCTGTGCTGGGACGCGGCCGACCTCGAGGGCCTGCAGCGGCGCGACTACCGCACCGACCACCTCGCGATCGTCGCGCACCCCTCGCATCCGGCGGCGCGCCACGGCCAGGTGCGCTTCGAGGACGTGCTCGGCCATGAATTCGTCGGCATGCCCGCGCTGAGCGCCGTGCAGCTGATGCTCGCGCGCGAAGCGGCGGTGGCGGGCAAGCCGCTGGTGTACCGCGTGCTGGTGTCCAACTTCGATGCCGCCCTGCGCGTGGTGCGGGCCGGGCTCGCGATCAGCGTGGTGCCGGCCGAGGTGGCGCGGCCCTTCACCGACACCTACGGGCTGCGGCTGATGCCGCTCGCCGATGCCTGGGCGCGCCGCCGATTCGCGATCTGCTTTCGCGACGAAGCGGCGCTCTCGCCGTCGGCGCAACTGCTGGTGGCGCATCTCGAACGGTGCGCGACCGAGCGCGAGGTCGCTGGGTGATTCGTTCGAAATGCGAAACTATTCATTGGCAAATACAGGGTTTTTGTTTCCATTCACGAAACCTAACATTCGGGCTGTCCGCGCTGCCATCCCGCCAACGCCACTCCACCGAAAGACCCGAATGTTCCGCAGAACCCTTCTCTCCGCCGCCGCGCTCGGCGCCGCCCTGTCGTTCGCTGCCCTGGCGGCCCATGCCGCCGAGCCGCTCAAGCTGGAGGTGTACAACCCCGGCGCCAAGTCGATGTTCCCGGTGTCTTCCGAACTGGTCATGGGCCAGGCCGATGCCGTGCTGATCGACGCGCAGTTCCAGCGTAACGACGCCGAGGCGCTGGTGCAGAAGATCAAGGCCAGCGGCAAGAAGCTGACCACGGTCTACATCAGCCACAGCGACCCCGACTACTACTTCGGCCTCGACGTGATCCAGGCCGCGTTCCCCGACGCAAGGATCGTCGCCACGCCGCAGACCGTGGCAGCCATCCAGGCCTCCAAGGACGGCAAGCTCGCGCACTGGGGCCCGATCCTGAAGGACAACGCGCCCAAGGCGCTGGTCGTGCCCGAGCCGCTGGCCGGCGACAGCATCACGCTCGAAGGCCGCAAGATCCATGTCGTCGGCCTCGACGGCCCCACGCCCGAACGCACCTTTGCATGGATCCCCTCGCTCAAGGCGGTGGTCGGCGGCATTCCGGTCTCGGCCAACATCCATGTGTGGGTGGCCGACACGCAGACGCCCGCCTCGCGCCGCGACTGGATCAAGACCCTCGGCCGCATCGAGGCGCTGCGCCCGAAGACCGTGGTGCCCGGCCACTACCTTCCGAATGCGGACGGCAGTGCGCCCTACGCGCTCGCCTCGGTGAAGTTCACGCGCAGCTACCTGCAGGCCTTCGAGACCGAGGCGAAGAAGGCCGCGGACTCGGCCGCGCTCATTGCCGCGATGAAGAAGCGCTACCCGAAGCTCGAAGGCGCCTCGTCGCTCGAACTGGGCGCCAAGGTCATCAAGGGAGAAATGAAGTGGCCGCAGTGAACGACAACCCATCGGCAGCAGGCGCCACGCTGCACTACATCTTCGATCCGATGTGCGGCTGGTGCTATGCGGCTGCGCCGCTGGTCGAGGCGGCGCGCGGCGTGCCGGGCCTCAAGGTCGCGTTCCACGGCGGCGGCATGATGACCGGCGCCAATCGGCGTGCGATCACGCCGCAATGGCGCGACTACGTGATGCCGCACGACCGCCGCATTGCCGAGCTCACGGGCCAGCCCTTCGGCGAAGCCTACTTCGACGGCCTGCTGCGCGACACCGGCGCGGTGATGGACTCCGAGCCGCCGACCACCGCGGTGCTCGCGGCCGAGGCGCTGCGCGAAGGCGGCGGCCTCGACATGATCCATCGGCTGCAGCGCGCGCACTATGTCGAAGGCCGGCGCGTGGCCGATGCGGACGTGCTCACGGCGCTGGCAACGGAGCTCGGCTTCGATGCAGGCGCCTTCGCATCGGCCTTCTCGCGCCTTGGCGGCGAAGCGACCTCCCGGCACATCGCCGCAAGCCGCCAGCTGCTGCAGCGCGCGGGCGGCCAGGGCTTTCCGACCTTCGTGCTGGCGCAGGCCGACGGCAGCGAGGGCCGGATCGAGATCGGTCCCTGGCTCGGCCGTACCGAAGAATGGAAGGCGCAGCTCGCCGGGCTCGTGCTGCCCTCGCCGGCCACGGCGGCGGGCGCCGGCCCGACCTCATGCGGGCCCGACAGCTGCGCAGTCTGAGAAGCCGTTCAGCCCCGCCGCGCTACCTGCTGCACTGAAAACTGGCGGCCTGCGACACATCGCCGCCGGTGTAGCGCGGCCACAGCGGCCATTCGCACAGCGGGCGCGCACGCACGGCCTTGAACGGCGGCGGCACTTCCTGCTCGACCAGCTGCAGCCCGCTGGGCGCACGGCCGCGCTCGACCCAGTCGGCCAGCGCGCCGAGCATGTCGACGTTGGCCGGCGCACCGCTGCCCACGTGATCGACGCCGGGCGCGGTGTACAGGCGCAGGAAGCGGTCCGCGTTGTCGCGGCCCATGCGCGCGACGATCGACTCGTAGTAGCGGATGCCTGCGAACGGGCTCTGCGCATAGTCGGCCATGTGCTCCAGCATCAGCAGCTTGCCGCCGCGCGCGTGGAAAGCGCCCAAATCGGGGTTCGTCGAATCCATCAGCTGCGAGACGGCGGCGATGCGCGCGGCAAAGTCTTCCGCGCGGTAGTTGCGCACGTCGAGCGACGGGTTGCGCGCATAGAAATACTGCAGCGCGCCGCTGCCGTAGAACCACGCGATGCCGTTGCTCGGCTGCGGCGGCACGGTGGGCGCGCTGGTGCCCGTCCACCACGCGTTCCATCCGCCCATCGATGCGAAAGCCGGCGTCGCCTCGCCACCGATGCCCCAGCCGGGGTATTCGGTGACGCCATGGGCCAGCGGCACGGGCGAGCGCCACGGCGAACGCAGCGTGCGCACCGCCTGCACCTGCGCATCGTTCAGGCAGTTGTCGCCGCTCGTGCCCGCCGCGCAGCGCAGGCTCGCCGGATCGAAGCGCTGCAGGCAGGCCACCGGGTTCGACACGATGCGGTCCGCCGCGCCATCCGCGGCATCGCACGATGCGAGCACGGCGTTGTGCACCAGCTGCACCTGCGCGGGCCGTAGCCATCCTTCGCCGAAGGTGGCGATGCCGTTGCGCGTGCCGGCGTGCTGGAGCCCGGTCCAGTTGATGACCGGTACGCGGCTGAAGATGCCGTCGAAGTCCTGCGGATAGCGCTGCGCCATCGTGAGCGCCTCGCGCCCGCCTTCGGAGCTGCCCATGAAGTACAGCTTCTGCGGCGCCTGCCCGTAGGCGCGCTGCATCAGCGCCACCGCCACGTCGCGCACCTTCTTGTACGAGGCGTGGGCGAAGTTCGCCAGCGCCTCGTCGTTGAGCGCAAAGGCCTGCGGCGGCTGACCGGCCACGTTCTGGTGGCCGGAGTCGGTGCCGTAGGTCACGTAGCCCTGCGCGAGCGGTGTCGGCTGGTCGAAGCGCGCAGCCGGCACCAGCGCAAGGCCAGTGATCAGCGTGCCGTTGAAACCGCCGCCGCCGTACTGCACGCTGCGCCCGTTCCATGCGAGCGGCAGGTTGACCCGGAACAGGATCGGGGGTGCCGCGGCATCGAGCGGCGCAATGCGGCCGAGCACCGCACAGTGCGCAGGCGTTGCCGGCGTGATGCGCGCGGCCGGGCTGGGGCCGCGCTCGGCGACGGCAAGCGCCGTGGCGGGAACGAGCGTGGCCGAATCGATCGTGGCCGCGCCGCTCGGCAGGCCGATGGCCGCGGGCGCGACCGGCGCGGCGGCAAGGGCCGCACAGGCCGCCGCCGGATCTGCGCCGAGGCCGAGGCTCTTCGGGCCGGTGGTGCCGCAAGCGGCGAGCAATGCGGCGGCCGCCAGCATGGCGCCCCCGCTGAGCACTGTCTTCGGGATCGCCATTTTTCTGTCTCCTTCTTGTTCGCCGGGCCGCTAGCGCGCCACGCCCAGCAAGCGTTCGAGCACTTGAGGCTGGCTGCGCAATGCCGCGGCACTGTCGGCATGCACGATGGTCCCGTGGTCGAGCACCACGGCGTGGTCGGAAATCGCGAGGATCGCCTGCGGATGCTGCTCCACGATGATCGCGGCCAGCCCCTCGTCCTGCGTGATGCGGCGGATGGCGCGCAGCAGCTCTTCCACGATGATCGGCGCCAGCCCTTCGAGCGGCTCGTCGAGCAGCAGCAGCTTCGGGTTGAGCACCAGCGCGCGGCCCACGGCCAGCATCTGCTGCTCGCCGCCCGACAGCTGCGTGCCCAGGTTGGTCTTGCGCTCGGCCAGGCGCGGGAACATCTCGTAGACGCGCTGCGGGTTCCACTTGCCGGGCCGCTCGACCGCCGTGAGGTTCTCGTGCACCGTGAGCGACTTGAAGATGTTGCGCTCCTGCGGCACCCAGCCGATGCCGCCCGCCGCGCGCTGGTGCGGCGCCAGCTTGTGCAGCGCCAGTCCAGCCAGCGAGATGCTCCCGCCGTGCTGCCGCGTCGCACCCGCCAGCGTGTTGATCAGCGTGGTCTTGCCCGTGCCGTTGCGGCCCAGCAGCGCCAGCGTCTGGCCTTCGCCGAGCGCGAAGGCCACGTCGTGCAGCACCACGGCCTCGCCGTAGCCGGCGCTCAGGTTCTCGATGCGCAGCAGTTCAGACATGAACGGCATCTCCATGGCCCAGGTAGACCTCTTTCACCTTCGGATCGTTGGCGATGGTTTCGGGGTCGCCTTCCGTCAGCAAGGTGCCGTTGACCAGCACCGTCATGCGGTCGGCAAAGCTGAACACCAGGTCCATGTCGTGCTCGATCAAGAGCACCGACACGTCGGCCGGCAATGCGGCCACCGTCTGCAGCAGCTCCTCGCGCTCGCCGGCGGGAACGCCCGCCACCGGTTCGTCGAGCAGCAGCACGCGCGGCTCGCAGGCCAGCGCAATCGCAATCTCGAGCAGGCGTCGCTTGCCGTAGGCCATGAACTTCGTCTGCTGCTGCGCCACGTCGCCGAGGTGGAACTGCTCGAGCAGCTGCGCCGCGCGCTCCGTCACGGCCTTGCTGGACCCCAGCGGGCGCCACCATTGCGAGGCGATGCCCTGGTGCTGCGAGACCACGAGCGCCAGTGTTTCGAGCGGCGTCATCGAGTCGAACAGCTGGTTGATCTGGAAGGTGCGCACCAGGCCGCGCGCCACGCGCTTGTGCGGCGCGAGCGTGGTGATGTCTTCGCCGAGCAGCGAGATGCGGCCTTCGGTGGGCACGAGCACGCCCGTCAGCAGGTTGATGAGCGTGGTCTTGCCGGCACCGTTGGGGCCGATCAGCGCATGGCGCGCGCCGCGCTTGAGCTCCATCGTGACGTTGTTGGTGGCCGTGATGCCGCCGAAGCGCATCACCAGGCCCTGTGTCGAAAGCACGGTCTCGGTCATGCCGCGCCTCCCTTCTTCCTCTTGCCCAGCCAGGTCCACGGCTTGAGCACGCGGTCGCGCCCCACGAGCACCAGCAGCACCAGCAAGAGGCCGATCCAGAACATCCAGTACTGCGGCGTCACGGCCGAGAGCCAGTTCTGCAGCAGCTTGAAGACGATGGCGCCCGCCACGCCGCCATAGAGCCAGCCCACGCCGCCGATCACCAGCATCAGCAGCACGTCGGCCGAGCGGTCGAAGGCCAGCACGTCGAGCGAGGCAAAGCCCGTGGTCTGCGCGAGCAGCGCGCCCGCGGCACCGGCAATGCCGGCGGCCACGGTGTAGATGACGACGACCCGCGACACCACCGGAATGCCGATGGCCATGGCGCGCAGCCGGTTGTCGCGGATGGCCTTCAGCGTGGCGCCGAAGGGCGAATGCACGATGCGGCGCATCGCGAGGAACAGCAGCAGCATCACCGTCAGCGAATACCAGGCCGCCGTGCGGCCGTAGAGGTCGAACGCGAACAGGCCGAGCACCGGCCCCATCACCACGCCCTGCAGGCCGTCGGCACCGCCCGTGAGCCAGTCGAGCTTGTTGGCGAGTTCGAGCAGGAGCAGCGCAGTGCCCAGCGTCACCATCAGCCGCGTGAGGTCGCTGCCGCGCAGGATCGTGACGCTGGCGATCAGGCCGAGCATGGCCGAGAGCACGGCGGCCACCACCAGCCCCACGGTCGGGTCGGGCATCACGAGCTTGGCGAACAGCGCCGCGGCGTAGGCGCCAAAGCCGAAGAAGGCGGCATGCCCGAGTGACACGATGCCGGTGTAGCCGAGGATCAGGTCGAGCGACATCGCGAACAGCGCGACGATGGCGATCTCGTTGACCAGCAGCGAATGCGAGGGCATGAGGAACGGCAGCGCAAAGGCCACGGCCCAGGCCACGAATTCGAGCGGGCGCCAGCGCGCCTTGCGCAGCAGGGCCGATTGGTACGTTGAAGGCTCGTTCATTCAACGGCCTCCCTTGCGCGTGAACAGGCCCTGCGGCCGCCACATCAGGATCAGGATCATGAGCAGATAGACGGTGAACGCACCCATCTTCGGAATGAAGTACTTGCCCGCCACGTCGGCAATGCCGAGCAGCAGTGCGGCCGCGAGCGGCCCGGTGATCGACGAGGTGCCGCCGACGGACACCACGATCAGGAAATAGATCATGTACTTGAGCGGAAAGGTGGGGTCGAGCCCAAGGATCTCGGCGCCCAGCGCGCCGCCCAGCCCCGCGAGCCCCGAGCCGACCGCGAAGGTCAGCAGAAACACGATGTTGACGTTGATGCCCAGCCCTGCCGCCACGCGCGGATCGTCGACGGCGGCGCGCAGCCGGCTGCCGAAGCGCGTCTTCGACAAGATGAGCTGGAGCACCACCGTGAGCACGGCGCACACCGCGATGATGAAAAGCCGGTAGTGCCCCATGCCGAGCAGCAGTGCGCCGTCGCCGACTTCGGTGCGCCCGCGCAGCCATTCGGGCAGCTGGATGTTCTGCTGCGACGAACCGACAAAGTAGTCGACCGCCGCCACCGCCATGAACGCGAGGCCGATGGAAAACAGCACCTGGTCGAGGTGCGGCTTGCCGTACATCGGCCGGTAGAGCGTGCGCTCGAGCAGCGCCCCGGCCAGTGCCACCACGATGAAAGCGAGCGGCAGGCAGGCCAGAAACGGCACGCCCAGCTTCTGCATCGCAAACACCGTGAGGTACCCGCCCGCCATGGCAAAGGCGCCATGCGCCAGGTTGATGAAGTTCATCAGCCCGAGCGTCACGGCCAGCCCCACGGCGAGCACGAAGAGCAGCATGCCGTAGGCGATGCCGTCGAAAAGAATGGTCAACATGTCAAATCTCTTGCCGCGTGATGGTGTGGCTCTCGTTTCGGATGCTTTTGTTCGGGGCGCGTGCACAGGCCACCGGGTACTCCCCTCCGCGAATGTCCCCCGCCTTCGGCTCCTCCTTTATTTCGCTGCGGGGAGCACCCGATGCCCTGTGCACTGGACACGCTGCTGGTGTATCGCTGATCAACGACTGCTCCGCATCACGCTCCCGTCGATGGGGTGCCTTGCGCAGCGAAATCAAGGAGGAGGCCGCAGGCCGGGGGACATTCGCTTCGCCGCGTACCCCGTCGGCGGGAGCGAGCCCTGAACAGCAGCGCCCCCGAACGAAACACCTGGGCACCAAATTACTTCGCCTTGCCCGGATCCTTCACACCCTTGATCACATCGAACTCGACGTTGTAGAGCTGGCCGTCCTTCTTCTCGACCTTGCGCAGGTACACGTCCTGCACGATGTCGCGCGTCTGCGCGTCGATGTAGACCGGCCCGCGCGGGCTCTCGAAGATCTGGCCCTTCATGGCGGCCAAGAGCGCGTCGCCGCCGCCCTGCCCCTTGGTGGCCTTGAGCGCCTCGTAGATCACGCGCATGCCGTCATAGCCGCCCACGGCCATGAAGTTGGGGCGCATCTTCGGGTTGGCCTTCTGGAAGGCCTCGACGAACTTCTTGTTGGCAGGCGACGGATGCGCGGCCGAATAGTGGTGCGAGGTGACCACGCCCAGCGCGCCGTCGCCCATGTCGTTGAGCTGGTCGTCGTCGGTCACGTCGCCGGTGGCGATCATGCGGATGCCGGCCTTGTCCATGCCGCGCTCGAGAAACTGCTTCATCACGGCCGCGCCGGCGCCCGAGGGCACGAAGACGAACAGCGCATCGGGCTTGGCGTCGCGCACCTTCTGCAGGAACGGTGCGAAGTCGGGGTTGCGCAGCGGCACGCGCAGCTTCTCGATCACCTTGCCGCCGTTGAGCTGGAAGCGCTCGGTAAAAAACTTCTCGGCGTCGTTGCCCGGGCCGTAGTCGGCCACCAGCGTGACCACCGTCTTCACGCCGTTCTTGGGTGCCCAGTCGCCCATCGCCACCGACACCTGCGGCAGCGTGAAGCTCGAACGCACGATGTAGGGCGAGGCCTCGGTGATGCTCGACGTGGCCGCGGCCATCACCACCTGCGGCGTCTTCGATTGCGTGGCCAGCGGCGCGGCGGCCAGCGCGGCCGGCGTGACGCCGAAGCCCGCGATCACGTTCACCTTGTCGTTGACGATGAGTTCCTGCGCGAGGCGCTTGGTGACGTCGGGCGTGGCCACGTCGTCCTTGACGATCAGTTCGATCTTCTTGCCCGCCACGGTGTCGCCGTTCTGCGCCATGTACAGCCGGGCCGCCGCTTCGATCTGCCGGCCGGTGGAGGCCTGCTGCCCCGTCATCGGCAGGATCAGGCCGATCTTGAACTTGTTGCTGTCCTGCGCAGTGGCAAGCGACATGGAAAGCGCAAGCGCCGTGAGGCCTGCGGTCTGGATGAGATGGCGTCTTTGCATGAAGTTTTCCTTGGGGGGCGGATGCGAACGGGGAGCTATTTTTCAATACTTTGCAACATGCGGCGGAGCAGGCAATCACCTACTCCACCGCCGGGGCGCGCCTTTGTTGCGCGATGAACAAATGAACTGCGCGATGATCGCGCAGCGCAGCGGACTGCGTGCATGCATCCATTGCTCAGCCGCGGCGGCGGATCAGCTGCACGCCGGGCAGCGGGCGCTGTTCGGCGGTGGTCGCGCCATGCAGCGCCTCGCGCAGGTTGCGCCGCGCGATGCGGCTGTGCTCGCGCATCAGCGCCTCGGCACGCGAGCCTTCGCCGGCCTCGATGGCATCGAGCACCTGCAGGTGCTGGTCCTGCGCGATCACGAGCATGTCGCGCGCCGCGGGCGAATTGGCCTGCACGATGACAAAGCCCGAGGGCGACGCGAACGGCAGGTTGACCACGCGTTCGAGCTGCTGCGCAATGACCGGGCTGGCCGCCATCTCGCACAGCAGCGAATGGAACTTCTCGTTGTGCGTGACGTACCGCGAGAAGGCCGCGTCGTCGAGCGCGGGCTCGCGCAGCAGTTCGTCGATGCGTGCCAGGCAGGCGCGCGCCTCGCGCAGCACCACCGGCGCCGCGCCGCGTTCGGCCGCGAGCCGCGCCACCAGGCCTTCGAGCGTGCCGCGCAGCTCGATCGCATCGGCCACGTCGCGTTCGGAAAAAGTGCGCACCGCATAGCCGCCGTTGGGCAGCGCCTCGAGCAGGCCTTCCTGTTCGAGCCGCATGAGGGCGCTGCGCACCGGCGTGCGCGAGACGCCGAGCTGCTCGGAGATGGCCACCTCGGCAATGCGCGCACCGCCGGGCAGCTCGCCGGCCAGGATCATCTCGCGCAGCCGCAGCTGTGCCTTCACGGCCTGCGAGCCGCCGCCGTCCGCGGGTTCGACGGGTGATGCAGCTGCGGCTTTCATGCGGTTGCGGGTGTTCTCATGAATACTGAATGTATACAAATCTCACGAGACTTTCGCTGATGAAGCCCCGTATTGCGGGTAAACACCAAGCCCGTTGTACACACCAATGTCCGTTCCTGAGGCGATACGATGTCCATCGTTTTTCAGCCACGACGGAGATCACCATGTCCCAGCACGCCGCCCTGCCCGCCCGCTACGACCACGTCGGCAGTTTCCTGCGCCCCAAATACCTGCTCGAAGCACGCGAGCAAAAGGCCAAGGGCGAGATCACGCCCGAGCAGCTGCGCAAGGTCGAAGACAAGGCCATCACCGAGATCGTCCGGTTCCAGGAAGACATTGGCCTCAAGAGCATCACCGACGGCGAATTCCGCCGCACCTACTTCCACATCGATTTCCTCGACCAGCTCGGCGGCGTGAAGACCGACATTCCAGTCACCATCCGCAAGCCCGACGGCACCGAGGAACTCGCGCCGCCCGCGATGCGCGTGCTCGACAAGGTGCGCCACATCAAGGACATCCAGCTCGCCGACTTCCAGTACCTCAAGAGCCAGGTCTCGGCCGGCCGCACGCCCAAGGTGACGATTCCTTCGCCGACGATGCTGCACTTCCGCGGCGGCCGCGCCGGCATCAGCAAGGAGGCCTACCCCGAGCTCGACCCGGTGTTCTACGACGACGTCGCCAAGGCCTACGGCGACGAACTGCGCTCGCTCGCGGCCGCAGGCTGCACCTACGTGCAGATGGACGACACCAACCTGGCCTACCTGTGCGACGAGCACATGCGCGAAGCCGCCCGCAAGCGCGGCGACGATCCCAACGAGCTGCCGCACCGCTACGCCGCCTTCATCAACAAGGTGGTGGCACAGAAGCCGCCGGGCATGCTGCTGGCCATGCACCTGTGCCGCGGCAACTTCAAGAGCACCCACGCCGCGGCCGGCAACTACGAGCCGGTGGCCGAGGCGCTGCTGAAGGAAATGGACCTCGACGCCTACTTCATGGAATACGACGACGCGCGCTCGGGCGACTTCAAGCCGCTGCGCTACCTGCCCAAGGGCAAGACGGTGGTGCTGGGCCTCGTGACCACCAAGTTCGGCGAGATGGAAGACAAGGACGAGCTCAAGCGCCGCATCGAGGATGCCGCCAAGTACGCGCCGCTCGAGCAGCTCGCGCTGTCGCCGCAGTGCGGCTTCTCGAGCACGGTGCACGGCAACAACATCGCGGTGGAAGCGCAGCGCGCCAAGCTGCGCCTCGTGGTCGAGACCGCGCAGGAGGTCTGGGGCTCGACCTGAAGCGCCTTTCATGGTGAAGTCGGGGGCATGAAGACCCAGATCTATTCCGCCCCCCTCAGCATGTTCGGCGCCAAGGTGCAGATCGCCGCGCTCGAAAAAGGCGTCGATTTCGAACTGGTGATGGTGCCCTTCACCAAGGACGACACCTACGAGCCCAAGCACCCCGAGGTGCTGCGCGTCAATCCCGTGAAGCAGCAGGTGCCGATCCTGATCGACGGCGATGTCGAGCTGTTCGATTCGACCCAGATCTTCGAGTACCTCGAAGACCGGTATCCGAGTCCTGCGCTGTGGCCCCGCGGCATTGCCGAGCGGGCCCGCGCGCGGCAGCTCGAGCAGAAGTCGGACGAGGTGTTCTTCCCCAACGTGATCCGGCTCTTCGGCCTGCAGCACGACATGCAGAGCGCGCCCGCCGTGGCGGCCTGCGCCGCCTGCGCGCGCTACTACGAGGAAATGGAAGGCCTGCTGGCCACGCGCGAATACCTCGCTGGCCCCTACTCCTTCGCCGACATCGCCTTCTACATGGCGCATGTGTTCGCCGACCGCAAGGGCGCCGGCATGACCGGTGCCACGCCGCGGCTCGTGGCCTGGCGCGGCCGCGTGGGCGAGCGGCCCGCAGTGCGCGCGGCGGTCGATCCGATGATGCGCTTCCTGGCCTCCGAGGGTCGCGGTGTGCCGGCCTTCCTGCAACGCTGAGCGGCGCGGACCCGTCCTCGGGCATCATCGCCACATGCCGAATTCCATATTCGACTGGCTCCCCTCCCCGTCCCAGCATTTTCTCGTCGTCACCTTTGCGCTGCTGGTCTATGTGCTGACCACGCGCGCGCGCCGCGAGCAGCGCGCCCCCACCACGGCCATTGCCTGGGTCATGGGGCTGGTGCTGATGCCCTACATCATCCTGCCGATGTACCTGCTGTTCGGCCAGCGCAAGCTGCGACCCGCGGGCTCGCCGCGGCCGGCGCGCACGGCCGCGCGCGGGCACTGGGCGGCCGACCTCATCGAGAGCTTCGGCCTGGCGCCGCCCGGGCGCTGCGAGATCCGGCTGCATGCCGACGGCGACGCCGCGCGCGAGGCGCTGTGGCAGGTGATCGACGGCGCGCGCGAGCGCATCGACGTGTGCACCTTCATCATCGGCGACGACGCGCTGGGCCATGCCGTGATCGAACGGCTGGCGCTGCGCGCGCGCGAAGGCATCAAGGTGCGCGTGCTGCTCGACGGCTTCGGCGCGCTGACCCTGCCGCGCCGCCACATGCGCCTGCTGCGCGCGGCCGGCGGCGAGATCGCCGTGTTCCGCCCCTTCTTCAGCCTGCGCCGCATCGGGCCGCGCAACCTGCGCAACCACCGCAAGTTCACCATTGCCGACGACGGCTGGCTGTGGTCGGGCGGGCGCAACCTCGCGAGCGAATACTTCGCCGGCAACGACGCGCAACCCGACGCCTGGCGCGACCTTTCGTTCGACCTGCGCGGCAGCGTGGCCGCCGCGGCGGCGCGCCAGTTCGACCACGACTGGAGCTCGGTGCGCGGGCGCAAGGCGCGCGCCATCACGGCCGACGACGTGGCGGAAAGCGCAGGCAGCGCCATGGCCCAGTTCCTTCCGAGCGGCCCCGACCAGACCGAGGACACCGCCCACGCACTGCTGATCGACGCCTGCTTTCGCGCCGAGCACCGCGTGCTCGCCGTCACGCCCTACTTCGTGCCCGGCGACGGGCTGCGCGATGCGCTGCGGCTGGCCGCGCGGCGCGGCGTGCAGGTGACCATCGCCATGCCTGCGCGATCGAACCACCGCCTGGCGGACTTCGTGCGCGCACGGGCCATGCGCGACCTGGCGCGCGCCGGCGTGAGCTTTCGCATGCTGCCGTTCATGGCCCACGCCAAGGCCGTGGTGGTCGACGACGAACTGGCCATGTGCGGCTCCATCAACCTCGACCTGCGCAGCCTGCTGCTCAACCACGAGGCCGCCGTGGTGTTCTACGGCCCGCGCGAGATCGACTGGCTGGCCGAATGGATCGACACCATCGCCTCCGCCGGCGAGCCCTACCGCGCGCGGCGGCCGGGCCTGGTGCGCGACGTGGCCGAGGGGCTGCTGCTCACCGTCGCCTTCCAGCTTTAACGGGCGCCGCCTCCTTCGCGATGGCGTCGAGGCCCGCGAACACGTAGCGCATCAGGTCGTCCGCGAGGCCCTCGGCATCCTTCAGCGCCGGCAGCACCTTGCTCGCCAGGTCCTTGGGTGCCACCGTCATCACGATGCAGGGCAGCACCGCGAACAGCAGGCCACGCTGCACCGAGGGATGGTCCTCGGGCAGGCCCATGATGCCGCCGATCAGGCCGCGGATCAGCCGGGCCTTGGGCAGCACCGCCTGGCGGATCAGCGCGGGCAGCGCCGGAGACGGCGACAGCGCCTCGCGCAGCACCACGCGAAAGCCCCAGGGTGCCTTGGGCTGGCTGCCCATCTCGACCAGGTGCGTGAGGAAGGCGCGCAACTTGAGCCGCGGATCGCCGGCCTCGCTGGCCAGGCTGATCAGCTCGTCCATGCTCACGAGCTGGCGGTGCGCCTCGATCAGCACGGCCTCGTAGAGCCCGTCCCGGCTGCCGAAGTGGTAGTTGACCGCCGCCATGTTGGTGCCGGCGCGCGTGCAGATTTCCTTGCTGGTGCTCTCGGCGAAGCCGCGCTCGGCGAACAGTTGGCCCGCGGTTTCGAGGATGTGCAGGCGCGTGGTGCTGCCGTCGGTGCGCTGGGTGCGCGACGCGCCCTCGCGCGCGGCGGGGGAGCGGGTGGTGGAAGAGCGTGTCGCCATGCGCCAAGGTTAATCGAACTGAAAAAATACTTCAAATTCAAATTTCAATTTGATAACATCCGGCCGTTATCCGACCCGGAAACCGGCAGGAGCCCGCCCATGAACAAGAAACCCCTCATTGCCGCGGCCGCCGTGGCGCTGGCCGCCGCGGCCGGCGGCTGGTGGTACTTCAGCCGCTCGGCCACGCCCTCCGACCAGCTCGTGCTGTACGGCAACGTCGACGTGCGCCAGGTCTCGCTCGCCTTCAATGCCAACGAGCGCGTGGCGGAGCTCACGGTGCGCGAAGGCGACCACGTGCGGGCCGGGCAGGTGCTGGGCCGGCTCGACACGCGCTCGCTGGTGCTGCGCGTGGCGCAGGCGCAGGCGCGCATCGGCGTGCAGGAGCAGGCGCTGCTGCGCCTGAAGACCGGCAGCCGCCCCGAGGAACTGGCGCAGGCCGGCGCCCAGGTGGCCGCGGCGCAAGCCGATGCCGACCTGGCGCAGCAGCAGCTGGCGCGCCTGCAGGCCATCGGCCAGACCACCGCCGGCCGCGCCGTGAGCCAGCAGGACCTCGACAGCGCGCAGGCCCGCCGCAAGGTGGCGCTCGCGCAGCTGGACAACGTGCGCAAGGCGCAGCAGCTCGCGGTGGCCGGCCCGCGCAAGGAAGACATCGCGCAGGCGCAGGCCCAGCTCGAATCCGCGCGCGCCGATCTCGCGCTCATGAACCACCAGCTGGCCGAGGCCGAGCTCAGGTCGCCCATCGACGCCGTGGTGCGCGCCCGCCTGCTCGAGCCCGGCGACATGGCTTCGCCGCAGCGCCCGGCCTTCACGCTGGCCATCACCGATCCCAAGTGGATTCGCGCCTATGTGGCCGAGCCCGACCTCGGCCGCGTGCGGCCCGGCCAGCCGGCCAGTGTGGCCACCGACAGCCAGCCCGGCCAGCCGATCGCGGGCAAGGTGGGCTACATCTCGTCGGTGGCCGAGTTCACGCCCAAGACGGTGCAGACCGAGGAGCTGCGCAGCAGCCTGGTCTACGAGATCCGCGTGATGGTCGACGACAAGGAAGACCGGCTGCGGCTCGGCATGCCAGCCACGGTGCGGCTGCAGCTGTCGTCGACCGGCAAGCCGTGATGACCGATCTCATCGATCGTCCGTGCGCATTGCTCCCTCCCCTTCCGGGGGAGGGCTGGGGTGGGGGCGCCCCCATCCCAACCTTCCCCCGAAAGGGGAAGGAGCAAGACCGCATGCCCGGAGGGAGGTTGAATGCTGCGCGCTGAGCCGGCCGTCAGCGGACGCTCCCTGCACAAGCGCTTCGTGGCCAAGGGCTCGAAGCAGGTGGTGCGCGCGCTCGACGACGTGTCGCTCGAAGTGCCCGCCGGCACGCTCACGGCGCTGGTCGGACCCGACGGTGCCGGCAAGACCACGCTGCTGCGGCTCATGGCGGGCCTGATGCGCGCCGACGAGGGCGAACTGCGCGTGCTCGGCATCGACGTGTCGGCCGATCCGCAGGCAGTGCAGGACCGCATCAGCTACATGCCGCAGCGCTTCGGCCTCTACGACGACCTCAGCGTGCAGGAGAACCTCGACCTCTACGCCGACCTGCATGGCGTCTCCGCGGACAAGCGCCGCGAGCGCTATGCGCGGCTGATGGAAATGACCGACCTCGGCCGCTTCACCGATCGGCCCGCGGGCAAGCTCTCGGGCGGCATGAAGCAGAAGCTCGGCCTGGCCTGCACGCTGGTGCGCTCGCCCGACCTGCTGCTGCTCGACGAGCCCACCGTGGGCGTCGATCCGCTCTCGCGGCGCGAGCTCTGGCAGATCGTGCAGCAGCTGGTCGGCGAGGAAAAGCTTTCGGTGATCGTGAGCACCGCCTACCTCGACGAGGCCGAGCGCTGCAGCCACGTGTTCGTGCTGCAGGAGGGCCGGCTGATCGCAGAGGGCACGCCGGACGAGATCCGCGGCCATGCCGAGGGCACCTGCTTCGTCGCTGCGCCGCCCGAGGGCGAGGCGCCGCGCCTGATGCAGGCGCGCCTGCTCGATGCGCGGCAGCAGATCGTCGATGCCGTGCCGCAGGGCGGCGAAGTGCACTTCATCCGCCGCCCGGACGCGGACGACGCGGCGCTCGAAAAGCTGCTGGCCGGCGCGCGCGCCGAACCCGTGCCGCCGCGGCTCGAGGACGGCTTCATGACACTGCTGCGCACGCGGCAGGCCAGCGACACGAACATTGCCCCATCGGCGGCGAGCGAAGGCCTTGCGCCGGCCGAGGGTGAACCCGGCGAAGTGGTCATCGAGGTGAAGGACCTGGTGCGCCGCTTCGGCGACTTCGTGGCCGTGGCCAGCACCAGCTTCTCGGTGCGGCGCGGCGAGATCTTCGGCCTGCTGGGGCCCAACGGCGCGGGCAAGACCACCACCTTCCGCATGCTCTGCGGCCTCCTGCCCGCAAGCGGCGGTCAGCTGCGCGTGGCCGGCGTCGACCTGCGCCATGCGCGCGCGCAGGCGCGCCAGCGCATCGGCTATGTCTCGCAGAAGTTCGCGCTCTACGGCAATCTCACGGTGCGCGAGAACCTCTCGTTCTTCGGCGGCGCCTACGGCCTGCGCGGGCAGAAGCTGCAGGGGCGCATGGACACGGTGCTGCGGCAGTTCGACCTCGAGCGCGAACTCGACGCGCCCAGCGGGCAGCTGCCCGGCGGCTACCGGCAGCGCCTGGCCATGGCCACGGGCCTGCTGCACGAGCCCGAGATCCTGTTCCTCGACGAGCCCACCAGCGGCGCCGATCCGCTCGCGCGGCGCGAGTTCTGGCGCCGCATCACGGCGCTGGCCGAAGGCGGCACCACCGTCGTCATCACGACCCACTTCATGGAAGAGGCCGAGTACTGCGACCGCATCGTGATCCAGGACGCCGGCAAGGTGCTGGCCATCGGCACGCCGCGCGAGGTGCGCGCGCAGGCGCAGGACGGCGCAGACGGCGGAAGGCGCATCGACATGGAGCAGGCCTTCATCGGCATCGTCGAGAAGGCGCGGCAGGAAGAAAGGAGACAGCCATGAGCGGCTTCGGCACCCGGCTCGTCTCGCTCACGCGCAAGGAATTTCGCCAGCTGCTGCGCGACCGCAGCAACCTGGCCATCGGCATCCTGCTGCCCATGGTGCTGATCCTGATCTTCGGCTATGGCATGTCGCTCGACGTGAAGAACGCGCCGGTGGCCGTGGTGCTCGAAGATTCCTCGCCGATGGCGCACGAGGCCATTGCCGGCCTGCAGCTCTCGCCCACCATCGCACCCGTGCTGCTGGGCTCGATGCGCGACGCCGAGGCCCTGATGCGCGAGCGCAAGGTCGACGGCATCGTGCGCGTGCCCGCCGACTTCTCGCGCGCGCTGGCCGCGGGCGATGCGCGCGTGCAGCTCATCGTGCATGGCGCCGACGCGGGGCGCGCCACCATCATCCAGGCCTATGTGAGCAGCGCGCTGGCGCAAGCGGCCCTGCGCCAGGCCGACCGCGGCGGCGCGGCCGGTGCGGCCGCGCCTTCGGCGGGCCGCGTGACGGTGGAGCAGCGCATGTGGTTCAACGCCGCGAACACCAGCACCTGGTACCTGGTGCCCGGGCTCATCGTGCTCATCATGACGCTGATCGGCGCCTTTCTCACCGCGCTGGTGATGGCCCGCGAATGGGAGCGCGGCACGCTCGAGGCGCTGTTCGTCACGCCGGTGCGGCCGGTGGAAATACTGCTGGCCAAGATCATTCCGTATTTCGCGGTCGGCATGCTGGGCCTGGCGCTGTGCCTCCTGGCCGCGCGCTTCCTGTTCGCGGTGCCGATGGTCGGCTCGCTGTTCGCGGTGGTGCTCAGCTCGATGCTCTACCTGATCGTGGCGGTGAGCCTGGGGCTGGTGATCTCGTCGGTCACGCGCAACCAGTTTCTCGCGAGCCAGGTGGCGCTGATCGCCACCTTCATGCCTTCGATGATGCTGTCGGGCTTCCTGTTCGACCTGCGCAACGTGCCCACCGCCGTGCGCGTGATCGGCCACCTGCTGCCGGCCACCTACTTCATGGACCTGATCAAGACGCTGTTCCTCGCGGGCGACGTCTGGCCGCTGATCTGGCGCAACTGCGCGGTCCTCGTGGCCTATGCCGTGGGCCTGCTGCTGCTGGCCCGCATGGTCACGCGCAAGAGCCTGGACTGAAGGGGAGCATTCCATGATCGACTTCCTGCTGCGCATTGCCAACCTCTGCAAGAAGGAGCTGCTCGCCATCTTCAAGGACCCGGCGAGCCGCGTGATCCTGTTCGTTCCCGCCATCATGCAGAGCCTCATCTTCGGCTACGCCGCCACCTACGATCTCTCGAACGTGCCCTATGCGCTGCTCGACCAGAGCCGCACGGGCGCCTCGACCGAGCTCATTGCGCACCTGGACAGCACCGGCGTCTTCCATCGCGTGGCCACGCTGCGCACGCAGGCCGACATCCGCGAGGTGATCGATACCGAGAAGGCGCTGCTGGTGATCCAGATCGCGCCCAACTTCGAACAGCAGCTCGGCGCGGGCCAGCCCGCGGCCATCCAGCTGATCCTCGATGCGCGCAACTCCAACACCGCGGGCTCCGCGGCCGGCTACGTGGGCGCGGTGGTCGAGCGCTACAACGCCGAGCTGCGCACGCGCGCCGGCGCGCCGCCGGCTCCGCTCACCATCGAATCGCGCGCCTGGTTCAACCCGAACCTCCAAACGCGGTGGAACCTGCTGCCCGGCCTGATTGCCGCGCTCAGCATGCTGCAGACGCTGCTGCTCACCGCGCTCTCGGTGGCGCGGGAGCGCGAGCAAGGCACCTTCGACCAATTGCTGGTCACGCCGATGTCGCCGCTCGAGATCATGATCGGCAAGGCGCTGCCGCCGGTGCTGGTGGGCCTTGCGCAGTCGACGTTGATCCTGCTGGTCGCGCTGTTCTGGTTCGGCATTCCGATGGCGGGCTCGCTCATCACGCTCTACACCGGGCTGGTCTTCTTCACGGTGGCCAGCGTGGGCATCGGCCTGTCGATCTCGGCGGTGTCGGCCAACATGCAGCAGGCCATGCTCTACACCTTCGTCCTGCTGATGCCGATGATGCTGCTCTCCGGGCTGACCACACCCGTGCGCAACATGCCGCACGTGCTGCAGCTGATCACCATGGCCAACCCGCTGCGCTTCGCGATCGACCTGGTGCAGCGCGTCTACCTGGAAGGCGTGGGCCTGGCCACGGTGTGGCACAACCTGATTCCGCTGTCGATCATCGCCATCGTCACACTGCCGCTGGCGGCCTGGCTGTTTCGCCATCGTCTGGTCTAGGGAGCACTCCATGTCCGCATCGCGCACCCTCTTCTCCTGTTCCGCGCTCGCGCTCCTTCTTGCAGGCTGCGCCGTGGGGCCCGACCACCGGCCCGCGCAGCCGCAGGCGCCGGCCGACTGGTCCGCATGGCACGGCGGCTCGGCGGCGCTGCTCGGCGCCGAGCGCAAGGCCGCGCCCACAGCCGCCGCATCCGGCGACTGGAAGGCCTTCGGCGATCCGCTGCTCGACCAGTTGCAAGCCCGCGCCCTGGCCGCCAACCACGACCTGCAGACCGCGGCCCTGCACTTCGCGCAAAGCCGCGTGCAGCGCACCGCGGCCGCGGCGCAGCAGGCGCCACAGCTCAATGCCAGCGCCAGCGTGAACCGGCAGCGCCAGAGCGAGAGCGGCGCCGCCACGCGGATGATCGATGCGCTGGGCTCGTCGGTCGCCAACCGCGACCAGCTGATCCGCACGCTCAGCGAGCCCTACAACCTTTACCAGGCCGGCTTCGACGCCTCCTGGGAAATCGACCTCTGGGGCCGCGTGCGGCGCAGCATCGAGGCCGCCGATGCGGATGCCGGCGCATCGGCCGCGCTGCTGCAGCAGGCGCAGCTCAGCGTGCAGGCCGAGGTGGCGCGCAGCTACTTCGAACTGCGCGGCGCGCAGCGCGAACTGCGCGTGGCGAACGCCGACATCGCGGCCGCAGCCGAATCGCTCGAGCTGGTGCAGGCGCGTGCCGATGGCGGCCTGGTCACCGACCTGGACCCGACGCGCCAGCGCACGCAGCTGGCCGAACTCAAGGCGCGCATCCCCATGCTGCTGCAGCAGGAGGCGCAGGCCATGAACCAGATCACGCTGCTGACCGGCGCAGCGCCGGGCGCGCTGAACGCCGAACTCGCGCCAGCTTCCGATGGCGCGGGCAACCCGCTCGAAGCGCTGCAGGCACCGCCGCTGCCCGAGCTTGCGCTGGGCCTGCCCGGCGACGTGGTGCGCCGGCGCCCCGACATCGCCGCCGCCGAAGCCCAGCTGCATGCCGCCACCGCGCGCATCGGCGTGGCGGTGGCCGACCTCTATCCGCGCGTCACGCTCGGTGCGGGCTTCGGCTACGAATCGGCCGGCAGCGAGCGTTTTGGCGAATGGGGCAGCCGCCAATGGCACGTCGGTCCTTCCATCAGCCTGCCGATCTTCGACAACGACCGGCGCCGCAGCACGGTGAACCTGCGCGAGCTGCAGCAGCAGGAAGCCGCGGTGGCCTTCCAGCAGGCCGTGCTCAAGGCATGGCACGAGATCGATTCGGCGCTCAGCGCCTACGCCGCCGAGCGCCAGCGCCATGCCGAGCTGGCCGAGCGCGAGCGCAGCAGCCGCGATGCACTCACGCTCGCACACGCGCGCTATGCGAACGGACTCACGGATTTCGGCGTCGAACTCGACGCGCGCCGCGCACTGCTGCAGGCGCGGCGCGACCAGGTGCAGAGCACGAGCCGCATGGCGGTGGGCATGGTGGCGGTCTACAAGGCGCTCGGCGGCGGCATTCCCGCGGCGCCCGGCACTCCAGGCTAGAAGGTGTTGGTGAAGCTCGCATTGCCGAGCCCGGTGCCGATCGTCAGCACGCCCCAGTGGGTCACGTCGCGCATGAAGGGCAGTTCGCTCAGCCCCTGCACCACCGCGTCGTTGTGCATCAGGATCAGCGTGGGGCCGGAGCCGATCATCGGCATGCGCCGCCACAGCGCGCTCGGCAGGTGGAACGCGCGGCTTTCCCAATCGCCCGGCAGGTTCTGCGTGCCGCGCTCGATCGAACCGTCCTTGCGGATCAGCCCGGGGCAGGCAATGCCGATGAAGGGCGCCAGGCGGATGTGCTTGCGCTCGCAGTAGCGCACCATGTCCTCGAGCATGGCCGCGATGCGCTCGACCATGCCGGTGCGGTTCGGGTCGTCGTCCGCATGCCGCCATTTCTCCCGCCGCACCACCTTGGCAAGCGACAGGTCGCGTGCCTTGCGCCGGCGCGTCTTCACGATGCCGCAGCGCACGTTGGTGCCGCCGATGTCCACCGCCAGGATGGCGTCGTGCTTCTTGAGCATGGCCGGCGGTGCCAGGTGCACCCAGCCGATCAGGCCGCCGTCGTCGACCTCGTGCGACAGGCGCCCGAGCTGGACGTGAACGCCCAGCTCCTCGAGGATGGCGGCGGTCTGCAGGATGGCGCGCTCGCCCACGTCGCTTTCGGTGAAGCCGCCGCCCACCACGATGCGCTCCACCTTCTTCCATGAGGGCTGGCGCGTGAAGCGCTGGATCACGAGGGCCAGTTCCTCGGCGAACTCCTCGATGGCGCCGTGCATCAGGTCGCCGGCCGCCGAGGTCTTCAGCAGCACGCGGTCGAGCTGCTTCTTGCTGAGGTCGCGCGAGTGTTCCCTGCCCAATGGATCGGTGCCCGTCTTGCGGCGGCGCTTGCGCCAGCGCTCGAGCAGTTCCCTGAAGGCCGTCTGGCTGGCCTGGTCGCCCACGAAGCCGTCCTTGTCGCGCAACTGCAGGCTGTAGCCCTCGACCCGAAGGCCCGGGAGTTCGCGCAGGCCGTGAACGTCGGGGCCGGGCAGGAGATGGGTTTTCTTCTTCATGGCGGCCACTATGGGCGCGGCTGCATCTACGAAGCATCGGTAGCCCGCACCAGGGTTTGTAGGAGATTGGCGGGTACGCCGAGCGGTTCGATGTCTATACACTGGCCTGCGATGCCACTGCCCCATCACCGCATGCTGCGCGCCGCCTTGTTGTTCCTTGCCATGGCCTGGCTCGGTGCCGCTGCATCGGCGCAGCCCGGCGAGGGCACGCTGCGCGTCGGTTCCAAGCGCTTCACCGAGTCGTACATCCTGGCCGAACTGCTCGCGCAGACCGCGGCGCCCCACACCGCATCGCCGCCGGTGGTGCGCCAGGGCCTCGGCAACACGGCCATCGTGTACGAGGCGCTGCGTTCGGGTGCCATCGATCTCTATGCCGAATACACCGGCACCATCGCGCTCGAAATTCTCAAGGGTTCGCCAGCCGAAACGCGCGAGGCCATGAACGCGGCGCTGGCGCCCATGGGCCTGGGCGTGGCGATTCCGCTGGGCTTCAACGACGGCTATGCACTGGCCGTGCGGGCGGCCGATGCCGAGCGGCTCGGGCTGCGTACGCTGAGCGATCTTGCAAAGCATCCCGAACTCAAGCTCGGCCTGTCGAACGAATTCCTCGGCCGCGCCGACGGCTGGAAGGGCCTGGCCGCGCGCTACGGCTTCACCCAGGCGCCCACCGGCCTCGACCATGGCCTGGCCTACGAAGCCGTGGCCGCGAAGCAGATCGACGCGATCGACATCTACACCACCGACGCCAAGATCGAGCATCTCGGCCTGCGCGTGCTCGAAGACGACAGGAAATACTTTCCGCGCTACGACGCCGTGGTGCTCTACAGGCTCGACCTGCCCACGCGGCTGCCCCAGGCCTGGGCCGCGCTGAAAACGCTCGAAGGCCGCATCGACGAACACGCGATGATCGCGATGAATGCGCGCGCCGAACTCCAGAGCGTGCCCTTCGACACCATTGCGCGCGACTTCCTGGCCGGCGCAGGCCAGGGCGCAAAGACCCAGGAGCCCCGGCGCGGCTTCAGCGCCAAGCTGTTCGGCCCCGATCTCTGGCAGCTCGCGCGGCAGCACCTGGTGCTGGTCGCCGTATCGGTGGGCGTGGCGATCCTGATCGGCGTGCCGCTCGCGATCCTGGTGTTTCCGCATGTGCGGCTGCGCGCGCTGGTGCTCGGCTTCGCGAGCCTGCTGCAGACCGTGCCTTCGCTCGCGCTGCTGGCCGTGCTGATTTCCATGCTCGGTGCGATCGGCGCGCTGCCCGCGCTGATCGCGCTCACGCTCTATTCGCTGCTGCCGATCATGCGCAACACCGTGACGGGCCTGGCCGAAGTGCCGAACGGCCTGCGCCTGGCCGGCACCGCGCTGGGCATGACGCCGCCGCAGAGCCTGCGGCTGGTGCTGCTGCCGCTGGCACTGCCCACGCTGCTGGCGGGCGTGCGAACGGCCACCGCCATTGCCATTGGCACCGCGACCATCGCGGCCTTCATCGGCGCAGGCGGATTCGGCGAGCGCATCGTCACGGGGCTGGCGCTCAACGACCGCGAGCTGCTGCTGGCCGGCGCGCTGCCGGCCGCGGCGCTGGCGTTGCTGAGCGAGGGGATCTTCGAGCTCGTGGAGATGCTGATGCGCCGCCGGCGCCGGGCGCCGCCGCCTTCGCTTCTCCCATGAGGCATTCGCGCAGCAGCGTAGCGCCCGCTCCCAGCGTCTTGTCGCCGCGGTGGCAGAAATGGCACTGCTGGCTGGTTCCACCGCCGGGGCCGATGCGGCTCACCGGCAACTGCACCAGCGTTCCGGCGGCCAGGTCGCCGGCCACCAGCCACGACGGCATCTTTCCCCATCCCAGGCCCGCGCGCAGCAGCGCGAGCTTGATGTACATGTCGGTCACGCGCCAGGTCGAGGGCGAGAGCACATCGATGTCGTAGCCCTGGCTGAGCGTGCTCGGATCTTCCACCACGATCTGCACGTGCTCCGCCGCGGCGGCATCCAGGCCCCCCGCACCGCGCCGGCCCGCATGGACCGCCAGCGCATGCGACGGCGCGGCAACGGCCACGGTATGAAGCTGCATGAGGAATTCGCGGCTGATTTTTTCGTCGGCATGGCCGAAGGCCGCAATGGCGAGATCGCATCGGCCCGAATTCAAGGCATCGACGGTGCCGCCCATCGAGCTGTATTCCACGCGGATGGCAATGCTCGGGTAGACCGCATGCATGCCACGCAGCGCGCTGGCCAGGAGGTTCGGCGGAAAGAGCGTGTCCACCGCAACTGCCAGCCCGAGCTCGATGCCCTGTTCGAGCCCCTGCGCGCGCGAGCGCAGCGCCTCGACCTTCGACAGGATCACCCGCACGTCGCCCAGCAGTGCCTTGCCCGTGGGCGTGAGCACCGGCTTGTGGCCGGAACGGTCGAAGAGCCGCACCTGGAGCTGTTCCTCGAGATTGGCAATGGCATGGCTCACGGCCGACTGCACCCGGTGCAGCCGGGCCGCGCCGGCACGGAAGCTGCCGGCATCCGCCACGGCAACGAACATCTGCATCTGGCTCAGCGTGAGGATGTCCAGCATGATCTGTCCAATCGATTGAGTTGGCCGATATTATTCGCTTTCATTGATCGGGTGCCCGCTGCAAAGTGGCGGCATGCAGAACCGAATCGAAATGCGCGGCGCCACATCGCCACCCGCCGCTGCGCCGCTCTCACCTTCTTCAACGCACTGGCTCGGCGTGGCGCTGGTCGTGGCCGCCGGGGTCGTGGCGTCCCTCCAGGTCGGCAAGGTCGCCATTGCCGTGCCGCAGTTGCGCACGGACTTCGGGCTCGACCTCACGATGGTCGGCTGGCTCATGGCAACGTTCTCGCTGCTGGGCGTGGTTGGCGCGGTGCCGGTCGGCGCGTGGGTCGCGCGCGCGGGCGACAGGCGCCTGCTGGTGGCCGGCCTGCTGGCCATTGCCATCGGCAGCATGGTCGGCGCATGGGCACAGGGCATCGCAATGCTGCTGATCGGCCGCGTCGTCGAAGGCCTGGGTTTCGTGCTGATCACCATTGCCGGCCCTTCGGTGCTGCAGCGCATGGTCGCGCCCGGCGGCAAGGACCTTGCCTTCGCGATCTGGAGCTGCTTCATGCCCGCCGGGATTGCCATCGCGCTCTTCAGCGGCTCGCTGCCGGGCAGCTGGCGCGGCTTGTGGCTGGGCAATGCCGCGCTTGCGGGCTTGATCGCGGTGCTGGTGCTGGCGGGCGTTTCGCGCGGCGCGAGTGCAAATACCCGCGAAGCGCCGGTTTCGTGGCGCAGCATGGCCCGCGACGCGGCCGCCACGGCAAAGGCCAGCGCGCCGGCGCTGATCGCCGCTTCGTTCGTGATCTACAGCCTGCAGTTCTTCGCGCTCTTCAGTTTTCTGCCGGTGCTGCTGATCGAGCGCATGGGCGTGGGCACGGCCACCGCCGGACAGCTGAGCGCCGCGGCCTGCTGCGTCAACGTGGCGGGCAATCTTGCGGCCGGCATGCTGCTCCAGCGCGGCATCGCGCGCTGGCTGCTCGCGGCACTGGCCAGTGCGGCGATGGGCATCGCGTCCATCGGCATCTTCCTGCCGGTGCTCGGCGCAGTGCCGGCCTTTGTGCTGTGCCTGGTTTTTTCGGGCGCGGGCGGCCTGCTTCCCGCAACGCTGATCGGCACCTCTCCCATCGTGGCACCGAGCACGCGGCTGGTCCCGATGTCGATGGGCTTGCTCATGCTGGGCAGCAATCTCGGCCAGATGATCGGCCCCGTGATCGTGGGCGGTGCAGTGGATTCGCTGGGCTGGCCGGCGGCCGCCGCCATCGTCGCCCTGGCGGGCGCAATGGGCGTGCTGCTTGCACTGGGCCTGCGCCGCTCGATGGCGCGCGGCGGCCATCGGCTGTAGGGCGGACAAAGTGGACGGCCAGCGCCGGGCGCGTGCGGCGCCCGGCGCGGGGGTGGCATCAAGCCAGCGTGTACGCCGTCTTCACCGTGGTGAAGAACTCCTGCGCATACTTGCCCTGCTCGCGCGGGCCGTAGCTCGAGCCCTTGCGCCCGCCGAACGGCACGTGGTAGTCCACGCCCGCCGTGGGCAGGTTCACCATCACCATGCCGGCCTGGCTGTGGCGCTTGAAGTGCGTGGCGTACTTCAGGCTGGTGGTGGCAATGCCGGCCGACAGGCCAAACTCGGTGTCGTTGGCCGTGGCCAGCGCCTCTTCGTAGTTCTTCACCCGGATCACGCTCGCCACCGGGCCGAAGATCTCTTCCTTGTTGATGCGCATCGCGGCCGCCGATTCGCTGAACAGCGCCGGCGACATGTAGTAGCCGTCGGTCTCCAGCTTCAGCAGTTCCCCGCCGGCCGCCAGCGTGGCGCCCTCGCCCTTGCCGATGGCGATGTATTCCATGTCCTGGTCCAGCTGCGACTTCGAGGAGACCGGGCCCACGTCGGTGCCCTGCGCCAGCGCATCGCCGACCTTGATCTTGGCCATGCGCGCCTTCATCGCCTCGATGAACTTGGAGTAGATGCCTTCGGTCACGATCAGGCGGCTGGAGGCCGTGCAGCGCTGGCCGGTCGAGTAGAAGGCGCTTTGCACGCTGAGCTCCACGGCCTGGGCCAGGTCGGCGTCGTCCAGGATCACCTGCGGGTTCTTGCCGCCCATCTCGAGCTGCACCTTCTTGTGGTTGGTCACGCACTGCACCGCGATGTTGCGGCCCACGCCGACCGAGCCGGTGAAGCTGATGGCATGGATGCCGGGGTGGCTGACCAGCGCGTTGCCGATCACGCTGCCGCGGCCCATCACCAGGTTGAACACGCCCGCCGGAATGCCCGAGCGGCTGATGATCTCGGACAGCGCCCAGGCGCAGCCGGGCACGAGGTCGGCGGGCTTCAGGACCACGCAGTTGCCGAAGGCCAGTGCGGGCGCGATCTTCCAGGCCGGGATGGCAATGGGGAAGTTCCAGGGCGTGATCAGGCCGACCACGCCGACCGGCTCGCGCGTGATCTCCACGCCGATGTTGGGGCGCACCGAGGGCAGCACTTCGCCTGCGAGGCGCAGGCATTCGCCGGCGAAGAACTTGAAGATCTGGCCGGCGCGGGTGGCTTCGCCGATGCCTTCGGCCTTCGTCTTGCCTTCTTCACGGGCGAGCAGGGTGCCGAGCTCTTCCTTGCGCGCGAGGATCTCGGTGCCGATCTTGTCCAGCGCATCGGAGCGCGCCTGGATGCTGCCGGTGGCCCAGGCCGGGAAGGCGGCGGTGGCGGCGGCCACGGCGGCCTCGACATCGGCAGCCGTGCCCTGCGCGTAGTGGCCCAGCACGTCGGACAGGTTGCTGGGGTTGAGGTTGGGGCTGTAGCTTGCGCCGGCACGCCATTCGCCGCCGATCAGGTTGTCGAAGTTTTGCATGAGGATTCCTTGTGCTGCTCGATGGAAAGAAAGAAGCCGGAGCACTGCGTGTCCGGCTGCGGAAATGGAAACGGGAGACTAAACCTTCAGCGCACCATGCAGGGCTTTTTATTGTCGAAAGTCCACCCCGGGATCAGGTATTGCATCGCCTGCGCATCGTTGCGCGCGCCCAGGCCATGCTTCAGGTACAGCTGGTGCGCCTTCTCGACTTCGTCCATGTCGAGCTCCACGCCCAGGCCGCCGCGCGTGGGCACCTTCACGTAGCCGCCCTCGATCTGCAGCGGGGCCTTGGTCAGGCGCTGGCCGTCCTGCCAGATCCAGTGCGTGTCGATGGCCGTCACCTTGCCCGGCGCGGCCGCGGCCACGTGCGTGAACATGGCCAGCGACACATCGAAGTGGTTGTTCGAATGCGAGCCCCAGGTCAGGCCCCAGGCCTGGCACAGCTGCGCCACGCGCACCGAGCCCTGCATCGTCCAGAAGTGCGGATCGGCCAGCGGAATGTCGACCGACTGCAGCGAGAGGCTGTGCACCATCTCGCGCCAGTCGGTGGCGACCATGTTGGTGGCGGTCGGCAGGCCCGTGGCGCGGCGGAACTCGGCCATCACCTCGCGGCCCGAGAACACGCCTTCGGCGCCGCAGGGGTCCTCGGCATAGGCCATGACGCCATGCAGGTCGCGGCACAGGCGGATCGCATCGGCCAACAGCCAGCCGCCGTTGGGGTCGAGCGTGACGCGCGCCTTGGGAAAGCGCTCGTGCAGCGCGCGGATGGCCTCGACTTCTTCCTCGCCGCGCAGCACGCCGCCCTTGAGCTTGAAGTCGGTGAAGCCGTAGCGCGCGTGCGTGGCCTCGGCCAGGCGCACGATGGCTTCGGGCGTCATGGCTTCTTCGTGGCGCAGGCGAAACCAGTCGTCGGCGCCGCCGGGGTCGCTCTCGTAGGGCAGGTCGGTCCTGGTGCGGTCGCCCACGTAGAACAGGTAGCCGAGCATCTGCACGGCATCGCGCTGCTGGCCTTCGCCGAGCAGTGCGGCCACCGGCACTTCGAGGTGCTGGCCCAGCAGGTCGAGCAAGGCCGCCTCGACGGCGGTGACCGCATGGATGGTCACGCGCAGGTCGAAGGTCTGCTGGCCGCGGCCGCCGCTGTCGCGGTTGGCGAAGGCACTGCGCATGCTGTTGAGCACTGCGTGGTGTTTGCCCAGGGGCTGGCCCACGATGAGGCCGCGCGCATCTTCGAGCGTCTGGCGGATCTTCTCGCCGCCCGGCACTTCGCCGACACCGGTGTGGCCCGCGCTGTCGGTCAGGATCAGCAGGTTGCGCGTGAAGAACGGGCCGTGCGCGCCGCTCAGGTTCATGAGCATGCTGTCGTGGCCCGCGACGGGCACCACGCGCATGGCGGTGACCACGGGTGCGCCGGAGATGGGAGAAGCGGAGTCTGGAAGTGTCATTTTTTGCGCGAGCCCTGGAAGAAAAGTGCTGCTAGATCCGAACGGCCTGGCGGGCCAGCATCTTCCACTCGCCGCCCTGTTTTTGCCAGATGCCGAGGATCTTGAGCGCCACCTTGCCGGGCTTGCCCGAATCGTTGGTGTCGGCCGCGAGCGTGTGGCGCACGATCGCAACGTCGCCCGCCACCTTGATGGTCTGGTCGGTGATCGTGATGCTCACGAAGTCCGACTTGCCGGCCACCAGGTCGCCGATGAAGCTGGCCTTGGTGTCGACCTTGCCGCTCGAATGGCCGTAGCTCAGGTCGTCGGCCACCAGTGCGCCAAGGGCGGCCGGCGTGGGATCGATCATTGCAAGGCGCAGCCGCTCGGCGGCCGCGGCCACGGCCGGCTCGGCCGAAGCACCGCCGCCCGCGGGCGCCATGGCACAGCCCGAAAACATGACGGCCGATGCGGCAATGAGGAAGAACTTCTTGATGATGGACATGCGTTGTCTCCGTTGTTGTTTGTTGTCGTCGTTCCCGGCCCGGCCGCTTACTGCGGGCCGAGCGCGTCGATCAGCGCCTTGAGCTGTTCCATCTCGGCGGGCTGGAGGTCCGTGAGCGGCGTGCGCACCGGGCCGGCGTCGTGGCCGACGATCTTGGCACCGGCCTTGACGATGCTCACCGCATAGCCGGGCACGCGGTTGCGCAGATCGAGATACGGCATGAAGAAGTTCTTGAGCAGGCGGTGCTGCGTCGGCAGGTCGTCGGCGGCAACGGCCTTGTAGAAATCCATCGCGGTCTTCGGGATGAAGTTGAAGACGGCCGACGAATACACCGGCGTGCCCAGCGCCTTGTAGGCCGCGGCATAGACCTCGGCCGTGGGCAGGCCGCCCAGGTAGGCGAAGCGGTCGCCCATCTTCTGGTAGATGGCGACCATGGCTTCGATGTCGCCCACGCCGTCCTTGAAGCCCACGAGGTTCGGGTTGCGCTCGGCCAGCGCGGCCAGCGTCTCGGGCTTGAGGCGGCTGGTGGCGCGGTTGTAGACGATCACGCCGAACTTCACGCTCTTGCACACGGCTTCCACGTGCGCGGCCAGGCCTTCCTGGCCGGCTTCGGTCAGGTAGTGCGGCAGCAGCAGGATGCCGTGTGCGCCGGCCTTCTCGGCCGCCTGCGCGCACTGGATCGCAAAGCGCGTGGGGCCGCCGGCGCCCGCGATGATCGGCACCACGCCGCGGCAGGTGTCGACCGCGGTCTGGATGATGCCGGGGTATTCGTCGCCGGTCAGCGAGAAGAACTCACCGGTGCCGCCGGCCGCGAACAGCGCGCTCGCGCCGTAGGGAGCGAGCCATTCGAGACGCTTCTCGTAGCCCTTCTTGTTGAAGTCCCCGTTCGCGTCGAAGTCGGTCAACGGGAACGAGAGCAGGCCGGAGCCCATGATGGATTTGAGTTCTTGAGGGTTCATCGAGACACCAATGAGTGAGTTGAAAAATGGATGCTGAGGGCGCTCAGTCCAGCTTGATGCCGGCGTCGGCAACGACCTTGGCCCAGCGCGCGCGCTCCTTGCCGAAGAACTGCTCTTCCTCGGCCGGCGCCATGGTCACGACCTCGGCGCCCTGCCCCGCGAGGCGCGAGCGGATGTCGGCCGTGCGGATGACGGTGATCAGTTCCTTGTTGAGGCGCTGCACGATGGCGTCGGGCGTGCCCCTGGCCACGCGCACGCCCTGCCAGGTGCCCGACTCGAAGCCGGCCACGCCCTGCTCCGCGATGGTGGGCACTTCGCCGATCAGCGGCATGCGCGTCGCTTTCGACACGCCGAGCACCTTGAGCTTGCCGCTCTGCACATGCGGCAGCGTGGCGAGCATGCCGTTCATCAGGATCTGCGTCTGGCCGGCGACCGTGTCCTGCACCGCCTGCACGCCGCCCTTGTAGGGCACGTACTGCCAGCGTGCGCCGCTCGCACGCTCCAGCGCCACGCCGGCCAGGTGCGGCGCACTGCCGGTGGCGGTGACGGCGAAGTTGATTTCCGACTTCTTCGACAGCGCGATCAGTTCCTTCAGGTTGTTGGCCTGGACCGAGGGATGCACCACCAAGAGGTGCGGCGAATAGGCCAGCATGGTTACGCCGCGCAGGTCCTTGGAAGGATCGAAAGGCAGCCGCGTGTAGACCGAGGGGCTGATGGCGAGCGCGCCGACGTCGCACAGCAGCAGCGTGTAGCCATCGGGCTTGGACTTGGCGACGAAATCGGCGCCGAGGTTGCCGTTGGCGCCCGGCTTGTTGTCGACGATGACCGGCTGGCCCAGCGCTTCCGACAGCGGCTGGCTGATGGAGCGGGCAATGATGTCGGACGAACCGCCCGGCGGGTACGGCACCACGATGCGCACCGGCCTGGACGGCCAGTTGTCCGCGGCATGCACGCCACCGGCGGCGAGCACCCCGCCGCCCAGGGCGCCTAGCATCAGATCACGTCGTTTCAAGCTCATTCTGAGTCTCCTGCTGGGTTGTGTTGTCAGTCATCGTACAACTAGGAATGACGCTTGTCCAGCCTCTGCCCGAAATTTCTTCTCAGGGAGCCGCTGGCGGCGTCTTGGCCGCGGCCTGCTGGGCCGCTTCCTGCGCCACGCGCAGCCGCTCGCGGCTGTTGGTCAGGTGGATGCGCATGGCCGCGCGGGCCGATTCGGGATCGCGGCGCGCGATGGCCGCGTAGATCTCTTCGTGCTCGCGGTTCACGCGGCTCAGGTACTCGCCGCGCCGGTCGTAGTTGCGGATGGCGGTGATGCGCGTGCGCGGGATGATCGTGGTGCCCAGGTGGCTCATGATGTCCGCGAAGTACGGGTTGCCGGTAGCCTGGGCGATCTGCAGGTGGAAGCGGAAATCGGGCGCCACGGTGTCCCCCGCCACCGCCACGTTGCGCTCGAAATCGTCGAGCGCCTGGCGCATCGCGAGCAGCTGCTCCTCGGTGCGGCGCGTGGCGGCCAGCCCGGCGGATTCGGTCTCGAGGCTGATGCGCAGCTCGAGCACCGCCAGCACGTCCACCGAGGTGGCGATGTCGGCGGAATCGAGCCGGAACATGCCGGCCGCGCGCGGCTGCAGCACGAAGGTGCCCACGCCGTGGTGCGTTTCCACCAGCCCCGCGGCCTGCAGCTTGGACAGCGCCTCGCGCACCACGGTGCGGCTGACGCCGAAGGATTGCATGATGGCTGACTCGGTCGGCAGCTTGTCGCCCGGGCGCAGCTGCTGGCTGCGGATCTTTTCGCCCAGGTCCTCGACCAGCCCGTGGGCGAGCCCGCGTGCGCGCGGACGCGGCCGCCCCACGAAGGGCGTGCCGGCGGCAACTTCTGTCGCCGCGTCGGAAATTGAGGGATTACCCGCAGTCGTCTGGACCATGGTCACGATAATAATCCCGCATTAGTTGTACGACAACAGATAACTTCTCAGGCCAGCAAAAATGTCGACGTCCCATCAAGCCCCCCACACCCCGCTCCACCGGATTCTGCTGACCGGCGCCGCCGGCGGACTGGGCAAGGTCCTGCGCGAACGCCTGCGCCCCTACGCCCGGATCTTGCGCCTTTCCGACATTGCCGCCCTCTCCCCTTCCGAGGGCGCGCACGAAGAAGTCGTGCCCTGCGATCTTTCGGACAAGGCCGCGGTCCACGCACTGGTCGAGGGCTGCAGCGCCATCGTGCACCTGGGCGGCGTTTCGGTCGAGCGGCCGTTCGAGGAAATCCTCGAAGCCAACATCAAGGGCGTCTTCAACGTCTACGAAGCCGCGCGCCGCCACGGCGTGAAGCGCGTGGTGTTCGCAAGCTCCAACCACGTGATCGGCTTCTACAAGCAGAGCGAGCATATCGACGCCCACGCCCCGCGCCGGCCCGACGGCTACTACGGCCTGTCGAAGTCCTTCGGCGAGGACATGGCGCAGTTCTATTTCGACCGCTGGGGCATCGAGACGGTGAGCATCCGCATCGGCTCGTCCTTTCCCGAGCCGCTCAACCGCCGGATGATGAGCACCTGGCTCAGCTACCGCGACCTGACCACGCTGCTCGAAAAGTCGCTCTTCACGCCCGGCGTGAAGCACACGGTGGTCTACGGCATGTCCGACAACCGCGACGTCTGGTGGGACAACAGCGCCGCCGCCCACCTGGGCTTCGTGCCGCAGGACAGCTCCGAGGTGTTCCGCGACAAGGTCGAGGCGCAGCCGCCCGTGGCGCCGACCGATCCCAACGCCATCTACCAGGGCGGCGCCTTCACGGCACAGGGACCGTTCGGCGATGCAGGCTGAGCTCGTCCTCGATGCGCGCAACGGCACCGGCGAAAGCCCGGTGTGGCATGCCGCGGAGCAGGCACTCTACTGGGTCGACATTCCGGCGCGCACGCTGAACCGCTGGCATGCGAGCGAAGGCCATGCGCAGTGGCATGCGGACGAAATGATCGCCTGCATCGCGCCGCGCGCCGATGCGCCCGGCGCCTGGATCGCCGGCATGGAAAGCGGCCTCTTCTCGCTCGCGCCGCAGGCCGGCGGCACGCTGGCCGCCACCGCGCTCGCACCCGTGGCGCATGCCGTGCCCGCGATGCGCTTCAACGACGGCCGCTGCGACCGCCAGGGCCGCTTCTGGGCCGGCACGATGCTGCAGGACATGGCCGCCGGCGCGCGCGTCGGCCGGCTCTACAGCTACGCCAAGGGCAGTGCCGGCGCCGCCATGCGGCTGGACGACTTCATCGTGCCCAACGGGCTTGCCTTCAGTCCCGACGGCCGCACGATGTACCTCTCGGATTCGCATCCCGCGGTGCAGGCCATCTGGTCCTTCGACTACGACACCGACACCGGCACGCCGCACAACCGCCGCCTGTTCGCCGACATGAAGCCGCTGCCCGGCCGCCCCGACGGCGCGGCCATGGACGCCGACGGCTGCTACTGGATCTGCGGCAACGACGCGGGCCTGGTGCACCGCTTCACACCCCAGGGCCGGCTCGACCGCTCGCTCGAAGTGCCGGTGAAGAAGCCCGCGATGTGCGCCTTCGGCGGCCCGGCGCTCGACACGCTCTTCGTCACCTCGATCCGGCCCGGCGGCGTCGACCTGTCGGACCAGCCCCTGGCCGGCGGCGTGTTCGCGCTGCGGCCCGGCGTGGCGGGCGTTCCCGAGCCGGCGTTCGGCGGCTGACCCTTTTCCTTCTTTCTTTCTTTTTTCACGACAACCACCACGCAGAGGACGAGACAATGAAGCTCCACAAGACCCTGATCGCACTTGCCGTCGGCGCCGCAGCCGCGCTCACCACACTGGCTGCCAGCGCCACCGAGTTCCGCTCGGCAGACATCCATCCCGACGACTACCCGACCGTGACCGCGGTCAAGTTCATGGGCGAGCGGCTCAAGGCGCTCTCCGGCGGCAAGCACAGCATCAAGGTGTTCAACAACAGTTCGCTCGGCAGCGAGAAGGACACCATCGAGCAGACCAAGATCGGCGCGCTGCAGATGGTGCGCGTGAACATCGCCCCGATGAACAACATCTGCGCCGAGACGCAGGTGCCGACCATGCCCTTCCTGTTCCGCTCGGTGGACCACCTGCACAAGGTGCTCGACGGCCCGATCGGCGAAGAGATCCTGAAGTCGTGCGAGAAGCAGGGCTTCGTCGGCCTCGCCTACTACGACAGCGGCGCGCGCTCGATGTTCACGGCCAAGAAGCCGGTGCGCAGCTTTGCCGACATGAAGGGCCTGAAGGTGCGCGTGCAGCAGTCCGACCTGTGGGTGTCGATGCTCGAGGCCATGGGCGCCAACGCCACGCCGATGCCCATGGGCGAGGTCTACACGGGCCTGAAGACCGGCCTGATCGACGCCGCCGAAAACAACTACCCGACCTACGAAAGCGCCCGCGCCTTCGAAGTGGCCAAGTACTACAGCAAGACCGAGCATTCGATGGCACCCGAGATGCTGCTGTTCTCCAAGCGCGCGTGGGACAAGCTCTCGGCCGAGGAGCAGGGCTGGATCCGCCAGGCCGCCAAGGAATCGGTGCCCTACATGCGCAAGCAGTGGGAAGAGCGCGAGATCAAGTCGCTCGCCACGGTGAAGGCCGGCGGCGCCGAGATCATCGAAGTCGACAAGGCCCCGTTCCAGGCCGCGATGAAGCCGGTGTATGACAAGTTCATCACGGACGCGAAGCTCAAGGACCTGGTCAAGCGCGTGCAGGACACGAAGTAGGCAAGCCGGATTGTTGAATTGGCTCCTTCCCCTTCCGGGGGAAGGTTGGGATGGGGGCACGACGGCGCCCAGATGGATGCGCCGCTTGCCCCCACCCCTGCCCTCCCCCGGAAGGGGAGGGAGAAAGACAAAGAAGAACTTACATGTACACCAAACTTTGCCGCACCCTCGCCCGTGCCTGCATGTGGTTGGGCATCCTCGGGCTCGTCGCGGTGATCTGCGCCGTGAGCTGGCAGGTGTTCGGCCGCTACGTGCTCAACAACACCCCCACCTGGGCTGAAAGCCTGGCGCTGCTGCTGGTGCTCTACGTCACGATGTTCGGCGTCGCCGTCGGCGTGCGCGACGCGGGCCACATCGGCCTCGAATCCTTCCTCGTGCTCGCGCCCGACTGGCTGCGGCTGAAGATGGAATACCTGATCCACGCACTGATCCTCGTGTTCGGCCTGGCCATGGCCTGGAATTGCGCCTCCCTCGCCGAATCGGTGTGGGACTACCGGCTGCCCACGCTCTGGATCTCCGAGGGCTGGAAATACGTGCCCGCCTCCGTGGCCGGCGTTCTCATCGTGATGTTCTCCATCGAACACATCATCGCGCTCGCCCAAGGCCGCGAAGTCGAACCCGCCTGGGCCTGAACCGCATCATGACGATTCCTCTGCTCATTCTTTGCCTCTCGTTCACGCTCTTCCTGCTGCTGGGCGTGCCGGTCGCTTTCTCGATCGGCCTCTCGGCCCTGTCCACGCTGCTGTATGAAGGCCTTCCGCTGGAAGTCGGCTTCCAGCAGATGACCTCCGGCATGGGCATCTTCTCGTTCCTTGCGATTCCGTTCTTCATCTTTGCCGGCGAACTGATGCTCTACGGCGGCATTGCGGACCGCATCGTCAACTTCGCACGCAACGTCGTGGGCCACGTGCGCGGCGGCCTCGGCATGTCGAACGTGGTGGCCTGCACGCTGTTCGGCGGCGTCTCGGGCTCGCCCGTGGCGGACGTCTCGGCCATGGGCGCCGTGATGATCCCGATGATGAAGAAGGAGGGCTACCACGCCGACTACGCGGTCAACGTGACGACCCACGCGGCCCTGGTCGGCGCGCTGATGCCGACCAGCCACAACCTGATCATCTATTCGCTCGCGGCGGGCGGCAAGGTGTCGATCGCGGCGCTGATCCTGGCGGCGCTGCTGCCGGCGGCGGTGCTCACGCTCAGCAACCTCGCGGCCGCCTACCTGGTGGCGGTGAAGCGCGGCTACCCGGCCGGCAGCTTTCCGGGCTGGGCCATCGTGGCGCGCTCGTTTGCGGCGGCGCTGCCGGGCCTGTTCATCGTGGTGCTGATCCTCGGGGGCATCCTGTCGGGCGTCTTCACGGCGACCGAGTCGGCGGCCGTGGCGGTGCTCTATGCGCTGGCGCTCACCATCTTCGTCTACCGCACGCTGAAGTGGGAGCACTTCGTCAAGGCAGCCTCGAAGGCGGTGCGCACCACCGGCGTGATCCTGCTGCTGATCGGCATCTCCAGCACCTTCGGCTACCTGATCAGCCTGTACGGCGTGGCCGAACTCACGGGCCAGATGCTGTCGCAGATCACGAGCACGCCGTGGGTGATCTTCCTGCTCATCAACATCATCCTGTTCGTGCTGGGCACCTTCCTCGACATGGCGGCAACGATCCTGCTGTGCACGCCGATCTTCCTGCCCATTGCACAGCACTACGGCATGAGCTCGGTGCAGTTCGGCATCGTGATGCTGATCAACTGCGCGCTCGGCCTGAACACGCCGCCGGTGGGCACCACGCAGTTCGTGGGCTGTGCGATTGGCGGCGTATCGGTGGGCACGGTGATGAAGACCATCTGGCCGTTCTACGGTGCGCTGATCTTCGCGCTCGCGGTGGTCACCTTCGTGCCGGCCTTCTCGACCTGGCTGCCGAGCATGTTCATGGTCGTGAAGTAACGGCAGCACAAAGCAAGACAGAGGTTCCGCGATGACCGATCCGAACACCCGAGCACCGCACTTCATCCGCATGCACGCGGCGGACAACGTCGCCATCGTGGCCAACGACGGCGGCCTGCCCGCCGGCACCGTGCTCGCGTCCGGCCTGGTGCTGGTCGACAAGGTGCCCCAGGCGCACAAGGTGGCGCTCGAGGACATTCCCGAAGGCGGCGTGGTGCGGCGCTACAACGTGCCGATCGGCTATGCCCTGAAGCCGATCCCGGCCGGCAGCTGGGTGCACGAACGCCTGCTGCAGATGCCCGCCGCGCGCGAGCTCGAAGGCCTGCCGATCGCCACCGTGCGTCCGCCCGCGCAGCCGCCGCTCGAGGGCTACACCTTCGAGGGCTACCGCAACCTCGACGGCTCGGTGGGCACGCGCAACATCCTCGCCATCACGCAGACCGTGCAGTGCGTGGCGGGCGTGGTCGACTTTGCCGTGCAGCGCATCAAGGCCGAGCTGCTGCCCAAGTACCCCAACGTCGACGACGTGGTGGGCCTCTCGCACAGCTACGGCTGCGGCGTGGCCATCGATGCGCCCGACGCCGTCATCCCGATCCGCACGCTGCGCAACATCAGCCTCAACCCGAACTTCGGCGGCGAGGTGATGGTCATCAGCCTGGGCTGCGAGAAGCTGCAGCCCGAGCGCCTGCTGCCGCCTGGCAGCATCGCGCTGGTGGACGAGCGCAACGTGGCCGACGTCGGCGAAACGGCCAACGCCAAGCTCGACGTGGTGTGCCTGCAGGATGACGCGCACGTCGGGTTCATGTCGATGATCGATTCGATCATGCGGCAGGCCGAAGAGCACCTGGAGCGGCTCAACGCCCGCCGGCGCGAGACCGTGCCCGCGAGCGAGCTGGTGGTGGGCGTGCAGTGCGGCGGCAGCGATGCCTTCTCGGGCGTCACGGCCAACCCGGCCGTGGGCTTTTGCACCGACCTGCTGGTGCGCGCCGGCGCCACCGTGATGTTCTCGGAAGTGACCGAGGTGCGCGACGGCATCGACCAGCTCACCTCGCGCGCCACCACGCCCGAGGTGGCCGAGGCCATGATCCGCGAGATGGCCTGGTACGACGCCTACCTGGACCGCGGCCGCGTCGACCGCAGCGCCAACACCACGCCCGGCAACAAGAAGGGCGGGCTCTCGAACATCGTCGAAAAGGCGATGGGCTCGATCGTCAAGAGCGGCAGCGCGCCGATCTCGGGCGTGGTTGCGCCGGGCGAGAAAGCGAAGCAAAAGGGCCTGCTCTACGCCGCCACGCCCGCCAGCGACTTCATCTGCGGCACGCTGCAGCTGGCCGCCGGCATGAACCTGCATGTGTTCACCACCGGCCGCGGCACGCCCTACGGCCTGGCCGAGGTGCCGGTGATCAAGGTGGCCACGCGCAGCGACCTGGCGCGCCGCTGGCACGACCTGATGGACGTGAACGCGGGCCGCATCGCCGACGGCGACGCCACCATCGAGGACATCGGCTGGGAGATGTTCCGCCTGATGCTCGACGTGGCCAGCGGCCGCAAGAAGACCTGGGCCGAACAGTGGAAGCTGCACAACGCGCTTGTGCTGTTCAACCCGGCCCCCGTGACCTGACTTCGAAAGGAAACACCATGGAAGACCTCAAGGGCAAGACCGCACTCGTCACCGGCGCCAGCACCGGCATCGGCGCTGCCGTGGCCATTGCGTTCGCGGCGCGCGGCATGCGCGTGGCGGTGCACTACAACAGCTCGGCCGACGCCGCCAACCAAGTCGTCGAGACCATCCGCCAGGCCGGCGGCGACGCCTTCACGCTGCAGGCCGACGTGCGCGACACGGGCGCGATCCGCGAGTGCGTCAAGCAGGCGGCATCGCGCCTCGGCCGCATCGACGTGCTGGTGAACAATGCCGGCAGCCTGGTCAAGCGCGTGCCCATCGCCGAGTTCGACGATGCGCTGTTCGACGAGGTGATGCACATCAACGCACGCTCGGTGCTCGCGTTTGCGCGCGAGGCGGTGCCGCTGATGCGCACGCACGGCGGCGGCAACATCATCAACGTGACCTCGGTCGCGGCGCGCACCGGCGGCGGGCCGGGCGCCTACCTGTATGCGGGCTCCAAGGGCTTCGTGAGCACGGCCACGCACGGGCTCGCCCGGGAACTCGTCGGCGACAGGATCCGCGTGAACGCCGTGGCACCGGGTGTCATCCAGACGCCGTTCCAGGACCGCTTCTCGACGCCCGCCATGCTCGAATCGTTCCGCACCGCCATTCCCATGGGCCGCATCGGCTCGCCCGACGAATGCGTGGGCGCCTTCCTCTACCTGGCTTCGGAGCAGCTCTCGGGCTACGTGACGGGCCAGGTGATCGAAGTGAACGGCGGGCAGTACATGCCCTGACGCGGCAGGCGCGCTTTTTCGAGACACCGGAATCAGATCAATAACGGAGACAACACCTCATGAAGAGAAGCAGATTCCTTGGCGGCCTCGCCACCCTTTCGGCTGCGGCCGCCCTGTCGCTCGGGTTCGCCGCGACTGCCGCGGCGCAGGCCGGCGACTTTCCGAACCGCACGATCGAGCTGCTGGTGCCCTACCAGCCGGGCGGCGGCACCGACGGCCTGGCGCGCGCCTTCTCCGAGGCCAGCCGCAAGCACATTTCGCAGAGCATCGTGATCGTCAACCGTCCGGGCGCGGGCGGCGCCATCGGCTGGACCGAGGTGATCAACGCCCGGCCCGACGGCTACAAGCTCGCGGTGCTCACGGTGGAACTGCTGACGCTGCCGCACCTGGGCCTGGCCAAGTTCAACTACGACGACTTCCAGCCGATCGCGCAGCTCAATGCCGACCCGGCCGCCATCACCGTCAAGGCCGATGCGCCGTGGAACACGATCGAGGAATTCCTCGCGGCGGCGAAGAAGTCGCCCGAGAGCGTGCGCGTCGGCAATTCGGGCAACGGTTCGATCTGGCACCTGGCCGCCGCGGCGCTCGAGGACAAGACCGGCGCCAGGTTCGGCCACATCCCGTTCCAGGGTGCGGCGCCCGCGGTGCTGGCGCTGCTGGGCGGGCACATCGAGGCCGTGGCGGTGAGCCCGGCCGAGGTCACGACGCATGTGCAGTCCGGCAAGCTCAAGGTGCTGATGGTCATGGCCGACAAGCGCGTGAAGGGCTTCGACAAGGTGCCCACCGCCAAGGAGCGCGGCATCGACCTGTCGATCGGCACCTGGCGCGGCCTCGGCGCCCCCAAGAACACGCCGCCCGAAGTGATGGCCAAGCTGCGCGAGATCACGGCCAAGACGGCCGCCGAGCCGCTCATGCACGAGGTGATGGACCGGCAGAACCTCGGCTACGTCTACACGGACGGCGCGGTGTTCAAGGAAACCCTGGCCAAGGACAACGCCTACTTCAAGGCGCTGATCGCCAAACTGAACATCAAGCCATGAACCGCCGCACTCCCATCCTTCGCGCGCTCCAGGGCGCGGTCGCGCTGCTGTCCGTGGCCGCCATGGGCCAGGCCTGGGCCGCCACCTGGGTCTACGTGTCCAACGCCGACAGCCAGGAGATCTCCGTGCTCGAGCTGGATCGCGCCGAAGGCGTGCTCAAGCCGGTGCAGACGCTCAACGTCGGCGGCACGGTCATGCCAATGGCCGTGAGCCCTGACAAGCGCGTGCTCTACGCCGCGCTGCGCTCGCAGCCGTTCCGCGTGGTCAGCATGTCGATCGACGCGGCCACCGGCAAGCTGCAGAAGCTCGGCGAGGCGCCGCTGGCCGACAGCATGGCCAACATCGACCTCGACGCGAGCGGCAAGTGGCTCTTCGCGGCCTCCTACCAGGGCGGAAAGATCTCGGTCAACGCCATCGGCAAGGACGGCGCGGTGGGGCCGATCCAGCAGCTGGTGCAGACGGGCCCGAACGCGCACGCGGTCCACGCCGATGCGAACAACCGCTTCGTGCTCGCCACCAGCCTGGGCGGCGACAACGTGTCGAGCTGGCGCTTCGATGCGGACAAGGGGCTGCTCGCGGCCAATGATCCGCCGCTGACCATGAGCACCGCCAAGTCGGGACCGCGCCACTTCGTCTGGGACAAGGCGCAGCGGCACGTCTACCTGCTGAACGAGCTCGACGCGTCCCTGCACGTGTACGCCTGGGACGCGGCGCGCGGCGCGCTCAAGCTGGAGCAGAGCACCACCACGCTGCCGCCGGGCTTCACGGGCAAGCCCTGGGCGGCCGACCTGCACCTGACGCCCGACGGGCGCTACCTGTACGCCTCCGAGCGCACCTCGAGCACGCTCTCGGCGTTCAAGGTGGACGCGGCGAGCGGCCAGCTGCAGCCGCTCGGCCAGACGCCGACCGAGAAAGGGCCGCGCGGCTTCGCGATCGATTCGAGCGGCCGCTACCTGATTGCCGCCGGGCAGGAGTCGCACGGCATTTCGCTGTACCCCATCGATTCCGCGACCGGTGCGCTGGGCAAGCCCTCGCGCATCACCGCGGGCAAGAACCCGAACTGGATCGAGATCGTCGACGCACCCTGAGGTGGCGGCCGCCATCCACATCATCAAAGGAGATATTGCAATGCAACGCCGCACATTGATTCGCACCGCCCTCGCCTCTTCGCTCGCCGCGGGCCTGCCCGCGTTCGCGCAGGGCCCCGGCAACTGGCCCACGGGCAAGGCCATCACCTACCTCGTGCCCTTTCCCGCGGGCGGCACCACCGACGTGCTGGCCCGCCTGATCGGCCAGAAGCTCGGCCCGGTGCTGGGCACGAGCGTGATCATCGACAACAAAGGCGGCGCCGGCGGCAGCGTGGGCTCGGAAATCGGCTCGCGCGCAGCGCCCGACGGCTTCATGATGGTGGGCGGCACGATCAGCTCGCACGCGATCAACGTGAGCCTGTATCCGAAGCTCGGCTACGACCCGCAGAAGTCGTTCGCGCCGGTGACGCTGATCGGCACCAACCCGCTGGTGCTGGTGGTCAACCAGGCCAGCCCCTACAAGACGCTGAAGGACGTGCTGGAAGCCAGCAAGACCAAGTCGGGCGGGCTCTCGTCGGCCTCGGCCGGCACCGGCACCTCGCAGCACCTGTCGCTCGAGCTGCTGGCGTTCAAGTCGGGCGTGAAGTTCACGCACATTCCCTACAAGGGGAGCGGCCCGGCGATCCAGGACGTGATCGGCGGGCAGGTCGACATGATGTTCGACACCACCGTGGTGGCGGGTCCGCACATCCAGAGCGGCAAGCTGCGCGCCATTGCCGTGACCTCGGCCAAGCGCCTGGCCTCGATGCCCGACGTGCCGACGGTCGCGGAATCCGGCATTGCGGGATTGCAGGACTTCGAGGTGCTGTCGTGGCAGGCGATCTTCGTGCCCGCGGGTACGCCGGCGCCCATCGTCGAGCGGCTGCACACCGAGATCCGCAAGATCCTCGCAACGCCCGAGATGCAGGAAAAGCTCAAGGGCTTCGGCATGGAGCCGGCCGACCTCTCCACGGCAAAGATCGCGGCCTTCCAGAAGGCCGAGGTCGAGAAGTGGGCGCAGGTGATCAAGGCCGCGGGCATCAAGGCGGACTGACGCCAACCGGGAAACAGCGCGACGGATACAAGGGAAGCCTCCTACGCCCGGGCTGCCGGGCGCTTTATAGAATGCCCCTCCGATTCGCACTCCAGGCATTCCAGGCCTCCCACACGTGTCCGACCGCTCTGCCGTACTGCCCCAATACCTGTTCCCCAAGCAGGCCCTGACGAACTTCGCCGGCTGGGTCGCGGGCAAGGAACGCGGCGCCGTCACCACCTGGATCATCCGGCGCTTCGTTGCCAAGTACGGTGTCGACATGGGCGAGGCGCTCGAATCCGACATCAACCACTACAAGAGCTTCAACCAGTTCTTCACGCGCGCGCTCAAGCCCGGCGTGCGGCCTCTTGCGCAGGCCGACCTCGTGTGCCCGGTGGACGGCGCCATCAGCCAGTTCGGCGCCATCGAGGGCGACCAGATCTTCCAGGCCAAAGGCCACAACTACAGCACCACCGCGCTGGTCGGCGGCGACGCGGTGCTCGCGGCGCGCTTCGCGCATGGCAGCTTCGCCACGCTGTACCTGAGCCCGAAGGACTACCACCGCATCCACATGCCCTGCGACGGGCGCCTGGTGCGCATGATCCACGTGCCCGGCGACCTGTTCTCGGTCAACCCGGTCACCGCGCGCGGCGTGCCCGGGCTGTTCGCGCGCAACGAGCGCGTGGTGTGCGTCTTCGAATCGGCGCACGGGCCCTTCGTGCTGGTGCTGGTGGGTGCCACCATCGTCGGCAGCATGGCGACCGTGTGGCACGGCGTGGTCAATCCGCCGCGCGGCGGCGAGCTGCGCGAATGGCACTACGCCGACCAGCAGATCCTGCTCAAGCAGGGCGAGGAGATGGGCCGCTTCCTGCTCGGCTCCACCGTCGTCATGCTGTTCCCGCCGCCCCCGCTGGCCTTCAACCCCGACTGGGCGCCCACCCGGCCGGTCCGGCTGGGCGAGGCCATGGCCAATCTCGCGAATTTGTGAAGCTTTGTCTCACGGCCCGCATGCAGCATGCACCCGTAGCTATAAAACTAGTAGCATCGTGATCCTTGCGCTATAGTCGCCGACGCAATGCGCGGTCCCTGATAGCGAGCCAACAAGAACGCGAGGCACCGGCCCTGCCCAGGACCGACGGCCCGCCCAGCCCCGAGGAGATGATGTCGATGAGTACCAAGGAAAACGCAGCCGTCAGCCAGCTGCTTGCGCTTCTCGAGGCCCGCTACGCACTTCGCGTGCTCTGGGCGCTGCGCGACGGCCATGCCCAGACCTTCCGGCTGCTGCAGGACAGCGTCGGCAGCATCACCCCCAACACGCTCAACACCCGCATCAAGGAACTGCGCGAGGCGGGCCTCGTGAGCCACGGCGGCGACGGCTACAGCCTCACGGTGAGCGGACAGGACCTTCTCAAGCGGCTCTCGGACCTGCAGGCCTTCGCGGGCAAATGGCAGCTGGGCCAGGTCAAGAAGGCCGCGGCACCGGCGGCGCCCACGCCTGCTGTGCCTTCATCGCCTTCGTCGTCTTCGCCTTCGGCGCCTCCTTCTTCCTCTTCCCCGGGCGCACCCCCCTCCGCCCCGCCTGCGGCGCCCTCCCCGCCCTCCTCCGTCCCGCCTCTTGACACTGGCAATTGAGCAGGCCGGCCGGGCCGCTGCCGGGGCGTCGGTAAACTCCGCGCCTTCGGTCCGTTTATCCATCCATCCACCTTCCATCCTCCCATTGACGCAAGGAGCGTTCAACATGCCTACCACTCCCTCCGGCCTGCAATACGAAGACACCACCGTGGGCGACGGCGCAGAAGCCAAGGCCGGCCAGCACGTGCACGTGCACTACACCGGCTGGCTCTACAACGACGGCGTGCAAGGCGCCAAGTTCGACTCGAGCCGCGACCGCAACGACCCGTTCGCGTTCTCGCTGGGCGCAGGCCAGGTCATCAAGGGCTGGGACGAAGGCGTTGCCGGCATGAAGATCGGCGGCAAGCGCACGCTGATCATTCCCGCTTCGCTGGGCTATGGCGCACGCGGCGCAGGCGGCGTGATCCCCCCGAACGCCACCCTGAAGTTCGACGTCGAACTCCTCGACGCGCACTGAACTCGCCCCCCGGGGGCCGCGCGCGCTGCGTGCCGCTACGCCCTCCCGTCGGCGCTTTTGTCCCCGTTGCGGCCTTCCGGCCGCATTTTTTCGCTTGAAAAGCCCCTGACCAGCCCCAAGTGGCTGGCTATCGTTTGTTTCCCGGCCCCCCGCCGGTTCTTTGAAAAATGTCTGACCCGCAACAATCCGCACAGAATTCGCAAATGCTGCAAGGCGAGCCAAGCCCCGAAGAACTGGAAGCCGCACAGGCTGCCAACGAAGCGGAGGCGCAGGATGCGCTGGCCGTGGCCCAGGGCGAACTCGCTGCCCTGCAGGCCAAGAACGCCGAGCTGTCCGACCAGTACCTGCGCGCCCAGGCCGACGTCCAGAACGCCCGCCGCCGCGCCGACGACGAGATCACCAAGGCGCGCAAGTTCGCGGTCGAAGCCTTCGCCGAGAGCCTGCTGCCGGTGACCGACAGCCTCGAAGCCGGCCTGGCCGTCAAGGACGCCACGCCCGAGCAGATCCGCGAAGGCGCCGAAGCCACGCTGCGCCAGCTCAAGAGCGCGCTCGAACGCAACAAGGTGATCGAGGTGGCCCCGGCCCCCGGCGCCAAGTTCGACCCGCACCAGCACCAGGCCATCTCGGTGGTGCCCGCTCCCGAGCAGGAGCCCAACACCGTGGTGACCGTGCTCCAGAAGGGCTACACCATCAACGACCGCGTGCTGCGCCCGGCGCTGGTCACGGTCAGCGCCCCCAAGTAAGCGGCGCGGTACACACGATTCCCACAGGAAATCCCCGCTTCATACCTTGAATCGCGCCGGGTTATCCACAAGTTCATAACAACATATTTTTCAGGCTTTCAGGAGTAAGAACATGGCAAAGATCATCGGCATCGACCTCGGCACCACCAACTCGTGCGTGTCGATCATGGAAGGCAACACCACGCGTGTGATCGAGAACTCGGAAGGTGCGCGCACCACGCCGTCGATCGTGGCCTACCAGGAAGACGGCGAAGTGCTGGTCGGTGCCTCGGCCAAGCGCCAGGCCGTGACCAATCCCAAGAACACGCTGTACGCGATCAAGCGCCTGATCGGCCGCAAGTTCGAGGAGAAGGAAGTCCAGAAGGACATCGACCTGATGCCCTACACGATCGCGAAGGCCGACAACGGCGACGCGTGGGTGGAAGTGCGCGGCAAGAAGATCGCGCCCCAGCAGGTCAGCGCCGACATCCTGCGCAAGATGAAGAAGACCGCCGAAGACTATCTCGGCGAGCCCGTGACCGAAGCCGTGATCACGGTGCCGGCCTACTTCAACGACGCGCAGCGCCAGGCCACCAAGGACGCCGGCCGCATCGCAGGCCTGGACGTCAAGCGCATCATCAACGAACCGACCGCCGCGGCGCTGGCCTTCGGCCTGGACAAGCAGGACAAGGCCGACCGCAAGATCGCCGTGTATGACCTGGGCGGCGGCACCTTCGACATCTCGATCATCGAAATCGCGGATGTCGACGGCGAGAAGCAGTTCGAAGTGCTGTCGACCAACGGCGACACCTTCCTGGGCGGCGAAGACTTCGACCAGCGCATCATCGACTACATCATTGCCGAGTTCAAGAAAGAGCAAGGCGTGGACCTGGGCAAGGACGTGCTCGCGCTGCAGCGCCTGAAGGAAGCCGCCGAAAAGGCCAAGATCGAGCTGTCGAACAGCGCGCAGACCGACATCAACCTGCCCTACATCACGGCCGACGCCTCGGGTCCGAAGCACCTGAACATCAAGCTCACGCGCGCCAAGCTCGAAAGCCTGGTCGACGAGCTGGTCGAGCGCACCATCGCGCCCTGCCGCCTGGCCATCAAGGACGCCGGCATCAGCGTGTCGGACATCAACGACGTGATCCTGGTCGGCGGCATGACCCGCATGCCCAAGGTGCAGGAAAAGGTCAAGGCCTTCTTCGGCAAGGAGCCGCGCAAGGACGTGAACCCCGATGAAGCCGTGGCCGTCGGCGCCGCCATCCAGGGCCAGGTGCTCTCGGGCGACCGCAAGGACGTGCTGCTGCTGGACGTGACCCCGCTGTCGCTCGGCATCGAGACCATGGGCGGCGTGATGACCAAGATGATCACGAAGAACACCACGATCCCGACGAAGTTCGCGCAGACCTTCTCCACCGCCGAGGACAACCAGCCGGCCGTGACCATCAAGGTGTTCCAGGGCGAGCGCGAGATCGCCTCGGGCAACAAGCTGCTGGGCGAATTCAACCTCGAGGGCATCCCGCCGGCAGCGCGCGGCACGCCGCAGATCGAGGTGAGCTTCGACATCGACGCCAACGGCATCCTGCACGTGGGCGCCAAGGACAAGGGCACCGGCAAGGAAAACAAGATCACCATCAAGGCGAACTCGGGCCTGTCGGAAGACGAGATCCAGAAGATGGTGAAGGACGCCGAGCTCAACGCGGCCGAGGACAAGAAGAAGGTCGAGCTCGCGCAGGCCCGCAACCAGGGCGAAGCCATGGTGCACAGCGTGAAGAAGTCGCTCGGCGAGCACGGCGCGAGCCTGGACGCCGGCGAGAAGGAAAAGATCGAAGCCGCGATCAAGGATCTGGAAGAAGCCCTCAAGGGCGAGGACAAGGCCTCGATCGAGGAAAAGACCAACACGCTGATGACCGCAAGCCAGAAGCTCGGCGAAAAGATGTATGCCGATGCGCAGGCCGCGGCAGGCGCCGCCGGCGGCCCGGGTGCCGCTGCTGGCCCGGAAGCTGCAAGCGCACCGGCCGACGACAACGTGGTCGACGCCGAGGTCAAGGAAGTCAAGAAGGGCTGATCTTCAGTCCTTCGAACGAGGCTGGACCACCTGACCGGGTGTTCCAGCCTTTCTCGCTTCAAGTTACGGCTTCCCGCCCGCCCCGACCGAACCAGCCATGGCCACAAAACGCGACTACTACGAAACCCTCGGCGTTCCCAAGAACGCGAGCGAGGAGGAAATCAAGAAGGCTTATCGCAAGCTTGCGATGAAGCACCACCCGGACCGCAACCACGGCGATACCACCAAGGACGCCGAGACCAAGTTCAAGGAGGTCAAGGAAGCCTACGAAATGCTGTCTGACGCGCAGAAGCGCGCGGCCTACGACCAGTACGGCCACGCCGGCGTCGACCCCAACATGCGCGGCGGCCCCGGTGCCGAAGGCTTCGGCGGCTTTGCGGAGGCCTTTGGCGACATCTTCGGCGACGTGTTCGGCGGCGCGCGCGGGCGCACCAGCGGCGGGCGCCAGGTGTTCCGCGGCAGCGACCTGAGCTATGCGATGGAGGTCACGCTGGAAGAAGCGGCCGAGGGCAAGGAAGCGCAGATCCGCATCCCGAGCTGGGACGACTGCGGCACCTGCAAGGGCACCGGCGCCAAGCCTGGCACCAAGCCCATCACCTGCACCACCTGCCACGGCGCCGGCGCCGTGCAGATGCGCCAAGGCTTCTTCAGCGTGCAGCAGACCTGCCCGACCTGCCACGGCAGCGGCAAGATCATTCCCGAGCCCTGCACCGTGTGCCATGGCCAGGGCAAGATCAAGAACAACAAGACGCTCGAGGTCAAGATCCCGGCCGGCATCGACGACGGCATGCGCATCCGCAGCACCGGCAACGGCGAACCGGGCACCAACGGCGGGCCGCCGGGCGACCTGTATATCGAGATCCGGCTCAAGAAGCACGAGCTGTTCGAGCGCGATGGCGACGACCTGCACTGCGTCGTGCCCGTGAGCATGACCACCGCGGCGCTGGGCGGCGAGATCAGCGTGCCCACGCTCAAGGGCGCCGCCGCCATCGACATTCCCGATGGCACCCAGAGCGGCAAGCAGTTCCGCCTGCGCGGCAAGGGCATCAAGGGCGTGCGCTCCAGCTATCCGGGCGACCTGTACTGCCACGTGCGCGTCGAAACGCCGGTCAAGCTCACCGAGCACCAGCGCAAGCTGCTCAAGGAGCTGGACGAATCGCTCAAGAAGGGCGGCGACAAGCACAGCCCGACCGACAAGGGCTGGTTCGACAAGGCCAAGGAATTCTTCAGCTGAAGGCCCGGCGCAGCCGATTCCCCTGTCTTTTCAAGCAGTTAGAAAGCGCGGCGCGCACTCGCTTGGGTGCCGCGCTGCTTCGCGCACGCGAACGGTGCCTGCCGACCTCGTTCGGTGCCGCGCACCATTGACGACACCCCCTCGGAACCCCGCCGACCACGCCTTGGCGCGCTTTCCCACGCCCACATGCGCGACATGCCCATCAAAAGATGGCGCGCAGATTGCTTTTATATATTTTTCGATTGAGCAATAAACCTAAACACGACCCGGCGCGTTATTGGTGTGTAACTGCTTTGAGCCGCCGGGGGCTCATTAGGAGGTGCTTTCGCCGGAAAAGATGCAATGACTGCATATGCCGATCGCCATAGGTATTTTCACTGGGCGGCAGGGTGGCGCTGAGATCGATAGCCCGAACCCTGAAATTTAGCTGGAATTGCCAAATGCTGCGGGTTTTTCTCAGGAACTTTACTCGGCACTGTGGTTCTGATTTAACAAAGAATTTTCCGGGTGCACTCTTTGCTTTATGCTGTTTGTGCAGATGGAGATTAAGGGAGTTTCGATGGCTTGCAGCCATGGGCGGTACACCTTTAAAAAGTTGCTACGCGTTGCGGCTGCTGGCTTCGGGTCCAATAAACCCGCAGACCTGATGGAGGCGTGACCATGGATGTGATCAGCAACTTTGCCGCCCGTTACGAGCGCACCCGCGAGGAAGTTCTCTCGCTGCAGGACTTCCTGGATATCTGCAAACGCGACCCCACCGCGTATGCCACTGCGTCCGAGCGGATGCTCAAGGCCATCGGCGAACCCGAGCTGGTCGACACGCGCAACGATTCCCGGCTTTCGCGGATCTTCGCGAACAAGGTCATCAAGATCTACCCGGCGTTCAAGGAGTTCTACGGCATGGAGGACGCCATCGAGCAGGTGGTGTCGTACTTCAGGCATGCCGCGCAGGGCCTGGAGGAAAAGAAGCAGATCCTCTATCTGCTCGGCCCGGTCGGCGGCGGCAAGAGCTCGATCGCCGAGCGCCTGAAGCAGCTCATGGAGCATGTGCCCTTCTATGCCATCCAGGGTTCGCCGGTCAACGAGACGCCGCTCGGCCTGTTCGACGCCGCCGAAGATGGCGAGATCCTCGAAAAGGAATACGGCATCCCGCGCCGCTACCTGAACCGCATCCTCTCGCCCTGGGCCGTGAAGCGGCTCGAGGAGTACGGCGGCGACATCCGCCAGTTCAAGGTGGTCAAGCGCTACCCGTCGGTACTGCGGCAGATCGCCGTGGCCAAGACCGAGCCGGGCGACGAGAACAACCAGGACATCTCCTCGCTGGTCGGCAAGATCGACATCCGCAAGCTCGAGACCTATGCGCAGGACGACCCCGACGCCTACGCCTATTCGGGCGGCCTGTGCCTGGCCAACCAGGGCCTGCTGGAGTTCGTGGAAATGTTCAAGGCGCCCATCAAGGTGCTGCACCCGCTGCTCACGGCCACGCAGGAAAGCAACTTCAAAGGGACCGAGGGCTTCGGCGCCATTCCGTTCGACGGCATCGTGCTGGCGCACAGCAACGAGAGCGAATGGAAGGCCTTCCGCAACAACAAGAACAACGAGGCTTTCCTCGACCGCATCTACATCGTCAAGGTGCCCTACTGCCTGCGCGCCTCCGAAGAAATCAAAATCTACGAGAAGCTGGTGCGCAACTCGTCGCTCGCCAAGGCGCCCTGCGCCCCGGGCACGCTGCGCATGATGGCGCAGCTCTCGGTGCTCACGCGGCTGAAGGAGCCCGAGAACTCGAGCATCTACAGCAAGATGCAGGTCTACGACGGCGAGAACCTCAAGGACACCGACCCCAAGGCCAAGTCGATCCAGGAATACCGCGACTACGCCGGCGTCGACGAAGGCATGAGCGGCGTCTCGACCCGCTTCGCGTTCAAGATCATCTCGAAGGTGTTCAACTTCGACAGCTCCGAGGTGGCCGCCAACCCGGTGCACCTGATGTACGTGCTCGAGCAGCAGATCGAGCGCGAGCAGTTTCCGCCGGAAACCGAGCAGAAGTACATCAGCTACATCAAGGAGCTGCTGGCGCCGCGCTACGCGGAATTCATCGGCAAGGAAATCCAGACCGCCTACCTGGAGAGCTACAGCGAGTACGGCCAGAACATCTTCGACCGCTACGTCACCTATGCCGACTACTGGATCCAGGACCAGGAGTTCCGCGACGTGGACACCGGCGAAGTGTTCGACCGCGCCTCGCTCAACGCCGAGCTCGAGAAGATCGAACGGCCCGCGGGCATCGGCAATCCGAAGGACTTCCGCAACGAGATCGTCAACTTCGTGCTGCGCGCGCGCGCCGGCAACGCCGGCCGCAACCCGGCCTGGACCAGCTACGAGAAGCTGCGCGCGGTGATCGAGAAGAAGATGTTCTCCAACACCGAGGAACTCCTGCCGGTGATCAGCTTCAACACCAAGAGCAGCGCCGACGAGCAGAAGAAGCACGAGGACTTCGTGACCCGCATGGTCGAGAAAGGCTATACGGCCAAGCAGGTTCGCCTGCTCTGCGAGTGGTACCTGCGCGTGCGCAAGAGTTCATAGCGGCAGTTCACAGCGGCGGAGCCCCACAGCAGGCTTCGCCCCCTTTTTGCAAGGAGCTTTGACAACATCGTGGCCATCCTGCAGCAGATCATCGACCGCCGGCTTTCGGGCAAGAACAAGTCCATTGGCAACCGCGAGCGCTTCCTCAGGCGCTACCGAGGGCAGATCCAGGAGGCTGTGCGGCGCGCGGTCAGCGGGCGCAACATCCGCGAACTGGAGCAAGGCGAAGATGTCACCCTGCCGCGCCACGACGTGTCCGAACCCGTCTTCGGCCATGCCCGCGGCGGCGACCGCGAGTACGTGCACCCGGGCAATCAGGAATACCTGAAGGGCGACCGCATTGCGCGTCCGGAGGGGCAGGCCGGCGGCGGCTCGGGAAGCGGCGAGGCCGCAGACAGCGGCGAAGGCGAGGACGACTTCGTCTTCCGCCTCACGCGCGAGGAGTTCATGCGCGTGTTCTTCGATGACCTGGCGCTGCCGCACCTCATCCGCACCCAGATCGCCGAGGTGCCCGAATGGAAGAGCCACCGGGCCGGCTTCACGAGCGATGGCTCGCCCAACAACCTGCACGTGGTGCGCTCGATGCGCGGCGCCCTGGCGCGGCGCATCGCGCTGGGCGGCGAGCCGCGCAAGGAGCTGCGCCGACTGGAGACGCACCTGCTGCACCTGCGGCAGCATCCGCAGGTCGAGCAGCCCTTGATCCAGAAGGAAATCCTCGAGACCGAGGAGCGGATCGCCGAGTTGCGCCGCACCTCGCGCCACGTGCCCTACATCGATCCGATCGACCTGCGCTACCGCAACCGCGTGAAGACGCCCGTGCCCAGCGCCAAGGCCGTGATGTTCTGCCTCATGGACGTGTCGGGATCGATGGACGAGGCGCGCAAGGACATGGCCAAGCGCTTCTTCATGCTGCTGTACATGTTCCTCACGCGGCACTACGAAACCATCGACCTCGTGTTCCTGCGCCACCACACGCAGGCGCAGGAAGTCACCGAGGAAGAGTTCTTCCATGCCACCGAAACCGGCGGCACCGTGGTGTCGAGCGCGCTGGTGCTGATGGACGAGATCATCAAGGCGCGCTATCCAAGCGGCGAGTGGAACGTCTACGGCGCGCAGGCGAGCGACGGCGACAACTGGCACCAGGACAGCGGGCGCTGCCGCGAGCTGCTGGTCGACCACATCCTGCCGGTGGTGCGCTACTACGCCTATGTGCAGGTGGCCGAGACCGAGCAGAACCTGTGGCAGGAATACGCGCAGCTCGAAGGCATCGAGCCCAATTTTGCGATGCGCAAGGTCTCCGACGCGCGGGACATCTACCCCGTCTTCCGCGACCTCTTCAAGAAGGAGGGAGTGCCCGCATGACCTCCGACCACCCTCCCCTCGCGCGCGGCACCGAACGCCTGGAACGCCTGCCCAGTCCGTCGGACTGGACCTTCGATCTCATCGAGACCTACCACACCGAGATCGCGAAGACGGCCAGGAGCTTCGGCCTGGACGTGTATCCCAACCAGCTCGAGGTGATCACCGCCGAGCAGATGATGGATGCCTATGCCAGCGTCGGCATGCCCATGATCTATCGCCACTGGTCGTACGGCAAGCAGTTCATCGCCACTGAAAAGAACTACCGCCGCGGCCACATGGGGCTGGCCTACGAGATCGTCATCAACTCGGACCCCTGCATTGCCTACCTGATGGAAGAAAACACCATGGCCATGCAGGCCCTGGTGATCGCGCATGCGGCCTATGGCCACAACAGCTTCTTCAAGGGCAACTACCTGTTCCGGATGTGGACCGATGCGTCCTCGATCATCGACTACCTCGTCTATGCGCGGCACTACATCGCCGAATGCGAGGAACGGCACGGCCTCGATGCGGTGGAGCAGCTGCTCGACTCCTGCCACGCGCTGATGAACTACGGCGTCGACCGCTACCGCCGCCCGCAGAAGCGCTCGCTGGCGCAGGAAGGCACGCAGCGTGCCGAACGCGAGCGCTACATGCAGCAGCAGGTCAACGACCTCTGGCGCACGCTGCCGCGCAAGAGCGAACACACCACCGAATCCGACTCGTCCCGCCGCTTCCCCTCGGAGCCGCAGGAGAACCTGCTCTATTTCATCGAGAAGAACGCCGCGCTGCTCGAGCCCTGGCAGCGCGAGGTGGTGCGCATCGTGCGCAAGATCGCGCAGTATTTCTATCCGCAGCGCCAGACCCAGGTCATGAACGAGGGCTGGGCCACGTTCTGGCACTACACCCTGCTGAACACCATGTACGACCGCGGCCAGCTCGCCGACGGCTTCATGATGGAATGGCTCAGCTCGCACACCGGCGTGATCTTCCAGCCGCCCGTCGGGCATCGCGCCTACAGCGGCATCAACCCCTATGCACTGGGTTTCTCGATGTTCACCGAGCTGCGGCGCGTCTGCGAAAAGCCCACCGAGGAAGACCGCCGCTGGTTCCCCGACTTCGCGGGCACCGACTGGGTCAAGACGCTCGACTACGCCATGCGCAACTTCAAGGACGAGAGCTTCGTCGGCCAGTTCCTGAGTCCCAAGACCATGCGCGATTTCAGGCTGTTCGCGATCCGCGACCACCAGAGCGAACCCGAGCTGGAGGTGTCCGCCATCCACGACGACAGCGGCTACCACGCGCTGCGCGAATCGCTGTCACGCCAGTACGACATCGGCAGCAGGGAGCCCGACATCCAGGTGTGGAACGTCAACATGCGCGGCGATCGCGCGCTGACGCTGCGCCACACGCAGCGCAACAACCTGCCGCTGCACGACGATGCCGAAGAGGTGCTCAAGCACGTCGCGCGGCTCTGGGGCTTCGACGTGCACCTGGAGAGCGTCGATGCCCAGGGCCACATCACCCGCAGCTGGAAGGCCGCGGCCCCGCGGCAAACCGACTGAGCGGCCGGCGCCGCAGCGGGCTCGTCAGGGCACCAGGGCCGCAATGGCCAGCACGTAGCCCTTCACGCCAAGACCCACGATGATGCCGCGCGCCGCGGGCGAGATGTACGAGTGGTGGCGGAATTCCTCGCGCGCGTGCACGTTCGAGATGTGCAGCTCGATCAGCGGCACGCTCGCGCCCTTGATGGCGTCGTGCAGCGCGATCGAGGTGTGGGTGTAGGCGCCCGGGTTCATCACCACGCCCAGCATGTGGCCCGCGGCCACTTCGCGGCCGGCCTCGTGGATCCAGTCGATCAGCACGCCCTCGTGGTTCGACTGGCGGCATTCGATCTCCACGCCGTGCTTTGCGCCGGCCTCCTGGCACAGGCGCTCGACGTCGGCCAGCGTGTCGCGTCCGTATTGCTCGGGCTCGCGGGTGCCGAGCAGGTTGAGATTGGGGCCGTTGAGGACGAGTATTTTCTTCATGGTGAATGGCTTCCTGGGATGCCGCCATTATGGTTGCGCTAAGGTGGTGCGCATCATGAGCACAGACAGCATTCCAACCTGGCATCCCGTGGCCCGCTCGGCCGAACTGCGCCCCGGCGCCAACATCGTCGCGGGCTTTGCCGAAGGCCAGGAGCTGGCCCTCTGGCGTGCGGCCAGCGGCGCCGCGCAGGCCTGGGAAAACCGCTGCCCGCACCGCAGCGTGCGCTTCACGCTGGGGCAGGTGCTGCAGGACCGCCTCGCCTGCGCGTACCACGGCTGGCAATACGACGCCGGAAACGGCCAGTGCGCGAGCATTCCCGCCCATCCCGGCATGCCAGCGCCGCGCAATGTGTGCGCGAAGGTGTTCCATGCGGCCGAGGCGGCCGGCATGCTGTGGGTGAGCCTCGCGGCCGAGACGCCGCCTTCTCCGCCGCCGGGCGATGCCGTGCCGGCCGGGTGGTCGTTCTGCCGCACGCTCAGCGTGCGCGCCGGCGTGGCCCGCGTGCGCGATGCGCTCGCGGCGCGCGGATTCGGGTCGGAGGCGCCGCCTGCTTTGCGCGGCGCGCTCGGCAAGGTCGATGCCGCCGCGCTGATGCTCGATGCACAGCCGCAGCTCGCCTTCATTCACCTCTGGACGCCCGCCGCGCCCGGCAGCGGCGCCATGAAGAAGCTGCACGCCGCCGCGCGCGCCCTGCGCGGCGAAATCGAAGAACAACAGCAGCCGCAAGCCTGACCGGAAGAACCCCATGCCCTTCGTCACCGATGACCCCAACATGCTCGACGACTGGCTGGTCGCAGGCCCCGCGGCCGCGCTCGCCGGCAGCTCCGAAGCGCGGCCCCGCGCAGTTCGCCTGCTCGGCGAAACGCTGCAGCTGTGGACCGATGACGCCGACATGCCGCAATGCCGGCTCGGCACACGCGCGCTCTCGGTCCAGGCGCGCCACGGCCATCTCTGGGTCTGCCCGAGCGGCCGGCCCGCACGGCCGCTGTTCGACTTTCCCGAATACGGCGAAGCCGGGCGCCGCATCATCGACTGCGGCGCCATCGGCGTGGCGGTGTCGGGCTTGCGCGTGATCGAGAACTTCCTCGACATGGCGCACTTCCCCTTCGTGCATGCCGGCTTCCTGGGCCAGGTGCCGCACACCGAAGTGGCCAAGTACCAGGTGCAGGTCGATCCCGCCACGCACGAGATCTGGGCCACCGACTGCCGCTTCTGGCAGCCCCGCGCCTCGGCCGCCCACGGCAGCGGCAGCGAAGTGCTCTACAAGTACCGGGTGATGCAGCCGCTCTCGGCCATGCTCTACAAGTCGAGCTCGCGCGACGGCGAGCTCGATGCCATCGGCCTGTTCCTGCAGCCGCTGGACGACGAGCACGTGATCGCCCATACGCTCTTGGCCTGCTACGACGACAGCTCCACCGATGCCGAGCTCATCGCGTTCCAGCAGACGATCTTCGGGCAGGACAAGCCGATCCTGGAGAACCACGCCTTCAAGCGCATGCCGCTCGAAGGCCGCGCCGAAACGCCGACGCGAGGCGACACCTCCTCCGTCACCTACCGGCGCTGGCTGCGCGAGCGCGGCATGCGCTTTGGCGTGAGGCAGGCGGCATGATCCGGCTCTACGACTACGCCCTGTCGGGCAACTGCTTCAAGGTGCGGCAGATGCTTGCCTGGCTCGGCCTCGACTACCAGCGCGTGCCGGTCGACTTCCATCCGGGCCGCGAGCACCGGTCGGCCGCGTTCCTGGCAGAGGTCGATCCGCTGGGCCAGCTTCCGGTGATCGACGACGACGGCTTCTTGCTGCGCGACGCGCAGGCCATCCTCGTCTATCTCGCGAGCAAGCACGACGCCGAGGGCCGCTGGTACCCCGCCGATCCGCAGCTGCGCGGCCAGGCCGCGATGTGGTTTGCCATGGCCGACGAGCTCACCCGCACCGCCTCGGCCGCGCGGCTGCACGACGCCTTCGGCTACGAGAACATCGACATCGAGGCCTGCCGGCGCGGCGCGCATGCGGCCTTCCGCCTGCTGGACGACCATTTGGCCGAGCGCGCCAGCGAGGGCCGCCAGTGGCTGGCCGGCCCGCATGCGACCGTGGCCGACCTGGCCTGCTTTCCCTATGCGGCCCTCGCTGGCGAAGGCGGCATTTCGCTGGACGAATACCCCGCCCTGCGACACTGGATCTGGAACTTTCGCCACCTGCCCGGCTTCATCGGAATGTCGGGTATCTTTGCCGCCGGGGCGGCCTGAACGCCGGCCTCGCTATCCTTGTCCCTTTGCCCTGAAGCGCCATGAAAACCAAAGCTGCCGTCGCCTGGAAATCCGGAGCCCCGCTCACCATCGAAACCGTCGACCTCGAAGGGCCGAAATTCGGCGAGGTGCTGGTCGAGATCAAGGCCACCGGCATCTGCCACACCGACTACTACACGCTCTCGGGCGCCGACCCCGAAGGCATCTTCCCGGCCATCCTCGGCCATGAGGGCGCGGGCATCGTGGTCGACGTGGGCCCCGGCGTCACCACGCTGAAAAAGGGCGACCACGTCATTCCGCTCTACACGCCCGAATGCCGCCAGTGCAAGTTCTGCCTGTCGCGCAAGACCAACCTGTGCCAGCTGATCCGCGGCACGCAGGGCAAGGGCCTGATGCCCGATGCCACCAGCCGCTTCAGCATGGACGGCAAGCCCATCTTCCACTACATGGGCACGAGCACCTTCAGCAACTACACGGTCGCCCCCGAGATCTCGCTGGCCAAGATCCGCGAGGACGCGCCCTTCGACAAGGTCTGCTACATCGGCTGCGGCGTGACCACCGGCATCGGCGCGGTGATCTTCACGGCCAAGGTGGAAGCCGGCGCCAACGTGGTGGTGTTCGGCCTCGGCGGTATCGGCCTGAACGTGATCCAGGGCGCCAAGATGGTGGGCGCCGACAAGATCATCGGCGTCGACCTGAACCCCGAGCGCGAGGCCATGGCGCGCAAGTTCGGCATGACGCACTTCCTCAACCCGAAGGAGCACGAGAACATCGTCGATGCGATCGTGCAGCTGACCGACGGCGGCGCCGACTACAGCTTCGAGTGCATCGGCAACACCAAGGTGATGCGCCAGGCACTCGAATGCACGCACAAGGGCTGGGGCCGCAGCATCATCATCGGCGTGGCCGAGGCCGGCGCGGAGATCAGCACGCGGCCGTTCCAGCTGGTCACGGGCCGCAAGTGGGAAGGCTCGGCCTTCGGCGGCGCGCGCGGGCGCACCGACGTGCCCAAGATCGTCGACTGGTACATGGAAGGCAAGATCAACATCGACGACCTGATCACCCACACCATGCCGCTCGAAGACATCAACAAGGGCTTCGACCTCATGAAGCGCGGCGAATCGATCCGCGGCGTGGTTCTCTACTAGCCTTCTAGGAGAGCGCCCGCCATGAACCGCATGGAACCCCTGCGCAAGATCGAAGCGGGCGTCCTCGAGATCGCCTATTACGAAACGGGGCCCTCGGACGGCCCGCCCGTGCTGCTGATGCACGGCTTTCCGTACGACATCCACACCTATGCGGAAGTCGCGCCGATGCTCGCCGGGCAAGGCTGCCGCGTGATCGTCCCGTACATGCGCGGCTACGGTTCCACGCGCTTCCTGCACGATGCCACGCCGCGCTCGGGCGAACAGGCGGCCTTCGGCGCCGATTTGCTCGCGCTGCTCGACGCGCTGGAGATCGACCGCGCGGTGCTCGCCGGCTACGACTGGGGCGGCCGCGCCGCCTGCGTGGCGGCGGCGCTGTGGCCCGGGCGCTGCGCGGGCCTGGTCTCGCTCAACAGCTACAACATCCAGAACATCGCCAAGGCGATGGAGCCGGACACGCCCGAAAACGAGCACAGCCTCTGGTACCAGTACTACTTCCACAGCGAGCGCGGCCGCGCCGGCCTCGCCAAGGACCGCAGGGCGCTCACGCGGCTGCTGTGGCGGCTCTGGTCGCCGACCTGGAAGTTCGACGACGCCACCTTCGAGCGCAGCGCCGCGGCCTTCGACCATCCTGATTTCGTCGAGGTGGTGATCCACTCGTACCGGCACCGCTTCGGCTTGGTGGCGGGCGACCCGGCCTATGCGGACATCGAACGCCGCCTGGCCGCGCAGCCCGCGATCACCGTGCCCACCATCACCTTCGACGGCATCGACGACGGCGTGCGGCCGCCCGCCGATGCCTCGGCCCATGCGCAGCGCTTCAGCGGCCCGCGTTCGCACCGCCTGGTGCCCGGCGCGGGCCACAACCTGCCGCAGGAGGCGCCGCGCATCTTTGCCGACGCCGTGCTCGAACTCGTGCCCGCCTTGCGGCACCACAACACCCTCTGATGACCGACTCCCTCAAGACCCTTTCCGAGCACCATGCCTTCGGCGGCGTGCAGAGCTTCCACGAGCATGCCTCGCACGAGATCGGCCTGCCGATGCGCTTTTCGGTCTACCTGCCGCCGCAGGCTGCGCAGGAGCGCGTGCCGGCCCTTCTTTACCTTGCGGGGCTGACCTGCAACGAGGAAACCTTTGCAGTGAAGGCCGGCGCGCAGCGCATGGCCGCCAGCCTGGGCCTGGCGCTGATCGCGCCCGACACCAGCCCGCGCGGCAGCATTGCCGAAAACCTGCCCGGCGCCACCGCCCACTGGGACTTCGGCGTTGGCGCGGGCTTCTACCTCGATGCCACCGAAGCGCCCTGGTCCACCCACTGGCGCATGGAAAGCTGGATCGTGCACGAGCTGCTGCCGCTGGTGGGGCGGCACTTCGCCATCGACGACCAGCACCTGGGCATCTTCGGCCATTCGATGGGCGGCCACGGCGCGCTCACGCTGGCGCTGCGGCATCCGGGGCGCTTCAAGTCGCTGTCGGCCTTTGCGCCCATCTGCGCGCCCACGCAATGCCCGTGGGGCCAGAAGGCGTTCGGCGGCTACCTGGGCGAGCCCGGCGGCGACCGCGCGCAATGGCTCGCGCACGACGCCAGCGCGCTCATGAAGTCGCAGACCGCCGCGCCCTATCCGCAAGGCATATTGGTCGACCAGGGACTGGCCGACAAATTCCTGGCCGAGCAGCTCAACCCCGAAGCCTTCGAGGCCGCCTGCTTTGCCGCCGGCCAGCCGCTCACGCTGCGCCGCCATGCGGGCTACGACCACGGCTACTACTTCATCCAGACCTTCATGGCGGACCACATCGCGCACCACGCGCAAACGCTGCGCGGCTGATCGACCGCGGCCCACGGCCGGCTTATCATGGGGCGCATGTCCGCAGCACAGATTCCCGCCTTCCAGTTGCGGTCCCGCGACGGCGCCGCCGAAGAGAGCCTGGCGCTGGCCGGCATCTGGCGCCGCGCCTGGATCGCGGCCAACCGGAATGCCGCCGTCATCGAGCCGATCACGCATTGGCTGCGGCGCGTGCAAACCGAATTCGTACCGCCCGCGGACGTGGTGCTGGCCGAGCGCGAAGGCCAGGTGCTCGCCTTCATGGTGCTGCTGGTGCGGCGCGAATATGTGGCGCAGCTGTTCGTCGAACCGCATCTTCGCAACCAGGGCCTGGGGCAGGCGCTGCTCGACGAGGCCAGCGTGCGCATGCCGCTCGGCTGGAAGCTTCACGTGGCCACCAGCAACACCGCGGCGCAGCGCTTCTACGAACGCTACGGCCTGGTGCGCGGCGCGGTCGACCGGCACCCGGCCAGCGGACGCGAACGGGTCGCCTACCATTGGTATCCGGCGAGCCCGCCGCGGCAGCCGCGTCGCACCGGCTGAGCGCCTTCTTCCGCTGCCCTTTCTCCATGCGCATCGATCACATCGCCCTCTGGACCACCGATCTCGAACGCTGCAAGCGCTTCTACGTCGACTACTTCGGCGCCACGGCCGGGGCGGGCTATGCCAATCCGGCCAAGGGCTTTGCCTCTTGCTTCCTGAGCCTGGGCGACGGCGCGCGCATCGAGGCCATGACCACCCGCACGCTCTCGCCGGTGCCCGCCGAACCCGGCGCCCAGCGCATGGGCTGGACGCACCTGGCCATCAGCGTGGGTTCGGAGGCTGCCGTCGACGCACTGACGCAGCGGCTCAAGTCGGACGGCTACCCGCTGCTCGACGGCCCGCGCCGCACCGGCGACGGCTACTACGAGAGCGTGGTGCTCGACCCCGACGGCAACCGCATCGAGATCACCGCATGAACCGCGCAAAGCCTGCCCGATGAGCGAATTCGTACAAAGCCTGCACGAAGTCTTCGAGCGCCTCGGCCGCATCGAAACCCGCCGCATGTTCGGCGGCCACGGCGTCTGGCACGAGGGCCGCATGATCGCGCTTGTCGCCAAGGACACGCTCTACCTCAAGTCCGATGCCGGCAGCGCCGAGCATTTCGACAAGCTGGACCTGCCGCCCTTCACCTATGTGCGCGAAGGCAAGGCCATGCCGATGTCGTACCGGCTCGCGCCGGCCGATCTTTTCGAAGACCGCGAGGAAGCCGCGCTCTGGGGCCGCCGTGCCTACGAGGCAGCCCTGCGTTCGGGCCAGCCGCCGAAGAAGAAAACCGCCAGGAAAGCCCCGGTGAAGAAGAAAAAGAAAGCAGCCTCCTCGTGAGCGACAACCCTCCCGCATTGCCGCCCCTCCCCGAACGCGAGCAGATCGCGCTGCTCGAACCCTTCGAGGGCCTGGGCCTGAAAGACATCGTGGTCGTCTCCACGCTGCAGGACGCCGAACATGCCGCCGCCGAATTGCTGGCCGCCGGCGTGGCCGGCTTCGACACCGAATCCAAGCCCACCTTCGCGAAGAACGAGGTCTCGGGCGGCCCGCACGTGGTGCAGTTCGCCACGCGCGAAATGGCCTGGCTGTTCCAGCTGCACCGCACCGAATGCAATCCGGTGGTCGCAACGCTGATTGCTTCCACCGAACTGCGCAAGGTCGGCTTCGGCCTTTCGACCGATCTCACGCTGATACGCAACCGCCTCAACATCGAGCCGAAGGCGGTGTTCGACATCGACAGCGAGTTCCGCCACCGCGGCTACCGCAAGTCGGTCGGCGTGAAGGCGGCCGTGGCGCTGGTCTTCAACCAGCGCTTCGTCAAGTCGCGCAAGGCGGCCACCTCGAACTGGGCCAACAGGCAGCTGACCGAAGCGCAGATGCGCTACGCGGCCAACGACGCCTATGCATCGATCCGCGTGTTCGATGCGCTGTTCGGCAAGCCCTAGTCCCGCCCCGCCTCCAGGATCGCCTGCGCCAGGCGCTTCGGGTTCGAGAAGAACATCTCGTGGCTGCCGGGGCACTCCACCAGCCTGAACAAGCCGAGCCGCTCCGACAGGCGCGGATGCCACGGCAAGCCGTGCGGCATGGCCGTGTCCTGCAGGCAGTTGAGGTACGACTTGCCGATCTGCAGCGCCGCCAGCGGCTCGCGCAGCCGGATCTTGTCGGTGAAGGTGCGGTAGGGATGCGGGTTCAGCCGCTCGTAGCTGGCCTGCGCGAGCGGCAGGTCTGCGTCGTTGATGAAGGCTTCGCGCCAGATCTCGAACGGCAGGCTCACCGCATTGCCATTGGCCGCGGCCACGGCGTCGAACATCGCGACGTAGTGCGGGGGCACCATGTCGTTGAGCGATTCACCATCGAGCGGCACGAAGGCGTTGACGTAGACCAGGCGCCGCAGCCGCTGCGCGATGCGGTCCGCCACGCCCGAGATCACCATGCCGCCGTAGCTGTGGCCCACCAGGCGAACGTCCACCAGGTCGTGCTCCTCGATGAAGCGAACGGCCGAGTCGATCGCATCGACGAGGCTGGTGCGCGAGCGGTCGTCGCCGGGGCGGTTTCCCGCGAGCGTGGGGCAATGCACGTGGTGGCCGGGCTCGCGCAGGCCGGCGGCCACGGCCTCCATCTCGGCGCCGGTGTGCCAGGCGCCGTGGATCAGGACATAGGTGTCGGACATGGGTGTCTCCTTCTTTATCGTCGTCGTTGAATTGGGACGACTTTAGGAAACACGGGGCGGCGCGAATGGCCGCTGGCTGCCAGGCCCATGGCCGATTTGCGCCTGCGCTGCCTTGCTTTTGCCTCAGCGCTGGCGCCGCCAGGCACCCGGCGTCATGCCGAGATGCCGGCTGAATTGGCGAACGAAGTGGGACGCATCGGCGAGCCCGACGCGCAAGCCGATTTCCGCAATGCTCAGGCGATCGAAGCGCGCATCGCCGAGCATCCGCCGCGCCACCTGCATGCGAAAGCCGGTCAGCGCGGCGGCGAAGGTGGTCGACCCTTCGCACAGGCAGCGGTGCAGGCTGCGCTCCGAGATGCCCAGTCCGCGCGCCACGCCGGCAGCCGTCAGGCCCGGCTCGGCATGGCGTTCGCGCGTGGCGTCGAGCACGCGGCGGCGCAGCGCGGCACGGGCGCTTTCGCTGGGCGCGGCCGACCCGCCCGCATCGCATGCCGTGCCGGCGGCAAGTGCGAGCAACCCGCCAAGGTGATCGGTCAGCAAGGCCGCGGGCAGCGGCGGCTTCAAAGCGCCCTGCGGAGAAAGCTGCTGGGCAAAGCCGCTCAGCACACGGCCCCAGCCGGACTGCCCGTCGATGCGCCGCGCCACCTGCCCGCCGGCATCGGGGAGCCACGACTCGACCCACGCGGTCGGCAGTTCGAGCGACAGCGTATCGGCGGACTGGAGCAGGCGAAGTTCATAGCAGCGCCGCGAATCGACCAGCACCAGATCGCCCGGCAGCATGCGCGCCGAGCGGCCGTCCTGCACGGCGACCCAGGGCGAATCGGTCTTGCACAGCAGGTAGTAGTAGTTGCTGCGGCTCTGGGCAATGGCCCGGCGCCTGCGGTACACGTCCTGCGCGCTGCCGCGGACCCGGTTCACGCCGATGGCGCCCAGCGGTGCGGATTCGAGCGTGGCGCCAAAGCTGCCGGCCAGGGAGCTGGTCACGTCCATTTCGAGAAAGCCTTCGCACACCGCGCCGATCCAGTAGTCCAGCCGCTGCGCCGGCGGCACGGCGTCGGTGGACCAGGTGTGGACCGCGGGCGAGGCATTTGCGTTCATCGCGCCAACATACCCAAGCCGCGCGCGCTTGCCAAGCGGGTATAGACGCCCTCCCACGGCAGCGCCCCGGCGCCCCCGGCACAATGCCCGTCACATCCACCGCAGACGAAAGAAGGGCCATGAGCAACAACAAGAGCGATTTCGGATTGATCGGCCTGGCCGTGATGGGCCAGAACCTGGTGCTGAACGTGGAAAGCCGCGGCTTCCAGGTCAGCGTGTACAACCGCACCGAAGCCACCACCGAGGCCTTCGTGGCCGCCAACCCCGGCAAGAAGCTGGTCGGCGCGAAGACGCTGGAAGAGTTCGTGCAGAGCCTGGCACGGCCGCGCAAGATCCAGATCATGGTGAAGGCCGGCGCACCGGTCGACCAGGTCATCGAGCAGCTGATCCCGCTGCTCGACAAGGACGACATCGTGATCGACGGCGGCAACAGCCTCTACACCGACACCGAGCGCCGCGATGCGTACCTTGCCACCAAGGGCCTGCGCTTCATCGGCGCCGGCGTCTCGGGCGGCGAGGAAGGCGCGCGCAAGGGTCCGTCGATCATGCCGGGCGGCCCGCTTTCCACCTGGGAAGTGATGAAACCGATCTTCGAGAGCATCGCGGCCAAGGTCGACGGCGAGCCCTGCGTGATCCACATCGGCCCCGGCGGCGCGGGCCATTACGTGAAGATGGTGCACAACGGCATCGAGTACGGCGACATGCAGCTGATCTGCGAGGCCTACAGCCTGTTCAAGGCGGCCGGCTTCAGCACCGACGAGATGGCCGCGGTCTTCAACGAATGGAACGAGGGCGAGCTGCAGAGCTACCTGATCCAGATCACCGCCAAGGCGCTCGAGCAGAAGGACCCGGAAACCGGCCAGCCGATCGTCGAACTCATTCTCGACAAGGCCGGCCAGAAGGGCACGGGGCAGTGGACGCTGGTCAACGCGGCCGAGAACGCGGTGGTCATCAGCACCATCAACGCCGCCGTGGAGGCGCGCGTGCTGTCGTCGCAGAAGACAGCGCGCGTGGCGGCCAGCAAGCTGCTGCAGGGGCCGAAGGTCGAACTCTCGCTCGGCAAGAAGGCGCTGGTGGCCAAGGTGCACGATGCGCTCTATGCGTCGAAGGTGGTCAGCTACACGCAGGGCTTCGACCTGATCCAGACCATGGGCGAGAAGAAGGCGTGGAAGCTCGACCTCGGCGGCATCGCGGCCATCTGGCGCGGCGGCTGCATCATCCGCGCGCGCTTCCTGAACCGCATCACCGACGCCTACCGCGCCGACCCGTCACTGGGCAACCTGATGCTCGACCCCTTCTTCAAGGACCTGCTCAACCGCACGCAGCAGAACTGGCGCGAGGTGGTGGCGCTGGCGGTGGGCAACGGCATTCCGGTGCCGGCGTTCAGTGCCTCGCTCGCCTACTACGACAGCTACCGCACCGAGCGGCTGCCCGCGAACCTGCTGCAGGCGCAGCGGGACTTCTTCGGGGCCCACACCTACGAGCGCGTGGACAAGCCGGCCGGCGAGTTCTTCCACACCAACTGGCCGGAAGTCATCGGCTGACCCCCTGCAAATCAGACCGCCGGCAACCAGGCCTTCACTTGCCCGACCGGTGCCACCAGCGGCTCGGTCGCGCAGCGCGGCGCCGAGGCTCGATTTGCTGCAGCCCGAAACACCCATCACGACCAGCGACGGCCCGTTCATACATACCCTTCCTGGTGAAACCGCGGGGATATTTCTCCGCGCATCGGCGGGACTTGAATCCACCTTCCGTCGGGACAGGCGCCACCGCCGCGGCCCATCCTAGAACAGGCTGCCCTGCCCCGCCGCGCCAGGCGGCCGGAACGCGCCGAGGTCGAGCGCAATGCGCTCGCGGTTGAAGCCGATGCGGTTCGCCGCCTTCTCGAAGCGCTGGCGGATCAGGTCGGCCCAGAGGCCGGAGCCCTTCATGCGCGTGGCGAAGTCGGCGTCGTAGTCCTTGCCGCCGCGCATCTCGTGGATGCGCGCCATGATGCGGTCCGCGCGCTGCGGGTAGTGCAGCTCGAGCCATTGCTTGAAGAGCGGCGCCACCTCCCAGGGCAGCCGGATCACCGTGTAGAAGGCGTTGCGCGCACCGGCGGCCCAGGCGGCTTCGAGCACCTGTTCCATGTCTTCGTTGACGAAGGGAATCTGCGGCGCCACGCTCACACCCACCGGCACGCCCGCCTCGGCCAGGGTGCGTATGGTGCGCAGCCGCCGGTGCGGCGCGGCGGCGCGCGGCTCCAGCTTGCGGGCCAGCTCGCCGTCGAGCGTGGTCACGGTGATGTACACCGCGGCCAGGTGCTCGGCGGCCATGGGCGCGATCAGGTCGAGGTCGCGCTCCACCGCGCTCGATTTCGTGACCAGCGCAAACGGATGCCGCGTTTCCTTCAGCAGCTCGATCACCGAACGGGTGAGCCGCAGTTCGCGTTCGATGGGCTGGTAGCAATCGGTGGCGGTGCCGATCGCGATGTGGCTGGGCCGGTAGCTCCTGCGGCCGAGTTCGGCACGCAGCACCTCGACGATGTTGCGCTTGGCGATGAGCCTGGTCTCGAAGTCGAGCCCCGGCGAGAGGTTGAGGTAGCTGTGCGTGGGCCGCGCAAAGCAGTAGATGCAGCCGTGCTCGCAGCCGCGGTACGGGTTGAGCGAGCGGTCGAACGAAATATCGGGCGAGTCGTTTTCGTTGAGCACCGACTTCACGTCCTCGAAGCGCACTTCGGTGGCAAGCCGCGGCAGTTCTTCGGCTTCGGCCGCGCCTTCTTCGAGCGTGCCCCAGCCGTCGTCGAAGGCATTGCGCTCGTCGCGCGAAAAGCGGTGCGCCAGGTGCGTGGCCGCGCCGCGGCCCTTGATGGCATGGATGGGAATCCGGGCGGCCGGCATGGCAGGTCCTTTCTCTCGAATACTGTATGTTTACACAGTATTCCAAAGCTTTTCCGCAGGCAAGCTGATTTTTAGTTTCTCTATTGACAGAAATTTCTAAAATCCTAGACTCCGAGGCATGGAACTCACCGACATCCAACGCAAGTTCGTTCTCCACTGGGGAGAAATGGGCTCCATGTGGGGCGTCAACCGCACGGTCTCTCAGATCCACGCGCTGCTGTTCGCGCACGGCAAGCCCATGCATGCAGAAGAGCTCTCCGACACGCTGGGCGTGGCCCGCTCCAACGTGAGCAACAGCCTGAAGGAACTGCAGGCCTGGAACCTCGTGCGCGTGACGCACATCCTGGGCGACCGGCGCGACTATTTCGAAACCAGCGTCGACGTCTGGGAACTGTTCCGCACCGTGGTGCGCGAGCGCAAGGAGCGCGAGTTCGACCCGACCATCCGCGTGCTGCGCGAGATCGTCTCCAGCCCCGACTTCCAGAAGGAGCCCGCCGATGCGCAGGACCGCATCCGCTCCACCATGGACCTCATGAGCAAGCTCGCCACCTGGGCCGACGAGATGCTGCGGCTCTCGCCCGGCACGCTCGACAAGGTGCTGACGCTCGGGGCCAGCGTGCAGAAATTCGTTCGCGGCGATGCGGCGCCGGCGGCCACGCCCGCGGCTCCCAAGAAGGATGGCGACGACCCCGATGCCCACCACGCCAGCCTGCCGATGATCTGAGCCGCTCTTTTTTTGCCTCATCATTTCTGTTTTGACAGAAACAACGAAAACAAACTCATGCGCACCATCGCCACCTACCCGCTGACCGTCTACTTCGATGCCACCTGCGTCCTTTGCACGGCAGAAATGAACGCAATGAAGGCGCGCGATGCCTCGGCCCGCCTGAACCTCGTCGACTGCTCACCCGCCGGTTTCAATACCGGCCCCGCCCCGCGCGAGGCGCTCATGACTGCCATTCACGCCGTCGACGCCGCAGGGCAGCTGTTCGTGGGCGTTCCCGCCATCCGCGCCTGTCGCGATGCCGTCGGGCTGCCAAGCGGCAGCCTGCTGCTCGACCTGCCGCTCATCGCGCCGCTGGCCGACCGCGCCTATGCGGTGCTCGCGCGCAACCGCTACCGGCTGCCGCGCTGGCTGGTGACCCTGCTCGCGGGCAAGGCCGCGCGCTCATCCCGCACCTGCGCCGGCGGCAATTGCCGGATCTGAAAAAAGGAGCTCTCGTGACCAAGGTCTTCCAGCCCGATTTCCGTCCTGCGGCCACCCGCACTGCGCCTCCGGCATCCGCGGCACCCGAAGCCTCCATCACCAAGGCCGACACGCAGGACTATTTCACCGAGGTGGCCGACGACTACCGCGCATGGAGTCCCAGCTACAACATGCACTTCGGCTTCTGGCGGCTCGGGCTGAATCCGCTGCGGCGCGAAGGCATGCTGGTGGAAATGAACCGCGCCGTCGGCCGCGCGCTCAAGCTCGACCAGCCCCGGCCAGCGCACCAAAGCGCAGAGCGCCGCTGCGTGGTCGACCTTGGCTGCGGCGCCGGGGCCACCGCGCGCACGCTGGTGGGCGACGACCCGTCGCTCTTTGCCGTCACGGTCACCAACGTGGCGGTGCAGAACCGCATCGCGCTGCGGCTCGATGCCGGCGCCGGCGTGGCCGACCGCGTGGCGCACATCGAGGCCGACTACACGCGCACTGGCCTGCCCACCGCACAGGCCGACGGCGCCTGGGCCGTGGAAAGCGCCTGCTACGCGAGCGGCACGGCCAAGGCCGATTTCGTGCGCGAGGCGGCCCGCCTGCTGAAGCCCGGTGCACGGCTCGCGGTGATCGACGGCTTCCTGCTGCGCGAGAAGCCCGGCCGCAGCGCCGGCTGGCTGCACCGCCTGTGGGCCGACAGCTGGGCCGTGCCCACGCTGGCGGTGCGGGACGATTTCGTCGCCGCGCTGCGCGACCACGGCTTCGACGACATCGAGGTGCGGTCGCTGCGCTGGCGCGTGGCGCCCAGCGCGCTGCACATCCCGGTGCTGGCCACGCGCTTCGCGCTGGCCGAACTCTGGAAGGCGCGCGGGCGGCTCAGCCCCTGGCGCCGCAAGCACATCGTGGCCAGCTACTGCGCGCTGGTGCTGGGCCTTTTCTGGCGCGATTTCGACTACTGCATGGTGACGGCCAGGCGCAGCGACTGAAAACCAACACATGACGAGGAGAAGAGATTGAAATGAGCACCGAACCCGATGACACCCAGCGGCCTGGCCCGGCCGCGCCGGCGCCCGCCGCCGCGCCTGCGATGAGCGGCATCTCCATCCGCCACATGCCCTTCGCCTGGTTCTGGCCTGCGCTGGCCGGTGCCCTGGTGGCATTGCTGCTGCGCATCGCATTCAGCGGTGGACCGGGCCAGCGCTTCTCGGCGATGCTCGGCTCGTTCATCTACCTCGCGCCTGCCGTGTGCGGCGCGGTCACGGTCTACATGGCCGAGCGCATCGGACGGCGCAGCTGGGGCTACTACCTCTGGATGCCCTGGATCTCCACGGCCCTGTTCCTGGCCGGCACATTGGCCATCTTCATCGAAGGCCTCGTCTGTGCGGTCGTGATCATTCCGCTGTTCGCGTTCATGGGCAGCCTCGGCGGCCTCGCGATGGGCATCGTCTGCCGCGTCACGAACTGGCCCAGGCCTGCGCTCTACAGCTTCGCCTTGCTGCCGCTGGTCTTCGGCGCCGTCGAGCCACAGTGGCCCAACCCCGAGCAGGTCTCGGGCACCTCGCGCACCCTCTTCATTGCCGCGCCCGCCGAACGCGTGTGGCATGAACTCAACAATGCGCAGGGCATCCGCCCGAGCGAGGTCGGCGATGCCTGGGCCTACCGCATCGGCGTGCCGATGCCGGTGGCGGGCGTGACCCAAGACACGCCCGAAGGCCGCGTGCGCAAGGTGCAGTGGCAAAAGGATGTGCACTTCGACGAGATCATCACCGAGTGGCGGCCGCTGCAGCGCGTGAAGTGGCGCTACCGCTTCTCGCCCGATTCCTTTCCCGCCGGCGCGCTGGACGACCACGTGGTGATCGGCGGCCACTATTTCGACCTGCGCGACTCGGCCTACACGCTCACACCGCACGAGGGCGGCACGGAGCTTCGCATCGATGTGTCCTGGCGCGTGAGCACGCGCTTCAACTGGTATGCCGACCGCGTGGCGCAGTTCCTCCTGGGCGACTTCTCCGAGCACATCCTGCGCTTCTACAAGGCGCGCAGCGAAACGGCCGAAGCGGCCGCCGCCTGAACGGGCCACAATGACCGGACCATGCCGCGCCGCCCCGAAAACCTCTATCCGCAATACCACGCCCACGTCTACTTCGACCCCGCCACGGTGGCCGAGGCCCGGCAGCTGTGCGAACAGGCGGGCCGCGAACTGATGGTGGTGGTCGGCCGCGTGCACGAACGGCTGGTGGGGCCCCACACGCGCTGGAGCTGCCAGCTGGCGTTCGACGCGGCGGAGTTCGACCAGGTGATCGAATGGCTCGAGGCGCACCGCAACGGCCTCGACATCTTCGTGCACGGCGTCACGGGCGACGACTTTGCCGACCACACGGCGCATGCGATGTGGCTCGGCGAGGAAAACCCGCTCGATCTGCGGATGTTCCGGCGTTAGCCCGCCTGTTCTTCTTCGCTCGTGGGTTGCAGCGTGTGGTGCTCCGCCGCGCTGCCGTGCACCTTGAAGAATTTCGCGCCCTCCACCTTCTGGCCGATCGCGCGTTCGTAGGCCGCGCGCACGTGCTCGGGCTGCCCGGCCTGCCCGAAGAAGTCCTTCAGGTAGGGCCCCAGCAGCGGATGGGCGGCAAGCTCCGCGCGCGGCAGGCCATGGAGCATCTCGTCGCGGCAGGCCGAAGGCAGCGGCACATTGCGGTTCATCGCAGTGTCGCGGATCACGCCCTTGGGCTCGTGCGCCGGATCGGCCTGCATCGCCTCCAGTTCCTCGAAGAAGCGGCGGCGCATCATCACGATGCCCTTGTCGCTCTGGCCGAGCTTTTCGCGGGTGCGGTCGGTGACCGTGCCCTGCCCCACCCACACCACGAAGTCCTGGTTGGCCACGTGGCTCGTGATCCAGCGGCCGGTGGCCGGATCCTTGATCGGGCCGTACCAGGACGGAATGCGCTCCTGCACGTAGGGCTCCTGCTCGGTCGGCACGCGGCTCAGCACCCACAGCACGCTCAGGGTGTTGTGGTCGTCGATGGGCACGCGCCATTCGAAGTGGTGGCCAAGGAAGAAGCCGTTGGGCCACAGCGTGACGCGGCCCGTGGTCCACATCACGTTGTCCTCGCTCTCGCCGCCGCGCAACCGCCGGTAGACGAAGCCGTGCTCGAACTCATCGAACGCGAGCTTCAGGTGGGTTGGCACATAGGGGCCTTCGTCGCCCTGCAGGCGCGTGGTCCAGTTGTTGTGCGTCCATTCGAAATGCACGGGGTCGATGGAATTTTCCTGGCACTGGAACCAGTTGCAGGGTATCTCTGCGAACACGGCCTGCGCGAAACCATTCCTGAAGTTGAACAGCTCCCAGTCGGGCAGCAGCGGTGCGGGCTGCGGCCCCATGTAGGCCCAGAGCAGCCCGGCCTTTTCCTGCACCGGGTAGGCCTTGATCTTCGTGTTCCTGCGCATGCGCGCGTCCGGGTCCAGCGTTTCCTCGAAGGGCTGGTGCACGCACTGGCCGCTCTGGTCGTACTGCCAGCCGTGGTAGCTGCAGCGCAAGCCGCATTGCTCGACAAAGCCGTAGGACATGTCGGCATTGCGATGCGGGCAGCGGCGGTCCACGAGCCCGTAGTTGCCGCCCAGGTCCTTGTAGAGCACCAGGTCCTCGCCCAGGATGCGCAGCGGCTTGACGGCCTTGTCGTCGAACTCGCTGGCTCCGGCAACCGGATGCCAGTAGCGGCGCAGGTAGTCGCCCATCGGCTTGCCCGGCCCGACCTCGGTCAGCAGGCGGTTCTTCTCTTCGCTCAGCATGTGCTTGTCTCCTTGTTCCAGCTCATTCGGCGCGGATGCCGAATTCCTTCACCAGCTTGCCGAAGCGCTGGTCGTCGTCCGCGATCTGCTGCGCCAGCACCGAGGGCGCGCCGCCGATCGGCTCGATGCCGAGCGCAGCCATGCGGGCCTGCACGTCGGGCATCTTCAGCACTTCGTTGAAGTGGCGGTTCAGGGCCTGCACCAGCTCCACCGGCATGCCCTTGGGGCCCAGCAGGCCCATCCAGGCGCTGACATCCACGTCCTTGTAGCCAAGCTCGATCAGCGTGGGCACGGCGGGCATCAGCTTGGTGCGCTGGCGCTCGGCCACCGCCAGCGCAACGAGCTTGCCGCCGGCGATGTGGCCCGCCACCGCGCCGGGGGTGATCCAGCCCACGCCCACGTGTCCGCCGAGCGCATCGTTCACCACCGGCGCCACGCCGCGATAGGGCGCGTGGGCAATCTGCGTTCCGGCGTCCTTGTTGAAGAGCTCGCCCGCGATGTGCATCGGCGAGCCCGCGCCCGGCGTGCCGTAGCTCAGCGCCTTGCCGGCCCGGGCGTCGGCCACCAGCTGCGCCACGTTCTTGATGCCGGTGGACGGCGCGGTCACCAGCAGCAGCGGGATGTTGCCGGTCTTCACGATGGGCGTGAAATCCTTGACCACGTCGTGCGCCACGCCGGGGCCGGCCTTCAGCACATGCTGCGCGATCGGAAAAGTGCTGGGGGTGAACAGCAGCGTGTAGCCGTCCGGTGCGGCCTTGGCGACCCAGGCGTTGCCGATCATGCCGCTGGCACCGGGCCGGTTGTCCACGAGCACCGGCTGCCCGATGCGCAGCGAGAGTTTCTCGGCATAGATGCGCGCGACCGCATCGGTGTCGCCGCCCGCGGGATAGGAAACGACGATGGTGATCGGCCTGCCCGGCCAGGCCTGCGCCATGGCGCCGCCGGCGGCCAGCAGGGCAAGGCCCGATGCGGCGATGGCGGCGGCGGCACGGGCCGCTTCGCGACGGGTGAACTTCATGCTCTCTGTTCCTTTTCAGTGGGACGACGGGTGGGGTCGACGCACTGTAGGAACACGCCGCCGAAGCCAGAAGATATAGTTTCACCAGGTGAACCTTTTTCTGGAGTTCCGCATGTCCGACACCACCGGCGTCCGAAGCGTGAAATCGATCGATGCGCTGCGCCGCGGACTCGACGTGATGCTGGCCATCCAGCGCTCGTCGGCCGCCACGCTGTCGGAGCTGCATCGCCAGACCGGCCTCTCGAAGGCCACGCTGCTGCGCATCCTGAAGACACTGCAGCAGGCCGGATGGGCCGAGCGCAGCGAACTCGACAAGCGCTATGTGCCGGCCTCGGCCGCCGGCGAATCGGGGCCCGCGGTGCAATGGCGCGCAAGCCTGTCGGCGCTGGCGGCGCAGTCGCGCGCCACGCTGCAGCGCCTGGTGCCGTGGCCCATCGACCTGGGCGTGCGCGACGGCACGGCCATGCTCATCCTGGACACGGACCGGCCGCGCAATGGCCTGGCGGTGAACTACCGGGCGCTGGGTTTCAGGCCGCCGATGCTGCTGTCGTCGCTCGGGCGCTGCTACCTGTCGTTCTGCCCCGAAGAGGAGCGGCGCGAGATTCTCGCGGCGCTGGCCCGCTCGCCGAGCGACACCGACCGCGCCGCGCGCCGCCCCGAGAACATCCGGCGCATGATGGCCCATGCGCGCGACCAGGGCTACGTGGTGCGCGACCCCGCGTCGACGAGCATGGACTCGCCCGACCGCTTCGGCGCGCTCTCGGTGCCGGTGCGCCTGGACTCGCTCGTGGTGGGCTGCCTGAGCTGCGCGTGGCTGCCGGCCGTGAAGACCGAGCGCGAGATCGTCTCGGCGCACCTGGCCGACCTGCAGCAGGCGGCGCAGAGCATCGAGCGCACGCTGCGGCAGGCGGGCTTCGGGCCGCCGCCGGCTTGAAGAAGAACCCGCTCGGAAAACCTGCCTAGAACTCGGCGTCGAGCTCGTCGATTTCCTCGGGCTCTTCCTTCGCGGCGGCCACCCACTCCTGCATGGCGGGCAGGTCCATCACACGCTTGCAGTAGGCGGCGCAAACGCTGTCGAGCGGCACGTCGTAGCTCAGGAAGCGCGTGACCACCGGCGCATACATGGCGTCGGCTATGCCGGGCTGCTTGCCGAAGAGAAAGGGGCCGCCGTAGGTCTTGAGGCATTCGCGCCAGATGGCGACGATGCGGTCGATGTCGGCCTGCGCGCGCGACCAGATCTTGAAGCCGCGGAACCGGGCCTTGATGTTCATCGGCAAGGCGCCGCGCATCGAGGCAAAGCCCGAATGCATCTCGCCGCAGATGGCGCGGCAATGCGCGCGCGCCTGGATGTCGACCGGCAGCAGCCCGCTCTTGGGCTTGATCTCGTTCAGGTATTCGCCGATGGCCAGCGTGTCCCACACCTTGACGCCGCCGTGCTGCAGCGAGGGCACCAGCATCGACGACGAGAGCAGCAGCATCTCGGCCTTCATGGCCGGGTCGTCGGGCGGGATGATCTTCTCGCTGAAGTCGAGCCCGGCCAGCCTGCACATCAGCCAGCCGCGCAGCGCCCAGGCGCCGTAGTTCTTGCTGCTGATCGTGAGAACGGGTTTGGCCATCGTGGATCTCCTTGGCGGACTGCCTGCTGCCGGTTGGCTCCCACGGGGCGTGCAAGGCTTGTGCCACCGCTTGGCCCGCAACTTGCCTGTACTACTTTCATGTTGTACCGGGCCTACCAGAACCAAGCCGACCTGCTTTCGCCCTCCCGGCTCGCAGCCCAGTACCTCGGCCAGGCCCTCTGGAAGGACGGCACCGACCGCACCATGATGCGGCGCATGGCCGCGCAGTTCGAGGTGTTTTCGCGCATGCGGCTGACCCATTCGCGCCCCGACTACGGCATTGCCAGCGTGCCGGTCGATGGCGTGGAAACCCCGGTGCACGAGGAGAAAACGCTGGTCTCGCCCTTCGGCACGCTGCTGCATTTCCGCAAGGACACGCAGGCCGTGCACCCGCCCGTGCTGCTGGTCGCACCACTGTCGGGCCATTTCGCGACGCTGCTGCGCGAAACCGTGCGCACCCTGCTGCGCGACCACGACGTGTACCTGACCGACTGGCACAACGCGCGCGACGTGCCGCTGTGGCACGGCGGCTTCAGCCTGGACGACTACACGCTGCAGCTCATCCGGTTTCTCGAAGCCGTCGGTCCCGGCGTGCACATGGTCGCGGTCTGCCAGCCCTGCGTGTCCGCGCTGGCGGCCACGGCGCTGATGGCCGAGGACGACAACCCCGCCACGCCGCGCAGCCTCACGCTCATGGCCGGCCCGGTCGATTGCCGCATCAACCCCACGGGGGTGAACGAGCTCGCCAACAGCAAGCCGATCGAGTGGTTCCGCCGAAACCTCATCAGCCACGTGCCGTGGCCGCATGCCGGCATGATGCGGCGCGTGTACCCGGGCTTCCTGCAGCTCTCGGCCTTCCTGAGCATGAACCCCGAGCGCCACAAGAAGCAGTTCCAGGACATGGTCCGCCACCTGGTCGAGGGCGACACCGAGAAGGCCCGCACCATCGGCACCTTCTACGACGAGTACCTGGCGGTGAACGACCTGCCGGCCGAGTTCTACCTGGAGACCGTGGAGCGCGTGTTCCAGACCTACGACCTGCCGCGCGGCGTGCTCACCGTGGGCGAGCGTACGGTGAACCCGGCGGCCATCCGCCGCACCGCGCTGCTCACGGTGGAAGGCGAGCGCGACGACATCTGCTCGGTCGGCCAGACGGTGGCGGCGCAAGACCTCTGCACCGGCATCCGGCCCTACCTCAAGGTGCATCACCTGCAGGCCGGCGTGGGGCACTACGGCGTTTTCAGCGGCAGCAAGTGGAACGCGCAGATCTACCCGCGCGTGCGCGAAACCATCCACGCCGCGGCCGAGCTGCACTGAGCCTTCGGCCGGACGCCCGGCTTCAGCGCCGGCTGCGCCGCTCCTTCGAGGCCACGCGCCGCACCGCCGCTTCGCCCGCCTGCGGCAGCCGCTCGCGCAGGAACGCGATCAGTTCCTGCGCCGCCACGTTGCGCATCGGCCCCGGCAGGTAGGCCAGCACCACGCGGCGCTCGACGCGCGGCTTCAAGAGCGGCAGCACCACCAGTTCGGGGTCGCGCAGCAGCGTGGTGTAGAGCCGCGGCATCAGCCCCAGCGCCTGGCCACTGCGCACCAGCGCATAGAGCGTTTCGGAATAGCTCACGCGGTAGGGCTCGGGGCCTTGCTCGAACTGCGCGCGCGCCGGGTTGCCGAGCGCCGGCATGCTGCCGCTCTCGAACAGCACCAGCCGTTCCTTGCCGATGGCCTCCCAGCTCGCGTCCCCGGCCGCCGCCAGCGCATGGCCGCGGCGCACCACCAGCACCAGCGGATCGCGGAACAGGTCGACGCAGGCCAGCCCGCCCGGCGGCTCGGTGATGGCGGCCACCGCCATGTCGAGCTGGCCGCTGCGCAGTTCGGCCAGCAAGGTGGTCGAAGGCGCATCGCGCCAGGCGATCTCGAGCTCGCGCGCGCCGGCCTGGAGGAACTCGCTGGCCGCGGCCATCACGCGCGCGCTGGCCGACGGGATCACGCCCACGCGCACGAAAGCCCGGCCGCGCTGCACGGTGCTCTCGATGTCGCGCAGCGCCACCTCGAAGGTGTTGACCAGGAAATCGGTGCGCGCCAGCACCTCGGCGCCCACCGGCGTGAGCTCGAGGCGGTGGGTGGAACGGGTCAGCAGCTCGGCGCCGAGCAGTTTTTCCATCTGCTTGATCGCGTTGCTGAGCGCCGGCTGGGTGATGGCCAGCCGGCGCGCCGCGCGGCCGAAGTGCCCTTCTTCCACCAGCACAGAGAAGAACTGAAGCTGGCGCAGCGTGAGCGCCCGGAGCGGCAGGGAGGCCATGGCGTTCCTGTTATCTATTCAATGAATCAAATTATAGAAATTCAAAATTTTGTTTATGAGGCGCCCTTGCCTAGACTGGCCGGCATGACCCGCCCCGCCCCGCCGCCCCTCACGCTGGAATCGATGCTGCATGCGATTCCCAAGGTGGAGCTGCACTGCCACCTGTTCGGCACGGTGCGCCACGAGACCTTCAAGCAGCTCAACCATCGCGCCGGCTCGCCGCTCGCGGCCGAGGAGATCGAAGGCTTCTACACGCGCGGCGAAAAACCGGTGGGCGTGCTGCGCGTGCTGCGCGCGCTCGATGCGCAGCTGGTGCGCAGCCCCGGCGACCTCTACCAGTTGACGCGCGAATACCTCGAGGACGCGGCGGCGCACAACGTGCGCTATGCCGAGTTCTTCTGGAACCCCACCGGCACGGTGCACGCCTCCGGCATCGCCTACCCGATGGCGCAGGGCGCGATCGTCCGCGCGATCCATGACGCGCAGCAGGAGTTCGGCATCACCGGCCGGCTCATTGCCGCGATCGACCGCGAGGCCAGCCCGGAAGCCGCCGTCGAGATGGTGGAATGGGTCAAGGCCCACCGCTGCGACGAGGTGATCGGCATCGGCATCGACTACCGCGAAGTCGACCGGCCGCCCGAACTCTTCGCGCGCGCCTATGCCGAGGCGCGGCGCGCGGGGCTCAAGGCCACCGCGCATGCGGGCGAGTTCGGCATGCCATGGACCAACGTACGCACCGCGCTCGACGTGCTGCAGGTCGACCGCATCGACCACGGCTACACGGTGGTCGACCAGCCCGATTTCGCGCGCCAGTGCGCCGAGCGCGGCGTGATCTTCACCGTGGTGCCCACCAACTCCTACTACCTGCGCACGCTGCCCCCGGAGCGCTGGGCGCTCGACCATCCCATCCGCCGCATGCCCGGCCTGGGCCTGCGCATCCATCCCAACACCGACGACCCGACGCTGCACAAGGTCACGCCCACCGAGGCCTGGCTGATGATGGCGCGCGACTTCGGCTTCGGGCTGGACGAGCTGCGCGGCTTCATGCACAACGGGCTCGAAGGCGCATGGATCGACGATACCCAGCGCCGCGCATGGCGCACGCAATGGAGCCGCGAGTTCGACACGCTGCGCGCCGGCCTTGCGCCGGTGCCGCAGCATCCCGCCCACCCGCAATGAACCACGCCATGAACAACCCCCGCCGCCTTCTTCTTGCCGCCACCCTCTGCTCGATGCTGCCGATGGCGGCACTCGCGCAGGGCGCCTGGCCCACGGCCAAGCCGATCACGCTGATCGTTCCCTACACCGCGGGCGGCAGCGTGGACGTCAACGCGCGCCTCGTCGCCACGCGGCTGGGCGAGCGGCTGAAGCAGTCGGTGGTGATCGAGAACGTGAGCGGCGCGGGCGGCGCCATCGGCGTGGCCAAGGCCGTGAACGCGGCGCCCGACGGCTACACGCTGGTGGTCGGGCCCGACAGCGCCATCGCCATCGGGCGGCTGGTCAACCCCTCGGCCTTCAAGTTCGATCCGCTCAAGGACCTGGCGCCGGTCGGGATGCTCAACACTGCGCCCATGGTGCTGGTGGCGCGGCCCGGCCTGGACGCCAACACCTATGCCGACTTCGTCAAGCTCGCCAAGGCCAAGCCCGGCGCCTACAACTACGCCACCTCGGGCGTGGGCACGGTGCTGCAGCTGGCGATGGAACTGCTCAAGCAGCGCAGCGGCATCTTCGTGACCCATGTGCCCTACCGCGGCGGCGCCCAGATTGCCACCGACGTGATCGGCAACCAGGTCGACCTGGCGATGCTGGTCAGCACCAGCGCCATTCCGCATGTGGGCGGCGGCCGCCTGAAGGCGCTCGGCATCACCGGCAGCCAGCGCCTTGCCGCGCTGCCCAATGTGCCCACCTTCAACGAGATGCCGGGCCTCAAGGGCTACGACATGGTGAGCTGGACCGGCATCTTCGCCCCCGCCCGCACCCCGCCGGCCGTCGTGGCCCGCCTCAACCAGGAATTGAATGCCGTGCTCGCCGAGGAGCAGGTGCGGGCCAAGCTCAACGAACAGGGCGCCCTGCCCGGCAGCGGCACGCCCGAGCAGTTCGGCCAGTTCGTCCAGGCCGAATACGCCCGCAACCAGAAGATCGTGCAGTCGGCCAATATCAAGGAATAAGTCCGCCGCCCGGAGCTGGGCGCGGCCGGCTACTGCTCTTCGGGCCAGTCGCGGATGTAGGCCTTGAGCATCTTGTTCTCGAAGTTCTGGCTGTCCACCACCGCCTTGGCCACGTCGTAGAAGCTGATCACGCCCATCAGCATGCGCTTGTCCATCACGGGCATGTAGCGCGCGTGGCGCTCCAGCATGATGCGGCGGATTTCGTCGAGGTCGGTTTCGAGCGTGCAGGTCACGGGCGCATCGTCCATGGCCTTGCGCACCAGCGTGCCGCCCACCTGGCCGCCGTTGTCGACAATGGCCAGGATCACTTCCCTGAAGGTGAGCATGCCGACCAGGTCGCCGTGTTCCATGACCACCAGGGAGCCAATGTCCTTTTCCGCCATGGTCTTGACGGCTTCGGCCAGCAGGTCGTCAGGCGTGATGGTGAAGAGCGTGTTGCCCTTGACGCGAAGGATGTCGCTGACTTTCATCGTGTGCTCCTCTCGGAAATCGTTCTCGGCGGCGGTGCCGATTTGAATATAGCCCACAATCGGCGCCGACTCCCACGCCCATGTTGCGCGCGCATGATTAGCAGACGTAACGGGGCATTGCGAACGAACCCAGAAAGGCTCCCATGCCCGGCTACTCCGACCCCGGCTTCGACACCCTGGCGCTGCACGCCGGCGCCGCGCCCGACCCCGCCACCGGCGCGCGGGCGGTGCCGATCCACCTCACCACCTCCTTCGTCTTCGAGTCGAGCGACCATGCGGCGGCGCTCTTCAACCTGGAGCGCGCGGGCCACGTCTACTCGCGCATCAGCAATCCGACCAACGCGGTGCTCGAGCAGCGCGTTTCGGCGCTCGAAGGCGGCATCGGCGCCATTGCCACCGCCAGCGGCCAGGCCGCGCTGCACCTGTCGATCGCCACGCTCATGGGCGCGGGCTCCCACATCGTGGCAAGCACCGCGCTCTACGGCGGCTCGCAGAACCTGCTGCACTACACGATGCGGCGCTTCGGCATCGAAACCACCTTCGTGAAGCCCGGCGACCTGGACGGCTGGCGCGCCGCGATCCGGCCCGAAACCAAGCTGCTGTTCGGCGAAACCGTGGGCAACCCGGGCCTGGACGTGCTCGACATTCCCGCGGTGAGCGACATCGCGCACGCGGCCGGCGTGCCGCTGCTGGTCGACTCCACGCTCACCTCGCCCTATCTCATCAAGCCCTTCGACTGGGGGGCCGACCTGGTCTACCACTCGGCCACCAAGTTCCTCTCGGGCCATGGCACGGTGATTGGCGGGGTGGTGGTCGACGGCGGCAGCTTCGACTGGGAAAAATCGGGCAAATTCGCCGAGCTGACCCAGGCCTATGACGGCTTTCACAACATGGTCTTCAGCGAGGAAAGCACGGTGGGCGCGTTCCTGCTGCGCGCCCGGCGCGAAGGGCTGCGCGACTTCGGCGCCTCGATGAGCCCGCACACGGCCTGGCTGATCCTGCAGGGCATCGAGACGCTGCCGCTGCGCATGGAGCGGCACATCGACAACACGCAGAAGGTGGTCGAGTTCCTCGCGAGCCACCCTTTCGTGTCGCGCGTGGGCCATCCGCTGATCGAATCGCACCCGAGCCATGCGCTGGCGCAGAAGCTGTTGCGCCACGGCGCACGCGGCGCCGGCGCGGTGTTCAGCTTCGACATCAAGGGCAGCCGCGCGCAGGGCAAGGCGTTCATCGAGGCGCTGAAGCTCTTCAGCCATCTGGCGAACGTGGGCGACTGCCGCAGCCTGGTGATCCATCCGGCGAGCACCACGCACTTCCGCATGACCGACGAGGCGCTCGCGGGGGCCGGAATTTCCCAAGGGACGATCCGGCTTTCGATCGGGCTCGAGGACCCGGCCGATCTGATCGACGACCTGAAGCGTGCGCTCAAGGCTGCGGAAAAGGCGGGGGTCTCGGCATGAGGGCTTGCTTTTCGTTGTGTCGTGTTGTCCGTCGTTCAGGGCGCGCTCCCGCCGACGGGGTACCTTGCTCCGCGAATGTCCTCCGGCCTGCGGCCTCCTCCTTTATTTCGCTGCGCAAGGCACCCCATCAGCGGGAGCGTTATGCGGAGCGGTCGTTGATCAGCGGTGCACCCAGAGCGTGCCCTGGTGCACAGAGCATCGGGTGCTCCCCGCAGCGAAATCAAGGAGGAGGCCGAAGGCCGGGGGACATTCGCGGAGGGGAGTACCCGGTGATCTGTGCACGCACCCTGAACAACAGCGCCAAGAACAAGACGCCCCCGTGGAGCAACTGACATGAACTACACCGTCAACAGCCACGCCACCTACTGCTACACCGGCGGCAAGGCTTTCGATGCGAACAAGCCGACCGTGGTGTTCATTCACGGCGTACTCAACGACCACAGCGTGTGGATCCTGCAAAGCCGCTGGTTCGCCAACCACGGCTGGAACGTGCTGGCCGTCGACCTGCCCGGCCACTGCAGGAGCGAAGGCCCGCCGCCCGCCAGCGTGGAAGACGCGGCGCAGTTCGTGCTCGCGCTGCTCGACGCGGCCGGCGTGCAGAAGGCTGTGCTCGTGGGCCACAGCTTCGGCTCGCTGATCGCGCTCGAGGCCGCCTCGCGCGCGCCCGAACGGGTGACCCATCTGGCAATGGTGGGCACCGCCTATCCGATGGCCGTGTCGCCCGCGCTGCTCGACGGCGCGCTCAACGATCCGCAGCGCGCCATCGCAATGGTCAACACCTTCTCGCATTCGCTGCTCGCGCCGCCGCCCTCCTCGCTTGGCCCCGGCACCTGGCTCTACGGCAGCTCGCGCGCGCTGATGCGGCGCGTGCTCGCGAGCAACCGCGATGCCAACGTGTTCCACATCGGCTTCAAGGCCTGCAACGACTACGCGAACGGCGAAAAAGCGATCGAAGCGGTGCAGTGCCCCGTGCTGTTCCTGCTCGGCGACGCCGACCAGATGACGCCGCCGCGCGCCACCAAGGCGCTGGTGGGCAAGGCCCGCAACGCCAAGGTGGTGACCGTGCATGCGGGCCACGCACTGATGAGCGAGGCGCCCGACGAAGTGCTGTTCGCGCTGCGCGACTTCATCGCCGCGCCCGCCTGAAGCGCCGCTTCTATTCCGCCGCGATGCCCGCGCGGTGCGCCAGCGCGCGGTAGCGGGAAATCTCGCCCTCCATCTGGCTGCGGAACGCCGCCGCGCCGATGACGACGGGCTCCATGCCCTGCGCGCGCAGCTGCGCCTGCAGGGCCGCGCTGCCCATCGTGGCCGTGACGGCGCGCGCCAGTTTGTCGAGCACCGGTGGCGGCGTGTGCGCCGGCGCGGCAAAGCCGTACCAGGCGTCGAAGGTGGCATCGGGCAGCCCCTGCTCGGCCAGCGTGCGCACCTCCGGCAGCATGCTCGAGCGCGCCGCGCCCACGATGCCCAGGGCGCGCAGCTTGCCCGAGCGCACATGCGGCGCCACGGCCGCCACGGTGTCGATGCCGACCTCGATCTCGCCGCCGATCACCGCCATCGAACCCTGGCTGCTGCCCTTGTACGGAATGTCCTGCAGCTGGATGCCCGCGGCCAGCGCAAGCAGCTCGCCCGCGAGGTGCGGGCCCGAGCCGGCGCCGAAGGTGGCGTAGCGGATGCTCTTCGGCTTGGCCTTGGCGGCGGCGATGAGCTCGGGCAGCGAACGCCATGGCGTGCCCGCCCCCACCACCAGCACCAGCGGCGTGCGCGCAACGATGGCAATGGGCGCGAGGTCGCGCACCGGATCGTAGGGAAGCCTGGCGCGCAGCGCGGGGTTCACGCTGTAGCTGGTGGAGCCCGAGAGCAGCAGCGTGTAGCCGTCGGGCGCGGCCTTGGCGACCGCATCGGTGCCGATGATGGTGGCGGCGCCGGGCTTGTTGTCGATGACCACGGGCTGGCCGAGCCGCTCCGACAGGCCCTGGCCCATCGCGCGCGCGACGATGTCGGTGCCGCCGCCCGGCGGAAAGGGCACGACCAGCTTCACGGGCCTGTCGGGCCATTTTTCCTGCGCGGGCGCATGGAAGGCGACGAGCGCCAAGGTGCAGGCCAGCAGGCCACGAAGCCGATGGAAGAGAGCAGTTTTCATTGGGGTTCGTCCAGAAAGAGAAATCAGGCGGCCGCGGTGTGCGGCGTTTTACCGGCGGCCCACGGCGCGAGCCCCGGCTCGCCCAGGTCCCAGTAGAGGCCGGCCATGATCTGCAGGCCCTCGCGCGCCAGCGGCGCCAGCAGGTGCTCGTTGGGCGCGTGCTGCGCGCAGGCCGGGTAGGAATGCGGCACCCACAGCGTGGGCAGGCCCAGCAGGTCGGCAAAGACATCGTTGGGCAGCGAGCCCGCGAGGTTGGGCAGCAGGTCGACGCGCTGGCCGCTGCTCTTTTCGATGGAGCGCCGGGCCCAGTCGACCCAGGGGTTCTGCACGTCGAGCCGCGTGGCCGCGCCTTCGAGCGTGACCTTCACTTCCACATCGCCGAAACCATGCGCGCCGAGGTGGGCGCGCACGATGCTCGCGAGTTCGCGCCACGGCGTGCCGACCACGAAGCGCAGCTGGCAATGCGCCACCGCCTCGGACGGAATCGCATTGACGGGCCGCTGCGGCGAGCCGGCGCCGAGCGCGAGCACCTCGATGGTGTTCCACGCCACCAGCCGCTCGGCCGGGCGGAGGCCGGGCTCGCCCCAGCCTTCGTCGAGCGCGGGATCGTCGGCGCCACCGCCAATGGCGATATCGGCCAGCGCCTCGCGCACGCCCTGCGGAATTCCAGCCGGCCGCAAGGCCTCGACCAGGATGCGCCCGCGCGCATCCACCAGCGAGGCCACCGCATGGCTCAGCACGGTGGCAGGATTGGCGAGCACGCCGCCCCAGTTGCCCGAGTGGTAGCCCCGCGCCCTGGCGCGCAGCCGCAGGCTGAAGTTGACGGCGCCGCGCGAGCCCAGGAACAGCGTGGGCCGCGCGGCGCTCACGCGCGGCCCGTCGCTCGCGATGAACAGGTCGGCGCGCAGCCGCTCGCGCTGCTGCTCGCACACCGCATGCAGGCCCGGCGACGCGGCCTCTTCGCCGGTCTCGATGAGCCAGGTGATGTTGTAGCCCAGGCGCCCGCCCCGCGCGCGCAGTGCGGCCGCCAGCCCGCCGAGCGCGATGCTGTGCTGGCCCTTGTTGTCGGCCGTGCCGCGCCCGTACCAGCGGTCGCCGCGCACGGTGAGCGCCCAGGGGCCGAGGCCTTCGTCCCACTGCGCGTCCTGCCCGCTCACCACGTCGCCGTGGCCATAGCTCAGCACGGTGGGCAATGCAGGGTCTTCGATGCGGCGCGCGATCAGGAAGGGCCCGCCGCCCGCCACCGGGTTCTCGACGATCTCGCATTCGAAGCCCAGCGCGGCCAACGGCGGCACCAGCTCGTCGCGCAGGTAGGCGCCGAGCGCGGGCGTGGCGGCGCCGGTGTCGCTCTCGGTGCGGAAGGCGACGCGCCGCTGCAGGTCGGCAAAGAAGCCGCCGTCGTCGAAATAGGCGGCGGCCGCGGCAAGGCTCTCGGTACGTTGCATGAGGGGATTTCCTGTTGGCGTGGGATGCAGCAAGTACAAGGCCTGCAGGGCAATGCTTCCAGCACCGAATTCGCAAGCTACTATTGCCTTCAAGGCAACGCTCCAATCGCCATGGCACCACCGCTCCTCAGCATTCCGATGCGCCATTTCCTCGAAGTGGCGCGCAGCGGCTCGGTCAGCCAGGCCGCGGCGCGGCTGTTCGTGGCCTCGTCGGCGGTCAGCCGGCAGATCGCCAAGCTCGAGGACAGCCTGGGCACGCCCCTGTTCGAGCGCCACGCCCGGGGCATGGCTCTCACCGCGGCGGGCGAGCGGCTCGCGGCGCACCTGCGCAATGCGCAGCTCGACATCGAGCAGGTCATCGAGCAGGTGCGCGACCTCGGCGGCCGCAGCGCGCACCGCATCCGCATGGCCTGCACCGAAGGCTTCGCCGCGCATTTCATGCCGCAGGTCATGCGCAGCTTCGAGTCGGCGAATCCGGGCACGCAGCTCGAGCTCCACGTGGGCTCGCCCGATGGCGTGAGCGCGCTGCTCGCGCGCGGCGAGGCCGACATCGCGCTCAAGTACGTGGTGGCGCCGGAGCCCGGCCTGAAGATCGAGCACTCGGCCAATGCGCCGGTGTTCGCGGTGCTGCGCCCCGACCATCCGCTGGCGCGCCAGCGCGTGGTGTCCGTGGCCGACGCCGTGCGCTATCCGCTGGCCGTGGGCGACAAGGGCGTGACCGCGCGGCAGCTGTTCGACCAGGCGTGCAGCCTGCAGGGGCTGCAATACCGCGCGATCTTCGTAAGCAATTTTTCATCGGTGCTGCTGCCGCTGTTGCGCACGCCGGACGTGATGCTGTCGGGGCACCTCACGGTCACGCATCTCATCGATGCAGGCACGGTGGTGGCGCGCCCGTTCGCCGAGGCGCCGCTGCAGCAGCGGCAGCTGCAGGTGCTGGCGCTCGAAGGCCGCACGCTCACGCCGCTGGCGCAGGCGTTCGTACAACACCTGGTGCATGCCATTGCCAGCGCGGGCCGGCGCAAGCTGGGCCGCGCGCGGTCGAGCGCCTGAGCCTCAGCGGCCCAGCGCGTTGATGTCGGCCGGGTCGAGCAGCACCTTCGGCGCGCCGTGCCGTGCCACGGCCAGCATGGCGCGGCCCACCTTCTCGGTGGTCGTCACCCTGTCGGGCCAGAGCCGGTGGGCCAGCCCGAGCACCGGCTTGAGCACCATGATCGCGGCCTGGTAGAGCGGCGTCTTCGAACGCACGCCGTGCAGCGGCTGGATCATGCCGGGGCGGAACATGTAGGCGGCCTTGAACGGCAGCCTGAGCAGGGCGTTTTCGGTCGCGCCCTTCACGCGCGCCCACATGCGGCTGCCGCGCTCGCTGCTGTCGGTGCCCGCACCCGTCACATAGGTGAAGGTCATGCCCGGGTTGAGCCGCGCGAGCACGGTGGCAGCGGCCATCGTGAGGTCGTAGGTGATGCGCTTGTAGTCGGCCTCGTTCATGCCCACCGACGACACGCCGAGGCAGAAGAAGCAGGCGTCAAAGCCCTGCAGCTGCGGCTCGACACCGCTGTAGTCGCTCATGTTCTTGATGACCAGGTCCTGCAGCTTCGGATGCTGCTGCCCGGTGGCCCTGCGGCCGACCGCGACCACGCGCGCCACGTCGGGCGCCAGCAGGCATTCGCGCAGCACGCCCTGCCCCACCATGCCGGTGGCGCCGAAGATCAGGATGTTCATCTTGGGGGCGCGGTCAGACCGCGAAGTCGCCGGGACGCTTCTCGAGCACCGCCAGCAGCAGGTCGACGTCGAGGCTGGAAGGCTGCGGCGCCTGCAACGCACCGAGCATGCGCGAGAGCGTCTCGGCATGCGGCAGCAGCGGGCCCAGGAAGCGGGTGCCGTCGGCACCGGCGATCAGTAGCGTGGGAAAGGTCTCGACGTCGAAGGCGTCGGCAATCTCGGCGTGGTCCTCGATGTCGACCCAGGCAAAGCGGAACTGCGGATGCGCCCGCGCCACCTGCTCGAGCAGCGGCCGGTAGTCGCGGCAGGTGCCGCACCATTCGGCGCAAAGGCACACGACCCACGGCGCATCGCTGGCCGGCTCGGCGGAAACGGGGGCGGCAGGAAGGGCGCTCAAGGTTGATGCGGTGCAGGTGTGAATACGAAGCCGCAGTGGTGCGGCCCAAGGGGCGTGGCTATTATGGACAAAGCGCCTCCGGCGTTCAGGAGACCCGCACGATGAACACCACGACTGCCCCGGAATCTGCTGTCGATCCGCGACGTTTCAAGAGCTTCGCGGAGTTCTACCCCTTCTACCTGAGCGAGCACGCCAACCGCACCTGCCGGCGCCTGCACTTCGCGGGCTCGACGATCTCGCTGCTGTGCCTGGTGGCGCTGGTCGTCACATTCAACCCGCTCTGGCTGCTGGCCGGGCTGGTCGCGGGCTACGGCTTTGCCTGGGTCGGGCACTTCGGCTTCGAGAAGAACAAACCCGCCTCGTTCAAGCGCCCGCTCTACAGCTTCATGGGCGACTGGGCGATGTACCGCGACATCTGGCTCGGCAAGGTCAAGCTCTGAGGGCTATCAAATCAGGAGCACGTCGCCCAGGCGCAGCGAGTGCAGCGGGCCTTTGCGCCAGAGGTCTTCGAGCGGTTCGGCGCGCGGCATCAGCAGTTCCCTCAGCAGCGGCTCGATCGGCGTGGACGGATCGGCCAGCAGCACATAACGCGGATCTTCATTGGCGGTTTCCTCGGCGAGCGGCGCGATCCAGTCCAGCGCCACCAGCGTTTCGAGCACCGGCACCACCTGCAGCGCATCGACCCGCATGCGCGTGACGAGTTCGGTGGCGCCCATGCCCTTGGCCGGCGTGGCGCGCGCCCGCGCCAGGTGCTGCAGCACCTCCATGGCCAGTTGCAGGGGCCACCCGGCCCGCCCGCCCCGGCGCGCAACGCCGGTCAGCAGGCTCGGCAGGTAGGCCGCGATGACCGCGCCCAGCAGCACGATCACCCAGGCCACGTAGATCCACACCAGCAGGATCGGCACGGTGGCGAAGGCGCCGTAGAGCACCGAATAGGTCGGCACCAGGCTCAGGTAGTAGCCCAGCACGCGCTTGGCGATCTCGATGGCGGCCGCCACGAAGAAGCCGCCGGCCCAGGCATGCGACCAGCGCACGTTGGTGTTGGGCACGTAGTGGTAGAGCGAGGCCATGCCGGCCGCGAGCAGCACGAATTCGAAGGTGTCGAAGAACAGCTTGAGGATGCTTCCGCCCACCACGTCGCGCGATGCGGCAAACACGTACGAGGTGGTCGAAAGGCTCACCGCCAGGATCAGCGGCCCGAGCGTGATGGCGGCCCAGTAGATCAGCACGCGCTGCGCAAAGGGCCGGGGCGAGCGCACGCGCCAGATGTTGTTGAGCGTCTTGTCGATGGTGAGGATCAGCGCAATGGCGGTGATCAAGAGCACCACCAGGCCCGCGATGCCGAGGCCCCCGGCCTTGCTCGAGAACTGGTTCAGGTAGCCCAGCACCTGGCGCGCGATGTTGTCGGGAATCAGGCTCTCGATGAGCCAGCGCTGCAGCCGCCCCTGCAGCTTGGCGAACATCGGGAACACGGTGAAGAGCGCCAGCGCCACCGTGAAGAACGGCACCATCGCGATGGTGGTGGTGAAGGTGAGGCTGCTGGCCGTGAGGCCGAGCCGGTCTTCGCGGAAACGCTCGCCCAGCACCGCCGCGGTGTTGCCCCACGGAAAGCGCGAAAGATCCCTCCAGAGCTGACGACGATTCATGGCCGGTATCATAAGAACCCGAATCCTTCCCTCGTCTTCGCGCACTTCGTGTCGCCGTGGCCTGCGCTCGAAAAAGCCGGCCCGGCCAACCCGGTTCCGCGGTGTTCTGCCCATGACAACCATCACGCCGCAAGCCTCTTCTTCCGTCAGCGCCACCCGCTGGCTCGCCGTGGGCAGCCTTGCGGGCCTGATCGTGCTGGGCCTGGCCTGGGAGCTGTGGCTCGCGCCGCTGCGGCCGGGCGGCTCGCTGCTGGCGCTCAAGGTGCTGCCGCTGGTCATTCCGCTCGCGGGGCTCTACAAGAACCGCATGTACACCTACCGCTGGGTCAGCCTGATGATCTGGCTCTATTTCACCGAGGGCGTGGTGCGCGCCTGGAGCGACACCAACGGCGTGGGGCAGGTGCTCGCGCTCATCGAGGTGCTGCTGTGCCTCATGCTCTTTGCGGCCTGCGCCTGGCACGTGCGGCTGCGCCTGCGCAATGCCAAGGCGGCCCGCCAACTGGAGATTTCCACCCCATGACGACTTCTTCTTCCGCTTCCCTCGTCGATCAACTGCGCGCCATCGTGGGTGCGCAGCACGTGCTGAACGAGGGCGACCTCACGGCCTACGAACAGGACTGGCGCAAGCGCGCACGCGGCAAGTCGCTGGCCGTGGTGCGGCCGGCCAATGCACAGCAGGTGGCCGAGGTGGTCAAGGCCTGCGCCGCGGCGGGCACGGCCATCGTGCCGCAGGGCGGCAACACCGGCCTGGCCGTGGGCTCCATTCCCGACGGCAGCGGCACGCAGGTGGTGCTGAGCCTGCAGCGGCTGAACGCCATCCGCACCATCGACGCCGCCAACCTCACGATGACGGTGGAGGCCGGCTGCATCCTGCAGACGCTGCAGGAGGCGGCCGAGAAGCAGGGCTTCCTGTTTCCGCTGAGCCTTGCGGCCGAGGGCAGCTGCACCATCGGCGGCAACCTGGCGACCAATGCCGGCGGCACGCAGGTGGTGCGCTACGGCAACACGCGCGAGCTGTGCCTGGGCCTCGAGGTGGTCACGCCGCAGGGCGATATCTGGGAAGGCACCAGCGGCCTGCGCAAGGACAACACCGGCTACGACCTGCGCGACCTGATGATCGGCAGCGAAGGCACGCTCGGCATCATCACCGCGGCCACCATGAAGCTCTACCCGCTGCCCGCCGCGCAGCTCACGGCTTGGGCCGCGGTGCCCTCGCTCGACCACGCGGTCACGCTGCTGGGCCTTGCGCACAGGCAGCTGGGCTCGGGCCTCACGGGCTTCGAGGTGATGGGCCGGTTTGCATTGAGCCTGGTCGACAAGCACATGCCGCAGCTGCGCGTGCCCTTCATCGGCGATGAGGCCGTGCCGTACTGTGTGCTGCTGGAGAACTCCGACAGCGAATCCGAAGACCATGCGCGCGCGCGCTTCGAGGCGCTGCTCGAAACGGCTTTCGAAGACGGCTGCGTGACCGATGCGGTGGTGGCCGAGAACCTCGCGCAGGCGCACCAGCTCTGGCACATCCGCGAGAGCATTCCGCTCGCGCAGGCCGAAGAAGGCCTGAACATCAAGCACGACATCTCGATTCCCGTATCGCGCATTCCGGCCTTCGTGGCGGAAACCGACGCACTGCTGGCGCGCGAGATTGCCGGCGTGCGGCTGGTGAACTTCGGCCACCTGGGCGACGGCAACCTGCACTACAACGTGCAGGCGCCCGAGAACATCGACACCAAGGCCTTCTTGAAGAACGAGGAAGAGCGCATCAACACGCTGGTGTACGACGCGGTCGAGAAGTTCGGCGGCTCGTTCTCGGCCGAGCATGGCGTGGGCTCGCTCAAGGTCGACAAGCTCGAGAAGCACAAGTCGCCGGTGGCGCTGGAGATGATGCGGGCGATCAAGCGCGGGCTCGATCCGAAGAACATCCTCAACCCGGGCCGCGTGATTCGCGTCTAACCGGGAAAGTCCTCGCCGCGCAGCTCGATCGGCTGCCCGTGCGGCGTGCGGTCGGCCGCATGGTCCCAGGCGTGGCGGTAACGCGCGAGTTCGTCTTCGGAGCTGGCGCCCTTGCGCGCGACCAGGCTTTCGAGCGCGGCGAGCCAGTGGCGGTAGTAGGTGTTGCCGGTGTCGGGGTCGCCCGCGGCCTGCGCGGCCGCGATCTGCGCCGCAAGCACTTCGGCCCACTCGCTCCAGGTGAACAGGCCACGCTCGTGCAACGCCAGCGTCATCGCAAAGGCCTGGGCTTCCCAGGGTGCATTGAACACCGGACCGTCGGCATCGCGCGGCATGCCAGGGGCGAGCGCGAGCGGTGGCACACCGCTGTTCATGCGGCGGGCTCGAGGTAGCTTTCCCAGGCATCGACCGACACCGCGAGGTTCTGACGCGTCGCGCCGTCGCCCCAGAGTTCGGCCTCGTCGAAGACCACGGTGTAGAGCCACTGCGGCTGCTCGCCCTGGCCTTGCGCATGTGCGTCGGCAAACACATGCGCGCCATGCACATGCTCGATCACGCCGCGCTTGCCCTGCACGTAGCCCGGCAGCCGCGTGTGGTGGTCGACCTTGCCGGCGCGCATGCGCACGGTCTGCCCGACGGCGAAGCGCGCAGGGCCTGGCGCGGCGCGCTCGGTCGGCGAACCCTTGGCGAGCACCGCGGGCACGTTCCCGGCTTGCAGCACGCGGGCGACCGGCGCGGCCGGATGGCGCATCTCGCCAGTCGCGATCTCGTCGGGAAAAACCTGCCCGCGCTGCAGCATCAACTGCTCGAGCGCGCCAAGCCATACCTGGTAGTAGCTCAGGTCGCGGTAGTTCGGCAGTGTCTCTCGCACGGCGCGGCTCGCATCGATGTTCCAGGAGCCGGTGGCGCCCATGGCCAGCGTGAGCGCCAGCGCGCGCGGCTCCCACGCGGCATGGAACAGCTCGCCCTCGGGCTCGGGCGTGACCGGGCCGAAACCGGGCTGGCCGCCGAGGTCGGCATGCGTGACATAGCTCATGCGGCGCTCCCAGGCGTTGCGGGCGCTTCCACCCGCCGTGTGCCGATCATCGAGTCGCGCGTGACCAGCGCGGCAAGCTGTTCCTCGCTCATGCCTTCGGTGCCTTCGGGGCGCTGCGGGATCACGAGGTAGCGCACCTCGGCGGTCGAATCCCAGACCCGGATGCGCGTCGATTCGGGCAGCACCGTGCCGAAATCGGCCAGCACGCCGCGCGGGTCCTTCACGGCCCGCGAGCGGTACGGCGCGCTCTTGTACCAGGTGGGCGGCAGGCCGAGCACCGGCCAGGGATAGCAGCTGCACAGGGTGCAGACGACCATGTGGTGCTGCTCGGCGGTGTTCTCCACCGCCACCATGTGCTCGCCCTGGCGGCCGGTGTAGCCCAGCGAAGCGATGGCGGCCGTGGCATCCTTCAGCAGCCAGTCGTGGAACACTGGGTCGACCCAGGCCCTGGCCACCACGCGCGCGCCGTTGCGCGGGCCGATGCGGGTCTGGTAGGTGTCGATCAGCACGTCGAGTGCGGCCGGATCGATGTAGCCCTTCTGGGTGAGCACGCTCTCGAGCGCCCGCACGCGCAGGTCCATTTCGCCGAGTTCGCTGTGTTCGTGGGAGTGGTCATGGCCGGTCATCGGCCAATGCTAGCGCCGCCCCGTAAAATTCCCAACATGACCTCGCCCGCCCGCCCCGTCCGCTCCCAGTACGAAGACTTCATGCGCCATGTGGACACGCACGGCGTCCACAAGAGCGACCGCACCGGCACGGGCACCAAGAGCGTGTTCGGCCACCAGATGCGCTTCGACCTGAACGAAGGCTTTCCGCTGGTGACCACCAAGAAGGTGCACCTGAAGTCCATCATCCAGGAACTGCTGTGGTTCCTGACCGGCTCCAGCAACAACAACTGGCTCAAGGAGCGCGGCGTCACCATCTGGGACGAGTGGGCGCGCGAGGATGGCGACCTGGGCCCGGTGTACGGCGTGCAGTGGCGCAGCTGGCCGACGCCGGACGGCGGCCACATCGACCAGATCTCCGAAGTCATCAAGACCCTGAAGACCAACCCCGATTCGCGCCGCATCATCGTGAGCGCATGGAACGTGGCCGAGCTCTCGAAGATGGCGCTCATGCCCTGCCATGCCTTCTTCCAGTTCTACGTGGCGCCGCCGCAGGCACCGGGCGAGCGCGGCAAGCTGAGCTGCCAGCTCTACCAGCGCAGCGCCGACATCTTCCTGGGCGTGCCCTTCAACATCGCAAGCTACGCGCTGCTCACGCACATGGTGGCGCAGCAGTGCGATCTCGACGTAGGCGACTTCATCTGGACCGGCGGCGACTGCCACATCTACAGCAACCATGCCGAGCAGGTGGCGCTGCAGCTGAGCCGCACGCCCTACCCCTATCCCACGCTGCACATCAAGCGCAAGCCGGCCTCGATCTTCGACTACCAGTACGAAGACTTCGAGGTGCTCGACTACCGGCACCACGATCCCATCAAGGCACCGGTGGCGGTGTAGGCCCATGTCCGAGCTCGCCACGACACCGCGCATCCACCTGATCTTCGCGCGCGCCGCCAACGGCGTGATCGGCGCCAAGGGCACCATTCCCTGGCACCTGCCCGAAGACATGGTGCACTTCAAGCAGCAGACGGCCGGCGCCCCGGTCGTCATGGGCCGCAAGACCTGGGATTCGCTGCCGCCGCGCTTCCGGCCGCTGCCGGGCCGCCGCAACATCGTCGTGACGCGGCAGGACGACTGGAAGGCCGAAGGCGCGTGGCGCGTGGGCAGCCTGCAGGAAGCGCTTGCGCTGTGCGAGGAATCGCAGGTGCCCGACGTGTGGATCATCGGCGGCGCGCAGATCTACGCCGAGGCCGAGCCGCTCGCGCAGCAGGTGGTCGTGACCGAGCTCGCGCACGACTACGAAGGCGATGCGCATGCGCCGGAGCTCTCCCCCTCCGCCTGGCGCGAAACCAAGCGCGAAGCGCATGTCTCGGCGAAGGAGGGCCTCAACTACAGCTTCGTGACCTACGAACGCATCGCGCCATCGAAGGCATGAACGCAGAGGAGCCGCGCGCCGTCGCCCCGCCGCTGCGGCGCCGCTCCCTCATGGTCGGCGCCGCATTGCTTTGCGGCCTGGCGCCCATGCAGGCGCTGCGCGCGGCCGAGCGGCTCGATCCCGACCAGGAAGCGCTCTTCATCCCCGGCACCGCGCGCCCCACCGCCGATGGCCGGCTCGAAGTCGACATCCATGCCTGGGTCTACGAACCCGAGCGCCGCTGGGGCCTGAATGCCGCGTTCGCGCGCTACCTGGGCCTGAACCTCAAGAAGCTCTCGCCGGCGGCGCGGCTGCGCTTCAACCAGCGCACCGCGCTGTTCCACGCCGAGTCGGAAGAAGGCAAGGTGTTCGAACTCGACTTCGACGGCAGCGCCGCGCGCGTGGCCACGCCGCCTTCGGGCGCGGACGGCCGCATGAACATGCGCATCGTCATCGACGTGCCCCGCCTCTCGCCTTCGAGCGAGTGGCTGAAGTTCCATGCCGTGACCGGGCCCGGCGAGCTGCTGCACCGCTTCAGGGGCGAGGCGCTGATCGTTCCCGCGCAGGGGCTGTCGGTCATTTCGGACATCGACGACACCATCAAGCGCACCCAGGTGCGCGACCGGCGCGAGATGCTGCTGAACACCTTTGCGCGGCGCTTCGAGGCGGCCCCCGGCATGGCGGCGTACTACCGCGCGCTGGCCAAGGCGCCGGACACGCGCTTCCACTATCTTTCGGCCAGCCCGATACAGCTGTACCGCGCGCTCGCCGATTTCCTTCGCGATGCAGACTTTCCCTTGGGCAGCATGCACCTGCGCGAAAGCACGACCTGGCGCACGCTCATCCCCGGCGAGCAGGATTCGCGCACGCACAAGCTCGGCGTGATCGAGCGCCTGCTGGCCGACTTTCCGCAGCGCCGGTTCATGCTGGTGGGCGATTCGGGCGAGAGCGATCCCGAGATCTACGGACAGGTCGCGCGCGCCCACCCCGGCCGCATCGACAGCATCGCGATACGCGACGTGACCGGCGAGGACGGCCGCGCCAAGCGCTATGCGGCCGCCTTCGAAGGCGTGGCGCCCGGCCTCTGGCAGATTCTTTCCCCCGAACGGCCCCCGGCACCGATCCAGCTGGCAAGGTGAGCGCCCGCCGCCGGAACACCATCGGCACCTTGGTTTCCAGCACAGCCAACAAAAGAACACTTAGGTACACACTGGAAAGTCATGTGCCTCGCAGGGACTAGGCAGAACTGTGATTTTTTCCGCAGAATGTCACTCCACCATCCAGACAAGGAGACGGCTCATGTCCATGGAGTTTCTTCGGGTCATCGCCGAGCAGAAATTGCCATACGTCGTCCACACGCCAGCCGACATCGACAGGCTGCGCGTGCTGCGTGCGGCCGAGCTGGTGACCGCTTTCATTCCGCCGTCCAGCCACGCGCCGGACGACCGGGCGATACGCCATCTCGCCCAGGTGGAATCGATCACCGCCAAGGGCAAGCTGGCGCTGAACAAGGCCACCTCGGCCTTCATCGAACTCTGAAGCCCAGCAGCTTCATTGCGGCTCCCGGACTCTTTGCAGCCTTTGCATACGCAGCCCACGGATCGTTGCCGCGGTCGAGCCGTGCATGGATGTTCCGCAGGGTCCACTGCGCACCGCTCGTGAGCGTGGGAACCTCCTGCCATTCCACCGGCACCGACACCCCCATGCCGGGGCGCGCCCGCACCGACCAGGCGCAGATGGTGGTCGCGCCGAAGCCGTTGCGCAGGTAGTCGATGAAGATGCGGCCGACGCGGTTGTCCGGCCCGCTCTTGGCGACGAACATCTGCGGCAGGGTGCGCGCCATGTGCCGCACGATGGCCTGCGAGAAATCCTTGATGGTGTCCCAGTCGTACTGCCGCTTGAGCGGCACCACCACGTGCAGCCCCTTGCCGCCGCTGGTCTTGCAGAACGGCGCCAGGCCCAGTTCGTCGAGCACCACGCGCATCAGCTCGGCGGCCTGCAGCACCATGGGCCAGCCGACGCCCTCACCCGGGTCGAGGTCGAAGGTCATGCGGTCGGGCTTGCCGATGAGCGTCTTCAGGCCGTTCCAGGTATGGAACTCGACGACGTTCATCTGCGCCGGACTCAGCAGCCCGAGCGGCCCCGCGATCTCGATCAGCTCGGGGTGCTTGGGCCACAGCGCCGCATCGAGCTGCCGCACGCCGGCCATCTGCCCCAGCTCCAGGTGCTTCTGGAAGAACAGCTGGCCGCCGATGCCCTGCGGCGCGCGCACGAACGACACGGGCCGGCCCTTCAGGTGCGGCATCATCAGCGGCGCGACCAGGCCGTAGAAGCGCACCACCTCCACCTTGGTGATGCCGGTCGACGGATCGACCACGCGGTCGGCATGCGAGACCTTGAAGTTGGCGGGCATGGTGGCGGCGGGTTCGGGCTCAGCCTCCGCTTCGCGGCCGGCGCCCGCCGGGTGCACCGGCTTCTCGCGGACGATGGCCTTCGCGGGCTTGTCCGAGCGCACGCTGTGGAACACCGGATGCCGCACATGGCCGTCCTTCGTCCATTCGGAAAACGTGACCTCGGCCAGCAGCACCGGCTTGACCCAGTGCGCGCGTCGGTCGTTCTCGGTCGGGTTCTTGAACGGCCGCTTGTCGATGCCGAGCGGCTTCAATCTTTCGAGCATGTCGGCGAGCGTCCGGCCGTTGAAGCCCGCGCCCACCGCGCCGGCGTAGATGAGGTCGCCCTTGTCGTCGTGCACGCCGATCAGCAGTGCGCCAATGCCCACGCGCGAGCCCTTCGGATCGGTATAGCCGCCGATGACGAACTCCTGCCGCTGCGAGCACTTGAGCTTGATCCAGTCGGGCGAGCGGCGCGAGGCGTACGTGCTGTTCTTGCGCTTTCCGATCACGCCTTCGAGCCCGATCTTGCAGGCCGAAGCCACGATGTCCTCGGGCGGCGCATCGAAGATCTCGCTGAAGCGGATTTCGGGCGGCGCCTTGGCCAGCAGCGCCTGCAGCAGGCCGCGCCGCTCGACCAGCGGCACGCCGGTGAGATCGAAGCCGCCGTAGTACGGCAGGTCGAACAGGAAGTAGACGATGTTGCGCGTGTTCTCGCTGTCGAAGGCGTTCTGCAGGGCCTGGAAGTCCGTGCCGCCGGACTCGTTGAGCACCACGATCTCGCCATCGAGCCAGCCGGGCGCGAGCTTCATGCGCTCGATCGCGCGCACCAGGTGCGGCATGCGGCTGCTCCAGTCATGGCCGTTGCGCGTGACGAGCTGCACGCCGCCCTTCGCATCGATGCGCGCGAGCAGGCGGTAGCCGTCGAACTTGATCTCGTACAGCCAGTTCTGGGGATCGTGCGGCGGGCCGTCGACCAGCGTGGCGAGCAGCGGCGAGAGCTTGGCCGGCATGGCGGCCTTCACCGCATCGGCGGGCATGCCGCTGGCCGATGCCTTGCCGCCGCGCTTTCTGGCCGGTGCGGCCGGCGCCTCGGCGGGCGCCGAGACCGCAGCAGCAGGCATCGGCATCTGCGCCACGCTGTCCGGGAACTGGTCGACCACGCTGAACTCCGCGGCCGGGCGGGCGTACTCGTCGTGCTCCTTGATCAAGAGCCACGCGTCCTGCTTTTCATCGGCCTTGCCGTGCATGCGCACCAGCGTCCACTTGCCCCGCAGCTTATAGCCGTGCAGCTCGAACTTGAGGCGCCCCGCCCTGTAGCCCTTGCGCGGATCGCCGATGGGCGTCCAGCTGCCCTTGTCCCAGATGATCACCTTGCCCGCGCCGTACTGCCGTGGCGGTATCTCGCCCTCGAACTGGTTGTAGGCGATGGGATGGTCCTCCACATGCACGGCCATGCGCTTGTCGTGCGTGTCGTAGCTCGGGCCCTTGGGCACGGCCCAGCTCTTCATGGCGCCATCGAGCTCGATGCGGAAGTCGTAGTGCAGCCGGGTCGCCCAGTGCTTCTGCACCACGAACTGCAGCACGCCGGGCGCCGATGCGCCGCCCTCCGCGGGCTCGGGGGTGGCGCCGAAGTTGCGCTTTTCCTTGTAGCGCTTCAGGGGGTTTGCGCGCGCCATGGTGTGTCGGCCTCCGTGTCCAGCGGGTGGCTTGCCGCGTAGCGTTCGAGCAGCAGGTAGAGCACCAGGCCGCCAGCCAGCGGCAGCAGGTAGTAGAGCGCGCGGTAGGCCAGCACGGCCCCCATCAGCGCGCCCTGGCGCACGGTGCCCGAGAGCAGCGCCAGGTACACGGCCTCGAGCACGCCGAGCCCGGCCGGGATCGGCGTGATCACGCCGACGATGGACGCGGCCAGCAGCACGCTCAGCGTGGTGGCGTAGGGCACCTGCCGGCCCAGCAGCAGGTACATCGCGCAGCCCATCAATGCCCAGTTGGCGGTGGAGAGCGTGAGCTGGACGACCGCAAGCCGTGCCGAAGGGAGCCTCACCCGCCGCCCCCTCAGCTGCCACTGGCGCCCGCGCAAAAAGGCGCAGGCCGCCACGTACGCCGCCGCAAGAAGGATCATCAGCACGCCCAGCGCGCGCAACGCGTCGGCCCCGATGCTGGCCTGGCGCGGCGGCGTGATGATGCCCGCGGCGAACAGGCCACCCGCCAGCAGCCCGTAGCCGAGCCAGTTGGTGGCCAGGCTCACGCCGACGATCTGCGCCACCACGGCTTCATCGAGGCCGGCGCGCGCATAGAGCCGGGCGCGCATCCCGATGCCGCCGACCAGCGAGCCCAGGTTGAGGTTGAAGGCATAGCTCGTCACCGCGATGGCCCAGGTGCGCCAGCGCGGCACGCGGTGGCGCGTGTGCCGCCGGCCGATGAGGTCGAAGCATCCGTAGAGCGCATGGCTGGCGGTCGTGATGGCCCACACGCCCAGCAGCAGCATCGCCGGATAGCGCTGCAGCGCCTCCCATGCGCCGGCCCAGTCGACCTTGTGCGCATGCGACAGCAGCAGGCCCAGCACCACGAGCCCCAGCAGCGGCAGCAGCCATCGGCGGCTGCGGCGCCACAGCGACAGCCGGCCGGCCGGATGGTCCGCCGCCGAAAGCGTGGTCGCGTCATGGTTCATGGTGCGGCCCCAGGGTCGAGATCAGCGCCGCCAGGTCCAGCGGCTTGAGCAAGTGGTGGTCGAACCCCGCCAGCGCGATGCGCTCCTTGTCGCCGTGCTGGCCCCAGCCGGTCAGCGCGACCAGGATCAATCCGGCCAGCGCGGGGTTGGCGCGCAGCCGGATTGCGAGCTCGCAGCCGTCCATGCCCGGCATGCCGATGTCCAGGATCGCGAGCCCGGGTGCCGGCCCCTCGGCCACCATGCGCAGCGCGGCATCGCCGCTGTAGGCCACGCGCGTGGTGGCGCCCATCGAGCGCAACAGCTCGCCCAGCGCATCGGCCGCGTCCCGGTTGTCGTCGACGATCAGCACCGTGCCCGGCAACCAGGCCGGCCAGCCGCGAACAGCCGGTGCCGGCGACGCGGGCACGCCGCTCTCGACCCGGGCGAGCGGCAGGCGCACGCAGAACATCGCGCCCCGGCCCAGGCCCGCGCTGCTTGCCTCGACGCTGCCGCCGTGGAGCTCGACCAGGCTCTTCACCAGCGTGAGGCCGATGCCCAGGCCGCCCTGCGCCGCCTTGGAGGTGCCGCTCACCTGTACGAACATCTCGAAGATCGACTTCAGCATGTCCGGCGCAATGCCGGTGCCGTTGTCCCAGACCTCCACCACGGCCTCGCGCCCTTCCCGGCGCAGCTCGATGCGGATCTTTCCGCCGGGCGCGGTGTACTTCGCGGCGTTGTTGAGCAGGTTCGAGAACACCTGCGTGAGGCGAACGCCGTCGCCGCGCACCACCACCGGCTCGCTGCACAGCTGCTTGCCCAACGTGTGCCTGGCGCCTTCGAGCAGCGGCCGGCTCAGCTCGATGGCGTCCTCGATCACTGCTTCGAGCGCCACCGCTTCCATGCGCAGCTCGATCTTGCCGCGCGTGATGCGCGAGACCTCCATCAGGTCGTTCACGAGCCGCACCATGTGGTCGATCTGCCGCCCCATGAGCTCGTAGTAGCGCCGCGCTTCCGCGGGCTCGTGCGGCTTGCGCATCAGGAGCGTGAGCGCGGTGCTCATCGGCGCGAGCGGGTTGCGCAGCTCGTGCGCCAGCGTTGCAAGGAACTCGGTCTTGCGCTGGTCGGATTCGCGCAGGCCGTCGAGCAGCTCGCGCAGCTGGTACTGCCGGTTGCGCGCCCTGAGCGCCGTGCGGACCGTGCTGATCAGCGAGGCCACGCGCATCGGCCGCTCGATCACGGTGACGTTCGCGAGCCGGTCCATGGCCTTGGCGATGACGGGCGAATCGGCGCCCTGGCGCGCCAGAACGAGCACCGGCAGATCGGACCACGGCGGCTGCGAGCCCAGCACTTCGGCCAGCGCGGCCGCGGCCGGATCGGCCAGCACTTCTTCCGCCACCATGATGGTGCCGGCGCCTTCCTTGATGCCCTGCACGAGCTCGCACAGGCTGTCGCAGGTATGGGCCGCAATCTGTGCGCGGGCCAGTACGGCGCTTGCCATGAGGGCGTCCCTGGAGGTGGCGGTCCGCAACAGGATGCGCTGCTCGGCGGATGCGGCGGGCGGGCTCACGATGCGTGCTGCGCGCCGTCGGTGGGAATGGGGATGCCCGTCAGGATGCCCCTGAAATGACGCAGCGGCTCGCCCACCTTGAGGCCCGTGGCGGTCATCGAGAAATCGCGGATGCTGCGCTCGTGCGCGCCGCCGCGCTTCTTCAGCACCGAGATCGCCTGGCGCACCTCGCCCTCCAGCTCGAAGTAGCGCAGCAGCACCACCGCGTCCGCCAGGTAGCTCGCATCCACCGGCGTCTTCATCTGCATGCCGATGAGGCCATGCTGCGCGCCCACCAGCAGCGTGGCGACGCCGGCCTGGCCCAGGTAGGAAAGCAGCTCGTGCAGCTGCACGATCAGGAAGCGCTCGTCGGGCATCGCGTTGAGGTAGCCGTTGAGGCTGTCGATCACCACCACCGCCGCGCCGCACTCCACCACCGCCAGCCGGATCAGGTGCACGAACTCGCCCGGCGACAGCTCGGCGGGGTCGACCTGCCGCACCTTGATGCGGCCGGATTCGATGTATGGCCCGAGGTCCATGCCCATGCTTTCGCAGCGCGTGCGCAGCGTGTGGATGCTCTCGTCGAAGATGAAGAGGGCCGCGCATTCGCCGCGCTGCGCCGCCGCCAGCGCAAACTGCACGGCCACCGTCGACTTTCCCGTGCCCGGCGCGCCGACGAACAGCGTGCTCGTGCCGCGTTCCAGGCCGCCGCCCAGCAGCGCATCGAGCGCTTCCAGGCCGCTGGGAATGCGCGCCGGCGCCACCGCCGGCGCCGAGGGATGCTCGGAAGCGACCAGGCGCGGAAAGACGCGCAGGCCGCCGCGCTCGATGCGGTAGTCGTGGTAGCCGCCGCGGAACTGCTGGCCCCGATACTTGCTGACCACCAGCCGGCGCCGCGCGGCGCCGTAGTCGGAGCTGATCTGCTCGAGCCGGATCACCGCATGGGCAATGCTCTGCACCTGCAGGTCGTGCTTCATGGCGGTCATGTCGTCCAGCAGCAGCACCGTGCACTGGCGGCCCGCGAAGAACTGCTTGAGCGCGAGGATCTGCCGCCGGTAGCGCAGCGAGCTGCCGGCCAGCAGGCGCAGTTCGGACAGCGAGTCGAACACCACGCGCGAAGGCTTGAGCACATCGACGTCCGAGAGGATGCGAAGGGTCGTCTCGCTGAGCTCGACCTCGGACGGGTGGAACATCGTGTACTGCTCGTCGGGCTCGAGTGCGGTCTCCGACGGAAGCATCTCGCGCACCTCGATGCCGCTCAGGTCCCAGCCATGCGAGCGCGCCACGCCCTTGAGTTCCTGCGCGGTTTCCGACAAGGTGACATACAGCACCGACTCGCCGCGCTTCACGCCTTCGATCAGGAACTGAAGCGCGATGGTGGTCTTGCCGGCACCGGGCGTGCCCTCGACCAGGTAGAGGCGGTTGGACGTGAGCCCGCCGCCAAGAACATCGTCGAGGCCGGGAACACCGACTTTGATCAGGCCGTCCTGGGCGGACGGCACGGCCGTACCGTCGAGCTTCATTTCTTCTTCCTCCATCGTTGGGCAGACAGTCCTTTCTGCCCTGTTCTGCTTGCGATCTGCTGGCGATCTGCTGGCGATCTGCTGGCGCAAGGATTTTTATCAAGAGGCGCGGCCCCCGGGTTGTAGGGCATCGCCCTTCTTCGGCACAAGACAACGCCACTGCGCCGCGGCCGCTGCGCGCGGGCCGCGCACGGCCTCAGGACTTGTCGGGCGTCTTGCGCTCGGCATCGCCCGGGTCCTGGAGCTTCCTGTTGCCGACCTTCTTCATCTGCTCCTCGCCCTCGGTGTCGCTGCCGTCGGTGGGCACGGATTCTTCCTGGGTGATCTCCGGTTCGTCGGGGGAGCGCTCGCGGCGCTTGGGCGATGGCTTGTTCATGGCTGGCAACCTCCTGAATGAACCTCGACAGTGGAGTGCCTGCGGCATGGGAGCGCTCAGGCAATGGCGGCAGCAGTCGTCAGCCAACGCCGACGATCCCGCCGGTCCGCGCGGAAGCCGCGTCTTCATCCACGGGCGCCTCGCTCGCCTCGATGAAGAGCCGCCTGATCATCGGGAAGCGCCCGCGCACCTGCTGCTCGATCGCGGCGATGGCATCGGCGGCCTCGCCGGTCGCCGTGCCCTCCCTGAAATTGAGGTCGACCACGGCCAGCACCTCGTCGGGACCGATGTACATCGACAGCACGTGGCCCACGTCCTGCACGCTCGGCTGCTCCATGGCCAGGGCGCGGATGGCGCGCGCGGTCTCGGGGCGGATGCCCTCGCCGATCAGCAGCCCGCGGGCCTGGCTGATCAGCAGCACCGCCACGCCGGCCAGCAGCAGCCCGATCACCACCGAGGCCGCGCCGTCCAGCGCCGGCATGCCGAGCCGGTGGCTGAAGTAGATGCCCAAGGCCGCCACCGCCAGCCCGGCCAGCGCCGCCGAATCCTCGGCCAGCACGGTGTAGGTGGTCGGGTCCTTGCTCTGCCCGAGCGCGCGCCAGAACGGCGCGCCGCGCGACTGCACGCGGAACTGCCGCAGCGCAACCAGGAAGCTCGCGCCTTCGAACAATGCGGCCAGCCCCAGCACCACGTAGTTCCAGCCCGGATCGCGCATCGGCTCCGGCTTGCGGATGTGCTGGATGCCCTCGTAGAACGACACGCCGCCGCCCAGCCCGAAGATCAGCACCGCGACGATCAGGCTCCAGAAGTACAGCTCCTTGCCGTGGCCGAAGGGATGCTCGGCGGTCGCGGGCCGCTGGCTCAGCCGGATGCCCACCAGCAGCAGGACGCCGTTGAAGGTGTCGACCGCCGAATGGATGCCTTCGGACAGCATGGCCGAACTGCCGGTGATGCCGGCCACGGTGAACTTGGTGGCGGCAATGGCCACATTGGCCGCGATGGCGCCGTAGATCGCAAGCTTCGATTCGGCAGCCATCAGGGTTTCGGACGAAGGGGCGCCGCTCGGCCCTTGCGTTCAGCCCCGGCCTTCAGGGAAGGCCGAGGTAGATCCGCAGATCGTCCTTCATGGTCCCCGCCGAGGCGACCGCCATGCGCAGGCGGGCCTCGCTGACGCCAAAGCACTTCGTCCAGTAGTCGACCTCTTTCAGGTCGGTGATGTCGATTCGCTCGTCGTCCTGTGGGACGCGGATCTCCATGTCGTCCGGCATCGCGGGATCTCCAGGTGGGTTGGAGACGGAAGTTTCACCGCGCAGCAACGCCGCCATGCCAGCCGGATGCCATGGCTCGTGCAGGACAGGTTCTACATGCTGTCGCCTGCCGCGGTTTCGGGATGTTTCATGAACGCGCCCGGCCTATGTCGCCGCCGGTTCCTCTTCCGTGGCCGGCTCGCGCGGCAGCTCGTACAGGAAGAAAGGCGGCGCGTCGGGCCGGCTGCGCTGCAGCAGGGGCTTGGCGACGTTGTAGACCGGCACGCCGCTGATGGTTCGCCCCTCGAGCGTGCCGCGGTGCGCATGGCCGTGGAACACCGCATCCATCGGATAGCGCAGCAGCGGCTCTTCCAGGCGGCTGCTGCCCAGGAATGGAAATATCTCCACCGGCTCGCCCTGCACCGTGCCGGCGATCGGCGCGTAGTGCAGCAGCGCAATGCGGCGCCGGGTGCGCAGCTTGGCCAGCGCCGACTCCAGCTTCATCGCCTCGTTGAGCGCCTCCTGCACGAACAGCTTGATCGCCGGTTCGCCCCAGGCCCCCAGCGAACCGCGTCCGAAGCCGCCGGCAAAGCCCTTGGTACCGGCAATGCCCACGCCTTCGATCTCGCAGGCCGCGCCATCGAGCACGCAAACGCCGGCATGCGTGAGCGCCTCGGTCACCCGTTCGGGCGTGCCGGATTCGAAGTCGTGGTTGCCCAGGACGGCGACGATGGGGATCGGGACGGCACCGAGTTCCTCGGCCAGCACCTTGGCTTCCTCGGCCGTGCCGTAGTCGGTGAGATCGCCGCACAGCAGCAGCGCGTCGGCCTCGTCGGCGGCCTGCGCGAAGAAGCTGCGCAGCGTGCCCGCCGCGTCCTTGTGGACATGGATGTCGCCCACTGCGGCGAACCGGACATGGGAGGAAGATTTCGGATTGGGCATTGCAGCAAGCCTGCGCCCGGATGCCGCCGGCCGTGATCGGCCTCATCCTGCGGCGGCTGTAGGCGCCTGCCGACGACCGATGGGGCCGTTTGCTCCGAGCCCGCCTGCGGGCCGGCTCTACATTGCCTGAATGGAGCCCACGGCCGGTCTTGCGCTTTCGCTGGAAGAAGCAGAAGAAGTCGAGCCCCGCGTGGCCGACTTCTACCGGCAGACGCTGCGCGCGCTGAACGGTGCGGACATTCCCTTCCTGGTCGGCGGCGCCTTCGCGCATGCCTGCCACACAGGCATCCGCCGCTCGACCAAGGACCTGGACCTGTTCATCCGCCGCGCGGACTACGAACGCATCGCGCAACTGATGCAGCAGCACGGCTGGCGCACCGAGATGAGCCATCCGCACTGGCTCGCCAAGGTGCACGACGGGCCGGAGTTCATCGACCTGATCTTCAACTCGGGCAACGGCCTCATGCCGGTGGACGAGCGCTGGTTCCGCGGCAACAGCCGCGCCGCAGTCCTGGGCGTGCCGGTGCTCGTTGCCAACGTGGAGGACAGCCTGCTGTCCAAGGCCTTCATCATGGAGCGCGAGCGCTACGACGGCGGCGACATCGCCCACCTGCTGCAGGCCACCGCCGAGCGGCTGGACTGGCCCGGCCTGCTCGAGCGCTTTGGCCCGCACTGGCGGGTGCTGCTGGCCCACCTGACCTTGTTCGGCTACATCTACCCCGGCGAGCGGCAGCGCATTCCCGGCTGGGTGATGGAGCGGCTGATGGCGCGGCTGGCCGAAGAGGTGCGAGAGCCGCCGGCGCCGAACGAGCACGTGTGCGCCGGCACCCTCCTGTCGCGCGAGCAGTACCTTCACGACGTCGAGCAATTGGGCTACGTGGACGGCCGCCTCACCGCCGCCAGCACCATGACGGCCGAAGACGTGGCCGGCTGGACCGAGGCCATTGCGGACCGAAGATCGCAATAGGAGCAGGCGGCGTGGAAGCCGCTGACACTGCACGACGGCAGGATCTGCTGTCGCGGCTCGCACAACGGCAGCCTGCTTTGTGCAGGACCCCCATTGAAGCACCGGCGCGAGGGGCGCGCGGCCTAAGATTTTGGGCATGCAAAGAAGGCCCCATCCATGAACTCATCGATCGTCGACCACCTGGGGCGCGCTGGCCGCCTGGACCGCATGTTTGTCGGCGGCGAGTGGGTCCTGCCCGAAACGCAGACTCGCGCCAGCGTCGTCGACCCGTCGACCGAGGAGCCGGTCGCGGAGATCGCGCTGGGCAGTGCCGGGGATGCCGCCGCAGCCGTGGCCGCAGCGCGGCGCGCATTCGCGGCCTGGTCCGCGAGTCCGGCCCAGAGCAGGGCCTTGCTCCTCGACCGCATCCACGCGCTGGTCCTCGAGCGCGCAGAACTGTTCGCCCAGGCGATCTCGCTGGAGATGGGCGCGGCCATCGACTTCGCGCGCCGCACGCAGGTGCCGTCTGCCGCGGAGCACATCCGCGTGGCCCGCGACAATGCGCGCGGCTATGCGTTTGTCACCCATCGCGGGGAGATGGCCATCGTGCGCGAGGCCATCGGCGTGTGCGGCCTCATCACCCCCTGGAACTGGCCGCTCTACCAGATCACCGCCAAGGTCGGCGCCGCCCTCGCAGCCGGATGCACGGTCGTCCTGAAACCCAGCGAGCTGTCGCCCCTGAGCGCCCTGCTCTTTGCCGAAGTGATGCAAGACGCCGGCATTCCGCCCGGTGTGTTCAACCTCGTGAATGGCAGCGGACCGGAGGTCGGCGCGGCCCTGGCGCAGCATCCGGAGGTGGACATGATCTCGTTCACCGGTTCGACAAGGGCCGGCGTCCTGGTGGCCCAGGCAGCGGCACCCACGGTGAAGCGCGTGGCCCAGGAACTCGGCGGGAAATCTCCCAACCTCATCCTGCCGGATGCGGACGTGGCGCGCGCCGTACCGGGAGGCGTGGCGGCGGGCTTTCGCAACGTCGGCCAGTCCTGCAGCGCGCCGACGCGCATGATCGTGCCCCGAGCGCGCCTGCACGAGGTCGAGCAGATCGCGCGCGAAGCGGCATCCGCCATGGTGGTGGGCGATCCGCGTTCGCAGCAGACCACGCACGGCCCGGTGGCAAACCGCGCTCAGTTCCATCGCGTGCAGGAAATGATCGGCATCGGCATCGCCGAAGGCGCGCAGCTTGTCTGCGGCGGCCTCGGCCGGCCGGAGGGCTTGAGCCGCGGCTTCTACTGCCGACCGACCATCTTCAGCGCGGTGCATTCCCGGATGCAGATCGCGCAGGAGGAGATCTTCGGGCCGGTGCTCGCGTTGATTCCCTACGACAGCGTGGACGAGGCCGTGGAAATTGCGAACGACACCGTCTATGGCCTGGGCGCCCACGTGCAAGGCAAGGACCTTGCCGCGGCGCGCGCCGTGGCGGCGCGGATCCGGTCCGGGCAGGTGCACATCAACTATCCGGCCTGGAATCCGCATGCGCCCTTCGGTGGCTACAAGCGCTCCGGAAACGGCCGCGAATACGGCATCGAAGGTCTCGAGGAGTACCTGGAAACCAAGGCCATTCTCGGCTTCCAGGATGCCCCGGCACCCGCCGCCGAATGACAGATTTCAAGGAAGACATTGCGCATCGCGCAGGAGCAATCATGACCGTGGCCCTCGTACTGCACCGCGCCGGCGGCGCCCCCCTTTCCACCGCCTTCCGCAGGGCGCCGTTCGGCAAGGACGATCCCTTTGCGCGGCACCGCGAGATCGCGTGGGAAGGACCTGGCACGATGAGCGCGGGCCGCACCAGCTTCATCGGCGAGCTCGAAGTCGCCAGCTATCCCAACATCGAAACCATCGTCGTGGTCGAGGGCGAGCTGACCCTGACGGCAGCCGGCGCGGCCCCGCTGGTGGTCGGCCCCGAGGCGGGCGCCGTCATCGGATGCGGGACCTCGCTTCGCATCCAGGCCGGATCCCGCGTGCGCTTCGTGTTCTGCGCCGCCGCTTGCGAGAGGCCGACGAAGCGCGGCGTCTTCCCGCTGCATGCCGACGCCGACTTCAAGCCCACGGCCACGCTGCCCGCGGAAGTGCTGCTGGGCCCCCAGCCGGAATGCCGCAGCGACAAGGTCTTCATCGACGATGGCGCGCAGTACAGCGCCGGCGCCTGGGACTCGACCCCCTACCACCGCATCGTTCGGCCGCACCGCATGAACGAGTTCATGCATCTGCTGGCCGGCAGCGTGCGCTTCGCAGCGCCTGATGGCAGCGTGCTTTCCACGGCAAAGGGCGACGCGCTTTTCGTGCCACAGGGCGCACCGATCGGCTGGGAAAGCAGCGATCGCGTGGCAAAGTTCTACGTGTGCCAAAGCGTTGCGGCTTGAGCGGGCGAGCGAGATCCATCATGTCGCCTCCGCTGCAACACATCCAGACTTCGCCCACGCTGCCGGCTTCGGCCGATGTCGTCGTGATCGGCGGCGGCATCATCGGCGTCTTCAGCGCCTATTACCTGGCCCAGCGCGGCCTGTCGGTCGCCCTGGTGGAGAAGGGCCGGATCGGCGCCGAGCAGTCGAGCCGCAACTGGGGCTGGTGCCGGCAGCAGAACCGCGATGCCCGCGAACTGCCGCTGGCAACCAAGAGCCTCGAGCTCTGGGAACGCTTTGCCGCCGAGAGCGGTGAGGACACCGGCTTTCATCGCTGCGGGCTGCTGTACCTCAGCAACGACGAGGCCGAGATTTCCCGCTGGGCCAGCTGGCGCGAGTTTGCAAAGACCGCCGGCGTGACGACCCACATGCTGAGCGCCCGCGAGGCCGCCGAGCGCGGCCATGCGACCGGCCGCGCCTGGAAAGGCGGCGTCTTCTCGCCCAGCGATGGCACCGCCGATCCTGGCAAGGCCGCGCCGGCCGTGGCCGCTGCGCTCATCAAGCTCGGCGGCAGCGTCCACCAGAACTGCGCGGCGCGCGGCATCGAGACCGAAGGCGGACGGGTCAGCGGCGTGGTCACGGAAGCCGGGGTCATCAAGACCAGGACGGTCGTGATGGCGGGCGGCGCCTGGGCGTCTTCGTTCTGCCGGCAACTGGGCATCCGCTTTCCGCAGGCCTCGATCCGCCAATCCATCCTGAGCGTGTCCCCTGTGGAGCAGCGCCTGCCGGATGCCGTGGTGAGCGCGGGCGTGTCCGCCACGCGCCGCAACGACGGACGCTATGCACTGGCCATCAGCGGCCGCGCGCGCGTGGACCCGACCGGGCAGTTCATGCGCTTCGCGCCGCAATTCGTGCCCATGTTCGCCAAGCGCTGGCGCAACCTTCGCCCGGGCGGCCTGGAAGCCATCCGCAGCGGCCATGAAACGCTGGCGCGCTGGCGGCTCGATGCGCCAACGCCGATGGAGCGCGTGCGCATCCTCGATCCGAAGCCCGATCTGCCCACGGTAAGGGAGACCCACCGCCGCGCCATCGAACTGCTGCCCCAGCTGCGCGACGCCAGGATCACGCATGCCTGGGCCGGCTACATCGACAGCACGCCGGACGGTGTTCCCGGCATCGGCGAGGTGCCCGGCATGCCGGGGTTCATCCTGGCCGCGGGCTTTTCGGGGCACGGCTTCGGCATCGGCCCCGGCGCCGGCCACCTGATTGCCGACCTTGCCAGCGGCGCCGAACCGATCGTCGATCCTGCACCGTACGGGCCAGGACGGTTCAGCGGCTCGGCATGGGGCAAGGTCGCTGATTTCTAGGCTGCGCCTGCGGCGGGCCGCCGAAACGTTATTTGCTTTGCGTATGGAGCGGCGTGACCCGCCGCCCCTTCATCGCCGCGATGCGAAGACGAACAGAAACTAGGAAGCACGCGCGGGCGCACCCGCGCGCAGTCCGTCCATGACGAGATCCATGAGTCGCTTCAGGCGTGGTTGCCAGTCGCCCTTGGAGTCGATTTGCCAAATGCCTGCAATGGCCAGAAAAAAGTCATCCGTGGTGACGCCTGGCCGAATGGTTCCGGCTTTCTCGTTGGCCTGAAGCAGGCGTTGAGCAGCGCCGATCACTGGCGCATATCGAGACTCCTCCGAGCACTCAGGCGCACTGGAAGCTTGGCGCAAGGCATCGGCCAGGCCGGCCTTGGTCATGGCGTACTGGGCGAGACGGTCCATCCATTCCCGCAGCGCTTGTTGCGGCGGACTGGTCTGGAGCAGTTGCTCGGCGAGGTCCGCGACCTGCGCCATCTCGTAGCGATAAACCTCCCACACCAGTGCATCTCGACTGGGGAAGTTTCGATAGAAGGTCGCTTGCCCCACGCCGGCCTTCTTCGCGATGGCGCTCAGCGGAACGTCCACTGATCGTGTCAATTCGGCAATTGCCACTTGCAGGATCCGTTCGCGGTTCTGCAGTGCGTCCGAACGCAGTTGCGGGTCCATCTTCTTCGGCACTCGTGCCCCCTCCATCAAGCTCACTTGCAAAGCGGACAATTGTCCGGTATGGTTCGGCAAATGGACAACTGTCCGTTTTGGCTCATTTTATCTATCTCTCCCCATAGGAAATCCATGAAGTTCACAGGCAACACGATCTTGATCACCGGCGGCACCTCGGGCATCGGACTGGGCTTGGCGCTGCGCTTTCATCAGGCGGGCAACAAGGTCATTGTCGCGGGTCGACGCAAAGACCTGCTCGACCAGATCACCAATGAGCACCCGGGCATTGAAGCGCTCGAGCTCGACGTCGCAGACGCCGCATCCATCACCCGCGCGAGCAAAACGGTGGCGAGCAAGTACCCCGAACTGAACGTATTGATCAACAACGCGGGCATCATGCTTTGGGAAGATCTTCTTGAGCCGACCTCCCTCCAAATTGCCGAAGACACCGTCTCGGTCAACCTGCTTGGCACGATTCGGATGGTCTACGCCTTCTTGCCGCAACTGGTGGACAAAAGCGACGCGGTGATCGTGAACGTCACCTCTTCGCTCGCATTCGTTCCACTGCCGGCCACGCCCACCTACAACGCAACGAAAGCCGCCCTTCACTCCTTCACCGAGAGCCTGCGCATCCAGGTGGCGGACGCCTCTGTCCAAGTCATCGAAGTGGCGCCACCGGGCGTGCGAACAACGTTGCTGGGCCAGGAAAACGACGAGCAGTCCATGCCGCTGGAAGAATTTCTTTCAGAAACCATGGCACTTCTGCGCGACGAGCCTGAGGCCCAGGAAATTGTCGTAGAACGCGCCAAGTTCATCCGGTACGCAGAAGCCAATGGCACGTACGCCAGTGTCCTGGGAATGCTCTCCGCCGTGAGCGCTTCACGAAACTGAACGACGCGAATCGCGCCGACTCGCGAGCCATAACTGGAGCTTGAAAACGCTCTCCCATGAAAAGCCATGAGCCAATCACTTCTGGCGACCTTCCCGAGAACGAAAGCACCTCACCTATGCCGTAGCACTACGGTTTGTGCGTGCGTCAGCGCGCCGCCTGCCGATGCAAATTCCTTGCTCAAGGCATCTCGATTGCGGGGCGCACTGTCCACGTTGCCTTCGCATCGTCCCCAGCCACGGGGATTGCGAGGCGACCGCGCGTGCCTGCTGGTTTCCCCCCTGCTTCCAGGGTCTCAGCCAGAACGGCGTTCCAGGCTTTCACCACAGGCGGCCCCTTCGAGTTGGCAAGCCCATCGTCATGCGCTTGCACGGCTCGCGCTCAGTCAGCGTATTCGCCGGCTTCCTTGATGACCTTCGACCAGCGGACTTTCTCCGCTTCCACGAACTTCCGGTGACCGGCCGCGGCCAGGCGGTCGTCATTCACCACGGTGAGGCCCAGCGCCTCTTCGCGCTTGATGAGTTCCGGATCCTTCAGTGCGGCGCGAAGCGCCGCGTTCAGCTTTTCCAGCACCGCGGGCGGCGTGCCCTTGGGCGCATACAAGCCGTGCCAGACTTGCACGTCGAAATCCTTGAGCCCGGACTCCGCGAGCGTGGGAGTGTCCTTGAGCGATGGCAGCGGCAGGCGCTTCAGGCTCGTGATGCCGTAGACCTTGACCTTCTTGCCCTCGATCTGCGGCACGGCGTTGGTGGCCTGCTCGCACATGAGGTCGACCTGGCCGCCGATGAGGTCCGTCATGGCCGGTGCGGTTCCCTTGTAGGGCACCGGGGTCATGCTGGTCTTCAAGGCGCTCTGGAACATCAAGCCGCACAGGTGCGACGCGGAGCCCAGCCCTGCATGGGCCAGGTTGACCTTTCCGCCGTTCGCAGCAATCCACTTGCGCAAGTCCGCGAAGCTGGTGGCTTCCAGGCTCGGCTTGCCGATCACCACGGATGGGGCTTCGTTGATCAGGCCCAGCATTTCGAAGTCATCGGGCACCTTGTAGGGGAGCTTGCGATACAGCGCCGGTGCGGTGGCCATGCCGATGTGATGCACCAGCAGCGTGTAGCCGTCCGGCGTGGCGCGCGCCACCTTGGCCGAGCCGATCGTGCCGCCCGCACCGGCGGCGTTGTCGACGATCACGGTCTGGCCGAGCGGCTTGCGCAGTGCCTCGGCCAGGTCCCGGGCGATCTTGTCGCTCGGGCCGCCGGCCGCGAACGGAACAACCAGCGTGACGGGCTTGTCCGGGAAGTCTGCAGAGGCCAGCGTGGCCGAAGCGAGCAGGACGATGCCCGCGCCGCAGCGCCAAATGCTTTTCATGGTGTTGTCTCCTTTGTGGGCCATCTGCGTCAGGCCGAAAGCGCCTGCATCTCGCGGTACAGATCGGCCTTGCCCTCGAAGCCGATGCCCGGCAGATCGGGCAGGGTCACGAAGCTGTTCTCGACCTTCACGCCGTCCGGGAACCCGCCGAATGGCTGGAACAGGTCGGGGTACGACTCGTTGCCACCGAGGCCAAGGCCGGCAGCGATGTTCAGCGACATCTGGTGCCCGCCGTGCGGGATGCAGCGGCTGGCCGACCAGCCATGTTCCTTCAACATCTCCAGCGTGCGCAGGTACTCCACCAGGCCGTAGCTGAGCGCGCAGTCAAACTGCAGCCAATCGCGGTCCGGGCGCATGCCGCCGTAGCGGATCAGGTTGCGCGCATCCTGCATGGAGAAGAGATCTTCGCCAGTGGCCATTGGGTTCTTGTAGAAATTGCGCAAGGCTGCCTGCAATTCGAAGTCCAGCGGATCGCCCGGCTCCTCGTACCAGAAGAGGTCGTACTGCGACAGGGCCTTGGCATAGGCAATCGCGGTTTCCAGGTCGAAGCGCCCGTTGGCGTCGACGCAGAGCTTCTGGCCGTCCTGCAGCACTTCCATGATCGAGTCGATGCGGCGCAGGTCTTCGTCGAGCGAGGCGCCGCCGATCTTCTTCTTGACGACCGTGTAGCCGCGGTCGATGTAGCTGCGCATTTCGTCCTGGAGCTTCCCATGGTCCTGCCCCGGGTAGTAGTAGCCGCCCGCCGCGTAGACGAAGATCTTGCGGTTGGGCTTGCCGTCGCCATAGCGGTCGGCCAGCAACTGGAACAGCGGCTTGCCTTCGATCTTGGCCACCGCGTCCCACACCGCCATGTCGATGGTGCCAATGGCCACCGAGCGCTCGCCATGGCCGCCCGGCTTCTCATTGGTGAACATCGTGTTCCAGATCTTGTGCGGATCGAGGTTGTCGCCGCTGTCGTCGACGAGGGACGACGGCTTCGCCTCCATGATGCGCGGAATGAATCGCTCGCGCATCAGCTTGCCCTGGCCGTAGCGGCCGTTCGAGTTGAAGCCGTAGCCAACGACGGGCTTGCCATCGCGAATCACGTCGGTGACCACCGCGACAAGGCTCAGGGTCATCTTGCTAAAGTCGATGTAGGCGTTGCGAATGGGCGAGCTGATGGGGATGGTCTTCTCGCGGATTTCGACGATCTTCACGGGTGTCTCCAGAGGGGGTGGGTGGGAGACTGAATGGTCGGCCGTGCCGTCTTTTTCGGCCAATGTTCAATTTCTCAACTTCTATGCGCTGGACGAACCGGACATGAACCTGATCTGGCTTGATGACTTCCTCGCGTTGGCAGCAACGGGGAACTTCTCGCGCGCGGCAGATGAGCGCCACAGTTCCCAACCCGCATTCAGCCGTCGCATTCGCGCGCTGGAGGAGTGGATCGGCGCCGACTTGTTCGACCGCAGCACGCAGCCCGCCACACTCACCGAAGTTGGCGAGTGGTTTGCCGGCGTGGCGCAGGAGTTGGCCGCGAGGGTGGCGCGCGTGCCCGGTGACGCGAGGAGGGTTGCGGAGGCCAGTTCGGTCACCCTGCGCATTGCGTGCACGCATGCGCTTTCCATGACTTTCCTGCCGCGATGGATACGTAGCCTCGAGTCAAGCATCACGCTCGGGCCGGTGCAGCTCATGTCCGACGTCCTTCAGCGTTGCGAATCCCTGATGCTGCAGAGCAAGGTTCAGTTCGTACTGAGCCACGCGCATCCCGACGCCCATGGCGCACTCGATGCTGACCCCTACAGATCAGCCAGGATCGGCGAAGACATGCTGATCGCAGTGTCCGCGCCCAATGGCTCCGGCGAGCCGCTGCATCAGCTTTCACGGAAAGGCGCATCCGCCGTACCGTTGCTCTTGTACAGCGACGAATCCGGGCTGGGACGCATCATGCGTGCCGTCGTGAGCCGACGGCTGGAGTCGCAAGCAGTACAGCCCGTCTTCACGGCCCATCTCGCCTCCGTCCTCCGGACGATGGCACTGGACGGCAGGGGCATCGCATGGCTGCCGCGGACCCTCGTGGAGGAAGACACCGGCCAAGGGCGCCTTGTCGCCGCAGCGAGCAGCGAGTGGGCCGTTCCGCTGGAAATCAGGCTCTACCGAGACAGCGAGCTCTTGGGGAAGGCGGCGAATGAATTCTGGAGTGCTGCGATCAGGAAGTGAGCGGCGTCGTTCCTGTTCCTGCTTCGCCGCCAACTTACCGAAACACAGATAAGGAACGCCAAGGCTCAAGATACCGCCTTCAAGCTCGTGGAGCCAGGCGGGCTGTCGTTGCTAGTAAAGCCATCCGGCGCAAAGTTGTGGAGGTACAGGTTCACCCTGCACAGCAGTGAAAGCATGCTGGCCCTCGGCCGCAACCCTGACGTCAGCCTGAAGCGCGCCCGCGAGCTCCACCAGGAAGCACGAAAGCTCGTCGCAAGTGGTATCAGCCCCGTTCATCACAAGCAACAAGAAAAGCTCTCAATCGTCGGAGCCGTTGCTTCGACGTGGCAGGAAGTGACAAATGGCCGCCTACGCGCAAGCACCGCCACACAGCGCGATCGTGAGATAAAGAACGACTTGCTACCGAAGCTGCGGTTGTGGCAGAGACGCTGATGGCCCTTTGCCTCGCGATCATGGAGCGGAGATGCCTGCTGCCACCTGGGCGAAAAACGCTGGCGCGGGGGCTACGCGCCGGACGGCGCCTGCACTGGCGCGGCAGGCAAGCCCCGCGCATGCGCCTTGAGGCAAGCAATGAAGTCCATGAGCGTGGCCGAGACATGCTCGCGGTTCCACACCACGGTGATCGGGCCGAAGCGGATGTTCGAATCAATGGCGACCTTCCGGAACAGCCCCAGCGAGGCCATGTAGTCCGCCATGGATTCCGCACACACGCCGACATAGTCGCCCTTTTGCAGCAGGGCCTGCATCATGGCCAGCGAGGCGGTTTCCGCCTTGGGCACCAGCCACGATGCTTGTTGCTCGATGAGATAGGCATCCATCTGGATGCGGGTGAGCGTGCCCAGGGGCGGCATCACCCATTGCTCGCGCAGCACGTCGGCAAAGCCCAGCGGCTGGTTGCTGTGCCAGTGCTTGCTGCCCTGGCCAATGACGATGCTCACCTGGTCGTCGAAGAGCACGTGATGCGCCAGCTGCGGCTGGTGCGCCCTTGCATCCAGAACACCGATCACGGCATCCATGGCACGCGTGTCCAGGCCCTTGAGCAGGTCGTCGAACAGCCCGTCATGAATCGACACGGCCACATCGGCATGGCGCTGCTGGAACGCGGTCACGGCTTCGGGCAGGCCGCCGGCAATGCCGGCCCAGACGCTGCCCACGTTCAGACGCGGCACGCGCCCCGCGGCCACCGCATGCATCTCGCGGCCGGTGCGCGCGATGTCGCCCAGCACGGTGATGGCCAGCCGCTTGAGCAGATGCCCCGCAGGCGTCAGTTGCACCTTGCGCCCGCGCACCACCAGCGGCGTGCCCGCCACGCGTTCCAGCTCTGCCAGCCAGTGCGACATGGCCGATTGCGTCATGTGCAGCCGCACCGCCGCCTCGGTCAGCGTGCCCGCCTCGTCCAGCACCAGAAAGGACTCCAGATGCCGGACCTTGATGCCCCGTGCCCAGGAGAGGCCTTCTGAACGCTCAATCATGAGTAAACCTTCATGGATCCATCTTGCATTTTCACTAGGTGGATCGCAGGATTGTCATGAAAATTACTTCATCTTTTATGTCGCACCCTCAGAGGAATCCCTGTGCCTGAAGCAATCACGAACGTCTGCAAGATCCTGATGGGCGTCGCGGTCGCGGCCGCCACGGCCACCACCGTGTACGCGCAAGCCGCCTACCCCAGCCGGCCCGTGCGCCTGGTCGTATCGCAGGCCCCGGGCGGCAGCAGCGACACGATCGCACGCCTGTGGGCCGAACACGCAGGCAAGGCCATCGGCGCCACCATCGTGGTGGAGAACAAGCCCGGTGCGGGCGGCCTCATTGCCGCGCAAAGCGCGCTGAATGCGCCCGCCGATGGCTACACCCTGCTGCTGGGCAGCGTGTCGCTGATGGTGCTCAACCAGTTCACCTACAAGCCGCTGCCCTACAACCCCGAGAAGGATTTCGTGGGCGTGACCATGCTGACCACGGTGCCGTTCGTGCTGTCGGCCAACCCGGCCACGGGCATCAAGACGCTCAAGGACCTGACGGAAAAAGCCAAGGCGGCGCCCGGCAAGCTGAACTTCGCGTCCGCCGGACTGGGCAACTCCACCCATCTGGCGGTCGAGTTGGTGAGCAATGCCCTGGGCATTTCGATGACCCACATCCCTTACAAGGGCGAGGCCGACGGCATCCTGGCCACCATCGGTGGGCAGACCGAAGTGATGGCACCGGTGTATGGCACGGCCCTGCCCCACATCAAGAACCACAAGCTCAATCCACTGGCCGTGTTGTCGCCACAGCGCACCCCCGAGCTGCCCGATGTGCCGACCCTTGGCGAGCTGGGCGTGAAGGGCTTCGACAACATGGGCTGGAGTGCCGTGGTGGCGCGCACCGGCACGCCGCCCGACATCGTGGAAAAGCTCAACAAGGCGACCACAGCCTTCCACAACAGCCCCGAGGTGCAGGCCAAGCTCAAGAGCATGGGCGTGATCCCCATGTCCGGCCCTTCCGCGCTGGTCATGGAGACGGCGGCGCGTGACGCCAAGGCCTGGGGTCCCACACTCGGGGCCCTGAACCTCAGCGCCAAGTAAGCCGGCGGCTTGCGCAAGCGCCACCCCCTTCCATCCTCACCCTTTGTTGTGTCGCCGATGCAGCAAGGGGTTCGTCCTCACACCTCATGAAAAAAGAAGCCATGGTGGTCTGCCCACAGCCGGAGGCCGCCGAATCCGGCATCGACATCCTGCGCGCAGGCGGCAACGCGGTGGACGCCGCCGTGGCCACCGCGCTGGCGCAGACGGTGGTCGATCCGCTGATGTGCGGCATCGCAGGTTTTGGCACCGCCGCCGTGTACCTGCCCGGCGCCCAGGTGCATGAATATTTCGACTTCCACTCGCCCGCTCCGCTGGCGGCCAGGGAAGACATGTGGGAGCACCTGCTGGAGGGCGAGACCAAGGACGGCTTCGGTTTCATCCTCAAGGGCCGCGTCAACGACATCGGCCCCCAGTCCATCGGCACGCCGGCCACGCTCAAGGGCCTGGAGGCCATGCACCAGGCGCACGGCCGCTTGCCGTGGCGGCAGGTGGTGGAGCCCGCCATCCGCTGGGCCGCGGACGGCTACTTTGTGCGCCCCGGCATGCACGCCTTCTGGATCGACGAGCCCAGCATGGGCCGCGTCGGCAACCTGGAGCGCCTGCAGTACTGCGAGGACAGCCGCCAGCTGTACTGCCGCCCCGACGGCCGTCCCAAGCCCATCGGTGCACCGCTGCGCAACGAAGGCATGGCCGCCGTGCTGCGCCAGATCGCCGAGGAAGGCGCGCGCCCGTTCTACCAGGGCGACCTGGCGCACAAGATGGTGGCGCACCTGCAGTCGCTGGGCGCGCTGATCACACTCGACGATCTGGCCCGCTACCAGGTGCAGCGCAACGCGCCGCTGGTGGGCCACTACCGCGACCGCACCATCACGACCAACCAGCCCCCGGGCGGCGGCGCCATGCTGCTGGAGATGCTCAACATCCTCGAGCACTTCGATCTGGCGAGCCTGGAGCACAACAGCCCCGACTATCTGCAGACGGTGTGCGAGGCCATGAAGAAGGCGACGATCGACAAGGACCGCTGCATTGGCGACCCGAAGTTCTTCGACGTGCCCCTGGACCGGTTGCTGTCCAAGGACATGGCCCGTGAAGTGGCCGAGCAGATCCGCACAGGCCATCGCTTCAGCGTGGAGCGCGTGAACCCCGGTGCGCCCGTGCCGCGCGACACCACCCACCTGAGCGTGGTGGACGCCGACGGCAACGCCGTGTCCCTGACCCACTCGCTCGCCATGCCCTCGGGCATCATCACCCCGGGCATGGGCTTCCTCTACAACGGCTGCATGGGCGTGTTCGACCCGCGCCCGGGCCGCGCCGGCAGCATCCAGCCGGGCAAGAGCCGCTTCACTTCGTCCTGCCCCACCATGACCTTCAAGGACGGCGAGCTCGACGTGGTGCTCGGCGCACCGGGCGGCACGCAGATCGCGATGGGCGTGCTGCAGGTGCTGCTCAACGCGATCGACCACGGCATGGAAATGCAGGCCGCCGTGTCGGCGCCGCGCTTCTCGTCCACCAGCAACGCCATCGACGTGTGCAACCGCATTCCGCGCTCCACCACGCGCACACTGGAAGCACAGGGCTACGCCATTGGCCGCAACCCATACAACTACACCATCGGCTGGGTGCACGGCGTGCAGGTACAGGCCGATGGCCTGCACGGCGGCGCCGACCCCGGCCGCGATGGCGTGGCGTACCGGCTGCGCATGGATCCTGCGCGCTGATCGGCTGGGTCCGAATTGTTGTTGGGGCGCTGGAGGGAATTGAAGAGCCGCTGATGCCAGCGCAAGAAAAGCCGGGCGGGGTATCGCACTGCCATCACGTCAACGAGGTGTCGAGTCTGATTGCGCGGTTGTGTGAGCTGTCTGGAGCGCGGGCGATCGAAAAGCGGAATGATGCAGAGCACCGTGTTGAGTATTGGCTTGCGCGCGACAGGTGATGAGGGCCACACGACCCCGGTGGTGGCGGTTTTGGTGTGGACGCTGAGACCACGCACCTACACGGGGATGCCCCCTCGCCCGGCACTGCAGGCCAACCGACGATAACCATAGGCACGCAAACGCCCCATTGCCGTCGGTCGGTTGCCGGCCCCAGACGGCATTGCACTGTCGCCCGACGGCCGCACGCTGCGGGCGGCGACCTGGTCTTCACGTCCAGTTCCTTGAGCAGCCACTTTGCGGGTTCGGTCAAGAGCGGGGACGAGCGCTACGACCTGTGGCGCCTGCCAATCGGCAAACGGAGCGCAAGGCTCCGCTGAGCGGCATGCCCTGCGAGAAAAAGCCTGGAGCCTGCTTTCAAGCCCCGCCCTCCTCCGGCAGGCCGTTGAACCGCCGGAGCAATGACGCGAGCTGCTTCACCTCCGCATCGCTCCACTGCTCGATGCGAGCATGCAGTGCATCTCCTTTGCGGTGAACGGCACGGCTGATCGCGCTCTTGCCGCGGCGGCTCAAGCTCACGACCACGCCGCGACCGTCCAGCGGGTCGGGCTTCACTTCTGCCAACTCCAGCTCGACCAGCTTCGAGATCAACCGGCTCGTGGCGCTGCGGTCCATCGCCACGCCTTCGGCAATGCGGCTCGCCTTGGCCGGCCCGAACGCGTGAAGCCAACGGGCAATGTGAAATGCCGCGGATGGCAGGTCGGGGTGGAATTCCGCGGACGTCTCGATCGTCAATGCGCGCGAGGCGCTGAGCAGTGCGCTGAGCTGCTCGCCGAGCGCCAGGACCACGGCTTCACGGCCGCCCGCGTCTTGAGCGGCGGGCCTTTGCCTGGGTGTTTTCATGATGGGTGTGTCCTCTCTTCGCGAAGGTGGCTCATAGTGGATATTTATCCATCAAATGGAAATCAGATGAAAGAACGCCCCACCATTGTCGTGACCGGTGCGACCAGCGGAATCGGAGAGATCGCGAGCATCGAGCTGGCAAAGCGCGGAGCGCATCTGGTACTCACGGCGCGGGACAAGGCGAAGGCCAGCCGTACGCTCGGCCGCATACGGGCCGAGGCACCCGGTGCGCATGTCGACTTTCACTACGCCGACTTTGGCAGTGTGCACGCCGTTGCGGCAGTGGCCACCGAGATCGCCGCCCGGTACGACCGCATCGACGTACTGATCAACAATGCCGGGCTGCACGCCTTCGAGCAACGGGTCACCGGCGATGGCTTTGCCGAAATGATTGCGGTGAACTATCTGGCGCCCTGGTTGTTCACGGACATCTTGCGAGATGCGCTGATCCGCTCGGCCCCGTCCAGGGTCGTGACGGTCGCATCCGAGGCATCTCGGCGAAGCGGTGGCTTGACGCCCGACAAGGATCTTGTGGATACGAGCCCGTTCACACGCGCGGGCTCATCCAAGGTGTATGGCAAAACCAAGCTCATGGACATCATGTTCTCGCTGGAACTCGCGCGCCAGCTCGAAGGCACCGGCGTCACCGCCCACTGCCTCGACCCGGGGTTCAATGTGACGGGCCTGGGCCGCGAGCTTGGCTTTGCGGAGCCCCTTGCCAAGGTTCTGAAGTGGCTGGGCGTGGGAGATCCTCGAAGAGGGGCGGAGATCATCGTGAGACTCGCCACCGAAGACACTGCCCCCACGACCGGCGGCTATTTCTCGGTGAAGAATGCACGGCCGCTGAATCCATCCGCACCAGCCGATGATGCGGCCGCACGGCACGAGCTTTGGATCAGGACACGGTCGCTGCTTTCGGAGCGCCTCGAAACTATTGGCTTCAAACAGCTATAGCCCGAGATCGCGCATGCCCGTGGACAGCTGAGTCGCGGCCGCACCCCCGGGGGCGTCACAAGGCAAAGTCGAGAGCTTTTGCTAAGCTGGCCAACTCCGTCCCCAAGGACCAAGCGCAGCGAAACATAAAACGGGTACGCCGCCGGGTACGCACAAAATAGGCGCTACAAATACGGAAAAATCCTTGTAAATCAATCGGTTACCATATTTCATGAAAATTGCCACCTGGAATGTCAATTCCCTGACCGCCCGCCTGCAGCATGTGCTCGACTGGCTGATCGCCAACCCGGTCGACGTGCTGTGCCTGCAGGAACTCAAGATGAGCGACGACAAGTTCCCGCTCGACGTGCTCAAGTCCGCCGGCTACGAGGCCGCCGTGTTCGGCCAGAAGACCTACAACGGCGTCGCCATCCTGAGCCTCGCGCCGATGCGCGACGTGGCAAGGAACATCGGCGGCTTCACCGACGACCAGTCCCGCGTGATCGCGGCCACGGTCGAAACGCCGGCGGGTCCGCTGCGCATCGTGAACGGCTACTTCGTCAACGGCCAGGCGCCGGGCACCGACAAGTTCGAATACAAGATGGGCTGGCTGCGCGCGCTGCGCGAATGGCTGCGCGCCGAAATGGCGGCGCATCCGAACCTGGTGCTTCTGGGCGACTTCAACATCGCGCCCGAAGACCGCGACAGCTTCGACCCCGTGGGCCTGGCGGAAACCATCCATCACACGACCGAGGAGCGCGAGCATTTCAAGGCGCTGCTCCAGCTGGGCCTGGTCGACAGCTTCCGGCTCTTCGAGCAGCCCGAGAAAAGCTTTTCGTGGTGGGACTACCGGATGCTCGGCTACCAGAAGAACCGCGGCCTGCGCATCGACCACATCCTGGTGAGCGAGCCGCTGGTGCCGCGCGTCAAGGGCTGCATCATCGACCGCGTGCCGCGCAAGTGGGAAAAGCCGAGCGACCACGCACCGGTGGTGCTCGATCTCGACCAGGGAATTTGATGACCATGACCTTTCGCACCCTCACGATCGTCGCGGCGGCGCTCGCGCTCGCCGCCTGTTCCGCATTCAAGCCTGCGGACAAGGCCGGCGACGGCAAGCCGCCCGCTACCGCCACCGACGAGGTGCCCGGCACAAGGGGCGACGTGCCGACCGTGCGGCTGATCACCGCGCAGACGCCCGCCGTGCGGGCCTACCGCAAGACCGGCGCGCGCCAGATCTACAAGGCCTATCCGCAGCGCATCTACAAGGGAAAGATCCCACCGCTCGTCTATGCGGTGGTGGTGGTCGAGACCGACATCGATGCCGAAGGCAACGTCAAGAACGTCACCTTCAGCCGCGTGCCGAGCCATGCGCCCGAGGTGCCGGGCAAGATTGCAGAACTCATCAAGGCGGCGTCCCCGCTGCCCAGTCCGGGGCGCCTGGGCGGCCACACCTACGTGGACACCTGGCTCTGGGACAAGAGCGGCAACTTCCAGCTCGACTCGCTGACGCTGGGCCAGCGCAGCCGGTAAATAGGCTCGCCCCCAGTCTTCGCGCACTTCGTGTCGCTAGGCCACCCCCTACCGGGGGCAACACCAGCGGCCCGGCAAAGCCGGTTCCGCGGTGTTCCTGGAAGGGGCCCAGCCACCCTCTTCCTTCTCTGTCCGAGGCAGCCTACTCGATCCCGAGTTCCTGGATCTTGCGGGTGATGGTGTTGCGGCCGATGCCCAGCTTCTGAGCGGCTTCGATCCGTCGGCCGCGGGTGTTGGCCAGCGCCGTGAGGATCAGCCGCGACTCGAAACGGCGCGACAGCACATCCCAGACGTCGGTGCGCCCGGCCGCGAGCAGCGCCTGGGCTTCGATCTCCAGGCCGCTCTCCCAGCTGCTTGCGCCCACCAAACCTTCAGTGGCCTCGGGTGCAGCGCCGCCCGCCGCCGGTGCCGCTTCGCGCTCGAGCCCGGGCGACGGCAGCGGTGCGGCTTGCGCGGGCACCGCGGTGGCGGCCGTGCCTTCCGCGGCTTGCACCGGCGCACCGGCCGCCGCGGCCATGACTTCGGGCGGCAGGTCCTTGGCCTCGATCAGCTGGGCCGGTGCCATCACGGTCAGCCAGTGGCAGATGTTCTCGAGCTGGCGCACGTTGCCCGGAAAGCTGAACGACGCCAGCTTGGCCAGCGCCGCATCGGAAATGCGCTTGGGCTCGACGCCGAGCTGGCGCGCGCTCACCTGCAGGAAGTGGCGCGTGAGCGCCGGCACGTCTTCGCCGCGCTCGCGCAGCGCCGGCAGGCGCAGGCGGATCACGTTGAGGCGGTGGAACAGGTCTTCGCGGAAGCCGCCGAGCTTCACGCGCTGCTCGAGGTCCTGGTGCGTGGCCGCGATCACGCGCACGTTGGCCTTGACCGAGTTGTGGCCGCCCACGCGGTAGAAGTGCCCGTCGCTCAGCACGCGCAACAGGCGCGTCTGCAGGTCGAAGGGCATGTCGCCGATCTCGTCGAGAAAGAGCGTGCCGCCCTCGGCCTGCTCGAAGCGGCCGCGCCGCATGGTCTGCGCGCCGGTGAAGGCACCGCGCTCGTGGCCGAAAAGCTCGCTCTCGAGCAGGTCCTTGGGGATGGCCGCGGTGTTGATGGCCACGAAGGGGCCGTTGGCACGCGGCGAATGCTTGTGCAGCGCGCGCGCCACCAGTTCCTTGCCCGAGCCCGATTCGCCCGTGATGAGCACCGTGACGTTGCTCTGCGAGAGCCGGCCGATGGCGCGGAACACGTCCTGCATGGCGGGCGCCTGGCCCAGCATTTCGGGCGCGGCGACCATGCGCTCCTCGGCCACTTCCTCGCGCTGGCTTTCGTCGACGGCGCGGCGGATCAGCTCGACGGCGCGCGGCAGGTCGAAGGGCTTGGGCAGGTATTCGAAGGCACCGCCCTGGAACGCCGAAACGGCGCTGTCGAGGTCGGAAAACGCCGTCATGATGATGACGGGCAGGCCCGGGTGCTTGGCCTTGATCTTGTCGAGCAGATCGAGCCCGGAGCCGCCGGGCATGCGGATGTCGCTCACCAGGACCTGGGGGCCCTGCTGTTCGTCGTCGTCGGCGAGTTCGAGGGCGGCCAGCACCTCGCGCGCGTTGGTGAAGCTGCGCGTGGGCAGGTCTTCGCGCAAAAGGGCCTTCTCCAGCACGAAGCGGATCGATTGGTCGTCATCAACTATCCAGATCGGCTTCATGCATCTCCTTGTTGCCGTGGCTGCTAGGGCAGCGGAATCAATATCTTGAAATCGGTTCGGCCCGGGACGCTGTCGCACTCGATCACGCCGTGATGCTGTTGCACGAAAGTTTGTGCAAGCGTCAATCCAAGCCCGGTCCCGCCCTCCCTGCCCGAGACGAGCGGATAGAAGATGCGGTCCTTGATCGTGTCCGGCACACCCGGTCCATTGTCGATGACATGCAATTCCAGTGCCAATCGATACCACTGCTTGTTGAATATCACCTGCCGGGCGATGCGGGTCTTGAAAGTGATCTGCGCATCGCCTGCGGCGCGGCGCTCGGCCAGGGCCTGCGCCGCGTTGTGCACGATGTTGAGCGTGGCCTGGATGAGCTGCTCGCGGTCGCCGCGGAATTCGGGAATCGACACGTCGAAGTCGCGCTCGATGTGCAGGTCGCGCGGAAACTCCGCAAGAATGACCGAGCGCACGCGCTCGCAGACTTCGTGGATGTTCACGTCGCCCACCACGTGCGGGCGCCGGTGCGGTGCCAGTAGCCGGTCGACCAGCGTCTGCAGCCGGTCGGCCTCGTGGATGATGACCTGCGTGTATTCGATGAGGTCGCGCGATTCGACCTCCATCTGCAGCAATTGCGCCGCGCCGCGGATGCCGCCGAGCGGGTTCTTGATCTCGTGCGCAAGGTTGCGGATGAGCTCCTTGTTGGCCTGCGCCTGGTCGAGCAGGCGCTCCTCGCGGTCCTGGCGCACCTGCTGCTCGAGCGGCGACATCTCGATGATGAGCTCGCCCGTCTTGTCGCCCTGCGCCAGCGTGACCTGCACCGGCATCAGCTCATGATTGACGCGGCGCAGGAAGGCCTCGTAGCGCAGCGTGGCGAAGTCGTTGCTGCGCGCACCGTCGATGGCGGTGCGAAGCACGTGCGGCTCGTGAAAGCAGGCACCGAACTGAGAGCCTTCGAGCGTGCGGCGCGAGGTGCCCAGCGCGTCTTCGAGGGCCGCATTGGCAAACAGCACCGAACCGTTGGTGCTGACCACCGCGATCAGCGTGGACAGCAGGTCGAAGGACTGAAAGCGCGGAGTGGCGCCGGCCGCCTTCTTCCCGAACGCCATGGCCCTACTGCTTGGCCGGCAGGCGGCCGAGTTCGCGGCGGATGCCCGCGATGTCGCTCTCATTGCGGGCCAGCTCTGCCTTCATTTCAGCCACGCGATCGAGGTACTTCTGGTAGTTGCGGCCTTCGCTGCCCTGCTTCTCGGGCTCGCCGTTGTTGTATTCCTTCTGCAGCTCCGCCTGTCGGGCCTCGGCCTTCTTGAGCTCGGCTTCGAGCACCGAGCGGGCTTCGCCATCGCGTGCGCGCTGGTCGACGCCTTCGACGCGCGGACTGCCCGCGGGCGCACGAGAGGCTGCGGGCGCCGAGTTGCCGCCAGCCGAACCGCCGCCCGACGGCTTGGTGCCCTGCACGACGGTGACGTTGCCGCCTTCCATGACCTTGCAGCCCTTTTGCTGGGCGATGGTCGAATTGTTGGTGTATTCATTGCCGCAGCGCCACACGCGCTCCTGGGCGAGCGCAGGCAAGGCGACCAACAATGAACCGGCCAGGAAAATGAGGGAAGCAGTCTTCATGTGAATCGGTGATGGCGCAACAAAGGTGCATTTTCCTGCAATTCGACGCCACTGGTGACAAGATGTTCCGCGCCAGTAAAAAAGGACGGCCAAGCCGTCCTTTTCGATTCCCTTCCAGCAACACCGCGGAACCGGCTCCGCCGGGCCGCCGGTGTTGCCCCCCTTCGAGGGGGAGGCGGCTACACGAAGTGAGCCGCTTCGGGGGTGGGCCAATTACAGCGAGTAGTACATGTCGAACTCGACCGGATGGGTCGCCATGCGGAAGCGCGTGACTTCCTGCATCTTCAGTTCGATGTACGCATCGATGTAGGCATCGGTGAACACGCCGCCCTTGGTCAGGAACGCACGGTCCTTGTCGAGGTATTCCAGCGCCTGGTCGAGGCTGTGGCACACGGTCGGGATCAGCGCGTCTTCTTCCGGCGGCAGGTGGTACAGGTCCTTGCTGGCGGCTTCGCCCGGATGGATCTTGTTTTCCACGCCGTCGAGGCCGGCCATCAGGAGCGCAGCGAAACCGAGGTACGGGTTCATCAGCGGATCGGGGAAGCGCGCTTCGACGCGGCGGCCCTTCGGGTTGGCCACGAACGGGATGCGGATCGAGGCCGAGCGGTTCTTGGCCGAGTAGGCCAGCTTCACCGGGGCTTCGAAGCCGGGCACCAGGCGCTTGTAGCTGTTGGTGCCGGGGTTCGTGATGGCGTTCAGGGCACGGGCGTGCTTGATGATGCCGCCGATGTAGTGCAGCGCGAAGTCCGACAGGCCCGCATAGCCGTCGCCGGCGAACAGGTTCTTGCCGTCCTTCCAGACCGACTGGTGCACGTGCATGCCCGAGCCGTTGTCGCCGACGATGGGCTTGGGCATGAAGGTGGCGGTCTTGCCGTAGGCGTGGGCCACGTTGTGGATCACGTACTTCTGCAGCTGGACCCAGTCGGCGCGCTGCACCAGCGTGCTGAACTTGGTGCCGAGCTCCATCTGGCCGGCGTTGGCCACTTCATGGTGATGCACTTCGACCGGGATGCCGAGCGATTCGAGCACCAGGCACATTTCCGAGCGCATGTCCTGGAAGCTGTCGACCGGGGGCACAGGGAAATAGCCGCCCTTGACTGCGGGACGGTGGCCGGTGTTGCCGTGCTCGTATTCCTTGTCGGTGTTCCACGAGGCTTCTTCGGAGTCGATCTTCACGAAGCAGCCCGACATGTCGTTCTTCCAGCGAACGCCGTCGAACACGAAGAATTCGGGTTCCGGACCGAAGTAGGCGGTGTCGCCCAGGCCCGAAGCCTTCATGTAGGCCTCGGCGCGCTTGGCGAGCGAACGCGGATCGCGCTCGTAGGCCTTGCCGTCGGCGGGGTCGATCACGTCGCAGGTCAGGATCAGCGTCGTTTCTTCGAAGAAGGGATCGATGTTGGCGGTGTTCGGGTCGGGCATGAGCTGCATGTCCGAAGCCTCGATTCCCTTCCAGCCAGCGATGGACGAGCCGTCGAAAGCATGGCCCGAAGTGAATTTGTCTTCATCGAAAGCCGAGACGGGCACGGTCACGTGCTGCTCTTTGCCGCGGGTGTCGGTGAAGCGGAAGTCGATGAACTTGACCTCGTTTTCCTTGACGAGCTTGAGTACATCGGCGACGGTCTTTGCCATCAGTTTCTCCTGAGTTGGATGGTGGTTAGGAATACAGGGACGGAGGATGCAGTTTCTATGCCATTGTCGCCGCACGGGAACAGGCTTTGACGGCAGGCGCAAACCCCAAAAAAAGGCGAATAATCACCAAATTGGTGCAATAAAAACTACCGCACCAATTCCGGGCCAAGCTTCGCATCATAGGCGTGCAGACCCTCGATCAGCTGCGCGTAGGCGGCCTCCAGGCGGGTGGGGTCGCCTTTCACGCCAAGTTCGATGTGGCGGCCGTACTGCGGATGGTCGACGCTCGGCAGGCTGAACACCTTGATGCCGGCGTGCGCCGTCTCGATCGCGAGCATCAGCGGCGTGAGCGTTGCCTCCATCGCGCCGAACACGATGACCGACTTCTCGGCCGACTGGCCGCTGGTGAACAGGTGCGCATAGCGGCTGTCGAGCACCGACTCGATCATTGGCCAGGCCATGACCGGAAAGCCCGGCACGAAATGGACGTGCTCGACGCTGAAGCCCGGAATCTTGTTGTAGGGGTTGCGGATGATCTCGGCGCCCTTCGGGAACACGCCCATGTTGAGGCGGTGAATGTTGTCGGGGCGGTCGGGTTCGTAGGCAATGCCCTGCTCGCGCGCGGTGTCCTGCATGCGCTCGCGGATCAGCAGTTCGGCCTCGGGATGCAGTTCCAGCGGCACCCGCAGGGCTTGCGCGGCGCACTGGCGCGTGTGGTCGTCCGGCGTGGCGCCGATGCCGCCGGTCGAGAAGACGATGTCGCCCGAAGCGAAGGCCCGGCCGAGCGCGGCGGTGATGCGGGTGGGCACGTCGCCGACGTATTCGGCCCAGCCGAGCTGCAGGCCGCGCGCGGCGAGCAGTTCAATGACCTTGGGCATGTGCTTGTCGGCGCGCTTGCCGGAAAGGATTTCGTCGCCGACGACAATCAGGCCGAATGCACGGGTCATGGGGATTTCCATTGGGAGAGAAGGGCCTGGTCGGTCTCGGCCGCGGGTGCGCCGCCGGGCGGACCGGAAGAAGCTGCGGCGGCCCCGCGTTGGGCGCGAAGCTGCGCCAGCGCGTCGAGGCAGTAGTGGCCGAACCAGAGCGCCGAAAACGCAAACACCAGCGTGTAGATCCAGATCGCGAGCGGCACCAGCACGAAGAAGGCGGCGGCAAACAGCAGGCCGGAGGCCCAGACGATGCTGGGCGCCGCGCCCAGGTAGCCGCACAGCACGCCGATGCACAGCAGCGGCAGCCGGTGCGCGCGCAACAGTGCGGCGCGCTCTTCGGGGCTCGCGTGCTCGGCCAGCGCGTCGAAGCTCATCACGCGGTAGGTGAGCCAGCCCCAGATCAGCGGCGGCAAGATGAGCACCAGCGGCGGAATGAGCCAGAGCGGCATCGACACCACGAGCGCGAGCAGCGCCAGCAGCGTGAGGCCGAGCGAGCGCGCCACGCTGCCGAAGAAGGACGCGCCCTTCTTGCGTTCGAGCGCGGGAAAGCGGCGGTGCGCGACCAGCGCGGTGAGCGGGCCTGCCATGAGGCCGGCCACGATCAGCAGCGAAACCACCACGATCACCGGCGTGGCGGCAAACACCACCACCAGCGGCGCCAGCACGGCCGTGACGTCGCCCGAGAAGAGCCGTCCGATCCAGCCCCAGAAGCTCGACAGCAGCGGCCAGGCGTCGAGCGCGTCGCGGGTCCAGGCGACGGTCGCGTCCCAGTAGAAATAGCCGAAGCCTGCAGCCAGCAGCACCATCAGGCCCAGCGGCAGCAGCGACAGCACGATCACGCGCGGCAGCATGCAGTAGGCGACCGCGCGCCAGAAGGAATCGAGGAGCAGGCGCATTGGGTGCGAGGATAACCGGCCCGGTTCGGGCCCGGTGCTCAGCCGCGGCCGGCCATCCGCTTGAGCCCGAGCCATTGCTGGGCCCAGAAGCCGCGCCCGTAGTCGCGCACGCGGCCGTCCGCGTCGGGCTCGACCTGGTCGCGGATGCCCGTGGGGTCGTAGCGCTCCTCGAAGTTCACGGTGCGAAAGAGCATGTCCCACCATGGCAGCAGGACGCCGAAGTTGCACCCGCCCAGCGTGTGGGCGCCGCGCGATTCGTGGCCCAGCCCGATGCTGTGGTGCAGCCGGTGGAAGCGCGGACTGATCCACAGCCGCTCGCCAATGGCGCCGAAAGCCAGCCTCAGGTTGGCATGCTGCAGGCTTTCGCTGAGCTGCGTGAACGCCACGAACGCAATGAACTGCCCCGGCGCCACGCCAATGAGCTGCGCGACGATGACGATGAGCGTGTCGTGGATGATGTCGTCGAGCAGGTGGTTGCGGTCGTCGCTCCACATCGTCATCTGGCGCTGCGAATGGTGCAGCGAATGCAGGCCCCACCACCACCGGAACTGGTGCTGGCCCCGGTGGATCCAGTAGCCCACGAAGTCGAGCACCACGAGATAGATCGCAAAGGCCACCCACGGCACATCGGTCACGCCGGGCCAGACCTCGTCGAGGTGGAAGGTGCCCCAGCCCGCAGTGCGCAAAAAGCCGATGCCCTCGTCGAAGAACGGCTCGAGCGTGAAGAACATCGCGAGCCGGAACAGGCCCAGCCGATGGATCAGCGTATAGAGCACGTCGATGCGGATCGCGCGGCGGTCGGTGACCGGCTCGACGGCGCGCCAGCGCTGCAGCGGCCCGATGACCGCGAGCAGCACCACGACCTGGATCAGCCCGACCAGCAGCCAGCCGGTGGCGTCGAAGGCGTCCTCGGTCCAGCCGCCCAGGCCCACGGCAAACACCAGCGGCTGGACCAGTGTCTCGAAGAACCAGCCCTGCAGCGCGGAAAAAGCGTCCGTCAACCGATCGATCACGGCAGCAGCCTCAGGGGTGGGACGCGATCCAGGCGCGGTACTGCGGATGCTGGCGCAGCGTCTCGAAGCAGAAGCCCTTGGCCTTGAGGCCGGCGATCAGCGGTTCGAGGTTGGCCGGCGCCCACGGATCCTTGCGCGACCAGATGCCCAGGTGCGCGAGCAGGACGTCGCCGGGGCGGATGCTCTCCAGCGCCTGCGAAAGGAGCTTTTCGTTGCTGAACTTCTCGCTCGGCAACTCGTCCCCGAGGAAGCCGGCCGGCGACCAGCCCACGTGCTCGAAGCCGCAGGCCTTGGCCGCCGCCAGCAGCCGGGGCGAGGTCTTGCCGCCCGGTGCGCGGAACAGCGGCAGCGGCTTCTTGCCGGTGATGAGGGCCAGCCGCTCGGAGGCCTTGCTGATGTTGGCGCAGTATTCGGCCGCGCTCCAGGTGAACTCGCGCCCCGCCAATGCGCCCGCCGAAGGCTTGATGCGGAAGCTCGGCGCCACGCCCTTGAGGTCGCCGCGCCAGTACGCGTGGTCGTAGGTGTGGGAGGCGAATTCGTTGCCCTCGGCCGCCCTCGCCTTCCACCACGGCGCCCACTGGCTGTCGAGGCTGTCGCCGCCGGTCAGCGTGGGCTCGGCGGCAGCAAAGAAGGTGACGCGGACGTTCTGCCGCTTGAGCACATCGGCCACCAGCGGGGCCACGCCCATGTGACCGGTGTCCAGGGTCAGGTAGACCGGCTTCTCGCAGGACGCGCCCTGCTGGGCCCAGGCAGCGGGCACCGCCGCCAGGGCGATCGCCAGCAGGGCTGCGGCACGGCTGCTGCGGCTAGATGCGCTTGCCATGGTCCAGCGTCCAGACGCCGTGCGGCGAGCGGCCGACGTTCACCTGGCGCACGAGCTTGTTGTTCACCAGGTCCACCACGCTGAGCTTCTTGGCCCAGCGCGAGGTGACATACAGCGTCTTGCCGTCGGCTGACACGTCCATGCAGTCGGGCCCGCCCGGCACCGGGTAGACGGCGCCGACCTTCAGCGTCGCAAGGTCGATCCGGCTGATGGTGTTGGCCACCCGGTTGCTCACGAACACGCTCTTGCCGTCGCCAGCCGAGCGGAAGGCATGGGCGCCCTTGCCGGTCGGGATCTTGCCGACCAGCTTGGGCTCGGCACCGGCCACGTCGAACACCTGCACGCCGTCGCTGCCGGTCAGGCCCACGAGCAGGGTCTTGTCGTTGTGGACGCCGAAGATGTCGGCCGGCATGGCGCCGGTGGCCACGCGCCAGCGGATGGTCTGCGTGGGCAGGTCGATGGCGATCAGCTCGTCGCTGTCCTGCATGGTCACGTAGGCGATGGTGCTGGTGTTGTCGATCCAGATGTGGCTGGGCGTCTTGCCCGACGCGATGCGCTTGGCCAGCTTCAGGTCCTTGCCGTCCCAGCGGTAGATGTCGACGTGGTTCAGGCGGTTGCCCGCGGTGACGAACCACTTCATGTCGCGCGAGAACTGCAGCTGGTAGGGATCGATGATGCCGTAGACCACGCGCTGCACTTCGGCCGTCCTGGGGTTCAGGAAAGTGAGCGAATCGCCCGCCGAATTGGCCACGATGACCGACTTTTCGTCGGGCGTCATGTAGAGGTGGTGCGGCTCCTTGCCGGTGGCGATGCGCTGCTTTTCAGTCCAGTCGACTGGACTGATCACGCTGACGCTGGCGTCCAGCGAATTGAGCACGAAGATCGGCGGGGCTTCGGGCGGTGCGGCGGCGGCGGCTTGCGCCAGCCAGACCGCGAGGCATGAGAACAGGAAGGCCGAAAAGCGGCCATTCGGTCGGGCAGGAAATCGCAAGGGAAAGGTTCCGAGAGAGAGCTGGGAATCTTAACGGCCGCGCCTTAGGACTGGCTGACCGGGAAGACGCGCTTTCTGCCCTTATTTCGGCGTTTTCGGCGGCTTGGCGGGTGCCCGCAGCGCCGCGACCTGCTCGGCCGTGAGCCAGCGCCACTGGCCGGCCGCCAGGTCGCCCGGCAGCGCCAGGTCGCCGATGCGGGAGCGGTGCAGCCCCTCGACCCGGTTGCCGACCGCCGCCAGCATGCGCTTGACCTGGTGGTACTTGCCCTCGGTCAGCGTCAGCCGCAGGTGCAGCGGGCTGTCGGATTCGCAGGCCGCCGCGCGCACCGGCTTCGGGTCGTCGTCGAGCACCACCCCGGCCAGCAGCTTCTCGATCTGGGCCGCGTCCACCGGGTGCTTGGCCGTGACTTCGTAGACCTTGGGCACATGGTGCTTGGGCGAACCCATCTTGTGGATGAACTGGCCGTCGTCCGTCAGCAGCAGCAGCCCGGTGGTGTCCTGGTCGAGCCGGCCGATGGCCTGCACGCCCTGCACCGCGCCCTTGTTGGGCCGAAGCCGCAGCGGCGACGGCAGCAGCGTGTAGATGCTCGGGTAGGTCGAGGGCTTCTGCGAGCACTCGGTGCCCGCGGGCTTGTGCAGCATCAGGTAGGCCTTCTCGTGGTAGGCCCATTCGGTGCCCTGCACGGTGAACAGCAGGTCTTCGGGATCGAGGTCGGCAAAGGGGTCGGTCACGGCCGCGCCGGCAATGCTCACGTGGCCTTGCTGGACCAGGCCCGCACACACGCGGCGGGTGCCGAAGCCCTGGGAATAGAGGATGTCTTGCAGGTGCATGAAAAATGAAAAAACGGCCGTGCCGACAGGGGCACGACCGCCTTCGAGTGTGCCGCAGGTTCAGTAGCCTGCCGCGAGGCCCGTGTTGCGGCGCGGGTCGTTCGCGCCGTAGAAACGGTTGGCACCCACCGGCTTGCCGCCCAGCGAGGGCGCGCCGACGATGATCGCCGCCAGGTGGTTGGCTGGCTGCGGCACGCCCAGGTTGTGGCCCATGTCGGTCAGGATCTTGCGGGTGTCGGGGCTCAGGGCGAAGGTTTCGACGTTGGTCACGTCGGGCAGCCACTGCTGGTGGAAGCGCGGCGCGTCGACGGCTTCCTGCACGTTCATGCCGTAGTCGACCACGTTCAGGATGGTGTGCAGCACCGCCGTGATGATGCGGCTGCCGCCGGGCGTGCCGACCACGAACACCGGCTTGCCGTCCTTGGAGACGATGGTCGGGCTCATCGAGCTCAGCGGGCGCTTGCCTGGAGCGATGGCATTGGCCTCGCCCTGCACCAGGCCGTACATGTTGGGCACGCCGATCTTCGCGGTGAAGTCGTCCATCTCGTTGTTCAGCAGCACGCCGGTCTTGTCGGCCGTGACCTTGGCGCCGAACCAGTCGTTCAGCGTGTAGGTGACCGACACCGCGTTGCCCTGCTGGTCGGTGATCGAATAGTGGGTGGTGTTGCTGCCTTCGTGCGGCGCGACGCCGGGCTTGATGTCCTTGGAGACGCCGGCCTTCTTGGGGTCGATGGCGGCGCGGATCTTCTCGGCGTAGCCCTTGTCGAGCAGGCGCTCGAGCGGGTTCTTCACGAAGTCGGGGTCGCCCAGGTAGCTGTTGCGGTCCACGTAGGCATGGCGCATGGCCTCGATCTGGTAGTGCACCGCCTCAGCCGAGCGGAAGCCCAGGTCCTTGAGCGGATAGCCCTCGAGGATGTTGAGCATCTCGCAGATGATCACGCCGCCCGAGCTCGGCGGCGGCGCCGACACCACGCGATAGCCGCGGTAGTCGCACTCGACCGGCGCAAGCTCGCGCGTCTTGTACTGGTCGAGGTCGGCCTGCGTGATGATGCCCTTGCCGGCCTGGCTCGATGCCACGATCGCCTGCCCGACCCAGCCCTTGTAGAACCCGTCGACGCCCTTGGCGCTCACGGCGCGCAGCGTCTTGGCGAGGTCTTTCTGCACCAGCTTCTGGCCGACTGCGAAGGGCTCGCCCTTGTTCAGGAAGATGGCGCCGGAAACCGGGTCCTTCTTGAAGTCGTTGGTGGAGGTGTGCAGCATGTCGATGTCGCCCTGCTCCAGCGCAAAGCCCTTCTCGGCCAGCTGGATCGAGGGAGCGATCAGATCGGCCCGCTTCATGGTGCCGTATTTCTCGCGCGCGTATTCCATGCCCGAGACCGTGCCCGGCACGCCGACGGCCAGATGGCCGTTGGTGCTCAAGCCCTTGATGACGTTGCCGTCCTTGTCGAGGTACATGTTGGCGGTGGCGGCCAGCGGGGCCTTCTCGCGGAAGTCGAGGAACGTCTTGCGGCCATCGGCCAGCTGCACGGTCATGAAGCCGCCGCCGCCCAGGTTGCCGGCCGCCGGATAGACCACCGCCAGCGCGTAACCCACGGCCACCGCCGCATCGACCGCGTTGCCGCCGCGCCGGAGCACGTCGACCCCGACCTTGGTGGCCAGGTGCTGCGCGCTCACGACCATGCCGTGCTCGGCCGCGACCGGCGCCTGCGACGCGGCATTCGAGGCGCTTGCGCCCGCGAGCAGGAGCGCAGCCGCCACGGCGGTGCGCAAGTTCGGAGTCCAGTGGAGGTTCTGCATGGGTGAATTTCCTCTTTTGAGTTCGATGGGAACGGTAACGGTCACGCGACGAGCAGCGCCTTGCGCCGCAAGGCGGCCAGGCCAAGCACCACCTGCTGCCGTGCGAATTCCTTCAGGACCGATGGATCGGTCAGCGGCTGGTCGTTCTGGATGAAGCGCAAGCGGCCGGCGCCCACTTCGTCCGCCAGGTGGTCGGCCAGCATGCCGTGCGAATGCGCGCCGTCGAGCAGCGGCAGCAGGCAGCGCTCGAGCGCTGAAAGCCCCACGAGTTCGTGCCACTGGTTGCAGGCGTTCGCCGCGCTCCCGGCCGACAGCGCCAGGCCGGGCGCACTGCGCACCGACGGCAGCGCCCGCGGCAAGGCAGAGACCTCCGCGGCGGCGTGCACGGGCGCGCGCCGCACGCGCACAGCGCCGAGGATCACCAGTTCCTCGAGCATCGACAACACCACGGGCTCGACCGACGAACGCGGCTCGCCCAGCAGCGCGAGTACCGCGGCCACCAGCCCCTCGACCGGCATGCTGGCGGGGTAGCGCGCATCGAGCACCTGTGCCAGCGCCTTGTGCACCGGCAGCCGCAGCGTCACCGTCAGGTTGCGCAGCGCATTGGATGGCTGCTCGCGCGCATCGAGCGTGAGCGCGCTGCCGTCTGCGGCGGCAAACACGCCGGCAAACTCGAAGCCGCGAATGCGGGCCGGGTCGAGCCGGTAGCGGATGTCCCCGGCGCGGCCCTGCTTCACCAGCAGCGTCTGGCGGAAGGTGCGGTTCACGAGGAAGTCGAGGTACTGCTCCATCAGGATCTGGCTGCCGCCGCACTCGCGCAGCAGCGGCTCGCGGACCTTCTCTCCATAGTTCTGGACGAACATCGTCGACGGCTCGGCCTCTGCCAGGTAGCTGAGGCCATTCGCCTCGGCGCGCGCCGCGAACTCCTTGAAGTAGCACGGTGCGTTGCAGGGCTCGAGGAACTCGTGCAGCAGATAGGAGCCGTTGGCCCCGCGCACGATCGGCATGGTTTCCTCGAGCGTCTTGCCGAGCACGCTGCCGGGACGCGCCGACTGCTCGAGGAATTCGAGCATGCCGCGCGCATAGGACAGCTTTTCCTCCGGCGTGTCGCGCGGGCCGCCGCGCAGGATCATCGCGTCGCGCACGATCTCCCTCGCCTTCCAGCCGGGGTAGACGTTGTAGCTGACATAGGCAACGCCATCGGGCGCCAGATTCTCCGAACACACGCGCAGGATCGCGTCCTGCACCGGGCCCGGCACCCAGCTGTAGACGCCGTGGCAGATGATGTAGTCGAACTGGCCGAACGATGCATCGATCTCCGCCAGATTGAACGCCCGCAGCTCCACATTCGACAGTCCGGCACGCGCGATGGCCTCGCGGCCTTGCTCGACCTGCACCGTCGACAGATCGAGTCCCAGGGCGCTGGCTTCGGGGTGGCGCGCCGCAAACGGAATCAGGTTGCCGCCGGCCGCGCAGCCGAGTTCCAGCACGCGCGCGGTCGACGGGGCCGGTGTCTCGAGGCCGAACAGAAAGGCAATGGCCTCCAGGTGCTCGACGGCAGTTTGCGGGAACGGGTGCGACTCGTAGGGCACCGCGTCGTAGTAGCTCGTGAGCGTGGAAGTCAGTGAATCGGGCACGGCGTCCTTTGGAATCGAGGCCGGCCGCAGCACCCTTTGCCAGGGAAACAGCGGCCATGGTGTGTCGGTTCCCGCTGACTATAGCCTCGCGCCGGGCAAAAAAAAGCCAACCCGTCGAAGGTTGGCTTTTTGCGGTGGATGGTGGAGCTGGGGGGATTTGAACCCCCGTCCGCAAGCCTTCATCGCGCAGTTCTACATGTTTAGTGATCTGATTTGAGTCTCGCTTCCGGAGTCGCGCAGTCACACGCTAAACCGGACGCCAGCACCCTATTTTCTCACCCCGACCCAAGGTACCCGGATCGGAGCCAGCCCATGTAATTATCCTTGCAGCCGGGAGGTCAGGATTGCTCCAGACCCCCTTGCCCAGCCCATCGGCCAACTGTTGCAAGGCTCACTGGCAATTAAGCAGCGAGTGCGAAACGTTCGTCGTTTGCAGTTAGTTTGTTTGAATCTGTTTTACGAGCGCATTCAGCTCGACATGCCCCGCTGCGACTCCGAACCCACGTCGAAACCAGTGCAGCCCCAAGCACAGCATTTTAGGCCGGGTTGAGGAATTGCAAGAGCTCCAGGGGTGAAGTAATTGCGGCATCGGCCTCCCAGAGCGTCGCGTCCGCCTGCGGCCCCATGTAACCATAGGTAGCCGCAATGGTTCGCATGCCTGCGGCCCGGCCCGCGATGATGTCGCGTTCGTCGTCTCCCACGTAGATGCAGGCGCTGGACGGAATTCCAAGCCGGCGTGCCGCTTCATGCAGGGGCTCGGGGTGCGGCTTGGAGAACGGCGTGGTGTCGCCGCTCACGATGGCGCCCGCGCTGCCGAAAAGCGGAATGGCGTGCGTCAGCGGATCGGTGAAGCGCGCCGACTTGTTGGTGACGACGCCCCAGGCCAGGCCGCGCGCGCGGATGGCTTCGATGAGCGGCGGCACCCCGTCGAACACCTGCGTGTTGAGCAGCATGCGGTTTTCGTAGGCAACGAAGAACTCTTCCCTCAGCGCAGGAAATTCCGGCGACTCGGGCGTGATGCCGAAAGCCACGCCGAGCATGCCCCGGGCGCCGGCGCCCGCCATGAATCGGTAGCGCTCCAGCGGGTACGACTCGAGCCCGCGATCCGTGCGCATCTTGTCGGCCGCGGCGCCGAGATCGGGCGCGCTGTCGATCAGCGTGCCGTCCAGGTCGAACAGCACGGCCCGGATTGCGGTGGCCGTCACGTCTGCGAGCCCGGCAATGCCGGCTTCTGCGTGGCGAACATGTAGTTGACACTGGTGTCGGCGCTGAGCCAGTAACGCCGCGTCAGCGGGTTGTGTTCCATGCCGCGCGTATGCCGCAGGTCGAGGCCTGCCGCGCGGCAGTGGGCCGCCAGTTCGCTGGGGCGCAGCAGCTTCGCGTATTCGTGCGTGCCCCGGGGCAGCATGCCCAGGACGTATTCGGCGCCGACGATCGCAAGCATGAACGACTTCAGGTTGCGGTTGATGGTGGAAAAGAACACCCAGCCGCCCGGCTTGACGAGCGTGGCACAGGCCTGGACGATCGAAGCGGGCTCGGGCACGTGCTCCAGCATTTCCATGCAGGTGACGACATCGAAACTGCCGGGCTGCTCCGCAGCCAGCGCCTCGGCGCTGACTTCCCGGTACTTGACGCCCTGGGTGCCGGCTTCGAGCGCATGCAGGCGCGCCACCTTGAGCGCCTTGCTCGCCAGGTCGATGCCGAGCACGTCCGCGCCCTTTCGGGCCATCGAATCGGCCAGGATGCCGCCGCCGCAACCGATATCGAGCACCCTGCGCTGCGAAATCGGCGCAATACCGTCAATCCATTCCAGTCGCAATGGATTGATTTCATGGAGCGGGCGGAATTCGCTGTCCAAATCCCACCAGCGGTGGGCAAGCTCCGAAAACTTGGCGAGTTCCGCCGGGTCGGCATTCACATGATCTGTCATGCCGTGATTATGAAACGGAGAATGCGCCGTCGGACATCGAGGCGCACTTGACACCGGCCGGATGGAATTCGGCAGGCATAAAAAAACCCCGCCGAGGCGGGGTTTTCTTTTAGCGATTCAATCGAATCACTTGGTGGCGCGGGTGCCGACCACTTCGATTTCCACGCGACGGTTCTTGGCGCGGCCTTCCTTGGTGCGGTTGTCCGCAACAGGCTGCTTCTCGCCCTTGCCTTCGGTGTAGACGCGGTTGCGTTCGATGCCCTTCGAGACCAGGAAGGCCTTGACGGCTTCGGCGCGGCGCACCGACAGACGCTGGTTGTAGGCGTCCGAACCGATCGAGTCGGTGTGGCCCACGGCGATGATCACTTCGAGGTTGACGTCGCGGATCTTCGAAACCAGGTCGGTCAGCTTGGCGCGACCTTCAGGCTTGAGAACCGACTTGTCGAAATCGAAGAATGCGTCGGCAGCGAAGGTGACCTTCGAGGCAGCCACGGCCGGCGGTGCGACAGCGGCAGGCGGCGTCACAGCGGCAGGAGGCGTCGCGGCGGGAGCCGGAACCAGAGCACCGTCGCAACCGGCGGCGGCAGTAGCCGGCGTCCAGTTGGCATCACGCCAGCACAGTTCGTTCGTGCCGTTCTTCCAAACCAGTTCGCCGGTGCCGTTTTGCCAGTTGTCGATCGTAGGACCGCCGTCCGCAGCGGTGACACGGGTCTGCGCGCCGGCGGCAGTGGCGAGCGCAGCGACTGCAAACATCATCGCCACTTTATTCAGTTTCTTCATGGTTCTCCTCTTGGGGAAAAAGCCGCAGCCGCGCTGCGAATCAAGGACGCTTTAAGTGACCACCACCCAAAACGTTGAGGCGATTGTGCCATAGGGTCTTTGGCAAACAGGCCGCTGGACACCCCGGAAGCGTAGGACGGAGGCGGAATAGCGGCCTTGTGTTGCGGCGGTGCGACACCCCTCACAGCGTAAAATTTCGCCTTCCTGCCGCCAGCCTCTTGCTCAATGACCTCCTTCGCCAAAGAAACCCTGCCCATCAGTCTCGAAGAGGAAATGCGCAGCAGCTATCTCGATTACGCCATGAGCGTGATCGTGGGCCGGGCGCTTCCCGATGCGCGCGACGGCCTCAAGCCCGTGCACCGGCGCGTGCTGTATGCCATGCACGAGCTCAACAACGACTGGAACCGGGCGTACAAGAAGTCCGCCCGCATCGTGGGCGACGTGATCGGCAAGTACCACCCGCACGGCGACCAGTCGGTCTACGACACCATCGTGCGGCTGGCGCAGGACTTTTCCATGCGCCATATGCTGGTCGACGGCCAGGGCAACTTCGGGTCGGTCGACGGCGACAACGCGGCTGCAATGCGGTATACGGAAATCCGCCTCGCCAAAATTGCGCACGAAATGCTGGCCGATATCGACAAGGAAACTGTCGATTTCCAGGACAATTACGACGGCTCCGAAAAAGAACCAAAGGTCCTTCCGAGCAAACTGCCGAATTTGCTGGTGAATGGTTCCGGCGGTATTGCGGTGGGCATGGCCACCAATATTCCGCCGCACAATCTCAATGAGGTGGTGGACGCCTGCCTGCATCTGCTGCGCAATCCGCAGGCCACCATCGACGAGCTGATGGAAATCGTGCCGGCGCCGGACTTCCCCACCGCCGGCATCATCTACGGCATCAATGGCGTGCGCGACGGCTACCGCACCGGCCGCGGCAAGGTCGTGATGCGCGCCAAGTGCCACTTCGAGGACATCGACCGCGGCCAGCGCCAGGCGATCATCGTCGACGAGCTCCCCTACCAGGTCAACAAGAAGACGCTGCAGGAGCGCATGGCCGAGCTGGTGCACGAGAAGAAGATCGAAGGCATCAGCCACATCCAGGACGAGTCCGACAAGTCGGGCATGCGCCTGGTGATCGAGCTCAAGCGCGGCGAAGTGCCCGAGGTGGTGCTCAACAACCTGTACAAGCAGACCCAGCTGCAGGACACCTTCGGCATCAACATGGTGGCGCTGGTCGACGGCCAGCCCAAGCTGTGCAACCTGAAGGACCTGATCGAGGTCTTCCTGCAGCACCGCCGCGAAGTGGTCACGCGCCGCACCGTCTTCACGCTGCGCAAGGCGCGCGAACGCGGCCACGTGCTCGAAGGCCTGGCGGTGGCCCTGGCCAACATCGACGAATTCATCCGCATCATCCGCGAGTCGCCTACCCCGCCGGTTGCCAAGGCCGAGCTCATGACCCGCAGCTGGGACAGCAAGCTGGTGCGCGAGATGCTGACGCGCTCGCGCGCAGACGGCGGCGTGGTCAATGCCGACGACTACCGCCCCGAGGGCCTGGAGCGCGAGTTCGGCATGGGCTCGGACGGCCTCTACCGCCTGTCGGAAACCCAGGCCCAGGAAATCCTGCAGATGCGCCTGCAGCGCCTGACCGGCCTCGAGCAGGACAAGATCGTTGCCGAGTACAAGGAGGTCATGGCCGAGATCGACGACCTGCTCGACATCCTGGCCAAGCCGGAGCGCGTCTCGGTCATCATTGGCGAGGAACTCGGCACCATCAAGCAGGAGTTCGGCCAGTCCAAGCTCGGCGCGCGCCGCAGCCTGGTGGAGCACAGCGCCTACGACCTCTCGACCGAAGACCTGATCACGCCCACCGACATGGTGGTGACGCTTTCGCACAGCGGCTACATCAAGAGCCAGCCGCTGAACGAATACCGCGCGCAAAAGCGCGGCGGGCGCGGCAAGCAGGCCACCGTCACCAAGGAAGACGACTGGATCGACCAGCTCTTCATCGCCAACACGCACGACTACATCCTGTGCTTCTCCAACCGCGGCCGGCTGTACTGGCTCAAGGTGTGGGAAGTGCCGGCGGGTTCGCGCGGCTCGCGCGGGCGCCCCATCGTCAACATGTTCCCGCTGCAGGAAGGCGAGAAGATCAACGTGGCGCTCGCGCTGACCGGCGAGAAGCGCAACTTCCCGGCCGACCAGTACGTGTTCATGGCCACCTCCATGGGCACGGTCAAGAAGACCACGCTCGACGAATTCAGCAACCCGCGCAAGGGCGGCATCATTGCCGTGAACCTCGACGAGGGCGACTACCTCATCGGCGCCGCCCTGACCGACGGCAAGCACGACGTGATGCTGTTCAGCGACGGCGGCAAGGCCGTGCGCTTCGACGAGGAAGACGTGCGCCCGCTCGGCCGCAATGCACGCGGCGTGCGCGGCATGTCGCTCGATCCGGGACAGGGCGTGATCGCCATGCTGGTGGCCGAGGACGAGCAGCAAAGCGTGCTCACCGCCACCGAAAATGGTTACGGAAAGCGCACAAGCATTACCGAGTACACGCGTCATGGCCGCGGAACCAAAGGCATGATTGCGATTCAACAGAGTGAGCGCAACGGCAAGGTCGTTGCCGCCACCCTCGTGCATGCGGACGATGAGATCATGCTCATCACCGACAAGGGCGTGCTCGTGCGCACCCGGGTAGCCGAGATTCGTGAACTGGGTCGCGCAACGCAAGGCGTTACGCTGATCGGGCTCGACGAAGGCGCCAAACTCAGCGGGCTACAACGTATCGTCGAAAACGACGCCAACGGCGAGAGTGAGCCTGGCGCAGACGATACTTCCTCATCTTCAACGGAGAATCCTCAGTGAAAAAATTCAAGCTCGCACTTCTGACCGTCGCCCTGGCCGGCAGCTCCATGGCCGCCATGGCGCAGGACAAGGCTGCGCTCATCAAGCAATTCATCGACGTGCAGCGCCCCGGCATCGAATCGCTGGCCCGCGGCCTGGTCGAGCAATCGAGCGCCCCCATCGCGCAAGCCGGCTCGCAGTACCTGCAGACGCAAGTGCCCGAAGCCAAGCGCGAATCGGCCGCCAAGGCTGCCGACGCCGAACTCAAGAAGTACTTCGACGAGGCCTACCCGATCGTGCGCGACAAGGCCGTGCAACTGGCCCCCGGCGCCCTGACCCCGCTGCTCGAGCAGAACTTCAGCGAAGAAGAACTCAAGCAGCTGCTGGCCTGGATCAACTCGCCGCTCAGCAAGAAGTACCAGGACCTCAATCCGAAGATGCAGACCGCGCTGACCGAAAAGCTCGTGAACGACACGCGCGCCACCATCGAGCCGAAGATGCGCGCGCTGGACGAGAACGTGGCCAAGGCATTGGGTGCACCGACCGGCGGCTCGCAGCAAGGCGCCGCCCCCGCCAAGGCACCGGCCAAGGCTCCCGCCAAGAAGTGACGTGACCCAGCAGCAGCACCAGCCGGCCGGCACGCGCCCGTACAACTTTTCCGCCGGCCCGGCCGCCATGCCGGAGGCGGTGCTGCAACGCGCCGCCGCCGAAATGCTCGACTGGCAGGGCAGCGGAATGAGCGTGATGGAAATGAGCCATCGCGGCAAGGAATTCGGCGCGATCTGCACCCAGGCCGAAGCCGACATCCGCACGCTGCTGGCCGTGCCGGAGCACTTCCACATCCTCTTCATGCAGGGTGGCGGCCTCGGCGAGAACGCCATCGTGCCGATGAACCTGTCGCGCGGCACCGCCGCCGACTTCGTCATCACCGGCAGCTGGAGCATCAAGTCGCAGAAGGAAGCGCAGCGCTACTGCACGGCGAACATCGCCGCGAGCAACGCCGGCGACCATCACACGCGGCTGCCCGACCCTTCGACCTGGCAGCTCAGCAAGAACGCCTCGTACGTGCACCTGTGCACCAACGAAACCATCAACGGCATCGAGTTCCAGCAGCTACCCGACCTCGCGGCCCTTGGCAGCGATGCGCCGCTGGTCATCGACTTTTCGTCGCACGTGGCCTCGCGCAGCGTCGACTGGCGCCGTGTCGGCCTTGCCTTCGGCGGCGCCCAGAAGAACCTCGGACCGGCCGGGCTCACCCTGGTGATCGTGCGCGACGACCTGCTCGGGCATGCACTCGAGATCTGCCCGAGCGCGTTCAACTACAAGATCGTGGCCGACAACAAGTCCATGTACAACACCCCGCCGACCTGGGGCATCTACATGGCGGGGCTGACGTTCCAGTGGCTGCTGCAGCAGACCGAAGGCACGCTCACCGGGGTGGCCGCCATGGAGCAGCGCAACATCGCCAAGGCCAGGCTGCTGTACGACTTCATCGACGCCTCCCCGTTCTACGTCAACAAGATCGACCCGGGTTGCCGTTCGCGCATGAACGTGCCGTTCTTCCTGGCGGACGAGAGCCGCAACGACGCCTTCCTGGCCGGTGCGCGCGAGGCCGGCCTGCTGCAGCTCAAGGGCCACAAGTCGGTCGGCGGGATGCGCGCGAGCATCTACAACGCCATGCCGCTGGAAGGCGTACAGGCACTTGTGAGCTACATGCGAGAATTCGAGCGATCGCATGCCTAGGCGCATGCCCAGCTGCTCGCACCGATGACCGCCTCCGCTCCAACACCGCCCTCCTCTCCCGACAACTCCGAAAGCCTTGCCGATCTGCGCGTGCAGATCGACTCGCTCGACCAGCAACTGCTCGGCCTGCTCAATGAGCGGGCCCACGTGGCAGAGCTGGTGGGCGAGGTCAAGAAGCGCGAAGGCACCCCGTATTTCCGCCCCGACCGCGTGGCCCAGGTCATCGAGAAGATGCAAAAGAGCAATGCGGGCCCGCTCAAGGACCTGCATGTGGCCGCCATCTGGCGCGAAATCATGTCGGCCTGCCTGGCGCTCGAATCGCCGCAGCGCGTCGCCGTGCTCGGTCCCGAGGGCACCTTCTGCGAGCAGGCGGCCATCGAATACTTCGGCGGCGCGGCCGACCTGATCTACTGCGCCAGCTTCGACGAGGTGTTCCACGCCACGGCGGCCGGCAGCGCCCAGTACGGCGTGGTGGGCGTCGAAAACTCGACCGAAGGCGTGGTCACGCGCTCGCTCGACCTGTTCCTGCATTCGCCGACCCACGTGGTGGGCGAAGTCAGCCTGCTGGTGCGCCACCATCTGCTGCGCAGCAGCAACTCGCTCGAGGGCATCGAGGCCGTGCTGGCCCACCCGCAGGCGCTGGCGCAGTGCCAGACCTGGCTGTCGAAGCACCTGCCCAATGCCGAGCGGCGTGCCGTTTCGAGCAACGCCGAAGGCGCGCGGCTCGCGGCCACCAACCCGGCCTGGGCCGCGCTGGCCGGCGAACGCGCCGCCACCCGCTTCGGCCTGCACATCGTGGCGCATGCAATCCAGGACGATTCGTACAACCGCACGCGCTTCTCCGTGATCTGCCTGCCGCAGACGCTGGCCATGCCGCCGGCCTCGGGGCGCGACTGCACGAGCCTGATCGTCTCCGTGCCCAACCGTCCCGGCGCCGTGCACGACCTGCTGGTGCCGCTGAAGGTCAACAATGTGTCCATGACCCGGTTCGAGTCGCGCCCGGCGCGCACCGGCCAGTGGGAGTACTACTTCTACATCGACCTGGACGGCCATCCCTCGCAGCCCAACGTGGCTGCCGCGCTGGCCGAACTGCGCGGCCTCTGCGCGTTCTACAAGGTGCTGGGCGCCTATCCCGTCAAAGCCTGAGCCGGACAAGCACCATGTTCGAGCAATTGGGATTGATCGGCTGCGGCCTCATGGGCGGCTCCTTTGCGCTCGCGCTCAAGCGCGCGAAGCTCGTGAAACGCGTGGTCGGCTACAGCAAGTCGCCCTCCACCACCGAGCGGGCGCGCCAGCTCGGCGTGATCGACGTGGCGGCGCCTTCCGCGCTGCTGGCGGTCTCGGGCTCCGACCTCGTGCTGCTGGCGGTGCCGGTGGCGGCCTCGGAAGCCACCTTCAAGGCCATCCGCCATGGCATTTCGAGCGACACCCTCGTGATGGACGTGGGTTCGACCAAGGGCGACGTGATCGAAGCCGCGCGCAACGGCCTGCAGGACCAGTTCGCCCACTTCGTTCCGGCCCACCCGATCGCCGGCAAGGAGGTGTCGGGCATCGAGCACGCCGAGGCTTCGCTCTACGCCGGCCGCAAGGTCGTGCTGACGCCCGTCAAGGCCACGCTGCGCTCGAACGTGCAGCGCGCCTCGCAGATCTGGAGCGGCATCGGCGCCCACGTCGTCACCATGACGCACGAGGAGCACGACAGCGCCTTCGCGGCCGTGAGCCACCTGCCGCACCTGCTGGCCTTTGCCTATCTCAACGCGCTGATCGCGCAGCCGCAGGGCGACGATTTCCTGCGCCTTGCAGGGCCAGGCTTTCGCGATTTTTCGCGCATTGCGGCCAGCGATCCGGTCATGTGGCGCGACGTGCTGCTCGCCAACCGCGAGCAGGTGCTGCTGCAATCGCAGGCCTTGCGCAAGTCGCTCTGCGATCTGGAGGCGCTGATCACGGCCGGCGATGCCCAGGCGCTCGAGCACTCGATCGCCGCCGCCAGCAAGGCCCGCGCCGCCTGGCAGCCCAACACCGACGCGCCCCAGGACTCCTGACATGTTCTCGACGGCATTCCTCGACATTCCTGCGCTGGCCGGGGCATCGGGCACCGTGCGGCTGCCGGGCTCCAAGAGCATTTCGAACCGCGTGCTGCTGCTGGCCGCGCTGGCGAGCGGAACCACCACGGTCCACGACCTGCTCGATTCCGACGACACCCGCGTGATGCTGGATGCGCTGCGCGCGCTCGGCTGCGGCATCGATGCGGCCGGCAGCACGCTGCGCATCACCGGCATCGGCGGCCAGCTGAAGCCAGGCGGGCCGATGCTGCCGCTTTTCCTCGGCAACGCCGGCACCGCGATGCGTCCGCTGACCGCCGCGCTGTCGCTGCTCGGCGGCGAATTCGAATTGAGCGGCGTGCCGCGCATGCACGAGCGGCCGATCGGCGACCTGGTCGATGCGCTGACCCAGCTCGGCTGCCGCATCGACTACCTGGGCAACCCCGGCTACCCGCCGCTGCGCATCCGCCCGGTCGATCACGGCGCGCTGGTGCTGGATGCGCCGATCCGCGTGCGCGGCGATGTCTCGAGCCAGTTCCTGACCGCGCTGCTCCTCGCGCTGCCTCTCGCCGCCCGCAAGGACATCGTGATCGAGGTAGTCGGCGAGCTGATCTCCAAGCCCTACATCGAGATCACGCTCAACCTGCTGGCGCGCTTCGGCATTGCCGTGCAGCGCGAGGGCTGGGAGCGCTTCACCATCCCCGCGGGCAGCCGCTACAGCTCGCCGGGCGACATCCACGTCGAGGCCGACGCTTCCTCTGCCAGCTATTTCATCGCGCTCGGCGCCATTGCCACGGGTGCTTCCGGCCAGGACAGCATCCGGATCGAAGGCGTGGGCGCCGATTCGATCCAGGGCGACATCCGCTTCATCGAGGCGGCGCGGCAAATGGGCGCGCAGGTCGACAGCGGGCCGAACTGGCTCGACGTGCGCCGCGGCGCCTGGCCGCTCAAGGCCATCGACCTGGACGCCAACCACATCCCCGATGCCGCGATGACGCTGGCCGTGATGGCGCTCTATGCCGACGGCCCCAGCACCCTGCGCAACATCGCCAGCTGGCGGGTCAAGGAAACCGACCGCATCGACGCCATGGCCAACGAACTCCGGAAGCTCGGCGCCACTGTCGACTCCGGCCCCGATTTCATCCGGGTCCATCCGCTGGAGCGCCCGGGCTGGCAGGCGGCAAGCATCCGCACCTACGACGACCACCGCGTGGCCATGTGCTTTTCGCTCGCGGCCTTCAATCCGGCGGGCTTGCCGGTGCGCATCCTGGAGCCGCACTGCGTCGCCAAGACCTTCCCGGACTATTTCGAGACGCTGTTCTCGGTGGCCCAGGCGCCCGAGGTGCCGGTGATCTGCATCGACGGCCCCACCGCCTCGGGCAAGGGCACGCTCGCGGCCGAGGTGGCGCGCCTGCTGGGTTACCACTACCTCGATTCAGGTTCGCTCTACCGCGTGACCGGCCTGGCCATGCGGCGCGCCGGGCTCGGCGCCGAACCGCAGCACGAGGCGCAGATCGCCGCCCTGGCGGCCGCCCTGCCACTGCATTTCACCGAGGGCAAGGTGCTGCTGGGCGGCGAGGACGTGAGCGACGAAATCCGCACCGAAGCCGCCGGCATGGATGCCTCCCGCGTCTCCACGCTTCCCGCGGTGCGCGCAGCGCTCCTGGCCCTGCAGCAGCGCTTTCGGCAGCTCCCGGGGCTGGTCGCCGACGGCCGCGACATGGGCACCGTGATCTTCCCCGACGCGGCGCTCAAGGTCTTTCTCACGGCCAGCGCCGCCCAGAGGGCCGAACGCCGGCATAAGCAGTTGATTTCAAAGGGTATTTCAACTACACTTGACAGTCTTCGCTCCGACTTGGAAGCGCGCGACGCCCGGGACTCGTCCCGCAGCGTCGCTCCGCTCAAGCCGGCGCAGGATGCCCGCCACCTCGACAACTCCCAGCTGTCCATCGAGCAATCGATCGACCAGGTGCTGAACTGGTGGCAGGAAAAACAGCCGTTCAAGCCCGCTTGAGCGGTTGAAAGCCACAGCCCTCCAGGCCCGCCTGAAGGGCTCGCGCCAACCGGATTCCGGGGCAGCGCATACCGCTCCAGCAGGCTCTTCTCGCGCGACAGCGCACCGGCCTGCTGGTTGTTCAACCAACCGGGCACCTGCCCACAAAACCGCCGTCTCCAGACTCACAGCAGCCGCACGCAATTTCGCATGAGCGCCTGCCAACCCTGCCTGACGGAAGGAACCATAAATGTCTGAATCTTTTGCCGACCTATTCGAAGAGTCCCTGAAGCGTTCCGAAATGCGCACCGGCGAGGTCATCACGGCCGAAGTCGTGCGCGTCGAACACAACCACGTGGTGGTCAACGCCGGCCTCAAGTCCGAAGCGTATGTGCCGATCGAGGAGTTCAAGAACGACAAGGGCGAACTCGAAGTCCAGGCCGGCGATTTCGTTTCCGTTGCCATCGGCAGCGTTGAAAACGGCTACGGCGACACCATCCTCTCTCGCGACACCGCCAAGCGCCTCGCTTCGTGGCTCGCCCTGGAGAAGGCCCTGGAATCGGGCGACTTCGTCACCGGCACCACCAGCGGCAAGGTCAAGGGCGGCCTCACGGTGCTCGTCAACGGCATCCGCGCCTTCCTGCCGGGCTCGTTGATCGACACGCGTCCGATCAAGGACCTGACGCCGTACGAGAACAAGACCCTCGAATTCAAGGTCATCAAGCTCGACCGCAAGCGCAACAACGTCGTGCTGTCGCGCCGTGCCGTGGTCGAAGCCAGCATGGGCGAAGAGCGCGCCAAGCTGATGGAAACCCTGAAGGAAGGCGCTGTTGTCCGCGGCGTGGTCAAGAACATCACCGAATACGGTGCGTTCGTGGACCTCGGCGGCATCGACGGCCTGCTGCACATCACCGACATGGCATGGCGCCGTGTCCGCCACCCGAGCGAAGTCGTTCAGGCCGGCCAGGAAATCACCGCCAAGATCCTCAAGTTCGACACCGAGAAGAACCGTGTCTCGCTGGGTCTGAAGCAAATGGGCGACGATCCGTGGATGGGCGTTTCGCGCCGCTACCCGCAATCGACCCGCCTGTTCGGCAAGGTCACGAACATTGCCGACTACGGCGCGTTCGTCGAACTCGAACCCGGCATCGAAGGCCTGGTGCACGTCTCCGAAATGGACTGGACCAACAAGAACATCGCTCCGAACAAGATCGTCTCGCTGGGCGACGAAGTCGAAGTCATGGTCCTCGAAATCGACGAAGACAAGCGCCGCATCAGCCTGGGCATGAAGCAGTGCAAGGCCAACCCGTGGCAAGAGTTCGCGCAGAACACCAAGCGCGGCGACCGCGTCAAGGGCCCGATCAAGTCGATCACCGACTTCGGCGTGTTCGTGGGCCTGGCTGCCGGCATCGACGGCCTGGTGCACCTGTCTGACCTCTCGTGGAACGAAGCCGGCGAAACCGCCGTTCGCAACTACAAGAAGGGCCAGGAAGTCGAAGCGATCGTGCTGGCCGTCGACGTCGACCGCGAGCGCATCAGCCTGGGCATCAAGCAGCTCGACAGCGACCCGTTCACCACCTTCACCACGGTGAACGACAAGGGCCAGATCGTGACCGGCAAGGTCAAGACCGTGGACGCCCGCGGCGCTGAGATCGACCTCGGCGAAGACATCATCGGCTACCTGCGTGCTTCGGAAATCTCGCGCGACCGCGTCGAAGATGCCCGCAACGTGCTGAAGGAAGGCGACGAAGTCACCGCCATCGTCGTGAACGTGGATCGCAAGACCCGCAACATCCAGCTGTCCATCAAGCAGAAGGACATGGTCGACGAACAAGGCGCCATGGCCAACCTGAGCCAGCAGTCGGCACGCGAAAACGCGGGCACGACGAGCCTGGGCGCCCTGCTGCGCGCCAAGCTCGACAACAACGACAGCAAGTAAGCTGCCCCCGAAGACAGAGCAGGCCCTGGGGCCGCTCTGTCTTTTTTTTCGTCCACGTTTTTGTTTGGCCTATGACCCGCTCTGACCTCGTCGAAGAACTCGCAGCGCGCTTCGCGCAGCTGACGCACCGCGATGCCGAATACGCCGTCAAGACCATCCTGGACGCGATGAGCGACGCGCTGGTGCGCGGGCACCGCATCGAGATCCGCGGCTTCGGCAGCTTCTCGGTCACCCGGCGTCCGCCGCGCATCGGCCGCAACCCGCGTTCGGGCGAGAGCGTTCAGATCCCCGAAAAGCGGGTGCCTCATTTCAAGCCGGGCAAGGCATTGCGCGAGGCCGTCGACGCCAAGACCGCCGAGCTCGACGCCAAGGGCCGCAAGGCCTGATCGCATGGATGCAAACGTAGAATGCTCCCGGCAACGGGAACAGCTATGAAATACCTCCTGTGGCTGCTCAAGGCAGCCATTTTTTTTACGCTTTTTGCTTTCGCGCTGAACAACCAGCACGACGCGACCGTCTATTTCTTCTTCGGCACGCATTGGCGTGCGCCCCTGGTGCTCGTCGTGCTCGCGGCTTTCGCCGGCGGCCTCGTGGTGGGTGCGCTCGGCATGCTGCCCGGATGGTGGAAGCACCGTGCGGCGGCGGCGCAGGTTCCGGCCGCGCGCGGCGACGAAGCCGCGGCGCCTGCACCATCCACGCCTGCTCCGGCAGCGGCGCCGCCGTCCATTTCCGCCACCGACCTGCCCACCGTACGCCAACATGGACTTTGATCCCAGCTGGCTGCTGATCAGCCTGCCCGTCGCCTTTGTGCTGGGCTGGCTCGCCTCGCGCTTCGACATCCGGCAGCTCAAGCTCGAGAACCGGCAAGCCCCCAAGGCGTATTTCCGCGGCCTCAACTTTCTTCTCAACGAACAGCAGGACCAGGCCATCGACGCCTTCATCGAGGCCGTGCAGAACGACCCCGACACGCAGGAGCTGCACTTCGCGCTCGGCAACCTGTTTCGCCGGCGCGGCGAATACCAGCGTGCGGTGCGCGTGCACGAGCATCTGCTGGGGCGCGGCGACCTGAGCCGCAGCGACCGCGAGCGCGCCCAGCACGCGCTGGCACAGGATTTCCTGCGCGCCGGGCTGCTCGACCGCGCCGAAGCCGCGCTGCAAAAACTCGAAGGCACACGCTACGAGAACGAGGCGCGGCTTTCGCTCCTGGCCATCTACGAACGATCGCGCGAATGGGCCCAGGCCGCCGCCGTGGCACAGAAGCTCGACGAATCCGACCAGGCCAGCTACAGCACGCGCCGAGCCCACCACCTTTGCGAGCAGGCCTCCGAGCAGGTGGCGGCCGGCGACCTGGCCGCGGCCGGCCGGCTGCTCTCCGAAGCGGTGGCGCTGGCCCCGCAGGCGCCCCGCCCCGCCATCGACTCCGCCACGCTGCAACTGCGCAATGGCGACGGCGCCAAGGCCTTCGATACCCTCGTCGCGCTGAGCGACACCGCGCCGCTCGCCCTGCCGCTGTATGCCGCCGCGCTGCAGCAGGCCGCGGTCGCCGCCCACCGCGAGGGCGAAGCACTCGCGCTGCTGCAGCGGCACTATGCCGATTCGCCCTCGATCGACGTGCTCGAAGCGCTGATCGCGCTCGGCGGCTCGCCGACCAGCGCGATTCCGGCGGCCAACGGCCAGCCGCTCGCTCCGCGCGACGGCTACATCGCACACCTCGCCCAGCAGCCCTCGCTGGTGGCCGCCTCGCGCTGGCTGGCCGGCGAGCGCTTCGAGCACGAGCAGTTCCACCCGCAGGTGCAGCGCGCGCTCGACCAGGCCACCCGGCCGCTGATGCGCTACCGCTGCGCTGCATGCGGCTTCGAGGCGCACCAGCACTTCTGGCACTGCCCCGGTTGCCAGGCCTGGGACAGCTATCCGCCGCGGCGCGTCGAGGAGCTCTGAGCCACATTCCGAACACGTTTCGGAACAATGGTGAACGCGCTCTCCGCAGGGCGCGAGGCCGTCAACCCGCCCTACCCTGAACCGTTGAACGCGAGCCGGCACCTTCTGCCGGCGAACTGTCATCTCAACAAATCAGGGAGTTGAAAATCATGCTGAAGAAAATCCTGGCCGTGATGGCCATGCTGTTTGCGGCTGTCTCGTTCGCCGCGGTCGATGCCAACAAGGGCACGGCTGCCGATCTGGACGGCATCAAGGGCGTCGGCCCTGCCATGTCCAAGCGCATCCTCGACGCACGCAAGGAAGGCGAGTTCAAGGACTGGCCCGACTTCATGCAGCGCGTGAAGGGCGTGAAGGAAAAGAAGGCCGGGAAGCTGTCGGCCGAAGGGCTCACGGTCAACGGCAAGGCCTTCGGCGGCACCGCAGGCGAAGCAGTGGCCGCCAAGGCAGAAAAGCCCGCGAAGGCAGCCGCTGCCAAGCCGGCCAAGCCCTGATCGAAACGCCCGCGGGGCCGGCGGGCCGATGCCGCGCTCGCGTCAGGCCCGCAACACAGTGAAAGCCGCCGCAAAGGCGGCTTTTTTGCGTGCGCCGCAGCGGCAAGGGAGGGCGCAGCGCCGCGCCGCGTGGCAGGGAAATGCCTCAGGAGTGGCCCGGAATTTGCACGTATGCTCGCACTCGTTTTCAATTTCATACGTTCCGGAGCGCTCATGAATCACAAGTTCGGCATTGCACTGGCTGGCCTCACCCTTGGCGCCGCAGCCTTCGCGCAAACCAAGTGGGACCTGCCCACCGCCTACCCGGCGACCAACTTCCACACCGAGAACATCACCCAGTTCGCCAACGATGTCGAAAAGGGCAGCGGCGGCAAGCTCAAGATCACCGTGCATGCCAACGCCTCGCTGTTCAAGGCGCCTGAAATCAAGCGCGCGGTGCAGGGTGGACAGGCGCAGCTCGGCGAGATCCTGCTGGTCAACTACCAGAACGAATGGCAGATGTTCGGCGCCGATGGCATTCCTTTCCTCGCCGACAGCTACGACGCTGCCTGGAAGCTCTATCAGGCGCAGAAGCCCGCGCTCGAAAAGAAGCTGGCCGAGCAAGGCATCGTGCTGCTCTACACGGTGGCCTGGCCGCCGCAGGGCATCTTCGTGAAGAAGGAAATCGCTTCGGCCGCCGACCTCAAGGGCGTGAAGTGGCGCGCCTACAGCCCCGCCACCGCGCGCATCGGCGAACTGGTCGGCGCACAGCCGGTCACGGTGCAGCAGGCCGAGCTCTCGCAGGCCATGGCCACGGGCGTGATCGAGTCGTACATGTCGTCGGGCTCCACCGGCTACGACACCAAGACCTACGAATACATCAAGAACTTCTACGACACGCAGGCCTGGCTGCCCAAGAACGCAGTGCTCATGAACAAGAAGGCCTTCGACGCGATCGACAAGCCCACGCAGGATGCCGTGCTCAAGGCCGCCGCCGATGCGGAGAAGCGCGGCTGGGAGCTCTCGAAGAAGAAGAACCTCGAGTACCTGGACCTGCTCAAGAAAAATGGCATGACCGTGCACGCGCCTTCCGCGGCCCTCAAGGCCGACATGAAGAAGGTCGGCGACACCATGCTCAAGGAATGGCTGGAAAAGGCCGGGCCCGAGGGCCAGGCGGTGGTCGACGCGTACAAGAAGATGTGACGCAACCCCGAACAGCCACCGATGCGAAAGACGCTCGATTTCCTCTACAACAGCGCCGCCGCCCTGGCGGCGCTTTTCATGATCGGCCTGCTGGTGATGGTGCTGCTGTCCATCGTCGGGCGGCAGCTTCATTTCAACATTCCGGGCATCGATGCCTATGCCGGCTACCTGATGGCCGGCGCCGGCTTCCTGGCGCTCGCCCACACGCTCAAGCGCGGCGAGCACATCCGCGTGACGCTGGTGCTGCAGAACCTGCCGCCGGCCGCGCAGCGCTGGCTGGAGCGCTGGGCGATGGGTGCGGGCGCCCTGCTCGCGGTGCTGTTTGCCTGGTACAGCGCGCGGCTGGCGTTCCAGTCGTACGACTTCCACGACATTTCCACCGGCAACGACGCCACGCCCCTGTGGCTGCCGCAGCTCTCGATGGCCGTGGGTGCGCTGGTGTTCGCCATCGCAGCCTTCGACGAGTTCGTGATCGAGTGGCGCGGAAGGCCGGCCAAGCCGGCCGGGACGGAGGCCCTGCGCCATGAGTGACATTGCCGTTGCGGCCCTGCTGATTGGCGCACTCTTCCTGATCCTGGGCAGCGGCGTGTGGATCGGCCTCACGCTCTCGGGCGTGGCGTGGATCGCCATGCAGATCTTCTCGTCGCGGCCCGCGGGCGACGCCATGGCCGTGACCATCTGGGGCTCGGCCTCGAGCTGGACGCTCACCGCCTTGCCGCTGTTCATATGGATGGGCGAGATCCTGTTCCGCACGCGGCTGTCGCAGGACATGTTCAAGGGCCTCGCGCCCTGGATGCAAAGCCTGCCGGGCCGGCTGCTGCACACCAACGTGGTGGGCTGCGCGGTGTTCGCGGCGGTGTCGGGCTCGAGCGCCGCCACCTGCGCCACCATCGGCAAGATGAGCCTGCCCGAGCTCAAGCGCCGCGGCTATCCGGACGACATGGTGATCGGCACGCTGGCCGGCGCCGGCACGCTGGGCCTCCTGATCCCGCCCTCGATCATCATGATCGTCTACGGCGTGAGCGCCGACGTGTCGATCGCCCGGCTGTTCATTGCGGGCGTGATCCCGGGCATCCTGCTCGCGCTGCTGTTCTCGGGCTACATCGTGTTCTGGGCGCTGCGCAACCCCGACCTTATTCCGCCGGCCGATGCGAAACTGCCCTTCGCCCAGAAGCTCAAGGCTTCGATGTCGCTGATCCCGGTCGCGCTCCTGATCCTGTCGGTGCTCGGGTCCATCTACGCGGGCATTGCCACGGCCACCGAAGCGGCGGCCGTGGGCGTGGTCGGGGCCATGGTCATTTCGGGCGCGCAGGGCTCGCTGAACCGGCACAGCTTCAAGGAAGCGCTGCTCGGCGCCACGCGGCTCTACTGCATGATGGCGCTGATCCTCGCGGGCGCGGCCTTCCTCACGCTCGCCATGGGCTACATCGGCCTGCCGCGCCACCTGGCCGAATGGATCGGCTCGCTCGGGCTCTCGAAGTTCCAGCTGATCGCGATGCTCGCGGCGTTCTACGTGGTGCTGGGCTGCTTCCTCGATGGCATCTCGATGGTGGTGCTCACCATGGGCGTCATCATGCCGACGGTCAACGCCGCCGGCATCGACCCGGTGTGGTTCGGCATCTTCATCGTGCTGGTGGTCGAGATGGCGCAGATCACGCCGCCCGTGGGCTTCAACCTGTTCGTGCTGCAGGGCATGACCGGAAAAGACCTGCTCTACATCGCACGCGTCACGCTGCCGATGTTCTTCCTGATGGTGGCGGCCGTGCTGATCATCTACTTCGTGCCGCAGCTGGTCACCTGGCTGCCGCAGCAGATGGCGCCCTGAACAGCGCCAGGCGTGCCCCGACAATAGGCCCATGCTGCTTCCGATTCTTGCCATCTGCATGGGGGCCTCCGTGGGCGCGCTGGCGCGCTGGGGCCTTGCGCTGTGGTTCGGCGCGGGCGGGTTCATGCCCTGGGGCACGCTGGCCGCCAACCTGGTCGGAGGCTACCTCGTCGGCGTGGCCATTGCCTCGTTCCATCTGCTGCCCGACCTCGATCCGGCCTGGCGGCTCGCGCTGGTCACGGGCTTTCTCGGCGGCCTGACGACCTTCTCGAGCTTCTCGGCCGAGGTCGTGACCATGCTTCTCGAAGGCCGGCCGGGCGTGGCGCTGCTCACGGCAGCAGCCCACCTCGGCGGATCGCTGTTCCTGACCTGGCTGGGCATACGCAGCGTGCAGGCCCTGGCCGCCTGATCGATCCATCGCCAGGCTGCAAGGCCGTCGATCTTCGCGGGTTTCCGGGGGAATCTTCCGAGGGGTCGATCGATAGAATCGACCGCAATGCCCCTGGTCTTTCTCGTCGCACTCCCCTTCATTGCCAGCGTGCTGGCCGCGTTGATGCCGTCGAACGCGCGCAACCGGGAGTCGACGCTGGCGGGGCTCGTGGCACTGGGCTGCGCGCTGCAGACCGCATGGTTCTTTCCGCAGATCGCGCGCGGCAACGTGCTGCGCCAGGAGATCGCGTGGCTGCCCGAGCTCGGGCTCAACCTCGTGTTCCGCATGGACGGCTTTGCCTGGCTGTTCTGCATGCTGGTGCTCGGCATCGGCACGCTGGTGGTGCTCTATGCGCGCTACTACATGTCGGCGTCCGATCCGGTGCCGCGCTTCTTCTCTTTCTTTCTCGCCTTCATGGGCGCGATGACGGGCGTGGTGCTCTCGGGCAACCTGATCCAGCTGGTGCTGTTCTGGGAGCTCACCAGCCTGTTCTCCTTCCTGCTGATCGGCTACTGGCACCACCGGCGCGACGCGCGGCGCGGCGCGCGCATGGCGCTCACGGTCACCGGTGCCGGCGGGCTTTGTTTGCTCGCGGGCGTGATCGTGCTGGGCCGCATCGCGGGCAGCTACGAGCTCGACGTGGTGCTCGCCTCGGGCAACGAGATCCGCGCGCATGCGCTCTATCCGGCGGCCCTGGTGCTGATATTGCTGGGCGCCTTCACCAAGAGCGCGCAGTTCCCGTTCCACTTCTGGCTGCCGCGCGCCATGGCGGCGCCCACGCCGGTCTCGGCCTACCTGCATTCGGCCACCATGGTGAAGCTTGGCGTGTTCCTGATGGCGCGGCTGTGGCCGGTGCTGTCGGGCACCGAAGAGTGGTTCTGGCTGGTGGGCGGCGCGGGCGCGATCACGCTGCTGCTCGGCGGCTTCGTCGCGATGTTCCAGCGCGACCTGAAGGCATTGCTCGCGTACTCGACCATCTCGCACCTCGGGCTCATCACGCTGCTGCTGGGGCTGAACAGCCCGCTGGCGGCAGTGGCGGCGGTGTTCCACATCATCAATCACGCGACCTTCAAGGCATCGCTCTTCATGGCGGCCGGCATCATCGACCACGAGAGCGGAACGCGCGACATCCGCAAGCTCAGCGGGCTGCTGCGGCTGATGCCGATCACCGGCACGCTGGCGATCATCGCGAGCGCATCGATGGCCGGCGTGCCGCTGCTCAACGGCTTTCTCTCGAAGGAAATGTTCTTTGCCGAGACCGTGTTCATCCAGGCGACGCCGTGGATCAGCCTGAGCCTTCCGGTCATTGCCACCGTGGCGGGCGTCTTCAGCGTGGCCTATTCGGCGCGCTTCGTGTTCGACGTGTTCTTCGGCCCGCCCTGCGGTCCCGAGGTGCCGAGGCAGCCGCACGAACCGCCGCACTGGATGCGCGTGCCGGTCGAGCTGCTGGTGCTGGTCTGCCTGGTGGTGGGCGTGGCGCCGGCCTGGTCGGTCGGCACGCTGCTGGCCACGGCCGCCACGCCGGTGGTCGGCGGCGTGCTGCCCGAATACAGCCTGGCCGTATGGCACGGCTTCAACCTGCCGCTGGCGATGAGCTTCGTGGCGCTGGCGGGTGGCATGGCGCTCTACCTGTCGCAGCGCCGCCGCCGCGCGGAGGGCAAGCTCGAACACACGCCGCTCCTGCACCGCTTCGACGGCCAGGCCATCTTCGAGCACCTGCTCGCGCAGCTCAGCGAGGCCGGCCGGCGCAGCCGGCGCCTGCTGGGCACGCGGCGCATGCAGTCGCAATTGCTGCTCTTGATCGCGGTGGCGGCGGCGGGCGCCGCGGCTTCGCTCTGGACCGCACCCGTCGCGCGCGGCGACCGCGAGCTGCTGCCCTTCTCGCCGATGTTCGCGATGACCTGGCTGATCGGCGGCGTCTGCGCGCTGGCGGCGGCATGGCAGGCCAAGTTCCACCGCCTGGCCGCGCTGATGCTGGCCTCGGGCGCCGGATTGGTGTGCTGCGTGACCTACATCTGGTTCTCGGCACCCGACCTGGCGCTGACGCAGCTCGTGGTGGAGGCCGTGACCACGGTGCTGATCCTGCTGGGCCTGCGCTGGCTGCCGATGCGCAGCAAGGACGCGGTCCAGCCAGCGCGCGCCAGGCTGCGCCCCTGGGGCCGGCGCGGGCGCGACCTGCTGGTGGCGGCCGGCGTCGGCAGCGGCATGGCGGCGCTGGCGTGGCTCATGATGACGCGGCCGTTTCCGCAAAGCATCTCGCCCTTCTTTCTCGAGCATGCGCTGGCCGAGGGCGGCGGCACCAACGTGGTCAACGTGATGCTGGTCGACTTCCGCGGCTTCGACACCTTCGGCGAGATCACCGTGCTGGGCGTGGTGGCGCTCACGGTCTATGCACTGCTGCGCCGCTTCCGGCCGGCGCGCGAATCGATGGCCCTGCCGGTGCAGCAGCGCGCGCAGGCCGACGATGGCAGCAGCGACCTGCTGAACCCGCGCCTGGCCAAGGACACGGCCGTGGGCTACCTGATGGTGCCGGCCGTGCTGGTGCGGCTGCTGCTGCCGCTCGCGGTGCTGGTGTCGGTCTATTTCTTCATGCGCGGGCACAACGCACCCGGCGGCGGCTTCGTCGCGGGGCTGGTGATGTCGGTGGCGCTGGTGTTGCAGTTCATCGTCTCGGGCACCGAGTGGGTGGAAGAGCACCTGCGCATCTATCCGCGCCGCTGGATCGCCGCCGGCCTGCTGCTCGCGCTGGCCACGGGCAGCGGCGCGGTGCTGTTCGGCTATCCGTTCCTGACCACCCACACCGCGCACCTGCATCTTCCCGTGCTGGGCGAGCTGCACGTGCCGAGCGCCCTGTTCTTCGACATCGGCGTGTTCGCGCTGGTGCTGGGCGCCACCATGCTGATCCTCACCGCGCTGGCCCACCAGTCGGTGCGCAGCCACCGCTGGGCCGACGAGCAGCGCGAGAAGGAAGCCGAAGCCGCTGCGGCCGCCGTCGCCATGCCGGAAGGAGCGCGCTGATGGAGATCGTGCTCGCACTGGCCATCGGCGTACTCAGCGGCTCGGGGGTGTACCTGCTGCTGCGGCCCCGCACCTTCCAGGTGATCATGGGCCTCACGCTCATCTCGTACGCGGTCAACCTGTTCATCTTCAGCATGGGGCGGCTCAAGCTCGACAGCGAACCGGTGCTGATCCACGGCATCACCGCCACGCTGGCCAACACCGCCGACCCGATGCCGCAGGCGCTGGTGCTGACGGCGATCGTCATCGGCTTTGCAATGACGGCGCTGTTCCTCGTGGTGCTGCTGGCCTCGCGCGGCCTCACCGGCACCGACCACGTGGACGGCGAAGAGCGGCAGGAGGCAGCGGAATGACGGGGCAACTGGTCCAGCTGCTCGACCGCCTGCTCGAGTTCAGCATGCCGCACCTCGTCGCGGTGCCGATCCTGGTGCCGCTGCTCACGGCCGCACTGATGCTGCTGCTGGGCGAAAGCCGGCGCCGCACCAAGTCGGCGTTGAGCGTGGTCTCGGGCCTGGTGGGCCTGCTGGCGGCGCTGGCACTGCTGCGCTGGGTGAACGCGCCCGAGACCGGCGACGGCCCCGGCTCGGTCGGCGTCTACCTGCCGGGCAACTGGCGCGCGCCCTTCGGCATCGTGCTGGTGGCCGACCGGCTGTCGACCATGATGGTGGCGCTCACGGGCGTGGTCGCCTTTGCGGCCTCGATCTATTCCACCTCGCGCTGGGACCGCGCCGGCGTGCATTTCCATCCGCTGCTGCAATTGCAGCTCATGGGCCTGAACGGCGCCTTCCTCACGGGCGACCTGTTCAACCTGTTCGTCTTCTTCGAGGTGATGCTCGCGGCCTCCTACGGCCTGCTGCTGCATGGCTCGGGCCGGCTGCGGGTGCAGGCGGGGCTGCACTACATCGCCATCAACCTGGCCGCATCGTCGCTCTTCCTGATCGGCGCGGCGCTGCTCTACGGCGCGACCGGCACGCTCAACATGGCCGACCTCGGCATGCGCATCGCGCAGCTCGCGCCGGCCGACCGCGGCCTCGTGCATGCGGCAGCCGCCATCCTGGCAACGGCGTTCTTCGCCAAGGCCGGCGCCTGGCCGCTCAACTTCTGGCTGGTGCCGGCCTACAGCGCGGCGGTGTCGCCGGTGGGTGCCGTGTTCGCGCTCCTGACCAAGCTCGGCGTCTACACATTGCTGCGGCTGTGGACGCTGCTCTTCGCGCCGGATGCCGGCAGCTCGGCGGCGTTCGGGCAATCCGCGCTCCTCGCGATCGGGCTCGCGACGCTGTTCGCGGGTGCCATCGGCATCGTGGGCACGCAGCGGCTCTCCAACCTCGCGGGCTTCAGCGTGCTGGTGTCGGCGGGCACGCTGCTCGCGGCCATCGGGCTGGGGGAGCCGGCCGTGTGGGCCGGCGCGCTCTACTACCTGCTGAGCTCGACGCTGGCCGTGAGCGCCTTCTTCCTGCTGACCGACATGATCGAGCGCTGGCGCAATGCCGGCATGAGCGTGGCGCCGCACGAGAAGGCCGGCAATGCGCCTTTCCTCGCCGAAGACCTGCGCGTGCTCGACGACGTGAACCTCGACGACGAGGCGCAGGCGCTCTACGGCCGCGCGATTCCGGCCGGCGTGGCCTTCCTGGGGCTGAGCTTCATCGGCTGCACGCTGCTGCTCGCGGGCCTGCCGCCGCTGTCGGGCTTCGTGGGCAAGTTCGCGATGCTGTCGGGCGCGTTTTCCACCGGCGGCACCTCGGTGCCCGCATGGATCTTCCTGGCGCTGCTCGTCGTTTCGGGCCTGCTCGCGCTGATTGCGCTGAGCCGCACCGGCATGCGCCACTTCTGGACCCAGCCGCATCCCACCATGCCGGCCCTGCCCGCGCTCGAGGTGCTGCCCGTGGCCGGATTGCTCGCGGCCAGCGTGGCGCTCACGGTCTGGGCCGGCCCCGTCATGCGCCACGCCATCACCACCGCCGAAGGACTGCGCACGCCCACCGCCTACCGCAATGCCGTGATGGGCGCGCGGCAGGTGCCCAACCCCGCGGGCCCCGCGAAAGGCCCGGCACCATGAAGCGCTGGCTTCCTTCGCCGCCGCTCTCGCTGGCGCTGTTTGCGGTGTGGCTGCTGCTCAACCAGTCGCTCGACGCCGCCACGCTGCTGTCGGCCGCGCTGCTGGCCATGGCGGTTCCGCTGCTCACCAAGGGCCTGCGGCCCGCCACCGTGCGCATGCGCAAGCCCTGGGTGGCGCTGCGGCTCGCGGGCCGGGCCGTGGCCGACATGCTGGAATCGGCGCTCTTCGTGGCGCGGCGGCTGCTGACGCGCCGCAACTCGCGCATCGCCTCGCGGTTCATCAACGTGCCGCTGGACCTGCGCGACCCGAACGGGCTCGCGGTGCTGGCCATGATCATGTGCCTCACGCCCGGCACGGCCTGGGGCGAGATCGCGTTCGACAGCAGCACGCTGCTGATCCATGTGTTCGACGTCGACGACGAAGCCGCTTTCATCGCCATGATCAAGCAGCGCTACGAGCACCCCCTGATGGAGATTTTCGAATCATGACGCCTGTACTTTTCTGGGCCTTGAAATTCGCGCTGCTGCTGCTGGCGGTGGCCATGCTCTGCGCGCTGGCCCGGCTGCTGGTGGGCCCGAGCGCGCAGGACCGCGTGATGGCGCTGGACTGCCTCTACATCAACGGCATGCTGATGATGCTGGTGCTGGGCATCGTCTATGCGAGCAACGTGTACTTCGAAGCCGCGATGCTGACGGCGCTGTTCGGCTTCGTCGGGTCGACGGCGATGGCCAAGTTCCTCCTGCGCGGGGAGGTCATCGAATGACGGATTTCATCGTGGGGCCGCTGCCGCTGTGGGCGGAAATCGTCACCGCCGTGTTCGCGGTGCTCGGCGCGGCCTTTGCGGCCATCGGCTCCTTCGGCCTCGTGCGGCTGCCCACATTTTTCCGCCGCATCCATGCGCCGACGCTCGGCGCCACGGTGGGCGTGTGGTGCATGACGATTGCCACCATCGTCTATTTCTCGGTGCAGGGCTTCAGCCTCTTCCTGCACGCCGTGCTGATCGTCCTGTTCATTGCGCTCACGGCGCCCATCACCACCATCTTCCTGATGCGCGCGGCGCTCTTCCGCGAACGGCAAAAGGGCGGCGACGTGCCGCCGGCGGCCAAGCCGGGCTGAAACCGGCGGCAGGGATCAGCTCATCGCGAGCTGCTGCATGCCCTTGGCGCGCGCCACTTCCATTTCGCGCGGCAGCGTCACCGCGTTCTTCACGGCCAGGATCTCGGCCATCACGCTCACGGCGATCTCGGGCGGCGTCTTGCTGCCGATGTAGATGCCGATGGGTCCGCGCAGTCGTGCGAGCGATTCCTCCGTCTGGCCGAAGTGCTCGATCATGCGGCCGCGCCGCGCCTCGGCATTGCGGCGCGAGCCGATCGCGCCGACGTAGAAGGCCTCGCTCTGCAGTGCTTCGAGCAGCGCAAGGTCGTCGAGCTTGGGGTCGTGCGTGAGCGCCACCACGCAGCTGCGGCGGTCGGGCTTGAAGGCCAGCACCGCGTCGTCGGGCATCTCGGTCGTGATCTCCACGCCGGCGAGCGTCCATGCGGTGCGGTATTCGGCACGCGGGTCGCACAGCGTCACGGCAAAGCCGCTGAACTTGGCCATGGTCGCGAGGTATTCGGCCAGCTGGCCGGCGCCGATCAGCAGCATGCGGTATTCGGGGCCGAAGGTGTTGGTGAGCTCGGTGTCGTCCACCTTGAGCGCATCGGGCGCGGTGGCTTCGGCCAGGCGCACGGCACCGGTCGAAAGCGTGACGGTGCGCTGCATGAGCCGGCCTTGCTCCAGCTGGGCTACGAGGGTGTCGAGCAAGGCCGCGTCGGGGTCGTATTCGAGCAGCAGCTCCAGCGTGCCACCGCAGGGCAGGCCGAAGCGGTGCGCCTCGTCGGCCGTGATGCCGTACTTCACGAGCACGGGCGGCGCGCCCACGGGCACCTGTTCGCCGTTGCCGTGCGCATGGCTGTAGCGCGCGATCAGGTCGTCCTCGATGCAGCCGCCGGAGACCGAGCCCACCACCGCGCCATCGTCGGCCAGCGCCATGATCGAACCGACCGGCCGCGGCGACGAGCCCCAGGTGCGCACCACGGTCGTGAGCAGCGCGCGCTTGCCGGCGCGCCGCCAGTCGCGCAGCGTGCGCAGCACCATGACGTCGAGATTTTCCATCGCCCGGTCCGCTCCTAGCTGGCGTCGCCCGGTGCGGCGGACGCGTCCTTGTCGTCCTTCTTGCCGAGGCCGATCTTCTTCATGAGGCCGGACATCATGCCGGCCTTTTCTGCGGGCGCCTCGGCCGTGTCCTCGGCCGCGGCGGCCGGCGGCGGGCCGTAGCGGCTCTGCATCTCGGCCTCGAAGCGCTTGAAGAAGTCGTCGGCGGTCGACTTGGCGGCGCCATCGATGAGGCGCTGGCCCAGCTGGGCGATCTTGCCGCCGACCTGCGCCTGCACGGTGTAGTCGAGCTCGCAGCCGGGCGCAGCCGGCGCGGCTTCGGCGGCGCCGTCCAGCGGCCGCAGCGTCACGCTGGACGACCCCTTGGCAAAGCCCGCGACGCCGCCCTGCCCCTCGAAGCTGAGCTTGTAGCCATCGGGCGCCACGATGTCGGACAGCGCGACCTTGCCGCTGAACTTGGCCGACACCGGACCGATCTTGACCGCCAGCGCCACGCTGTACTGGTTGTCGCCCGTGAGCTCGAACTTGTCGCAGCCGGGAATGCACTTCTTGAGCGTCTCGGGATCGTTGAGCGCTTCCCAGGCCTGTTGTTGGGTGACGCCGAGGCGGCGGTTGCCGAGCATTTCCATGGTGGTTTTCCTTTTTGCTTCCGTGAAGTCCCTAGCGCCCGGACCGCATCAGGGCGGCGAGGCTGCTGGCGAGCTGTTCGAGGGCACTGAGATTGTGGACCGCCAGCATCGCATCCGCATGCCGGTGCAGCACACTGGCCCCACGCGCCAAAGGGGCGTAGCCCTCGAAGCGCAGCAGCGGGTTGAGCCACAGCAGGCGGCGCGAATGGCGCTTGAGCCAGAGCAGCTCGCTTTCGAGCAGCGCCGGCTCGCCGGTGTCGAGCCCGTCGCTGATCACCAGCACCAGCGTGCGGCGGCCGGTCAGACGGCGGGCATGCGCGCGGCGAAGCTCGGCCAGCGAACTGCCGAGCCGCGTGCCGCCCGCGAAATCGTCTATGGCCAGGCCGGCGGCCGCCAGCATGGCATCGGTGTCGGCCAGCCGGAAGGCCGGCGTGAGATCGGTCAGGCGCGTGCCGAAGGCGAACACGTCGCGCCGCCCGGCCCGCCGCGTCGACGCATGCAGAAAGGCCAGCAGCAGCCGCGCATAGCGCTCCATCGAGCCCGACACGTCGACCAGCACCAGCAGCGGCAAGGGCTGCTCGCGCCGGCTCAGCTTCGGCAGGCGAAGTATTTCGCCACCCGTGCGCGCCGCCTCGTGCAGCACGCCGGGCCAGTGCATGCGCGCATGCTGCGAACCTGCATCGTTGGCAGCACGCAACCGGCGCGACGGCAGCAAGGGAATGGGCAAGCTGACATCGCGCGCGAGCCGCTCGACCAGCCGGTACTCGGACGCGCCAAGCGCATTGAAGTCGGCATGCTGCAGGCGCTGCCGGTCGCTCGATGTCATGGCGGCATCGAACTCGACCTCCTTGTCGGGCTTGGCAGCCGCGGCGGGCCTGGCGGGATCGCGCGGCGCCGTGAGCGCTTCGCGCACGCGCGGGCGCCGCTTGGAGGGCTCGGCCTTGCCCTCGGCGCTTGGCAGCATCTGCGCGAGCAGCTTGTTGGCAAGTTCGGGGTCACGGAACCAGGCGTCGAAGAGTTCGCGGAACACCATGCGGTCCTGCTCGCGGCTCACCATGACGGCTTCCATCGCGGCGCTCAGGTCGAGCCTGCTTTCCACGCCCACCAGCGTGGCCGCTTCGGCGGCCAGCGCAATGCGCATCGCATCGGTGCGAACGCCGGCGCGGCGCAGTGCGCGGCCGAAGGCCGTGATGTTGCCGGCCAGCTTGCCGCTGCGTACGTCGCCGAGTTGCTGGATGCCGGCCATGCGGGAGGCCTTGCGCTTCGGACGCGCTCAGGGCGCGACCGGCTCCTCGGGTTTCAGCAGGTCGGATGCCAGTTCGTGCGTGAGCGCCGCCACGTCGTCGCGCTGCTTGAACAGGATGCCGGCCGTGTCGACCACCACTTCGGGGTCGAGCTCGACGGTGTCGAGCGCGATCAGCGCCCTTGCCCACTCCACGCTTTCGGCGATGCCGGGCGCGCGCTGGAAGGCGTTGACGAAAGGCGCATCGCGCAGCCGCGCCACGAAGGCCGCCACCTGGGCCGAAAGTTTTTCGCCGGCCTGCGGCACCTGGGCCCGCACGATGGCCAGTTCGCGTTCGCGCTCCGGATAGTCGAGCCAGTGGTAGAGGCAGCGCCGCTTGACCGCGTCGTTGAGTTCGCGCGTGCGGTTGCTCGTGAGGATGGTGACCGGCGGCACCACGGCGCGCACGGTGCCGAGCTCGGGAATGCTGACCTGGTACTCGCCCAGGTATTCGAGCAGGAAGGCCTCGAAGGGCTCGTCGGCACGGTCCACTTCATCGATCAGCAGCACGGCACCCGGCGCGGGGGTCTGCAGGGCCTGCAGCAGCGGGCGGCGGATCAGGTAGTGCGGCTGGTAGACCTCGGCTTCCACGTCGCGCACGAGCGCCGCCCGGCCGCCCGAAGGCGCGAGAGCCCCCTCGGGGGGCAGCGAGGACGCGCCAGCGCCGAGCGTGGGGGCCACGATGGCGCCGGTGGCTTCGGCGGCGCGCATGTGCAGCAGTTGCGCGGCGTAGTTCCATTCGTAGAGCGCCTCGCGCTGCTCCAGCCCGTCGTAGCACTGCAGGCGCAGCAGCTCGCGGTTCAGCGCGGTCGACAGCGCCTTGGCCAGTTCGGTCTTGCCGACGCCGGGCTCGCCCTCGAGCAGCAGCGGACGCTGCAGCCTGAGCGCGAGGAACACGGCCGTGGCCAGGCGGCGGTCGGCAAAGTAGCCGGCCTGCATCAAGCCTTCGGAAAGGGAATCGATGGTCGGGAAGATCATGGCGAAGCGTAGCGGAAGACGCGGGGTTGTCGCGCCTTCCGGCCCGCGAGCGGTGGCGGCGCTGCCTGGTTCAGCCCAGCGCCCTGGTGACGGCGCGCTGCGTGAGCACGCTGATCAGGTTGGCGCGGTAGGCCGCCGAGGCATGCAGGTCGCTGTTGAGATCGCTCGCGTCGATCTTCACGGCCGCGGCGGCGGCCGCGGTGAAGCTCTTGTTGAGCGCGTCTTCGAGCCCCGCGTGGCGGAACACGCCGTTGCCCGCGCCGGTGATGGCCACGCGCACGCCGCTGTCGAACTGCGCAAGGAACACGCCGACGAGCGGAAAGTTCGATGCCTTCTGGCGCAGCTTCTCGTACACGGCGCGCTTCGGAATGGGAAAGCGGATCGCGGTGATCAGCTCGTCTTCTTCGAGTGCCGTGCTGAAGAGGCCCAGGAAGAAATCGTCCGCCGCGATCTCGCGCTTCGAGGTGATGAGCGTTGCACCGGAGCCGAGCACCGCGCTGGGGTAGCAGGCTGCCGGGTCGTTGTTGGCCACCGAGCCGCCGATGGTGCCCATCGCGCGCACCTGCCGGTCGCCGATGCGCCCGGCCAGGTCGGCCAGCGCCGGAAAGGCGGCTTTCACGTCGGCGTTGTTGGCCACGTCCAGGTGGCGGGACATCGCGCCGATGGTGATCGTGCCGGCATCTTTCCTGATGCCGGTGAGCTCCTTGATGCCGCCCAGGTCCACGAGCTGCTCGGGCGCCGACAGCCTGAGCTTCATGGAGGCGAGCAGGGTCTGGCCGCCCGCCAGCGGCTTGGCGCCCGCGGCAACGAGCTTGGCCGCATCGGCCACGGTGGCCGGCCGTTCGAGTGTGAAGGCGTACATGGTGTGGGTTCCTTCGTTGTTCTGGTGTGTTCTAGTGGGAGGCGGCCGCCTGCATCGCTTCCCAGACGCGGCTGGCCGATGCGGGCATGTCGAAGTCCTTGACGCCCAGCGGCGCCAGCGCGTCGAGCACGGCGTTGATCACGGCCGGCGGCGAACCGATGGCCCCCGCCTCGCCGCAGCCCTTGGTGCCCAGCGGGTTGTGCGTGCACGGCGTGCACACGGTGTCGAGCTTGAACTGCGGAAAGTCGCCCGCCCTGGGCATGGCGTAGTCCATGAAGCTGCCGGTGAGCAGCTGGCCGGTCTCGTTGTCGTACACGCAGTTCTCGAGCAGCGCCTGGCCGATGCCCTGCACCAGCCCGCCGTGCACCTGGCCCTCGACGATCATCGGGTTGATGATGGTGCCGAAGTCGTCCACCGCGGTGAAGCGGTCCACGCGCACTTCACCGGTCTGCTTGTCGACCTCGACCTCGCAGATGTAGGTGCCGCCCGGGAAGGTGAAGTTGGTCGGGTCGTAGAAGGCGGTCTCGTTCAGGCCGGGCTCGAGCTTGTCGAGCGGATAGTTGTGCGGCACGTAGGCCGTGAGCGCCACCTGGCCGAACGGGATCTTCTTGTCGGTGCCCTTCACGGTGAACTCGCCGTTCGCAAACTCGATGTCGGCATCGCTCGCCTCCATCAGGTGCGCGGCGATCTTCTTGGCCTTGGTCTCGATCTTGTCGAGCGCCTTCATGATGGCGGCACCGCCCACCGAGATGGAGCGCGAGCCGTAGGTGCCCATGCCGAAGGGCACGCGGCCGGTGTCGCCATGCACCACGTCGACGTTGTCCACCGGAATGCCCAGGCGCGCCGCCACCACTTGCGCAAAGGTGGTTTCGTGCCCTTGGCCGTGGCTGTGCGAGCCGGTGAACACCGTCACGCTGCCGGTGGGGTGCACGCGGATCTCGCCGCACTCGAACAGGCCGGCCCGCGCGCCCAGCGCCCCGGCGATGTTCGACGGCGCGATGCCGCAGGCCTCGATGTAGCTCGAGTAGCCGATGCCGCGCAGCTTGCCCGCGGCCTCGCTGGCCGACTTGCGCTGCGCATAGCCATCGACGTCGGCCAGCACGCGGGCCTTGTCCATGCAGGCGTGGAAATCGCCCGTGTCGTACTGCAGCGCCACCGGCGTCTGGTAGGGAAAGGTGGTGATGAAGTTGCGCTTGCGGATCTCGTCCTGGCCGAGGTTCATTTCCCAGGCGCAGCGCGACACCAGGCGCTCGAGCAGGTAGGTGGCCTCGGGCCGGCCCGCACCGCGGTAGGCATCGACCGGCGCGGTGTTGGTGAACCAGGCATCGACCTCGACGTAGATCTGCGGCGTGGTGTACTGGCCCGCGAGCAGCGTGGCGTAGAGGATGGTGGGCACGGCCGTGGAGAAGGTCGACAGGTAGGCGCCCAGGTTGGCGTCGGTGTGCACCCGCATCGCGAGGAACTTGCCGTCCTTGTCCATCGCCATCTCGGCATGGCTCACATGGTCGCGGCCGTGCGCGTCGGACAGGAAGCACTCCGAGCGCTCGGCCGTCCACTTGATGTTGCGGTTGAGCTGCTTGGCGGCCCAGGTCAGGCACACGTCTTCGGCGTAGAGGAAGATCTTGGAGCCGAAGCCGCCGCCCACGTCGGGCGCGATCACGCGCACCTTGTGCTCGGGCAGGCCCAGCACGAAGGCCGTCATCAGCAGGCGCTCGACGTGCGGGTTCTGGTTGGACACATAGAGCGTGTAGTCGTCGGTGCCGCGGCTGTAGCTGCCGATGGCCACGCGCGGCTCGATCGGGTTCGGGATCAGCCGGTTGTTGACGAGGTCGAGCTTGGTGACGTGCGCGGCATTGGCAAACGCCGCATCGACCGCGGCCTTGTCGCCCAGCGCCCACTTGTAGCACTGGTTGTCGGGCGCCTCGTCGTGCAGCGTGACGCCGCTCGCCTTCTTGGCCGCATCGGCCACGCTCACGACGGCGGGCAGCACGTCGTAGTCGACCACCACGGCCTCGGCCGCGTTCTTGGCCTGCTCGACGGTTTCGGCCACCACCATCGCCACGTGGTCCCCCACGTAGCGCACCTTGTGGATCGCGAGGATCGGGTGCATCGGCTCCTTCATGGGGGTGCCGTCGGGGTTGTTGATGAGCCAGCCGCAGGGCAGGCCGCCCATCTTGCCCTCGATGTCCTTGCCGCTGAAGATGCCGACCACGCCGGGCATCTTGAGCGCCTCGGCGGTGTCGACCGACTTGATGACCGCGTGGGCGTGCGGCGAGCGCACGAAGACCGCATGGCTCTGGTTGGCCAGCGTGATGTCGTCGGTGTAGTTGCCCGCGCCGGTCAGGAAGCGATAGTCTTCCTTGCGCCGCAGCGCTTCGCCGATGTGGGGCAGGTTCGAGAAGTCGGAGGCACCCATGATGTTGCTCCTTTCACACCGTGGCGGTGGTCTTGACCGGCGTGCCCGAGGCCATGGCCTCGCCGCCCATCTGCACGGCCTTCACGATGTTCTGGTAGCCCGTGCAGCGGCACAGGTTGCCGTCGAGCAGTTCGCGGATCTCCGATTCGCTCGACCTGGGATGGTGGGTGCACAGGTCGATGGCGCTCATGACCATGCCCGGGGTGCAGAAACCGCACTGCAGGCCGTGGCATTCCTTGAAGGCCGCCTGCATGGGGTGCATGGTGCCGTCGGGCTGGGCGATGCCCTCGATGGTGGTGATTTGCGCACCGGCCGCCTGCCCGACCAGGATGTTGCACGACTTCACCGCGCGCCCGTTCATGTGGACGGTGCATGCGCCGCACTGGGCGGTGTCGCAGCCGACATGGGTGCCGGTCAGGTGGAGATGCTCGCGGATGGCGTGCACCAGGAAGGTATTGGGGGGCGCGTCGACCGTGGCCGGTCGGCCGTTGACCGTGAAAGCTACCTGCATTTGGCTGTCTCCGTTGAAGGTGATGGCTGGTTCAGCGAAAGGCATCTTGGATGCCGGCCCGGTGCACTATCCTAGGCAAAACCCTTGCCGCTTGCGCAGCGCGTACGAAATTCTCAAAATGAAACAGCTTGCGGCCCCGGCAAGTCTGAAAAAACCGCCCCACCCGAGCGAACCGATCCCGATGTCCGCCTCCCTCGTTGCGCCCCTGCCCGAACGCTCCGCCGCCATTGCGCAGGCCCGCCGGGAGCTGATCCACGGCGAAGCCCCCCGCTCGCGCAGTGCGGTGCGCATCGAGCCATGGATCCTGCGTTCCTGGGAGCGCTGCCTGGCGGCGGGGCGGCAGCCGCAGCAGCGGATCAGCTTCGAGCCGGTGGCCAGGTCGGCCGAGCGCGAGGCGGCCGAGCGCAACCGCGCGCTGGTGTCGGCGGCCCGGCCGGTGATCGAGCGGCTGTCGCGCGCCATTGCCGACACGCGCTATTTCGCCGTGCTGACCGATGCCGAGGGCATCGTGGTCGACGTGGGCCCGCTGCCCGACGGCACCGAGGCCGACAGCCGCTACGCCCGCAACATCGCCCGCGTGGGCGTCGACCTGTCGGAGCGCGCGGTCGGCACCAGTGCGATCAGCACCGCGCTGGCCGAGCAGGAGTCGGTGTGGCTGCACCGCGGCGAGCACTTCTTCGAGGACACCAGCATCTACAGCTGCGCCGGGGCGCCGCTCTTCGGCCCGCGGGGCGACTGCATCGGCATGCTCGACCTGACCGGCGTGCAGGCGGTGGAACGGCCGGAGCTGCGGCACCTGGCCACGCTGTCGGCGCGCAGCATCGAGAACATGCTGGTGCTGAACCAGCCCTGCGAGCTGCGGCTGCACCTCTCGTGGCCGGGCTGCCCGCGCGGCGAAGCCACCGACGGGCTGCTGTGCATCGATGCCGACGGCACGGTGGCGGGTGCCAATGCCGCGGCGCGCCAGATGCTGCACGAGCCGCTGGCGCGCAGCCCGCATGCGCTGCACTGCAACGACCTGTTCGCAATGCCGCTGGACATGCTGTTCGATGCGGCCCGCCGCGGCGACGCCGTGCTCGAGGTGCCGCTGTGGTCCGGCCTGCGCGTGCAGGTCCGGCCCCAGCGCGGCGGCAAGGGCTCGGCCGTTGTGGTGCCCGAAGCCCGGCCGCGGCTGCGCGACGTGGAAGCCGCGCTGATCCGCAAGGCCGTGGCCGACGCCCGCGGCAACGTGGCCGAAGCCGCACGCACGCTGGGCATCAGCCGCGCCACGGTCTACCGCAAGCTCTGGCGCGGCCGCGCTTCCGGCTCCGCGGACTGAAGCCTCTCTTCAGGCTCCGACGGGCACCTTGTCGAGGAAGCCGGTCACCGATTGCAGCCTGCCGCCATCGAGCCGGGCGAAATCGGTGCCCTGGATCAGGTCTTCGGCCCCGCTCGGGCCCAGGGTCCACGAGAAGCGCAGGTTGTCGCCGTGCGCCTCGGGCGTGCCGAACAGGCTGAAGCGGAAACCCGGATAGCGCTGGTGCACGGCACCGATCAGCGCGCCGATCTGCTCGCGGCCGCTGGCCTGTGCCAGCGGGTCGGCATAGTGCGCATCGGCGGTCCAGGCGGCTTCGATCAGCTGGGCGCGGCGCGCGGCATCGGTTTCGTTCCAGGCCGCGATGTAGCGTTGGGCAATGGTGGCGGCGTCGTGTGCGGCGGTGTTCATGATGACCATTTCCTTTCGGGGGTTCGACCCGCAACATCGCGGGGTGAAGGAATGGTCGCGCCGGGCGCGCGCGGCGTCGATGACCTCGCAGGTCATGCGACGATGCTCAGTTCGACAGCGCGTTGGGAAAGAACAGCTGCTCGCCGCCGATCTTGTAGGCTGCGATGGTCTGCTGCCCGGCCGGCGAGATCACCCAGTCGACGAACTTCTGCGCGCCCCGGCTATTGAGCGAGGGGAATTTCGCCGGGCTCACGACCATCACGCCATATTGGTTGAAAAGGCGCTTGTCGCCCTCGACCAGCACCGCCAGCCCGGCGCGGTTCTTGAAGCTGAGCCAGGTGCCGCGGTCGGCCAGCACATAGGCGCCGGACGAGGCCGCGATGTTCAGCGCCGGCCCCATGCCGCAGCCGCATTCCTTGTAGCCCGTGCCCTTGCGCTCGTTGGGCACCGGCTGCCCGGCCTCGGCCACGCCGGTCTGCGTCCAGAGGCGGCGCTCGGCCGCGTCGGTGCCGCTCTTGTCGCCGCGCGACACAAAAGGCGCATTGGCGGCTGCGATCTTCTTGAGCGCCGCGACGATGTCGCCGCCCTTCGCGCCGACCGGGTCGGCCTGCGGGCCCACCAGCACGAAGTCGTTGTACATCACAGGGTAGCGCTTGGCGCTGAAGCCTTCGGCCACGAATTTTTCCTCGGCCGCGGTGTCGTGCACGAACAGCACGTCGGCATCGCCGCGCTTGGCCATGTCGATGGCCTGGCCGGTGCCCACCGCCACCACCTTGATGTCGATGTCGCTCGCCTTCTTGAAAGCCGGCAGCAGGTGCGAGAACAGGCCCGACTGCTCGGTGGACGTGGTCGAGGCCATGGTGATGGTCTCGGCGCGCGCCGCGCCCGCGGCCAGGAAGAAAACGGCCACGGCCAGCGAGGCGCGGATGCCCGCGCCTGCGCGGTGCTGCTTGAGGAACGGATTCATGCCAACTCTCCTTTGACGAACAGGCGGGCCTCCTCCGGCAGGGGCCCATGGAAGAAATCGTGGACCGGCAGGTCGGCCAGCACGCGGCCGTGCTCGAGATAGACCACGCGGCTCGCGAGCCGCTTCACCTGCCCGAGGTTGTGGCTCGCGAACACCAGCGTGCGGCCGGCGGCGGCTTCGGCGATGAGCGTCTCGACCTCGCGCTTGGCAGTGGGGTCGAGGCTGGCCGTGGGCTCGTCGAGCAGCAGCACCGCCGGATGCAGCGCCCAGGCGCGCGCCAGCGCCACCCGCTGCTGCTGGCCGCCCGACAGCGCACGCGCGTTGCGCTCGGCCAGGTCTTCCAGGCCCACGCGCGCCAGCGCCGGAATGGCGGCGCGGCGGGCATCGCGCCAGCGCATGCCGCGCAGCCACAGCGCCAGGGCCACATTGACCGTCACCGAGGCGCGCAGCATGTGCGGGCGCTGGAACAGCATGGCCTGCTGCCGGCGCGGCGCGGCGCTGGTGAAGCTCCCCGCCGCATGCGGCACCAGGCCGTGCAGCAGCCGCAGCAGCGTGGTCTTGCCGCTGCCGTTGGCGCCGATGAGCGCCACGCGCTCGCCGGCCGCGATGGTCAGGGTTGCGCCGTGCAGCGCCGCCACCCGCCCCAGGCGCACGTCGACGCCGTAGAGCGCAAAGACGGTGGCATCCGCGCTCGCGAGCTGCGCGTGTTCGTTCACGGGCGCGCCTCCGGCCGCCACCAGGCCGCCATGCCGCCTGCGCCGCCGCCGCCGTCGACCCGCTCGCGCCAGCCCCGCACGGCGGCAATCGCAAGATTGAGCACCAGCACCACGCCCAGCAGCACGATGCCCAGGGCCAGCGCCAGCGGCAGGTCGCCCTTGCTGGTTTCGAGCGCGATGGCGGTGGTCATCACGCGCGTGAAGCCGTCGATGTTGCCGCCCACCACCATCACCGCGCCCACCTCCGATACCGCGCGTCCGAACGCGGCGATCAGCACCGTGAGCAGCGCATAGCGCTCGTCCCACACCAGCAGCAGCGCGCGCGCCAGAGGCCCCGCGCCGAGCGAGCTCAGCTGCTCGCCATGCGCACGCTCGGCGTCCTCGATGGCCTGGCGCGTGAGCGCCGTCACCACCGGCAGCACCAGCACCGTCTGCGCCAGCACCATGGCCTTGAACGAAAACAGCCAGCCCAGGAAGCCGAGCGGGCCCGAGCGCGACAGCAGCAGGTAGATGACCAGCCCCACCACCACCGACGGCAGTGCCAGCAGCGTGTTCAGCAGCGTGAGCAAGCCGGCGCGGCCGCGAAAGCGCGCCACGCCCAGCCAGGCGCCCAGCAGCAGGCCCAGGCCGCAGGCCAGCACGCAGGCGCTCGCGCTGACCGCGAGCGAGCGTCCGACGATGGCCAGCAGCACCGGATCGCCGGACACGAGCAGTTGCCAGGCCGCGACGGCGCTCTGTGCAAAGGTGTTCACGCGGTGGGCTTCATGGGTGGAAGCGCCGCAGTATCGGGGTGTACTTCCAATTACCTATGCAGGATTTTGCATAGGTAGGCCCAGCCCCCTCCGGCTCAGATCGGGTCGAGCGGAAAGACCGGCCTGCGCACCTTGGAAAAAGGGAACAGGCCGTAGTCCGAACTGGTCACGCCCGGGCTGTCGCACTCCACCAGCGCAGCCGAGAGCGGCTCGAACACCGGCCGGCAGTACATGCGCGACTTGAGCAGCAGGAAACGTTCCCTGCGCGGATCGAGCCCCGCGCATTCGAAGACGCCGATGTCCCAGGGCTCCTGCGTGCGCTCGGTCACCACGATGCGCGCTGCGCCGATGTCGAACAGCACCGTGCGGCCCATGCTGCTGCGCTGGCCGGTGTAGGTGGGGCCGGTGATCACGTATTCGCCGTTGCCGATGGTGCGCACCGTGCCGGTCAGCGTCATGGGCTTCTTCGACAGCCCGATGCCTTCGAGCGACACCTTGTTGCCAAGGGCCACCGTCACCTCTGCGCCCTCGCCCGCCGCGATCAGCGCGGCCACGGCCTCCGGATCGCACAGCGGACCGACACCGATGCCATCGAGCCCCTGCGCCAGCGCCTCCTGCAGCACGTCCATGGTGTCGCAGCTGCCGCCCGACATGCAGTTGTCGCCATGGTCGAGCAGCAGCACCGGGCGCGTCGCGCCCTCGGCGATGGCCTTGGCGCGCGCAATCGACTCGGCCAGCGGCTCGCTGCGGTAGATGAAGGCCTCGCGCTCGTCCCACATCTGCCTGGCGATCCGGTCGGCCGTGGCCTGCGCGCGTTCGGGCGCTTCTGCATCGACCACCACCACGCTCATGCAGGGCGCCTCGATGTCCGACAGCGAGAAGCCCGCAAAGATCGACACCGCGAGCGATTCCGATTTTTCGGCTTCGCGCGCTGCCTCGATGGCCCGCTGCATCGCGCCGGTGAACGAGGCGCTGCGCAGCGTGTGCGCCATCAGCGGCAGCGGATGCCAGCGCATCGCGGGCCTGCTGCGCCCTTCGAGCAGGTCGAACAGCAGGCGGCCGGCATGCGCGCCGGTCTCGTACATGTCGATGTGCGGATAGGTCTTGAAGCCGACGATCACATCGGCATTGCCGACCATCGCAGGCGTGACGTTGGCATGCAGGTCGAGCGCCACGCCAATGGGCACGCCGGGCGCCGCGGCACGCAGCCGCACGAGCAGGTCGCCTTCGCCGTCGGCGCTGTTCTGCGCCACCATCGCGCCGTGCAGGTCGAGCAGGATGGCATCGCAGCCCGGCGCCGCATCGACGATGCATTGGGTGAGCGTGCTGTAGGCCCCGGCATCGACCGGCCCGCTCGGATTGGCCGAGGCCGACACCGGCGTGACCAGCGTGGCGCCGGCCTGCTCGGCCAGGTCGATGAAGGCCGACATCGCCGTGCGCATGCCCTTGTTGTCCCTGTAGGCCTGCGCTCCGAACGTGGGGCCGTCGGGCCCGAAGGCCGCGAGCGGCGTGGGCACCGGCGAGAAGGTGTTGGTCTCGTGGTTGAGCCTTGCGACCAGCACCTTCATGACGACGCCACTCCCGCGCTTTGCAGCATCGCCTGCAGCAGCACATTGCAGCCGGCCTCGAGGTGGCCGGGCTGCGCATCCTCGATCTCGTTGTGGCTGATGCCGTCGAGACAGGGCACGAAGATCATCGCCGTGGGGCACACGCGCGCGAGGTACACCGCGTCATGGCCCGCGCCGCTGATCACTTTCATCCAGGTCATGCCCTGCTGCTGCGCGGCCTCTCGAATGGCCGACACCAGCGCAGGCGTGAAGGGCTGCGGCGGAAAGTAGACGACCTGCTCCACCGTGGCCTCGACCTTGCCCTTGGCGGCGATGCGCTGTACCGCCTCCTTCAGCTCGGCGTCCATGGCCGACAGCACCACGTCGTCGGCCGCGCGCAGGTCGACGCTGAGCTTCACGCGGCCCGGGATCACGTTGCGCGAATTCGGATAGTTGTCGATCCAGCCCACCGTGCCGCGCGCATGCGGCGCATGGGCCAGCGCGATGCGGTTGACCTCGATCACCAGTTCGGAGGCCGCGAGCAGCGCGTCCTTGCGCAGCTCCATCGGCGTGGGGCCGGCATGCGCTTCCATGCCCTGCACCACCACGTCGTACCAGCGCTGGCCGAGCGCGCCCTCGACCACGCCGATCACGCGCTCGTTGGCCTCGAGCACCGGTCCCTGCTCGATGTGCGCCTCGAAATACGCGCCCACGGGCGACGCCGCGGCCGAAGCCGGCGCGCTGCCCGCATAGCCGATGGAAGCCAGCGCCTCGGCCACGCTGATGCCGTCGTTGTCGCGCTGCGCGAGGGCATGCTCGAGCGTGAAGGCATCGGCGAACACGCCCGAGCCCATCATCACAGGCACGAAGCGCGAGCCTTCCTCATTGGTCCACACCGCAATTTCCAGCGGCGCTTCGGTCACGACCTTCGCATCGTTGAGGCTGCGGATCACCTCCAGCCCGGCCAGCACGCCATAGTTGCCGTCGAACTTGCCGCCCGTGGGCTGGGTGTCGATGTGGCTGCCGGTGACCACCGGCGGACGCGTGTTGTCGCGGCCGGCGCGGCGCGCAAAGATGTTGCCGATCCGGTCGACGCGCACCTCGCAGCCGGCTTCGCGCGCCCAGCGGGTGAAGAGGTCGCGGCCCTGGCGGTCGAGGTCGGTCAGCGCGATGCGGCAGACGCCGCCCTTCTCGGTGGCGCCGAGCTTCGCCAGTTCCATCAGCGAGCTCCAGAGACGGTCGCCGTTGATGCGCAGTGGGGTGGGTGAGTTCATGGCTTTGCAAAAAGAAGAAGGGATGCGCGAAGCCTCAAGCAAGGCCCACGCCCAGATAGCGGTCTTTCACATCGTGGTCGGCCATGAAGGCGGCGTTGCCCGCCTCGTGCACGATCACGCCTTGCTCCAGGATGTAGTGGCGGTCCGCCAGCTGCACGCAGACTTCCAGGTTCTGCTCGACCAGCAGGATGGCCACGCCGGCCGCCTTGATGAGCTTGAGCTGCGCGACGATTTCTTCCACGATCACCGGCGCGAGGCCTTCGACCGGCTCGTCGAGGATCAACAGCCGCGGGTGGTTCATGAGCGCGCGGCCGATGGCCAGCATCTGCTGCTCGCCGCCCGAGAGCTGGCCGCCGCCATTGCGGCGCCGCTCCTTCAGGCGCGGGAAGATGCGGTAGATGTCGTCCAGCTGCCAGGGCGAATCGCGGCGCTGGCCGAGCAGCAGGTTTTCTTCCACCGTGAGCAGCTTGAAGACCCCGCGGTGCTCGGGCACCAGGCACACGCCGCGCGTAGCAATGCGATGCGGCGGCAGGCCCGCGATGTCCGCGCCCCGGAAGCGCACGCGGCCGCCGGTGGGCGTGACCGCACCGGCAATGCCCTTGAGCGTGGTCGACTTGCCTGCGCCGTTGCGGCCCAGCAGCGTGACCAGTTCGGCCTCGCCGACCGTCATCGACACGCCCTGCAGCACGTGGCTCTTGCCGTAGTGGGCATGCAGCGCCTCGACTTCGAGGATGTTCGCGGCGCTCATACCTTGCCCCCCGTGATCATGTTGCCCAGGTAGGCCGTGCGCACGCGCGCATCGGCCCGGATGTCGCCCGGCAGCCCCTCGGCCAGCACGCGGCCCAGCTGCATCACGGTCACGGTGTCGGAGATGTCCATCACGATGTTCATGTTGTGCTCGATCAGCACCACGGTGTGGGCGTCGCGCAGGCCGCGGATCAGCCGCTTCATGTCGTCGAGGTCGTCGATGCCCATGCCCGAGGTGGGCTCGTCCAGGAAGATGGCCTTGGGCTTGGCGGCCAGCGCCATGCCCACTTCGAGGCGGCGCTGCTGGCCATGCGACAGCTCGCTCGCGGGCACGTCGGCCAGCCGCTGCAGGCCCACGCGTTCCAGCACCTCGGCCACCGTCTCGGCGCAGGCGCGTTCGCCGACCGGCGCGCGCCAGCAGTTCATGGCCTGGCGCGGCGCGATGCCCTGCGCCGCCACGCGCAGGTTCTCGCGCACCGAAAGGCTCGCGAACAGGCTGGTCACCTGGAACGAGCGTGCCATGCCGCGCTGCACGCGCTTGTGGTCGGGCTCGTGCGTCACGTCGTGGCCGTCGAACAGGATGCGGCCACCCGTGGTGGTGCCGGTGCCCGTGAGCATGTGGAACAGCGTGGTCTTGCCGGCGCCGTTCGGACCGATCACCGAGTGCACGGTGTTGCGCTTGATCTTCAGGTCGACCCCGCCGAGCGCGGCGAACTTGCCGTAGTGCTTGGTGACGCCAATGGCTTCGATGAGGATATCGCTCATGCCTGCTCTCCCTGCACGGCCGGCGCCTTGGCGGCGGCCGGCACCTTGCGGAACACGCGCCGCCATGCGCTTTCGCCCAGGCCCCAGAGGCCGCGCTGCATGCCGATGCTCACCGCAATCAGCATCAGCCCCAGCAGCAGCAGCCATCGCGGCCACAGCGTGGAGAGCCAGTCGGCCAGCAGCACGTAGAAGGCCGAGCCCAGCACCGAGGCAAACAGGTTGCCGGTGCCGCCGATCACCGTGATGACCAGGATCATCTCGCTCGTGTGGTACTCGGCATTCGACAGCGGTGCGATGCCGGTCATCATCGCGTGCAGCCCACCCGCGAGGCCGGTGACGGCGCCCGAGATCACGAAGGCCAGCAGCTTGAAGCGCTTGAGGTCGTAGCCCACCGCGGCGGCGCGGTCCTCGTTGTCGCGGATGGCCAGCAGCGTGCGGCCGAACACCGAATCGGTCACGCGCAGCAGCAGGCCGAAGGCGATGAGGAACATCACGGCCACGAAGGCGTAGTACTTCCAGGGCGTGTCCATGAAGGCGGGGCGCGGCACGTCGAGCAGGCCGTTGTCGCCACCCGTGAGCCCCGACGCGGTGTACGCCACAAAGTAGAACATCTGCGCGAAGGCCAGCGTGAGCATCACGAAGTAGGTGCCGCGCTGGCGGATCGCGACCCAGCCGACCACCGCCGCGCCCAATGCGCCCATGGCAACGGCCGCGAGCAAGGCAAGCGGCATCGGCAGCGAAAGCCGCGTGAGCAGGATCGCGATGGTGTAGCTGCCGAGGCCGAAGAAGATGCCCTGACCGAACGAGAGCAGTCCCGTGTAGCCCAGCAGCAGGTTGCAGCCCAGGGCCGCCAGCGCGTAGATCAGCACCTCGCTCGCGAGCGAACCCGAACGCAGCACCAGCGGCAGGACCAGCGCAACGACGAGCGCCAAAAGGAAAGTGATTTTTTTGGGCATGGCGATGTTCATCCTCTGCGGCCGAGCAGGCCATGCGGGCGCAGCAGCAGCACCGCCCCCATCGCCACGTAGATCATCAGGCTCGCGCCCGGCGGCCAGATGGTGCTCATGAGGCTCTGCACGATGCCGATCAACAGACCGCCGACCAGCGCACCGCCGAAGCTGCCGAGCCCGCCGATCACCACCACCACGAAAGCCACGCTGAGCGCCTCCACGCCCATGAAGGGCTCCGCGCCCCGGATCGGCGCGGCCAGCACGCCGGCCAGTGCCGCGGTGGCCGCACCCAGCGCGAACACCAGGCTGAACACGCGGAACACGTTGATGCCGAGCAGCGACACCATCTCGGTCGATTCGCTGCCAGCGCGCACCGCGCTGCCCAGGCGCGTGCCTTCGAGCACCCACCACAAGAGCACCGCGAGCACGGCGGTGAAGCCGATCACGAACAGCCGGTACTTGGGATAGATGAAGCTGCCCCACATCACCACGCCCTGCAGCAGGTCGGGCGTCGCCACGCTGTTGCCCAGCGGCCCCCAGAACACGATGACGATCTCCTGCACCGCGAGCGCAAGCCCCACGGTCACGAGAATGTGGAACTCGTGCGCCTTGGCATAGACGCGGCGCAGCAGCAGCTTCTCGGCCAGCCAGCCGAGCGCGCCCACGAACAGCGGCACCAGCACCAGCGCGGCCCAGAAGTCGAGCCCCCACTGCATGGCCTGGAAGCACAGGTACGCGCCCAGCAGGTAGAAGGCCCCGTGCGCAAAGTTCACGAAGCGCAGCAGGCCGAACACGATGGACAAGCCAACGGCCAGCAGGAAATACAGCATGCCGATGCCGATTCCGTTGATGGTCTGGAGCAGGTAGACGGTCATGGGCGCGTCGGTGTCCTTTGCGGCCTCAGGCCAGCTTGCAGCCGGTCTTGTCGATGGCAAGGAAAGACTTGCCCGAACTCACCACGTCCACATAGTCGGCCGGGTTCTTCATCTTCGACTTGGCCTTGCCCTTGAGCAGGTAGTAGTCCTTGATGACCTGGTGGTCGGCCTTGCGGATTTCTTCCGTGCCCGTGAGCCCCTCGTACTTCATGCCTTCGAGCGCCGCGATCACGGCCTTCTGGTCCACGGTGCCCGCCTTGACGATGCCGTCGATCAGGATCTTGGTGCAGACATACGAGCCCGCGAGGCTGTAGTTGGGCACGATCTTGAGCTTGTCGGCCGTGAGCTTCACCAAGTCCTTGTTGAGGGCGGTGTCGGCCGTGTGCCAGTACTGCGCGCCAAAGTAGACGCCGTCGCACAGGTCGGCGCCGAGCTCGTCGAACTGCTCCAGACCCGAGGCCCAGGCCATGAGGATCGTCATGTTCTTGTGCATGCCGAAGCTCACCGCCTGGCGCAGCGCGGCCGACGACTGCGCGCCGAAGTTCAGGAGCAGCAGCACGTCGGGCTTGGCGGCCATCGCATTGGTGAGATAGCCGCTGAATTCCTTCTCGTTGAGCGAGTGGTAGCTGTTGCCCACGTGCTCGATGCCCTTCTCCTGGAAGATGTTCTTGGCCGCGCCCAGGAGCCCTTCGCCGAACACGTACTGCGGCGTGATGGTGTACCAGCGCTTGGCCTTCGGCATGCTGGCGATCAGCGGGCGCACCGTCTGCTCGATCGCGCCGAAGGTGGGCACCGACCAGCGGAAGGTGGCCGGGTTGCAGTCCTTGCCCGTGATCTCGTCGGCACCCGCGGTGGTGATGAAGACGCCGCCGGCCTTCTCGGCCTCCTTGCCCATGGCCAGCGCTTCGGACGACAGGATGCCGCCCGCGAAGAACTTGGCGCCCTGCTGCTGCGAGGCTTCCTGCACCTTGCGCACGGCAGTGGCCGGCTTGCCTTCGGTGTCGAGCACCGTATAGGCCAGCGGGCGCTTGAGCACGCTGCCGTACTGCTCGATGGCCAGCTTCATGCCCAGGTCGGCGAACTTGCCGTTGGCCGCGAAGGCGCCCGACATCGGCACCGGGCAGCCGAAGCGGATCGCGTCGGCCGACTGGGCGAAGGCGGCGCGGCCAGCCAGCAGGGAAGCGGGAGCGGCCGACAGGGCGGCGAGCTGAAGAAGGTGTCTGCGTTGCATGGAATTCTCCGGACGAGGGTGGGAGGTAAGAGAAAGGTGCTGCCTGAAGTCGGCAACGAATTTAAGCGGATAAATATGATTAATATGCTGGTAAAAACCCGCTAGCAATGCCCGTGCCAAAATCCGGGAAGGCCCGGGCCCGATACCTGCTCCAGAGCCCTTAAATCACCCGAAACGACCCTCTACGCATGAAACCGACGCAGGACGCCATGACCTTCGGGCACACCCGCGCCAAGCGGCAGAAGCTCTCCGACGTCATCGTCGAGGACGTCAAGCGCTGGATCGTGGCCGAGCGCAAGCAGCCGGGCGACCGGCTGCCGAATGAGAAGGAATTGATCGAGCTCTTCGGCTACTCGAAGAGCACGGTGCGCGAGGCGTTGAAGGCGCTGGAGGTGCGCGGGCTGGTCTCCATCCGCACCGGGCCGGGCGGCGGCGCCTACCTGCAGCAGGTCTCGGTCGACCATGCGTCGGAGCCGCTGCGCAACTTCCTGCACTTCCATCACCTGGACGGGCACCACATCTACCAGCTGCGCAAGGTGCTGGAGCCCGAGCTGGCCGTGAGCGTGGTCGGCAAGCTGACGCCCGAGCAGTTCGAGCGGCTCGAAGCCAACGTGCGCCTTTGCACGCTGGAGCCCACCAACGAGGACGAGCTGCGCACGCAGCGCGAGGCCGAGCTTGCGTTTCACACCATGCTGGCCGAGGCCTGCCCCAATCCGGTGCTGTCCTTCATGTGCCGCTTCCTGAACGACCTGCTGCGCGACCTCGTGGTCTACAAGAAGGCGCTGGACCATCACCACTTCGGCGAGGCCAATGTCGACTATCACACGCAGCTGCTGGCGGCCTATCGCCGGGAAGATGCGAACGAGGTGCGCCGGCTGATGGCCGAGCACATGGTCGATGCCGAGGCGCACATGCATGAGATGGAGGCGCACATCGGGGCGAAGCATCTGTTGCTGCCTAGCGGGCAGCGTTGACCGGTGGGTTGAGAGCAGGCCGTTTTTCTTGTCCCCTCTCCCCTTGGGGAGAGGGCTAGGGTGAGGGCCGCGGGCCTTCACACTCGCACGCCCTTTGCCATTGCCGAAGCCCTCACCCCGGCCCTCTCCCGCAAGCGGGAGAGGGAGCAAGACCGAACTCGCGCACAAGCGTTACTTGTGCGCCTTCTCCAGACACTCCTGAAACGCCAGCACCGCCCGTGACGGCTTGGGCGACCGGCGCAGCAAACTCACGAACCGGCACGCGTAGTTGAACCGCGCCGGCAGCACGGGCTTCATGAGCCCGCGCTCCTCGAACACCTGCGCGTAGTGGTCAGGCAAAAAACCGAGAAAGCGCCCCGAAAGAATCAGCGTGGCAATCGCTTCCTGGTCGAAGCCCGTCGCCTTGCGCGACAGCTTCGCGCGATGGCTCAGTTCCATGTTGGGCGAGTGGTAGCCCAGGCCCGCAAAGTGATGCTCGCGCAGCCTGGCCCACGTGAGCTTTGCGTTGTTGCTCTCGAAGAGCAGATGCCCCTTGCCGCAGTAAAGCAGCATCGTCTCGTCGAACAGGTCGGCGTACACCAGGCTCTTCGAGGCCCGGTGCGCCGGGATGATGCCGATCTGGAAATTGCCTTCCAGCACGCCCTGCTCGATGGCGTTGATCGAGCCCACATGCACCGCCAGGTTCACCTCCGGCGCCAGTTCGGTGAAGCGCGCGATGGCTTCGCCGATGCGCGCCTTCGGATTGGTCGCCGTCTTGTCGAACAGCGCCACGTCGAGCTGGCCGCCCATGCGGTTGTGGATGTCGTCGATGCTGCCGCGAAAGGCATCGACCGAGGCCAGCAGGCGCAGCGTCTCGTCGTACACGCGCTGGCCCTCGGCCGTGAGCGCAAAGCCCGCGCGGCCGCGCCGGCACAGCACCAGGCCGAGCCGCGTTTCCAGGTCCTTCACGTGCCGGCTCACGGTGGAGGTGCCGATGTTGAGCTCCAGCTCGGCCGCCGCCATGCCGCCGCAGTCGACCACGCTCTTGAACACCTTGAGCAGGCGCAGGTCCATGTCGCTGAGCTGCCCCAGCACGGCGCGATTGCGGGCACTGTTTTGGGCTTTCGCCTTTACTTGCATGATGTGTCAAGTGAACATTGATATTGCGCCATTCTCCACACTGAAGGCTCTGCCAACAATCGGCACACCTCATCACCCTTTTGGAGCCCGCTTGCGCGGGAAGCGCCATGACCCTTGCAACGCCCGCCATCGAACCGACGCCCGCCCTGCGCACCGACGCCGCCTGGCTCGACGCGCACTGGATGCCCTACACCGGCAACCGCAACTTCAAGGCCGATCCGCGCATGATCGTGGAGGCCAGGGGTGCCTACTTCACCGATGGCGACGGCCGCAAGATCTTCGACGGCCTCTCGGGCCTGTGGTGCTCGGGCCTCGGCCACGGCCGCCCTGAAATCACCGAAGCGGTGAGCCGCCAGATCGCCAAGCTCGACTACTCGCCCGCCTTCCAGTTCGGCCATCCGCTCTCGTTCGAGCTGGCCAACAGGATCAAGGAGCTCACGCCCGCGGGCCTGGACTACGTGTTCTTCACCGGCTCGGGCTCCGAAGCGGCCGACACTTCGCTCAAGATGGCGCGCGCCTACTGGCGCACCAAGGGCCTTGCCAGCAAGACGCGCCTGATCGGCCGCGAGAAGGGCTACCACGGCGTCAACTTCGGCGGCATCTCGGTGGGCGGCATCGCGGCCAACCGCAAGCTGTTCGGCCAGGCCGTGGAGGCGGACCACCTGCCGCACACGCAGATCGCGGCCAATGCCTTCACGCGCGGCATGTCCGAGAACGGCGCCGAGCTGGCCGACCGCCTGCTCGACCTGATCGCGCTGCACGACGCCTCGAACATCGCGGCGGTGATCGTGGAGCCCTTCGCGGGTTCGGCCGGCGTGGTGATTCCGCCCAAGGGCTACCTGAAGCGCCTGCGCGACATCTGCACCGCCAACAACATCCTCCTGATCTTCGACGAGGTCATCACCGGCTTCGGCCGCTGCGGCGCACTCACGGGTGCCGATGCCTTCGGCGTGACGCCCGACATCATGAACATCGCCAAGCAGGTGACCAACGGCGCGCAGCCGCTGGGCGCGGTGATTGCCAGCAAGGAGATCTACGACACCTTCATGGCGGCGGGCGGCCCCGACTACATGCTCGAATTCCCGCACGGCTACACCTACGGCGCGCACCCGGTGGCCTGCGCCGCCGGCATCGCGGCGCTCGACGTGCTGCAGAAGGAAGACATGATCGGCCGCGTGCAGGCGCTCGCGCCGCACTTCGAGAACGCGGTGCACAGCCTCAAGGGCAGCAAGCACGTGACCGACATCCGCAACTACGGCCTGGCCGCGGGCCTGACGATTGCCGCGCTGCCGGGCGAGCCGGCACGCCGGCCGTACGAGATCGCGATGAACTGCTGGAAGAAGGGCTTCTACGTGCGCTACGGCGGCGACACGATCCAGCTCGCGCCGCCCTTCATTTCCGAGAAGGCGGAGATCGACCGCCTCGTCAACGCGCTGGGCGACGCGCTCGCAGAAACGGCCTGACGCACGGGCGGGCGGGCAATGGACGGCTCTGCATAATGAGCCGGCCTCCATTTCCCCGCCAGCCCCGTGCAACAGATCGACCTTTCCTACGCGATCCGGCCCCGCCGCAGCGGATCGCGGCAGATCCGCAATCCGCTGATGCAGATCCTGCAGGCGGTGCGCGAGCACGGCTCCATCTCGGCCGCGTCGCGCGCGCTCGACCTGTCCTACCGCCATGTGTGGGGCGAGCTCAAGCACTGGGAGCAGGCGCTCGGCCATCCGCTGATACAGGGCGAGCAGGGCCAGCGCGCGCAGCTTTCCGAATTCGGCGACAAGCTGCTGTGGGCCGAGCGCCAGGCCCAGGCCCGGCTCGCGCCGCAGATCGAGGCGCTGCATGCCGAACTGGAGCGCGCCTTCGCCCTCGCCTTCGACGACCGCACCCATGTGCTGAGCCTGCAAGCCAGCCACGACGACGCGCTCGCGCTGCTGCGCACGCATGCGGCGGGCACCGCGCAGCTGCATCTGGACATCCACTTCACCGGCAGCGTCGATGCGATCCGCGCGCTCAACCAGGGCCGCTGCGTGATGGCGGGCTTCCATACGCTGGAGCACCCGCCGCGCGGCTCGCTGGCGCAGCGCACCTACCAGCCGCTGCTCAAGCCGGGTCAGCACAAGCTGATCGGATTCGCGCGGCGCACGCAGGGCCTGCTCGTGGCGCCGGGCAACCCGCTCAACCTGCGCTCGCTGGCCGACGCGGCGCGGCTGCGCGCGCGCTACGTCAACCGGGCCATCGGCACCGGCACGCGCCTGCTGCTGGACGAACTGCTGGCAGAAGCCGGTCTCGACGCCTCAGCGCTCGCGGGCTACGAGCGCTGCGAAACCTCGCATGCCGCGGTCGCGCATGCCGTGGCGTCCGGACAGGCCGATGCGGGGCTCGGGCTCGAATCTGCCGCGCACGCCGAAGGGCTCGACTTCGTGCCGCTGGTGCGGGAGCGCTACCACCTGGCCTGCCTCAAGTCGGCGCTCGACCAGCCCGCCATGCAGGCGCTGGTGGCGGTGCTGCAGAGCGCAAGCTGGCAGCACCTGCTGGAGACGCTGCCCGGCTACGAGGCTGCGGCCAGCGGCGAGGTGCAGTCGCTGCGCGCGCTGCTGCCGTGGTGGACCTTCGCGCGCGAGAAGAAGGCTCACGGGCATTGAAGAGGCGGTCCGGGCACATGGGTTAAGGTTGTACCCATGACAGCTGCGGTGCATAGCGACATTCCCGCCCGTCTCGACCGCCTGCCGTGGTCGCGCTGGCACTGGCGCGTGGTGGTTGCGCTCGGCGTGGCCTGGGTGCTCGACGGCCTCGAGGTGACGCTTGTCGGCTCGATCGGCGCCGTGCTCGAGCGGCCCGACACACTCGGGCTCAGCGCCGGCGAGATCGGCTGGTCGGGCTCGATCTACATCGCGGGCGCGGTGATCGGCGCCCTGCTCTTCGGCCGCCTGACCGACCGGCTCGGGCGCAAGAAGCTGTTCCTGGTCACGCTGGTGGTCTACACCCTGGGCACGCTGGCCACCGCGTTCTCGCCGGACTTCGCTTTCTTTGCGCTGTGCCGCTTCATCACGGGCCTGGGCATCGGCGGCGAATATGCAGCCATCAATTCCGCCATCGACGAGCTCATTCCGGCGCGCGTGCGCGGCCGCGTCAACCTCGCGATCAACGGCAGCTTCTGGATCGGCGCGGCGCTGGGGGCCGGGCTCAGCCTGGTGCTGCTCGACCCGCGCGTGATCGGTCCGGTGTGGGGCTGGCGCGCGGGTTTCGCGCTGGGCGCGGTGCTGGCGGTGGCCATCCTGCTGGTGCGGCGCCACGTGCCCGAAAGCCCGCGCTGGCTGATGGCGCATGGCCGCGCCGACGAGGCGCTGCGCATCGTCGAGACCATCGAGGCCGAGGTCCGCGCGCAGCACGGCCCGCTGGCGCTGGCCGAGGGCCGCGTGGCCTATGGCGGCGGGCACCACCGCAGCCCGTCGATGCGCGAGGTGGCGCACGTGCTGCTGCGCCGCTACCGCGCGCGCAGCGTGGTCGCGGTGGCGCTGATGGTTTCGCAGGCCTTCTTCTACAACGCGATCTTCTTCACCTATGCGCTGGTGCTCACGCGCTTCTACGGCGTGGCCGAGGACAACGTGGCGCTCTACATCTTTCCGTTCGCGCTTGGCAATGTGCTCGGGCCGCTGCTGCTGGGCCCGCTGTTCGACAGCGTGGGGCGGCGCAAGATGATCGCGCTGACCTACGTGCTCGCGGGCGTCGGGCTCGCGTTCACCGGCTGGGCCTTCATGATGGGCTGGCTCGATGCGCGCAGCCAGGCGCTGTGCTGGTCGGCGGTGTTCTTCCTGGCCTCGGCCGCGGCGAGCTCGGCCTACCTCACGGTCAGCGAAGTGTTCCCGCTCGAGATGCGCGCCATGGCCATCGCGATCTTCTACGCCATCGGCATGGGCGCGGGCGGCTTCGTGGCGCCGGTGCTGTTCGGCGTGCTGATCGAGACCGGCAGCCGCGGCGCGGTGATGGTGGGCTACGCGATCGGCGCCACGCTGGTCATCGTTGCGGGACTGCTCGCGCTGCGCTATGCGGCCGATGCGGAGTGCAAGCCGCTCGAGGAAGTGGCGCCGCCGCTGTCGTCGGAGATCGGGAGCACCGGGATCGGCGACTAGGCAGCCCCCGGCGCAGGCTCAAAGTGCACAGGTCCTGAAGCCGAAGAAACCATCGTCGCGCCCGGGCAGCGCAAAGCTGCGGCGCCGCGGCGAACGCAGGCGCGAGCGGGTCGCGAACGACGCGCCGCGCAGCACGCGCGCCTCGCCGAATGCAGGCACGGGATCGAACTCGCTGCCCGCGCTCCAGGGATCGGCGCGAAAGCCGGGCCAGGGCCGCAGCGTGCCCGCGGTCCACTCGTGCACGTCGGCCCAGCGGAATCCACGCCGCGCCGCCGTGTGCGCCGCAATTTCCCATTCGACCTCGGTCGCGATGCGCCGGCCGGCCCAGCGCGTCCAGGCATCGGCCTCCCACCAGCTCAGGTGCACCGCGCTGTGGTGGCCGGCCGCACGCACGGTGGCACCAAAACGGTGCTGCAGCACCGAGCCGCCGGTGCCGTTGCGCGCGACGCCGATCTGCTCGATATGGCGCGGCCCGCGGCGCCCTTCGATCTGCGAGGCGAGCCAGCGCCAGCCCTGCGGATGCCAGAGCTCCTCGCGGTCGTAGCCGCCCTCGTCGACGAATTCGATGAACTGGCTCCAGGTCACGGGCTGGGCATCGATCTCGAATTCGGGCACCTCGACGCGGTGCGCGCCCTGCTCCTGCGCGAAGGCGAAGCCGCAGCCCTCGGGCAGGCCGAGCTCCCATTGCGTGGCCGGCAGCAGCAGCGGCTCGCGCGTGACGGCCGTGGGCATCGGATCGATGCCCAAAGGCAGCCCCAGCGTCTGCGCCATCACGATGAACTGCTCGCCGCGCAGGTCTTCATGGAAGAGCGCGAGGCGGTAGAAGTAAAGCCCCGGATCGGTCTCGGCCGCATGCTCGAGCAGTTCGAGCGTGCTCTCCAGCGTTTCGAGCAGGTAGGCCTTGGTCTGGGCCAGGTCCGGCAGGCCGGGCGACCAGCGCTGCGCGGGCGAAACCTGGGCCGGGTTCCACCAGTCGTCGGCAGCGGGCTCGATGGCGGCCAGGCGGGTCGGCCGCACCGGGCAATCGGCGCCGAAGGCGCGCTGGGTGTTGCGCCCGATCCACCATTCGGCGAACCAGCCGATGTGCCCGGCCAGCCAGAGCGGCGGCACCAGGCCCGCATCGCCCGTGCGCTCCACCGCGAGCGCGGGCGAGCCCAGCGCCTCTTCGTAAAGCGAGAGCAGATGAAGCGTGTGGTTGCGCGCATCGATCAGGGCCAGCGAGAGCAGCTCGCGGCCGGCGCGCTGCATGTCGGGCGAGTCGATGGAGTGCGGCAAGCCCGTGGGCAGCGGAGGCGGCGACGACGAGGGCATGTTTCATTATCGCGAGCCGGCGCACCAGTGCGGCGCATGGCGGCCGCGCCTACGGGAATACACCGCCCGTGCCCGTCCGAAAACGGCTTTGCGCGCCGATAAAATCGCGCGTCCGCCGAAAGCCCCCGGACCGCCGCCCGCCGGCGGAGCCCGGCCCGCTTCTGCATCCAAGCATCCATTTCCTCTCTGGAGAAGAGCATGAATTTCCTGCTCAGATTTTCGCGCGCGGTCGATTGGCTCAATGGCCAGATCGGCAAGTACGTGATCTGGCTCATCCTTGCATCCACCGTGATCAGCGGCGTCAATGCCGTGGTCCGGAAGGTGTTCAACGTCAGCTCCAACGCCTATCTCGAAGTGCAGTGGTACCTGTTCGCCGCATCCTTCCTGATTGCCGCGGGCTATACCCTCCTGAACCAGGAGCACGTGAAGATCGACGTGATCCTCAGCCGCCTGTCCAAGCGCGGCCAGATCTGGGTCGACATCATCGGCTTCAGCTTCTTCCTCACGCCGGTCTGCCTCGCCATCCTCTGGTATGGCATTCCGTTCTTCCTGCAGGGCTATCGCTCGGGCGAGATGTCGAACAACGCCGGCGGCCTGATCCGCTGGCCGATCTACGCCATGATCCCGCTGGGCTTCTCGCTGCTGATGCTCCAGGGCTGGTCCGAACTCATCAAGCGCATCGCGTTCCTGCAGGGCCGCATCGACGATCCCACGCAGAAGCGCGACGAAAAGACCGCCGAAGAAGAACTGGCCGAGTCGATCCGCCGGCTCGCCGAATCCAACGCCAAAGGCTGAGCGGTAGCACCCCATGGAATTCATTACGCAAAACTTCGCCCCGATCATGTTCGCGGGGCTGATCGTGTTCCTGCTGTTCGGCTTCCCGGTGGCGTTCAGCCTCGGCGCCTGCGGCCTGTTCTTCGGCTTCGTCGGCGTGGAGCTCGGCCTCCTGCCCGAGGCGCTGCTGCAGGCGCTGCCGCTGCGGGTGTTCGGCATCATGCAGAACGACACGCTGCTGGCCATTCCGTTCTTCACGCTCATGGGGCTGATCCTCGAGCGAAGCGGCATGGCCGAAGACCTGCTCGACTCGATCGGCCAGCTCTTCGGCCCCGTGCGCGGCGGCCTCGCGCTGGCCGTGATCTTCGTGGGTGCGCTGCTTGCGGCCACCACCGGCGTGGTGGCGGCCTCGGTCATCTCGATGGGCCTGATCTCGCTGCCGATCATGCTGCGCTACGGCTATGACCGGCGCATCGCCTCGGGCGTGATTGCGGCCTCGGGCACGCTGGCGCAGATCATTCCGCCTTCGCTGGTGCTGATCATCATGGCCGACCAGCTCGGCCGCAGCGTGGGCGACATGTACAAGGGCGCGTTCGTGCCGGGCTTCATGCTCACGGCCATGTACGCGGGCTACGTGATCCTGCTGGCCATCTTCAAGCCCAAGTGGGTTCCGGCCCTGCCGCTCGAGGCACGCACCTTCCGCGAGCCGAGCGGCAGCAGCGGCCTGCCCTCGCTGCTGGTGCTGACCACCGTTGCCACCGCGGCGGCCGTGTTCTTTGCCAAGCACATTGCCGATGTCCACACCTGGTGGACCGGCCAGCCCGTGACCAGCGTGGCCACCGACGAAACCATCGTGGTGTCGATGTGCGTCGGCGTGATGCTGGCCTTCCTGATCGCGGTGGCCAACCGCCTGCTGCGGCTGCGCCTGCTGTCGCGCATTGCCGAGCGCGTGACCTTCGTGCTGATCCCGCCGCTGCTGCTGATCTTCCTGGTGCTGGGCACGATTTTCCTCGGCGTGGCCACCCCCACCGAAGGCGGCGCCATGGGTGCCCTGGGCGCCTTCATCATGGCCATGGTGCGCGGACGGCTCAGCATGAGCCTGCTCAAGCAGGCGCTCAACACCACCACCAAGCTGTCGTGCTTCGTGGTGTTCATCCTGATCGGCTCGACCATCTTCAGCCTGGTGTTCCAGGGCGTGGACGGACCGCGCTGGGTCGAGCACCTGCTGACCGGCATGCCCGGCGGCCAGCTCGGCTTCCTGATCCTGGTGAACGTGCTGATCTTCTTCCTGGCGTTCTTCCTGGACTTCTTCGAGCTCTCGTTCATCGTGGTGCCGCTCCTGGCACCCGTGGCGCACAAGCTCGGCATCGACCTGATCTGGTTCGGCGTGCTGCTGGCTGTGAACATGCAGACCTCGTTCATGCATCCGCCTTTCGGCTTCGCGCTGTTCTACCTGCGCAGCGTGGCGCCGACCAAGGCCTACAACGACAAGGTCACGAACGAACGCATCGAGCCCGTCACCACCATGCAGATCTACTGGGGGGCGGTGCCCTTCGTGCTGATCCAGATCATCATGGTCGGCCTGATCATCGCGTTCCCGGCCATCGTCTCGAGCGGGCTCGACAAGGAGGTGGCAGTCGACCTCGACAAGATCGGCGCCGAGATGCAGGCCAACATGCCGAAGGACGACTCCCAGCCCGCTCCCGAGCCGGCACCCGGCGCCTCGGCACCGGCCGGCGGCGAAGCGCCTGCGGGCGCGGAAGAAGACCCGATGAAGGCCATGCAGGAACAGCTGGACCGGGACGCGGGCAAGAAGTAGTTCGAAGAAAGCCGCTGCAGGCCCTCCGGGGCACGCGGCGGCCGCGGGCCTTCCCCGAAGCCCCAAAAAAAAAGCCCCGCATCGCGGGGCTTTTTGCTGGCCGGAGTGAACCCGGATCAGAGCTTGAGCGTGGACATGAACGAGTCGAAGCGCGATTCCGCAAAACGGAACCAGAGCACCTGGTCGCGCTGGAAGCTGCGGAAGTCGGCGTAGATCTTCTTCCACTCGGGGCTCTTGGCGTCGTTCTCGGCATAGACCTCGAGCGAAGCCTTGTAGGCGGCGTCCATCATGGCTTGCGAGAACGGCAGCACCTTGGTCTTGGCGGCCACGAGCTGCTTGAGCGCGATGGGGTTCAGCGCGTCGTACTTGGCCAGCATGTCCGACGAGGCCACGGCCGCGGCGGCTTCCACGATGGCCTTGTTCTCGGCCGAGAGGCCGTCCATGGCCTTCTGGTTGATGAAGAAGTCCACTTCCGGACCGCCTTCCCACCAGCCGGGGTAGTAGTAGAACGGCGCGACCTTGTTGAAGCCGAGCTTCTGGTCGTCGTACGGTCCCACCCATTCGGCGGCATCGATGGTGCCCTTTTCGAGCGCCTGGTAGATCTCGCCGCCCGGCAGGCTTTGCGGCACGGCGCCCATCTTCTGCATGACCTCGCCGATCAGGCCGCCGCCCAGGCGCATCTTCATGCCCTTGAAATCCGCCACGGACTTGATTTCCTTGCGGAACCAGCCGCCCATCTGGCAGCCCGTGTTGCCGCCGGCGAAGCTCACCATGCTGTATTTGGCGTAGAACTCGTTCATGAGCTTGCGGCCGTTGCCGTGCATCATCCACGCGGTCATCTGGCGCGAGTTCAGGCCGAACGGAATGGCCGAACCCAGCGCGAACGCGGGGTTCTTGCCGTAGAAGTAGTAGGGCACGGTGTGGCACATCTCGACCGAACCGTTCTGCACGCCGTCCACCACGCCGAAGGGAGGCATCAGCTCGCCGCCGGCATGGACCGAGATTTCGAACTTGCCGCCCGACATGGCCTTGACTGCCTTGGCGAAGACTTCCGCGCCGCCGTAGATGGTGTCGAGCGACTTGGGAAAGCTCGACGCCAGGCGCCAGCGGACGGCCGCCTGCGCATGAACTGCGGGCGCAATGCCGGCGGCCAGAACGCCCGCAATGCCGGCGTTTTTAATGAGGGAACGACGATCCATTGAATTCACTCCGAGTGCATTGGAAAAAACGAAACGCGGCTTGTGGCCGCGTCGAGGACTTTTGTAAGTCCCGGATATTGTAAAAACGCACTTACACCCGCCCGGCGGGGGTTTACCCTGCGGCGGCCGCGCCGAAGCGCTGCGCAATCGAAGCGGCAATGCCGGGCGCATCGAGACCGATCGATGCGAGCAATTTGCCAGGGTCGCCATGCTCGATGAAGCGGTCGGGCAGGCCCAGCTGCAGCACCGGCCTTTGCACATGGGCCGCCTGCAGCGCCTCGAGCACCGCGCTGCCCGCGCCGCCCATGACGGCGCCCTCTTCGAGCGTGACGATGGCGTCATGCGTGCCCGCCACCTTCAGCAGCAGCTCGACGTCCAGCGGCTTGGCCCAGCGCATGTTGACCACCGTGGCATCGAGCGATTCGGCCGCCGTGAGCGCCGGGTACAGCAAAGTGCCGAAGGCCAGGATGGCGATGCGCTTGCCCTCGCGGCGCACTTCGCCCTTGCCGAACGGCAGCGCGTCGAGTGCGAGGTGCGGCACCACACCCGCACCGGCCCCGCGCGGATAGCGCACGGCCACCGGATGGTTCTGCTCGTAGGCGCTCGACAGGAGCTGCCGGCACTCGCGCTCGTCGGCCGGGCAGGCAATGCTCATGTTGGGAATGCAGCGCAGGAACGGGATGTCGTAGGCGCCCGCGTGCGTGGCGCCGTCGGCACCCACGAGGCCGGCGCGGTCGAGTGCGAACACCACCGGCAGGTTCTGGATCGCGACGTCGTGGATCAACTGGTCGTAGGCGCGCTGCAGGAAGGTCGAGTAGATCGCCACCACCGGCTTCAGGCCCTCGCAGGCCAGGCCCGCCGCAAAGGTGACGGCATGCTGCTCGGCAATGCCGACGTCGTAGTAGCGGTCCGGAAAGCGCTGCTCGAACTCGACCAGCCCCGAGCCTTCGCGCATGGCCGGCGTGATGCCCACCAGCCGGCCGTCGTGCGCGGCCATGTCGCAGAGCCATTGGCCGAAGACCTGCGTGAAGGTCTGCTTGGCCACCGCCGTGGACTTGACCAGCCCCACCTGCGGATCGAACTTGCCGGGCCCGTGGTAGGCCACCGGGTCGGCCTCGGCCAGCTTGTAGCCCTGGCCCTTCTTGGTGACCACGTGCAGGAACTGCGGGCCGTCCAGGTGCTTGAGGTTCTCGAGCGTGGGCACCAGCGAATCGAGGTCGTGGCCGTCGATGGGGCCGACGTAGTTGAAGCCGAACTGCTCGAACAGCGTGGCGGGCACCACCATGCCCTTGGCATGCTGTTCGAAGCGCTTGGCCAGTTCGAACAGCGGCGGCGCGGCGCGCAGCACGCTCTTGCCGACGTTCTTGGCCGCGGCGTAGAAGTTGCCGCTCATCAGCTGCGCGAGGTAGCGGTTGAGCGCGCCCACGGGCGGGCTGATCGACATGTCGTTGTCGTTCAGGATCACCAGCAGCTTGCAGTCGCACACGCCGGCGTTGTTGAGCGCCTCGAAGGCCATGCCGGCCGTGAGCGCGCCGTCGCCGATGATGGCCACGGAATGGCGGTCTTCGCCCTTCTGCTTGGCCGCCATCGCCATGCCGAGCGCGGCCGAGATGCTGGTCGACGAGTGCGCGGTGCCGAAGGTGTCGTATTCGCTCTCGCTCCTCTGCGGAAAGCCCGAGATGCCGCCGATCTGCCGCAGCGTGGGCATGCGCTCGCGCCGGCCCGTGAGGATCTTGTGCGGATAGGTCTGGTGGCCCACGTCCCACACCAGGCGGTCGTGCGGCGTGTTGAACACGTGGTGCAGCGCGACCGTGAGCTCGACCGTGCCAAGGTTCGAGCTCAGGTGGCCTCCGGTGCGCGAGACGTTGTCGAGCACGCAGGCGCGCACCTCGGCCGCCAGCTGCCTGAGCTGGGCGCGGTCGAACTGGCGGATCGGCGATGGATCGTGAAGCGTGGGAAGCAGCGCAGCCATGGGATCGTCGTGGGTCTTCTTGTCCATCTGTGAGTTGTTCATCGGTCGCGGTCGACGACCATGTGGGCCAGCGCGCGCAACGCCGCGGTGTCGGCCAGGCCGCTGCGGTCCAGCGCCGCGAGCGATTCGGCCAGCAGCTGCCTTGCCTGCGCACGCGCACCGTCCAGGCCCCACAGCGAAACATAGGTGGGCTTGTCGGCGGCCGCATCCTTGCCGGCGGTCTTGCCGAGGGTCTGCGAATCGGCCGTGACGTCGAGGATGTCGTCGACCACCTGGAACGCCAGGCCGATGGCGGCGCCATAGTCGCGCAGGGCAGAGAGCGCCGCGGGCGCCACGGCGCCGGCGCAGGCCGCGCCCATCTCGACGCTGCCCTGCAGCAGCGCGCCGGTCTTCAGGCGGTGCATCTCGCGCAGCTGCGCTTCGTCCAGCGCGAGGCCCACGCTGGCCAGGTCGATCGCCTGCCCGCCCGCCATGCCCTGGCTGCCCGCGGCGCGCGCGAGCAGACGGCACAGCGCGGCCTGGATCGATGCGGGAATCTCGTCGCCCTCGGGCGTGAGCAGCTCGAAGGCCAGGGCCTGCAGGGCGTCGCCGGCCAGCAGCGCATCGGCTTCGCCGAACTTCACGTGCACCGTGGGCTTGCCACGCCGCAGCACGTCGTTGTCCATGCTCGGCAGGTCATCGTGCACCAGCGAGTAGGCGTGGATCAGCTCGGTTGCGCAGGCCGCACGCAGCGCCGCAGCCGCATTGCCGCCGACCGCTTCGCTCGCGGCCAGCACCAGGAGCGGCCGCAGCCGCTTGCCGCCGTCGAGCACGGCATAGCGCATGGCATCGCCGAGCAGCACCGGCGCGTCGACGCCGACCCAGCGCGACAGCGCCGCCTCGACGCGCGCCAGGTGCGGGTCGCTCCAGCTGGCCAGGCGCGCGGCATCCCATTCCACCGCTTGAACCGCGCTCATTCGGCAGTCCAGGGCTTGAGGCTCCCGGCGTCGAGCACCTTGATCTGGTCTTCGACCGCCTGGAGCTTTTCGCGGCAGAAGGCGAGCAGCGCGGCGCCGCGCTGGTAGCTGCCGAGCAGCTGGTCGAGCGGCAATTGGCCCGACTCGAGTTCTGCAACCAATTGTTCCAACTCCTGGAGCCCGGCTTCGTAGCTGGCCGGCAGCGGCCCCGTGTCGGGCGTGGCGGCCGGGCTGGACGTGGCGGAAGAAGGGACCTTGGGCATGCGAGCGAACGAGTGTGAAACCGCGCATTTTAGGACGGGGAAGCAAACGGGCGCCGGCATGCGGCAAGCCAACGGCACTGCACTGCCCCCTTGGGTACAATCCGAGCTTCCCAAGCCGGCCGACCCGGCACAACTCTTCGGGCCGTCGCCCTCCAGACGGCGCCTTCCGTCTTTTCTTTTTTCTCCCTGTGGGGAGCTTGGTCAGGTCCTCCATGTCTGATTTAAGTCTTCAACTGCAGCAGGCCACGAGCCAACTTCCAGTTTCCGCGTACTTCGACGAGTCGCTCTATGCGCGCGAGATGCAAACGCTGTTCGCGCAGGGCCCGCGCTATGTGGGCCACCGCCTGGCCGTGCCCGAGCCCGGCAACTTCCACACCCTGCCGCAGGAGCACCAGGGCCGCGCGCTGGTGCACACGCCCAAGGGCGTGGAACTCATCTCCAACGTGTGCCGCCACCGCCAGGCGCTCATTCTCCAGGGCCGCGGCCAGCTCGACAGCCAGGCCGGCGGCAACATCGTCTGCCCGCTGCACCGCTGGACCTATGCGGCCAGCGATGCGCGCACCACCGGCACGCTGATCGGCGCGCCGCACTTCCAGCAGGACCCCTGCCTCAACCTGCACAACTACCCGCTCACCGAGTGGAACGGCCTGCTGTTCGAGCGCGGTCCCGATGGCGCAGGGCGCGACGTGGCGGCCGACATGGCCGAACTCGGCCCGCGCGCCGACCTCGACTTCACGGGCTACGCGCTCGACCGCGTCGAGCTGCACGAGTGCAACTACAACTGGAAGACCTTCATCGAGGTCTACCTGGAGGACTACCACGTCGGCCCGTTCCACCCGGGCCTGGGCAGCTTCGTCACCTGCGACGACCTGCGCTGGGAGTTCAACCGCAACTTCTCGGTGCAGACCGTGGGCGTGGCCAACCGGCTCGGCCGCGCGGGCAGCCCGATCTACCAGAAGTGGCAGGAGCAGCTGCTCCAGTACCGCGAAGGCAAGCCGCCCAAGTACGGCGCCATCTGGCTCACCTACTATCCGCACGTGATGATCGAGTGGTATCCGCATGTGCTCACGGTGTCGACGCTGCATCCGGTGAGCCCTACCAAGACGCTCAACATGGTGGAGTTCTTCTACCCCGAGGAGATCGTGGCCTTCGAGCGCGAATTCGTCGAGGCCCAGCAGGCCGCCTACATGGAAACCTGCGTGGAGGACGACGAGATCGCCGAGCGCATGGACGCCGGCCGCCGCGCGCTCATGCTGCGCGGCGACGACGAGAGCGGCCCCTACCAGAGCCCGATGGAAGACGGCATGCAGCAGTTCCACGAGTGGTACCGCAGCGCAATGCAGAACAACGCCTGAGCCGATAGTGCAAGCACTCTGGATGGTGCTGGGCGCCTTCTTGTTCGCCACCATGAGCGTGGTCGTCAAGGTGGCCTCGGCCTGGTTCAACAGCGGCGAGATGGTGCTCGGGCGCGGCCTGATCGGCATCGTGTTCCTGTGGCTGCTGGCGCGCAACCGCGGCGTCTCCATGGCCACCCGCTACCCCGGCATGCACGCCTGGCGCAGCACCATCGGCGTGGTGTCGCTGGGCGCGTGGTTCTATGCCATTGCCCACATGCCGCTGGCCACGGCCGTCACGCTCAACTACATGAGCAGCGTGTGGATCGCGGCCTTCCTGGTCGGCGGCGCGCTGCTGGCCTGGGTGCCGGTGCCCGGGCGCGACGGGCGCATCGAGCGGCCGCCGCTGCAGGGCACGCTCGCGCTGACCGTGCTCGCGGGCTTTGCCGGCGTGGTGCTGATGCTCAAGCCCACGGTCAGCGGCAGCGACGGCTTCGCAGGAATGCTGGGCCTGCTGTCGGGCCTCACGGCCGCCTTTGCCTACATGCAGGTGGTGGCGCTGTCGCGCATCGGCGAACCCGAGCTGCGCACGGTGTTCTATTTCGCGGTGGGCTCCGCGGTGGCGGGCGCCTTTGCCACGGCCGCCACGGGGTTTTCGGGCGGAAATTCCTGGACGTGGCAGCATGCGCTGTGGCTGCTGCCGATCGGCCTTCTGGCGGCCCTCGGGCAGCTGTGCATGACGCGCGCCTACGCCACGGCCAAGACGCAGGCCGGCACGCTGGTAGTGGCCAACCTGCAGTACTCCGGCATCATCTTTGCGGCGTTGTACAGCGTGGTGCTGTTCGACGACCGCATCGACGCCGCCGGCTGGACCGGCATGGCGCTCATCATCGTGAGCGGCATCGCGGCCACCGTGCTGCGCCAGCGCGCAGTGCCCAAGGCGCCGGCCGAAGAACACTGATCCGCATCGACCCTCATCGACAACGAAGGAACCCCGCCATGTACACCACCCTCCTCAGCGTCGAACAACTCCAGCAGCTGCAGGCCGGCGACGCGCCCCACATGGTCTTCGACTGCAGCTTCGATCTCATGAAGCCCGAAGCCGGCGCGCAGCAATATGCCGCCGCCCACATCCCGGGCGCGGTGTACGCGAACCTCGACACCGACCTGAGCGCCAAGCACGGCATGCCGGGCGCGCAGGGCGACGTGGTCATCGCGCAGGAAGACGGCGTGCCGGCCTCGGGCGGGCGCCATCCGCTGCCCAGCCGCGAGAAGTTCGCGGCCTGGCTGTCGAGCATCGGCTTTTCCAACGACATGCAGGCCGTGGTGTACGACCGCAACGGCGCCAACTACTGCGGCCGGCTCTGGTGGATGCTCAAGTGGATGGGCCACGACGCGGTGGCCGTGCTCGACGGCGGCCTGCAGGCCTGGCAGGCCGCGGGCGGCGAAGTCACGAACCGCGAGGAGCCCGCGCACTTCCAGTCGAACTTCGTGATGGGCGAGCCGCTGGTGAAGCTCGTGGCCACCGACGTGGTGGCGCGCCGGCTCGGCCAGCCTGACCAGAACCTGATCGACGCGCGTGCCGCCGCACGTTATCGCGGAGAGGTGGAACCTCTGGACCCGATTGCGGGTCACATCCCCGGGGCTGTGAACCGGCCCTTCGCCGAGAACCTCGGCCCCGACGGCAAGTTCAAGCCGGCATCGCAATTGCGCGCCGAGTTCGAAGCGCTGCTCGCGGGACGCGATCCGGCGACGGTCGTCCACCAATGCGGCAGCGGCGTGAGCGCTGTGCCCAACCTGCTCGCGATGCAGATCGCGGGCCTTGGGACGACGGCGCTCTATGCCGGCAGCTGGAGCGAGTGGAGCAACACGCCGGGGCTGCCGACCCGGCAAGGCGCAGAACCATGAGCAAGACCCGACTTCGACGACGCATTTCATCCGGCCTCGCATTGGCCGCGGCGCTGTTCGCAGCCCCCTTTCTTTCCGCCCAGGCGCAGCAGCAGCATGCGCATGTGCACGGCCAGCTCAAGCTCGATGTGGCGATCGACGGACCCACGGTGGTGATCGACATGGAATCGCCACTGGACAACATCGTCGGCTTCGAGCGCGCGCCCAAGACCGACGCCGAGAAGAAGACCGCCGAAGACGCTATCGCCCAGCTGCGCGCAGCCGACAAGCTGTTTGCCATCGACCCGGCCGCCAACTGCAAGCTCGGCCCGGTCGAGCTGCGCTCCAGCGCACTGGGCCTTGGCAACCCCGACCCGGCAGAGCCCGCGGGCCATGCCGACCTCGACGCGACCTTTTCGTTCAACTGCACCCATGGGGCCGCGGCAAAGTTCATCGATGTGAATCTGTTCTCCGCCTTCAAGGGCACGCGCCAGATCGATTCGCAGATTGCATCCGCCCAAGGCCAGTTCAAGCGCCAGCTCAAGCGCCCGGCCGGCGCACAGGCCGCCCAGCCCGTTCGCCTGAACCTGGGCAAGTGACACTGTGAGCACCGTCCCCCAGGGCGAGGCCGCGCCGCCGCTGCGCGTGGTGCTCGCCGCCGAAGGGTTGCGCTTCTCGTGGCCCGGCATGCCAAGGCCGTGCATCGATATCGAGGCCTTGCGCATCACCGCGGGCGAGGCCGTCTTCCTGCACGGGCCGAGCGGCTGCGGCAAGAGCACGCTGCTGTCGCTTCTGGCCGGCGTGCTGGTGGCGGACGAAGGCCGCGTCACGCTGCTGGGGCACGACTGGTCGCAGCTCTCGGGCGCCGCGCGCGACCGCTGCCGCGTTGCGCACGTCGGCTACATCTTCCAGCAGTTCAACCTGCTGCCCTACCTGAACGTGCTCGACAACGTGCTGCTGCCCTGCCGCTTCTCGCAGCGGCGAGAGGCGCAGGCCGCACGCGGCGGCAGCGCGCGCGAAGAGGCCGAGCACCTGCTCGATCAGATGGGACTCGACCGCAACCTCTGGAAGCGCCAGGCGATGCAGCTCTCCGTGGGCCAGCAGCAGCGCGTGGCCGCGGCGCGCGCGCTCATCGGCCAGCCCGAAGTGGTGATTGCCGACGAACCCACCTCGGCGCTCGACGAGGACCGGCGCGAAGCCTTCCTCGACGTGCTGCTGACGGCCTGCGCCGTGAACAACAGCGCGCTCGTGTTCGTGAGCCACGACCAGCGCATTGCGCAGCGCTTTGCGCGGCACGTGCTGCTGCCCGAGATCAACCGCGCGGCGCCCGCGGCCATGGCGGCGGACAGCTGAGATGAAGGCACTTTTTTCCATTGCCTGGCGCAGCGCCTGGAATCGGCGCTTCACGCTGGCGCTCACGGTGTTCTCGATCGCGCTGTCGACCTTCCTGCTGCTCGGCGTGGAGCGCATCCGCACCGAGCTGCGCGAGAACTTCGCATCGTCCGTCTCGGGCACCGACCTGATCGTGGGCGCGCGCACCGGCGCCACGCAATTGCTGCTGTACTCGGTGTTCCGCATCGGCGCGGCCACCAACAACATTTCCTGGAAGAGCGTGCAGGCCCTGGCCGCGCATCCGGGCGTCGACTGGGTGGTGCCGCTTTCGCTCGGCGACTCGCACCGCGGCTTCGCGGTGCTCGCAACCTCGCCCGAATACTTCGCGCGCTTTCGCTACGGCAACCGCCAGCCGCTCGCGCTGCGCGAGGGCAAGCCCTTCAGCGCGCTGTTCGATGCGGTGGTGGGCGCCGAGGTGGCCGACAAGCTCGGCTACCACGTCGGCCAGAGGATCACGCTCGCGCATGGCAGCGGCGAACTCAATGCGTCCGAGCATGCCGACAAGCCCTTCACCGTGGTGGGCGTGCTCGCGCGCACCGGCACGCCGGTCGACCGCACGGTGCACATCGGCCTCGAAGCGATGGAAGCGATCCACCTCGAATGGGTGGGCGGCGCGCCGATGCCGGGCGTGAAGATCCCGGCCGAGCAGGTGCGCAAGTTCGACCTCACGCCCAAGAACGTGACGGCCGCGCTCGTGGGCCTGAAGAACCGCTCGGCCGTGTTCGGCGTGCAGCGCTGGATCTCCACCTACACCGGCGAGCCGCTGATGGCCATCCTGCCCGGCGTGGCGCTCGACGAGCTGTGGAGCGTGATCGGCATCGGCGAGAACGCCCTGCTGCTGATGTCGGCGCTGGTGGCGCTGGTGAGCCTTGCGGGCCTGGTCTCGGTGGTGATGGCGGGGCTGAACGAAAGGCGGCGCGAGCTGGCCGTGCTGCGCGCCGTGGGTGCCGGCCTGCGCCATGTGCTGGCGCTGCTTGCGCTGGAGGGCGCCATGGTCACCGTGCTGGGCGTGGCCCTCGGCGTGGTGATGGCGGTGCTTGGCATTGCCCTGCTCGCGCCATGGCTGCAGGCGCAGTTCGGGCTGACATTGAGCCTTTCGCCACCTACACTGAATGAATGGCTGCTGATGGCGAGCCTGCTGGTCGCGGGCTGGCTGGCAAGCCTGCTGCCGGGCATCCGCGCCTATAGGCTCTCGTTGGCCGACGGCCTTTCCCCGAGGATTTGAACCATGCGCATCGCAAAGAAGAACTCCACGGTCAACGCCTTCACGCGGCTTTCGATGCTGCTGGCTGGCGCCGGCCTTGCCGCCGCCACATGGGCCGCCGACCCGGCACCCAAGGACACGACCGCATCGAACCCGCTCGGCGGCAAGGCCGCACCGCCTGCTGCCGCAGCCAAGGCTGCGCCGGGCCAGCCGCGCCAGATCACCTGGGAAGAGCTCGTGCCCAAGGACTGGGACCCGGCCAAGGAATTCAAGGGCATGGACCTGAGCGCGCTCAACGACGGCGACCCGCGCGCCAACGAGCTGCTCATGAAGATGCAGGAAGTGTCGAACAACGCACCGACCAACCCCTCCATGAACGGCGCGGACATCAAGATCCCGGGCTTCATCGTGCCGCTCGAGGAAGCCAAGGGCGAAGTGACCGAGTTCCTGCTCGTGCCCTACTTCGGCGCCTGCATCCACACGCCGCCGCCGCCGGCCAACCAGATCCTGCACGTGGTCACGCCCAAGGGCGCCAAGTTCCGCGCCATGGACACCGTGTGGGTCACCGGCAAGCTGCAGACGCTGCGCAACGATTCGATGATGGGCGTGAGCGGCTACCACGTGAACGCAACGAGCGTCAGCAAATACACAGGCGGCGCCAAGTAGAGCCTGGGGCTTGTGGTTCTGCGCCGACAGCGCAGGCGGCGCAACACCGACACAGACCGTTGCATCGACGATGCAGGCTGGCGTCGTCGCTACAGGTGGCGCGCCGTTGAAGAGTTTCGAAGGCGCGGCTTCTGCGCCCATAGGAACTCCAGATGACAACATCACTGCGCCGCACACCGCTCGCGCGGCTCCTGACGATCTCGCTGTGCATCGGCGCAATCGGCATCGCCGGCTGCAACAAGACCGACAGCACGCCTTCGGCCCCGGCACCTGCGCCCGCGCCTCCGGCAGCTGCCGCGCCGGCACCCGCGCCAGCCGCCCCCGCTCCCGCGGCCTACACGCCGCCCTCCGCCGAGCAGCTCTACCAGCTGGTCGCGCCCATCGCGCTGTACCCCGACAAGCTGGTGGCGCAGGTGCTGGCCGGCGCCACCTATCCCGACCAGATCACGGCCGCGCACGGCTGGCTCGCGCAGAACGCGTCCCTCAAGGGCGGCCCGCTCGCGGACGCGGCCAATCAGCAGCCCTGGGACCCGAGCGTGAAATCGCTCACCGCGTTCCGCCCGGTGCTGGACCAGATGGCCGGCAACATCGCGTGGACCGAAGCGCTCGGACAGGCCTACTACAACGATCCCGCCGACGTGATGAACGCGATCCAGGTCATGCGCCAGCGCGCATCGGCAGCGGGCCGGCTCAAGAACAACGACAAGCTGCGCGTGGCCAGCGCCGCCACACCGCGCAACTACGCACCGGCGCCTGACGTGCAGCCCGTCTATGCGGGCCCCGCCGTCGTCGAGCCGCCGCCGCAGTTCATCACCATCGAGCCTGCGCAGCCCGACGTGGTCTACGTGCCGAGCTACGACCCGCAGCGCATCTACGGCGAACCCGTGCCCGTGTATCCCGGCTATGCGTACACCCCGCCCGTCGAGGTTGCGCCCGGCTACAGCCGCGGCCAGATGGCGGCGGCCGGCGCGTTCACCTTCGGGCTCGGCGTGGTGGTGGGCGCCGCGCTCGAGCGGCACGACTGGGGCTGGCGCTCGTGGGACGTGAACTGGGGCGCGCCGCGCTACCGGGATCGCGACCGCGCGGTGCCGCCGGCCTATGCGCGGCCCGCCGTGGTCTACAACAACAGCACCTACATCTCGCGCTCGACGACCGTGGTCAACAACGTGCGCAATGTCTACAACAACAACGCGCCGCGCGGCCTGCCGCCGGGCGCGCCCCCGCCCAATTTCGCGGCCGCGCCGGGTCTGCCCCCGCCACAGAACGCCCAGTTCGCGCAACAGCAGCAACAGCAGCAACAGCAGCAACAGCAGCAACAACAGCAACGGGAGCAGCAGGCACGGCAGCAGCAAGCCTTCATGCGCCAGCAGCAGGAGCAGCAGCAAGCCGCACAACAAGCACAGCAGCTGCAGGCCCGCCAGCGCCAGCAGGAGCAGCAGGAGCGGCAGGCACGCCTTCAGCAGCACCCGCAGCAAGACCCATTGCAGCGCCAGCAAGCGCAACAGGCGCAGCAACAGGCGCAGCAACAAGCACAGCGACAGGCGCGGCAACAGGCACGACAACAGGAGCGGCTGGCGCGGCAGCAGGCGCACAACACGCCCCCGCAAGCGCCGCAGGCCTTGCTTCAACAACAGCAGCAGCAGCAGGACCTCGCGCGGCGGCAGCAGGCGGCCCAGCAGCAACAGCAACAGCAACAGGCGCGCGCGGCCAGCCAGGCCCAGCAGCAGCAGGCCATGCAGGAGCGCCAGCAACAAAGGCAATCGGCGCAGCAGGAGCAATCACGGCGCCAGCAGATGCAGCAACAGCAAGCCCAGCAGCAGGCCCGCGTGCTCCAGCAGCAGCAAGCGCAACAGCAGCAGATGCAGCGGCAGCAGGCGCAGCAGCAGGCCCGGCAACAGCAGCATCAAGAGCAACTGCAGCGGCAGCAGCAAGAAGCGCAAGCAGCGCGCCAGCAGCAACAGCGGCAGCAGGCGATCCAACAACAGCAGCAACAGCAGCAGCAACGCCAACAGCAACAGGCTCAACAGCAAGCGCAGCAGGCACAGCAAATCCGCCAGCAGCAGCAACAGGCCCAGCAGCACGCGGCCGCCGCCGCAGCGGCCCATCGGCGCCCGCCCGGCCGCCCCGGCGAACCGCCCAAGGACCAGCCCTGAAGGCGGCGGCCGCGAGGCCGGTTACTGCTTGCCGATTTCCGTCAGCAACCGGGTGACGAGATAAAGGCGCGGCACGATCGAGTCGACCTCGATGTATTCGTCGCGTGCGTGATAGCCGAAGCCCGCGAGGCCGAAGCTCTCGACCACGGTGGCCTTGCCGGAGCGGCCCGCATAGCCCGCATCGGTGCCGCCGCCGGTCATGGGCGTGAGCGCGAGCTCGCGGTCGATCTCCTTGTAGATGGCCTGGGCCTTCTCGCCCAGCGCGCGGCCCTTCTCGCCCGCCACGAAAGCCGGGCGGCCCACTTCCACCTTGAGCGTGGTCTCGGTGTCGGGCACCAGCTTGCCGCTCGCGAGCTTCGCCTGCAGCGCGGCTTCGAGCTTCTTCTCGGCGCCGGGCTGCGTGATGCGGATGTCGCCGAGCGCCTGCGCCTTCTCGGTGATCTGGTTGATCGGGCCGGTGGCGCGCGCCACGGTCCAGTTGAGTGCCACGCCGGGGATGTCCTTGGCCACGTCGCGGGTCTGCAGCAGCTGGTACGACAGCTCGTACAGCGCGTTGCGGCCCAGCTCGGGTGCGGCGCCCGCATGCGATGCGCGGCCCTTCACGTCGAGCGTGGCCTGCGCGATGCCGGCCGCGCCCAGCAGCAGCGATTCGCCCTTGGCCACCGACTTGGCGGCGGTGGGCTCGAAGGACAGCACCGTGTCGTGCTGGTCGGCCATGGTTGCGATGAGCTCGCCCGAGCCCACCGAGCCCACTTCCTCGTCGGGGTTCATGAGCACCGTGAGCGTGTCGTAGTCGCGCCAGCCCGCATCGGCCAGGATCTTCAGCGAAGCCATCATGACCGCGAGCCCGCCCTTGTCGTCCGCGATGCCCGGCCCGTAGATGCGGTTGCCGTCGACCTTGTAGGGCTGGCTGTTCAGGATGCCGGCGGCGTACACCGTGTCCATGTGGCCCTGCAGCATGATCCTGCGCTTGCCCGTGCCCTTGAGGGTGCCGATGACGATGTCGGCGCCCGCGCCCGCCGTGGCCTTGCGCCGCTCCGTCTTGAAGCCCGCGGCCTTCAGGCGCGCTTCCACCACGTCGGCCATCTTGAGCAGGCCGTCGACGTTGAGGCTGCCCGATTCGATCAGCACCATTTCCTTGAGGTTGTCGATCACCGCGGGCTGCGCCTTTTCGGCGGCGGCGAGCAGCTTGGCATCGGGCGCGGCGTGCACGGCGGCGGCGGCGCCAAGGGCGAGGCTGCAGGCCAGCGACACGGACCGCAGGGCAAGGAAGGACGAGGGCAGGTTCATGATGGTTTCTTGTCGGAGTGATTGGCGGGCGCCAGCATAGCGACCCTCGCCAGCATTCGCGCGCAAATCGGCGACAGCAGGACGGCGCGGCGAAGCGTCAGGCCCCGCGGCCTCGCGTGGCTTTCTTCGTGGCGGCTGCGGGCTTGGATCTGGGCGGCACCTTCCCCACCGGCCCGGAAGCAGGCGCCTCGCGCGCCGACCGCATGTGCCCGCTCTCCGCCGTGGTCATGCCCACGATCTTCGCGAGCTGCCGGCTCACGCTCACATAGGCATGGCCGAGCCGGCTGTCGAAATACAGCGAGTCGCCGCGCGCAAGCTGCACCACTTCGCCGTTCTCGAAGTGCACCTCGATCTCGCCCGACAGCACATAGGCGAATTCCTCGCCCGCATGCCGCACGAAGTCTTCCGGCCCATGGATGCGCCGCGCATGCACCGTGCCCACGATGGGGCTCATCTGCTTGCCGGCCGCCGTGGTGCCGAGGAATTCGTAGGCGATCGAGAGGCCCCGGTACACCACGCCCTTGCCGGCGCGCGTGACGACCGGCCCGTCGAGCTGCGCGGGCTTGACGCCGGCGCCCGCGAACATGGCGTTCATGTCCATCTCGAGCGCGCGGCCGAGTGCGGTGAAGTTCTCGTAGCCCAGCGCGAGCTGGCCGCGCTCGGCGCGCGAGATGGTGGTGATCGACACGCCCGAGCGCTCGGCCAGCTGCGCCAGCGTCCAGCCGAAGCGCTTGCGCGCGGCGCGCAGCCGATGGCCGAAAGTGGTGCGGTCCAGCGTGGGCGCCTCGTCCTTCGGCCTTGTTCCCGGCTTGGTCCCTGTGTGTGGATTCACGCTTGGCTTTCTCTTGTGGTGCAGCGCAATTCTGCCAGCCCGGCGCCGCGCCATCCATGACAGCCCGCACGGCGCAGGCCTGGAATTTGCGTATGCGCAAATTGCGTTGACGCAAATTTCACCGATGCGGTGCACCATGGTTTCCCCTTGGTGCCTCCTATTTTATTTGCGTATCCGCAAATTTCTACCTACACTTTTCGCCGATGACTGCAAACTCCAAAGCGCCCACGGTGGCCGACTACCTTGTGATTGGCGGCGGCATTGCCGGGGCTTCGGTGGCCCACTGGCTCGCCCCGCATGCCCGCGTTATCCTGCTCGAACGCGAAGCCCAGCCGGGCTACCACTCCACCGGCCGCTCGGCCGCGCTCTTCATGGAAAGCTACGGCACCGCGCAGGTGCGCGCCCTCACCATGGCGAGCCGCGCCTTTCTCGAGCATCCGCCCGAAGGCTTTTCCGAGCACCCGCTGCTCACGCCGCGCGGCGCGATGATGGTCGCGAGCACCGAGCACCTGGCCGAGCTCGAGGCCCACTGGAACGTGCTGCGCGCCATGAACACCGGCGCCACGCGGCTTGGCAGCGAAGAAGCGCTGGCAATGGTGCCTGCGCTCAGGCCCGGGCAGGTGGCCGGCGCCGTCTACGAACCCGACGCCGCCGACATGGACGTGCACGCCATCCACCAGGGCTACCTGCGCGGCATGCGGCAGGCCGGCGGCAAGCTGGTGTGCGATGCCGGCGTGACGGCCATCGAACGCATCGGCGAGCGCTGGCGCGTGACGGCTGGCGGCAATGTCTACGAAGCACCGGTGCTGCTCAACGCCGCGGGCGCCTGGGTCGACACCATCGCGCGGATGGCCGGTGTGAAGCCCATCGGCATCGAGCCGCGCCGGCGCTCGGCCTTCGTCTTCGCGCCGCCCGAAGGCAGCAGCGTCGCGCACTGGCCCATGGTGTTCGGCGCCGACGAAGGCTGGTACATCAAGCCCGATGCCGGCATGCTGCTCGGCTCGCCGGCCAATGCCGACCTGGTCGAGCCGCAGGACGTGCAGCCCGAGGAGCTGGACATCGCCTTCGCGATCCACCGCATCGAGGAAGCGACCACGCTCGCCATCCGCCGGCCCGCGCGCACCTGGGCCGGCCTGCGCTCCTTCGTGGCCGACGGCGACCTGGTGGGCGGCTTCGATCCGGACGCGCCGGGCTTCTTCTGGGTTGCGGCGCAGGGCGGCTACGGCATCCAGACCTCGGCGGCCATGGGCGAGGCCTGCGCCGCGCTGGCGCGCGGACTGCCGCTGCCCGAACGCATCGCGGGCTTCGGCCTCACGGCCGAGATGCTCGGGCCGCAGCGGCTGCGCACGGCCGCAGCCGGCTGACAAGAACACTCCCACCACCACAGAGACAAACCCATGCGTGTCTTCAGCGCCTCCCTGGCCACCGAAACCAACACCTTCGGCCCGATGCCGACCGGCCTCGCCTCCTTCAAGGACCGCGGCTACTTCCCGGCCGGCCGGCATCCGGACGCGATGACGCTGTTCTCGGGCCCGCTGTGGGCCGCACGCATGCGCGGCGCCGACCGCGGCTGGGAGCTGTTCGAGGGCATGGTGGCCGGCGCGCAGCCCAGCGGCACCACCACGCGCCACGCCTACGAAACGCTGCGCGACGAGTTGCTGGCCGACCTGCGTGCGGTGCTGCCGGTCGACATGGTGCTGCTCGGCCTGCACGGCGCGATGGTGGCCGACGGCTACGACGACTGCGAAGGCGACCTGCTGGCGCGTGTGCGGCAGATCGTCGGGCCGGGCGTGGTGATCGGCGCCGAGCTCGATCCGCACAACCATCTCACGCCGCAGATGGTAGCCAACGCCGACCTGATGATCTCGTTCAAGGAATATCCGCACACCGACGTGCTCGAACGCGGCCTGGAGCTGGTGGACATCTGCGCCGCGATGGCCGAAGGCAAGGTGAAGCCGGTGGCCGCGGTGGTCGACTGCGACATGATCGTCACGGTGCACACCTCGCGCGAGCCGGCGCGCGGCTTCGTCGAGCGCATGCAGTCGCTCGAGGGCAAGGACGGCGTGCTGTCGATCTCGCTCACGCATGGCTTCTCGTGGGGCGACGTGCCCGAGATGGGCACCAAGGTGCTGGTCTACACCGACGGCGACCAGGCCAAGGCCGATGCGCTGGCCCGCCAGCTGGCCGACGAAGTCATCGCCATGCGCGAGGGCCTCGCGATCGACTACCCGGGCATCGACGCCTCGCTCGACCAGGCGCTGGCCTTCGACGGCGGCCCGGTGGTGCTGTCCGACGGCGCCGACAACCCCGGCGGCGGCGCGGCCAGCGACTCCACCTTCATCCTGCGCCGCATGGTCGAGCGCGGCATCACCAACGCGGCCATTGGCCCGATGTGGGATCCGATCGCGGTGCGCATTGCCTTCGATGCAGGCGTGGGCGCCAAGCTCGCGATGCGCATCGGCGGCAAGATCAGCCCGCTGTCGGGCGACCCGATCGACCTCGACTGCACCGTGAAGGCGCTCAAGCACGACCTGGTGATGACGGGCCTCGCGGGCACGCCCACGCTCATGGGCGACAGCGCGCTGGTCGAGGCCAACGGCATCGAGATCGTGCTGATCACGCTGCGCAACCAGGCCATGGGCACCGACCTGTTCACGCAGCTGGGCTGCGACCTTGCGGCCAAGAAGATCATCGTCGTGAAGTCGTCGCAGCACTTCTATGCCTCGTACTCGAAAGTCGCGAAGCACGTGATCTACGCCGGCGCTCCCGGTGCAGTGACGCTCGACCTCAACACCCTGCCCTACCGCAAGGCGCGCCTGCCCAAGTGGCCCATCGGCGTCGCCGCCTGACCTTTTCTTTCGCCCCCAACGGAGAACCGACGATGAAACGACGAACGCTTGCCGCCCTTGCCACCCTGGCGCTTTCCGCCGCGTGCCTGCCGGCCCTCGCCCAGACGCCGGCGCCCAAGACGCTCAAGGTGGTGGCGCATGCCGACCTGAAGATCCTCGACCCGACCTTCACCACCGCCTACATCTCGCGCAACTTCGGCTACATGGTCTACGACACGCTGTTCGCGCAGGATGCAAACGGCAAGCCGCAGCCGCAGATGGCCGAGAAGTACACCAGCTCCAAGGACGGCAAGCAGTGGAGCTTCACGCTGCGCCCGGGCCTGAAGTTCTCCGACGGCGCCGCCGTGACCTCGGCCGATGCCATTGCCTCGCTGCAGCGCTGGGCCGCGCGCGACAGCATCGGCCGCGCCATGGTGGCGGGCGGCGCCGAGTGGAAGGCGGTGGATGCGCGCACCTTCACGCTCACGCTCGCCGAGCCCTTCGGCCTGGTGCTCGAGGGCCTGGCCAAGCCCTCGAGCTTTCCGCCCGTGATCCTGCCCGAGCGGCTCGCGAAGATGCCCGCCACGGCGCCGCTGCCCGAGGTGATCGGCTCCGGCCCCTTCATCTTCAAGCGCGACGAATGGGTGCCGGGCAACAAGACCGTCTTCGTGCGCAACCCCAACTACCTGCCGCGCAGCGAACCGCCGAGCGGCCTGGCCGGCAGCAAGAAGACCAGCTTCGACCGCGTGGAATGGCTCTACCTGCCCGACGCCAACAGCGCCATCGCGGCGCTCAAGCGCGGCGAGGTCGACCTGGTGGAGCAGGTGCCACCCGACTACATCGCGCCGCTGCGCACCGACCCCGGCGTGAAGATCGGCTCGGGCGGCACCTACCAGGGCTTCCTGGTCATGAACCACCTGCTGCCGCCCTTCAACAACCCGAAGATCCGCCAGGCGCTGCTGCAGGCCGTGAGCCAGGAGCGCATCGTCGCGGCCATGGGCTATCCGCTGGACATGCGCATGGCCTACTGCCCGACCTTCTTCATCTGCGGCAGCCCCAACGAAACCCCCGCGGGCGCCGAGCCCTACCGCAAGGCCGACGTGGCCAAGGCCAAGAAGCTGCTCGCGGACGCGGGCTACAAGGGCGAGAAGGTCACCATCCTGGTGCCGAGCGACGTCACCTACCTCAATGCCGAGGCGCTGATGGCCGCACAGACCATGCGCAGCATCGGCATGAACGTCGATGCGCAGACCATGGACTGGGCCTCCATCGGCGCGCGCCGCGCCAAGCGCGACGCGCCGGAAGCGGGCGGCTGGAACATGTACGTCACCGTGGCCGGCGAGTTCGACGTCAACTCCCCCATCACCAACGCCTACCTGAGCGCGGCCTGCGGCAACACGCTGCCCGGCTGGCCCTGCGACAAGACGCTCGATGACCTGCGCAACGCCTGGCTGAAGGAAACCGTGCCGGCCAAGCGGCGCGAGATCCTCGACGCCTTCCAGGCCCGTGCCTATGAAACGGTGCCCTACATCAACGCAGGCCAGTACACGGCCGCGTTTGCCGCCCGCGCCAGCCTCAAGGGCACCGACAAGCTCTGGGCCGGCATGCCGACGGTCTGGATGCTCGACAAGTAAGCGGCACCACACGGCAGCACCATGGGCTACATCCTCAGGCGATTTCTCTCGACGCTGCCGGTGATGGCAGTGGTGGCGGTGGTGGTGTTCCTGCTGATCCACCTGTCGCCGGGCGACCCGGCGGCGCTGATCGCGGGCGACCTGGCCTCCGTCGAAGATATCGAGAAGCTGCGCGCCGCGCTGGGACTGAACCTGCCGCTGTGGCAGCAGTTCGCGATCTGGCTCGGCAAGCTCTTCACGGGCGACCTCGGCACCTCGATCTTCACGCAGGTGCCGGTGGCGCAGCTGCTCGCGCAGCGGCTGGAGCCCACGGTGTCGATCGCGGTGCTGACCATGGCGCTCACGCTGGTGCTGGCGGTGCCGCTGGGCACGCTCGCGGCCTACCGCGCGGGCAGCTGGATCGACCGGCTCGTGATGCTGTTCGCGGTGCTCGCGTTCTCGGTGCCGGTGTTCCTGGTGGGCTACCTGCTGATCTACGCTTTTGCGATCCAGCTGCCGTGGTTTCCGGTGCAAGGCTACGTGCGCTTTTCCGACAGCCCTGGGCAGTGGCTGCGCGGCCTGGTGCTGCCCTGCGTGAACCTCGCGCTGGTGTACATCGCGCTCGTCACACGCATGACGCGCGCCACCGTGCTCGAGGTGCTGCATGAAGACTACATCCGCACCGCGCGCGCCAAGGGCCTGGGCGTGCTGCCGGTGCTGGGCCATGCGCTGCGCAACGCGGCCATTCCCATCGCCACCACGGTGGGCGTGGGCATCGCCCTGTTGATCGGCGGCGTGGTGGTGACGGAGACGGTGTTCGCCATTCCGGGCGTGGGCCGCCTCGTGATCGATTCGGTGCAGCGCCACGACTACCCGGTGATCCAGAGCGTGCTGCTGCTGTCGGCCGGCGTGTACGTGCTGATCAACCTGCTGATCGACCTGAGCTACCGCTTGTTCGATCCGCGCATCACGTACTAGATGTCCTCATGTCCACCGTACTTCCGATGAGTGAACTTCCACCACCCGTTGCCACCGCCGCGCCCGTGGCCATGGCCGACGAAGCGCCCTTCGTGCCGCCGCGCTGGCGCTGGGTGCGCAAGCATCCGACGCTGATCGTCGGCGGGCTGCTGCTGGTGGCAGTGGCCGCCGTCTCCATCGGCGCGCCCTGGATCGCCACCTTCGATCCGCAGGACATCGATCCGCTCGCGCGCATGCAGCCGCCCTCGGCCGAGCACCTGTTCGGCACCGATGCGCTCGGCCGCGACGTGTTCAGCCGCGCCGTGTGGGGCGGGCAGGTGTCGATGATCGTCGGCGCCTCGGTTGCGCTGCTCGCCACCTTCTTCGGCGTATTGATCGGCCTTTTCGCGGGCTTCGTGCGCTGGGCCGACGGGCCGGTGATGCGCGTGATGGACGGGCTCATGGCCATTCCCGGCATCCTGCTGGCCATTGCGCTCATGGCGGTGACGCGCGCCAGCCTCACGACGGTGATCGTCGCCATCACGGTGCCGGAGATCCCGCGCGTGGTGCGGCTGGTGCGCTCGCTCGCGCTCACCCTGCGCGAGCAGCTGTATGTCGAGGCCGCGCATGCGGTCGGTACGCGCTTGCCGGTGATCCTGCTGCGCCACGTGCTGCCCAACATGGTGGCGCCCTTGATCGTGCAGTCGACCTTCGTGGCCGCCGCCGCGGTGCTGACCGAAGCGGCGCTTTCCTTCCTTGGCGTGGGCGTGCCGGCGCAGACGCCGAGCTGGGGCAACATGATGGCCGAGGGCCGCAACTTCGTGGCGGTGGCGTTCCACATCATCCTGTACCCGGGCCTGCTGCTGGCGGCCACGGTGCTGGCAATCAACCTGCTGGGCGACGGCCTGCGCGATGCGCTCGACCCGCGCCTGGCGCGGCAGCTGTGAGGCCCGCCATGGCACCCATGTCCCATCTTGCGCTCGCGCCCGGCGAGCCCCTGCTCGAAGTCGACAACCTGCGCACCCATTTCCATACGATGGCCGGCGTGGTGCGCTCGGTCGACGGCGTTTCATACACCGTGCGCGCGGGCCGCACGCTCGGCGTGGTCGGCGAGTCGGGCTGCGGCAAGAGCGTGACCGCGCTCTCGATCCTGCGGCTGGTGCCCACGCCGCCCGGCCGCCACATGGGCGCGGTGCGCCTGCGCGGCACCGACCTGATGCGGCTCAGCGAACGCGAGATGCGGCAGATCCGCGGCAACCGCATCTCGATGATCTTCCAGGAGCCGATGACCTCGCTGAACCCGGTGCTCACCGTGGGCCGGCAGATCGCCGAGACGGTGCAGCTGCACCAGAAGGCCAGCCGCGCCGACGCGCTGCAGCGCGCGGTGGAAATGCTGCGCGTGGTGCAGATCCCCGAGCCCGAGCGGCGCGTGAAGGAGTATCCGCACCAGCTCTCTGGCGGCATGCGCCAGCGCGTGATGATCGCGCTGGCCCTGGCCTGCAACCCCGAGGTGCTGATTGCCGACGAGCCCACCACCGCGCTCGACGTGACGATCCAGGCGCAGATCCTCGACCTCATCAAGCGGCTGCAGAAGGAACTGGGCATGGGCGTGGTGATGATCACGCACGACCTCGGCGTGGTGGCCGAGAGCTGCGACCGCGTGGTCGTGATGTATGCCGGCAAGAAGGTCGAAGAGGCCGACGTAGTCGACCTGTTCGACCGGCCGCTGCACCCCTACACGCGCGCGCTGATGGCCTCGATGCCGTCGATGAACACCGCGAGCACGCGGCTGGCCGAGATCCCGGGGCTGGTGCCGGCCGCGCACGAACTGGGCCGCGGCTGCGCCTTTGCGGCGCGCTGCAGCCAGGCGCGCGAGCGCTGCCGCGCGGAGACGCCGCACCTCACACTGCAGGGCGGCGACCACGTGGTGGCCTGCTTCGCCGTCGAAGAACAATGGGCCGATGCCGCCGAGGTGAGCGCATGACGACGACAACCACAGCCCCGCTGCTCCAGGTGCGCAACCTGCGCAAGCACTACCTCTCGCCCAAGCGCTGGCTGCGGCCGGCCAGGCCCGCGATCCAGGCGGTCGACGGCGTCTCGTTCTCGGTGGCGCGCGGCGAAACGCTGTCGCTGGTCGGCGAATCGGGCTGCGGCAAGACGACCACCGCCAAGTCGGTGATGCGGCTGGTGGAGCCGACCTCGGGCTCGGTGGAGCTCGAAGGCGAGGAATTGCTGACGCTCTCCGCCAACGAGATGCGGCTGCGCCGGCGCCAGCTGCAGATCATCTTCCAGGACCCGTATGCCTCGCTCAATCCGCGCCTCACGGCCGGCGACATCGTGGCCGAGCCGATGCGCAACTTCAGCAGCTTCGGCACGGGCACGGCGGCCGAGCGGCGCGAACGCGTGCAGTGGCTGTTCTCGCGCGTGGGCCTCAGGCCCGAGGCGGCGAAGAAGTTTCCGCACGAGTTCTCGGGCGGCCAGCGGCAGCGTCTGGGCATTGCGCGCGCGCTGGCGCTCAACCCCAAGCTGATCGTCTGCGACGAGCCGGTGTCCGCGCTCGACGTGTCGGTGCAGGCGCAGGTGGTGAACCTGCTGATGGACCTGCAGGCCGAGTTCGGCATCGCCTACCTGTTCGTCGCGCACGATCTCGCGGTGGTGCGCCACATCAGCCACCGCGTGGCCGTGATGTACCTCGGCCACATCGTCGAGATCGCGGACCGGAACACGCTGTTTTCCGCGCCGCGGCATCCCTACACCGAGATCCTTCTTTCGGCCGTGCCCGTGCCCAATCCGCGCACACCGGCGTGCCGCATGCTGCTGCAGGGCGACCCGCCGAGTCCCGCCAACCCGCCGTCGGGCTGCCGCTTCCACACGCGCTGCCCGATGGCACAGGCGGTGTGCAAGGAACAGGTGCCCGAGTTGACGGAACGACCCTCGTCTTCCAATGGCGGGCATTGGGTGGCTTGCCACTTTCGCTGAGGTGGAGGTGTGGATGCCGCTTGTTCAGGGCGTTGCTCCCGCCGACGGGGTACCTTGCTCCGCGAATGTCCTCCGGCCTGCGGCCTCCCCCTTGATTTCGCTGCGCAAGGCACCCCATCAGCGGGTGCGTTGGACAGAGCAGTCGTCGATCAGCGGTACACCCAGAGCGTGCCCAGGTGCACAGGGCATCGGGTGCTCCCCGCAGCGAAATCAAGGAGGAGGCCGCAGGCCGGGGGACATTCGCGGAGGGGAGTACCCGGTGGCCTGTGCACGCGCCCCGAACAAGAGCGCCCCAAACAAACGTCCTTGAAAACATGAAAGGCCTCGCATGAGCACACTCAAAAACCACTACGACCTGCTGATCCGCGGCGGCACCGTGATCGACGGCACCAAGGCGCCGCGCTTCGAGGCCGACGTAGGCATTGCCCGCGGCCGCATCGCCGCCATCGGCAATCTTGCAGGCCACACCGCCGACCGGACGCTCGACGCCACCGGCCGCATTGTCGCGCCCGGCTTCATCGACTCGCACACGCACGACGACCAGGCCGTGCTGTCGCAGGCGCAGATGCCGTTCAAGGTGTCGCAGGGCGTGACCACCGTGATCGCGGGCAACTGCGGCATCAGCGCCGCGCCGCTGCGCGAAGACATGGAGCTGCCGATGCCGCTGAGCCTGCTCGAGTCGCCGGCCGCGGGACGCTTCACGAGCTTCGCGGCCTACCTCGATGCGCTGCGCGCCACGCCATCGTCCGTGAACGTGGCCGCGATGGTGGGGCACTCGACCCTGCGCGCCGTGGTCATGTCCGACCTCGACCGACCCGCCAACGACAGCGAGATTGCCGCCATGCAGGCCCTGGTCGAGGAAGCGATGCAGGCCGGCGCCATCGGCCTGTCGACCGGCACCTTCTACCCACCGGCCGTCAAGGCGACGACCGAGGAGATCATCGAGGTCGCCCGCCCGCTCAGCGCGCGCAAGGCGCTCTACGTGACGCACATGCGCGACGAGGCCGACCGCGTGATGGAGTCGCTCGAAGAAACCTTCCACATCGGCCGCGCGCTCGGCATTCCCGTGGTGGTGTCGCACCACAAGGTGCAGAACGCGCAGAACTTCGGCAAGAGCAAGGTCACGCTGCCCTTCATCAAGGAAGCGATGCGCCACCAGTGCATCGGGCTCGACTGCTATCCCTACACGGCAGGCTCCACCATGATCCGCACCGACCGCGGCATGATGGACGGCCGCGTGCTGATTGCATCGAGCGTGCCGCACCCCGAATGCGCCGGGCGCGACCTGAAGGACATCGCGGTCGAATGGGGCGTGTCCGGCGAAGAGGCGGCCAAGCGGCTTTCGCCGGGCAGCGCGATCTATTTCATGATGGACGAGGACGACGTGCAGCGCATCCTCGCCTTCGAGGACACCATGATCGGCTCCGACGGCATTCCGCTCGGCGAGAAGCCGCATCCGCGGCTATGGGGCACCTTCCCGCGCGTGCTGGGCCACTACAGCCGCGACGTCGGCCTGTTTCCGCTGGAGACGGCGGTGTGGAAGATGACCGGGCTCACCGCGCGCAACTTCGGGCTGCACGAGCGCGGCGCGCTGAAGCCGGGCCACCATGCGGACGTGGTGATCTTCGATGCCCAGGCGGTGCGCGACACGGCCAGCTACGCGTCGCCGACCTTGCCGGCCGAAGGCATCGATGCGGTGATCGTGAACGGCGCCGTCACCTGGCAGCACGGCGCGCACAGCGGCGCGCGCAACGGGCAGGTGATCACGCGGCGCGACGCGAAGGCCTGACGGGGATCAGTCGGGGGCGTTCATCACGCGGTCGAACTCCTCGTCGGCCGGAACGTTGTCGGCGTCGAGCTCGCTCGCATCGGTGAGATCGATGCCGGTTTCCTCCGACAGGTCGTCGGAGATTTCGCTGTCGGTCTCCTCGAAGTCGTCGGCTGGCGTGTTGTCGTCGTCTTCGTCGGACGACGAGGCGGAACGCGCGGTGGCGTCGACGTGAATCATGATCGGCTCCTCAGGCTGAATACGGAACGAACCCCTATAGTGCGCCTGTTTCGGCCATTCCGGTTCACCTCAGGCGCGGCGTCGGTGTCGGAAAGTTTCGCTGCACCGGCGCCGGCGGCCTGGCCGCCCTGCTCTCAGTCCTTGTGGACGTGGCCATGTTCCCCGTGGCCTTCGTCCTGGCCATGGTCGCCGTGGCCGTGCTCGCCGTGCGCGAGCCGGCTCACCAGCGTGACCAGCGCGATGCCCACCACCAGCCACACGATCTGCGCCGCGGTCTGCCGCGCGGGCAGCCGCTTCTGCAGCTGGGGAATCAGGTCGGCCAGCGCCACGTAGACGAAGCTGCTGCTGGCCAGCACCAGGAAGTACGGCAGCCAGCCGTGCAGCTGGTCGACCAGCCACCATCCCACGATGCCGCCGAGCATGGTCATGGTGCCGGCCAGCGACACCTTGACGAGCGCCGCGCGCTGGTTGGCCGAGCTCTGGCGCAGCACGACCAGGTCGCCGATGTGGTGCGGCACCTCGTGCGCCAGCACGGCCACGGCCGCCACCAGGCCGAGGCGTATGTCCGCGATGAAGGCCGACGCAATCAGGATGCCGTCGCCGAAGCAGTGCACGCTGTCGCCGGTGAGCACGGCCCAGCCGCCGCCGGTGCGGGGCGCGTGGGCATGCGCATGGCCGTGGTGGTGGCCGTGGTCGTGGCCATGGCCGTGATCGCCGTGATCGCCGTGATCGCCGTGATGGTGCTCGTGCCCGTGGTGCCAGAGCTCGGCCTTGTCGAGCAGGAAGAAGAACACCAGGCCGAACAGCAGCACGCCGAACAGCAGCGCGGGCTCGATGCGGCTTTCGAAGGCTTCGGGCAACAGGTGCATGAACGCGGTGGCCAGCAGCGCGCCTGCGGCCAGGCTCAGCAGGTGCTGCGAATTCACGCCGCCCGAACCGTTGCGAACGCCCACGCGCAAGAGCAATGCGGCCAGCCACACGCTTCCGATGCCGGCCACCAGGGTCGCCGCGATGATCACTATCAAATTCATAGCTGCTTGCGCAATGTCGATGGGCATCGATGCCCGATACCGTTCATAAAAAGAGAAAAGGCCGTCACGGGGACGGCCTTCGGCGGAGGGTGGCTGCTGGCTGCCCGTCAGGCGACGCCATTGGCTTTGAACCAGGCCGTGGCGCGCTGCCATCCGTCTTCGGCCGCGCTCTTCACGTAGCTCGGGCGGTAGTCGGCATGGAACGCGTGGCCTGCTTCGGGATACACGACGAAGCTCGAAGCCTTGGCCGCCGGGGTTCCGGTGGCGAGGGCGGCTTTCATCTTATCAACCGTGTCAAGGGGGATGCCCTGGTCCTTGCCGCCGTAGAGGCCGAGCACCGGCGCCTGCAGGCTGGCCGCGACGTCGATCGGATGCCTGGGCGTGAGTTGGCTCGGCTGGCCGACCAGCCGGCCGTACCAGGCCACGCCGGCCTTGACCTTGCCGGTGGCCGCGTAGAGCCACACGAAGCGCCCGCCCCAGCAGAAGCCGGTGATGCCCGCCTTGGCCACGTTGCCGCCGTTGGCCGCGGCGTACGCGAGCGCGCCGTCGAGGTCGGCCAGCACCTGCGCATCGGGCACCTTGCTCACGATGTCTGCCTGCAGCTTGGGAATGTCGGTGTAGCTCTTGGCATCGCCCTGGCGCGCATAGAGCTCGGGCGCAATGGCCAGGTAGCCGAGCTGGGCGAAGCGGCGGCAGGTGTCGGCGATGTATTCGTGCACGCCGAAGATCTCCTGCACCACCAGGATCACGGGCAGGCCGGTCTTGCCGGCCGGCGCGGCCGTATAGGCCGGCACCTCGAAGCCATTGACGGTGTACTTGACGGGGCCGGCCTTCAGGCCTTCGGCCGAGGTGCTGATGGCAGTCTGCGCCACGACCGGCATGACCGCAGCCGCGTAGCCCACGCCAATGGCGGCCTTGAGCGCGGTGCGCCGCGTGGCGCCCTGCTCGGTGCTCTGGCCGGGGCGAAGCGAATCGAAATCGGAACGGCTGTCGTCGCGAAGGGACATGGGTAGGGCTCCAGTTGAATCGTCGGACAAGGACGGCATGCACGAAAAACGCACGCCGCAATGTAGGCGAAATCAGCCAGCCCCGTCTGCCGGCAGGGTTGCTTGCTAGTCGCGGTAGGCGCGGCGCGCCAGTGCGGCGGCCAGCACCTGTGCCGGGTCGACCAGGCTCAGCCCGGCCACGGCGGCCGAGCCCTGCAGCCCGAGCGGAACCTCGGTGCAGCCCATGATGATGGTGACCGGCCCGTGGCGCTCTGCGAGCCGCAGCGCCACCTGAGAAAAACAGGCCTCGGCGAGCTGCATGTTGCCGGCCTTGACGCCGTCGAAGATGCCGCGCGTGATGATGCGGCGCTCCTCGGCCAGCGGCACATGGCAGTCGAGCCCCGCCTCGGCCAGCGCCTGTTCGTAGAGCCGCACGCGGTAGGTGCCTTCGGTGGCCATCAGCGCCACGCTGCCCGTGCCCTGCGCGGCCAGATGCAGCGCCACCTCGCGTGCCATGTGCAGCAACTCGACCTGCGGAAAGCGTTCCTGCAGCCGGGCATGCCAGGCATGCGCGGTGTTGCAGGCAATGGCCACCGCCTGGCTGCCCAGCGCGGCAAGCCGCCCGAGCGCCTGCAGCATCGGCTCGAGCGGCTGGTGCGCGCCGTTCTCGGCCGAGCCCAGCGCATCGGTGCGGTCGGGCACCGGCACCTGCGCGAGCCAGTGCTCCGGAAAGGACTGGTCCCGCACCGGCTCCCCGCGCGCGCGCATCTGCTGCGCGCAGGCCTGCACGAACAGCCGGACGAAATCGGCTCCCGCCGCAGGGCCCATGCCGCCCAGGATGCCGACTACGTTCGTGGAAGCCATGGTCCGGTCCGTCCGTGGGTCAGGTCGCTGGCTTGTCGGAAGGCGCCTTGATGTTGTCCTTGAGCTGCTGGCTCATGGGCAGGTTCAGCGGCACGTTCTTCGGCGGGATCGGCGACATGAACCACTTGTTGTAGAGCTTCTCGAACTCGCCGCTCTTCATCATGCCGATGAAGGTGTCGTCCACCAGCTTCTTGAAGGCCGGGTCGTCCTTGGGCAGCATGCAGGCATAGGGCTCGACCTGCAGCGGCTCGCCCACCACCTCGTAGTCGGCCGGGTTCTTGGCGTTGGCGATCAGGCCGAACAGCAGGATGTCGTCCATTGCAAACGCCACGGCGCGGTCGCTTTCCACGAGCAGGAAGGCATCGGCGTGGTCCTTGCCGAGCACGATGTCCATGTCGAGGTTCTTCTCGGTGTTGTACTTGCGCATGACCAGCGCATTGGTGGTGCCGGTGGTGCTGGCCACCGTCTTCTTGGCGAGGTCGGCGTAGTCCTTGATCTTCGAGGACTTCTTCACCAGCAGGCGCGTGCCGGTGTAGAAATGGTTCACGGCAAAGGCCACGTCCTTGCCGCGCGCGCTGTTGTTGGTGGTGGAGCCGCACTCCAGGTCGACGGTGCCGTTGGTGATGAGCGGAATGCGGTTCTGCGAGGTCACCGGCATCAGCTGCACCTGCAGGCTGGGCTTGTTGAGCTTCTTCTTCACCGCCTCGACCACGGCGTTGGAGAGTTCGACCGAGAATCCGATCGGCTTGTTGGGGCCGTCCAGGTAGCTGAAGGGCACCGACGACTCGCGGTAGGCGAGCGTGATCTTGCCGGACTCGGCGATCTTGGCCAGCGTGTCGGCGGCCTGGACGCCCGTGGCGGTAAGCAGCACCACGGCAGCGGCAGCCATCAATGCGGAGAGTTTCATGCGAGCCTTCTTCAGGTTGGTTGAACAGAACAGCCAGTGTAAGAAGGAGTGACACATCGCGACAATTCCAAATGAACCCTAGGCCATACCCAAAGGTTATGGGTTAAGGCAGGCGGACGGACGGGGCATGCGCTTTGGCTATGGGCCACCGCGCTTTTGGCATTTCCGGCCGGCGCGGCGCGCACCTACAGTCGATGCCGTCCCCTCTTCACTCCCTCTTCGGAAAGCTGCCTCCATGCATGTGTGTGTGCTCGGTGCCGGCATCGTGGGCCTGGCCACCGCCTGGCAGCTCGAACGCCGGGGCCACCAGGTCACGGTCGTCGACCGCGCCGCCCCCGGTGCGGGCGCCAGCGGCGGCAACGGCGCGCAGCTCAGCTACTCGTACGTGCAGCCGCTGGCCGATCCATCGATCTGGAAGCAGCTGCCCAAGCTGCTGCTCTCGCCCACGTCGCCGCTCAAGCTGCGGCCCCAGCTCGACCCGCTCCAGTGGCGCTGGGGCCTGGCCTTCCTGGCAGCCTGCAATGCGCAGACCTCCCGCGGCACCACCGCCCAACTGCTCGCGCTGGCCGCGCTCAGCCGCACCGGCTTCGAGGAAATGCAGGCCGACGTGGCACCCGACTGCGACTTTTCCGCCACCGGCAAGCTGGTGCTGTACGCCAGCGCAGCCTCGCTCGACGGCGCACGCGCGCAGCTCGAACTGCAGCGCGCCATGGGCAGCGAGCAGCGCATCGTCTCGCCCGACGAATGCGCCGCCATCGAACCCGCGCTCGCGGACTACCGCGGCCAGATGGCGGGCGCCGTCTACACGCCGAGCGAATGCGCGGCCGACTGCCTCAAGGTCTGCGCCGAACTGCAGCGGGTGCTCGGCGCGCGCGGCGTGCGCTTTTTGCTCGGCACCGACGTGCATGGCTCCGCGCGCAGCAACGGCCGGGTGGCGGCGGTGCAGACGAGCGCCGGCGACATCGAGGCCGATGCCTTCGTGATGGCGCTGGGCTCGGCGTCACACAGGCTCGGGCGCGCGCTGGGCGCCTACCTGCCGGTGTATCCGCTCAAGGGCTACAGCATCACGGTGGAGGTCGACCCCTCGCCCGGCGCCGCGCCCACGGTGAACGTGACCGACAGCGCCCGCAAGGTGGTGTTCGCGCGCATCGGCTCGCGGCTGCGCGTGGCGGGCATGGCGGAACTGGTGGGGCACGACGCGAGCATCCCGGCCACGCGCATCGAGACGCTGGCTGCCGCCACGCGCGCCGTGTTCCCGCATGCAAGCCGGCTCGAGGAGCTGCATCCGTGGACCGGCATGCGGCCGGCCACGCCCAAGGGGCTGCCGATCATCGGGCGGCTGGCGAGCGCGCCCGCGAACATGCTGTTCAACACGGGGCATGGCGCACTGGGCTTCACGCTGGCTTTCGGCTCGGCACAGCGGATTGCCGAGGCGCTGGAGCCCGCGGCTTCCTGAGTTGCCGCGCCAGCGGTGTCAGACGGCCTGCTCGATCGCCTCGCGCATGCAGCGCGTGATGCCGCGCACTGCCACCGAATCGGGCTTGCCCGCAAAGCGCAGGGCGCGCACCGGCACCGGAATGTGCGGCTCCAGCGCCAGCACGTCGACCTTGGCGGCGTCCGCCGAGCGGGCCGTGCAGCCGTCGACCAGCGCCACGCCGAGGCCGTGGTGCGCCATCGACAGGGCGGCGTGGTAAGTCTGCACCGTGACCACCGCCTGCTGGAAGCCGACGCCCGCCTGGCGGCAGGCCTGGCTCAGGCTGGTGCCCACCGGATCGCGGCTGTCGAGCCCGATGACCGGCCGGTCGACCAAGTCGTGCAGCGCCACCGAGCCGTTGCGCACCAGCGCGCGCGGCAGCATGCCCTTGGGCGCGATGCACACCATGCGCGTGTCGGCCAAGGTTTCCTGCGTGAGCGAGGGATGCACCGCGGGGCTGAAGACAAAACCCACGTCGGCCTCCTGCAGCAACAGCGCCGACATGATCTGCGGCGAGTGCAGCGATTCCACCGTGATCGCATAGCCCGGGTGCTTCTCGCGGAAGGCCTTGAGCGCGCGCGGCAGCACCTCGTAGCTCAGCGCCAGCACGCTCAGGATGCGCAGCTCGCCGGTGTCGCTGCCCGCGCGCAGGTTGGCCGCGAGGCGCTGCACCTCGTCGAGCTGCGCAAACAGCCGCTCGATGTGCGGATACAGCGTGAGCGCCTCGGTGGTCGGTGTGAGCCGGCCCTTGGCGCGCTGGAACAGCGGAAAGCCCAGCTGCAGTTCGGCATGCTGCAAGGTGCGGCTCACCGCCGGCTGCGTGATGTTGATGAGCCGCGCCGCCGCGCTCACGCTGCCCGTGAGCATGATCGCGTTGAAAACTTCGATGTGGCGCAGGCGCATGGCCGGCTCAGTTGCCTGCGATCTTGCTGCGGGAGAGGTCCATCACCATGCGGGTCGCAAGATAGAGCCTCGGCTCGATGGAGTCGACCAGCACGTACTCGGCATCGGCCGAATGCGCGCCGAAGCCCTGCAGGCCGAAGCGCTCCACCACCGGCGCCTTGGTCTTGAGCGCGGCAAAGGCGGCATCGGTGCCGCCGCCGGCCACCTTGTCGTCGGCGCCCAGCGGCCGGCCGAGCTCGTCCTTGTAGATCTGCTGCGCGTGCTTGGCAAGCGCGAGCGAGGCATCGGTGGCTTCGAGCGGCGGACGGCGGCGCTCGAACTTCATCGCGACCTTGGCCTCCGGGATCAGCTGCTTCTTCACGCGCTCCTGCACCTGCTGCTCAATGCGGTCGTAGTCGCTCACCTTGAGCACGCGCACATCGGCGCCCGCGGTGGCGCTGGCCGGAATCACGTTGCGGTTGCTGCCCGAACGCGAGATGGTCCAGTTCATCTTGAGCCCGGTGGCCGGGTCGGACAGGTCGCGCATCTGCAGGATCTGGTGCGACAGCTCGTAGAGCGCATTCACGCCCAGCTCCGGCGCCGAGCCTGCATGCGAGGCCTTGCCCGTGACGTTGAGCGAAACCGAGGCAATGCCCGCGGTGGCCAGCGAGAGCTTGTCTTCCTTGACCGATGCGCCCTCGAACGACAGCACCGCGTCGTGCTCGCTGCCCAGCCGCGTGATGAGCGCGCGCGAACCGGGCGAGCTGATTTCCTCGTCGCCGTTGATGAGCACCGTGAGCGTGCCGTAGTCCTTGAACTTCAGCGCCTGCAGCATCGCGACCGTGTGCGTGATGACGGCCACGCCCTGCTTGTCGTCGGCAATGCCCAGGCCATAGGCCTTGTCGCCTTCGACGCGGAACGGCTGCTTGTCGAGCATGCCCACGGTGTAGACCGTGTCCATGTGCGCGATGAGCATGATCTTCTTCTTGCCCGTGCCCTTGAAGGTGGCGCGCACCGCCCGGCCGATCTTCTCGGGCGTGTCTTCCATGCGGTAGGCCTCGGCGCTGGTGTCGACGAGCTCGACCTCGCCGCCCATGGCCTTGAACTTTGCGGCGATGAGGTCGGAGATCTTCTCCAGGCCTTCGAGGTCGCGGCTGCCCGATTCGATCGAGACCAGCTCCTTCAGCGTCTCGAGCAGCGCGAGCTTTTCCTTGGCGGCCAGCGAGGCGATGCGGGCATCGGGGGCGGCAAACGCGGTGCCCAGGCAGGCGGCGCAAACGGCGGCGAGCAGGAATTTGCGGGGCTGGAATGTCATGTGCGTGCTTCTTCTTTCTTTCGTCGGTTGATCAGTGCGCCTTGTCCCAGTTGGGACCGATGCCGATCTCGGCCAGCAGCGGCACCTTGAGTTCGGCCACGCCGGCCATCAGGCGCGGGATTTCGGTGCGCACCCATTCGATCTCTGCCTCGGGCACCTCGAACACCAGTTCGTCGTGCACCTGCATGATCATGCGGGTGGCGCGCTTCTCTTCGTCAAGCACGTTCTGTACCTTGATCATGCTGAGCTTGATGAGGTCGGCCGCCGTGCCCTGCATCGGCGCGTTGATGGCCGCGCGCTCGGCGCCGCCGCGGCGCGGGCCGTTGGGCGAATTGATCTCGGGCAGGTAGAGGCGCCGGCCGAACACGGTCTCGACATAGCCCTTTTCCTTGGCCAGCGCCTTGGTCTCGTCCATGTACGCCTTCACGCCCGGATAGCGCGCAAAGTAGCGGTCGATGTAGGAGGCCGCGGCCTTGGTCTCGATGCCCAGGTTGCGCGCCAGGCCGAAGCTGCTCATGCCGTAGATGAGCCCGAAGTTGATCACCTTGGCATAGCGGCGCTGCTCGCTCGACACCTGGTCGGGCGTGGCGCCGAACACCTCCGCCGCGGTGGCGCGGTGCACGTCGATGCCCTCCCTGAAGGCGCGCAGCAGCGACTCGTCGCCGCTGATGTGGGCCATGATGCGCAGCTCGATCTGCGAGTAGTCGGCGCTCGCGATCACGCTGCCGGCCGGTGCAATGAAGGCCTCGCGCACGCGGCGGCCTTCGGGCGTGCGGATCGGGATGTTCTGCAGGTTGGGGTCGTTGCTCGACAGCCGCCCCGTCACCGCCACCGCCTGCGCATAGTGCGTGTGGACGCGGCCGGTGCGCGGGTTGGCGAGCTGGCCGAGCTTGTCGGTGTAGGTGCCCTTGAGCTTGGACAGGCCGCGGTGCTCGAGGATCTTGGCCGGCAGCGGATAGTCCTCGGCCAGTTTCTCGAGCACTTCCTCGTCGGTGCTCGGCGCGCCGCTCGGCGTCTTCTTGACCACCGGCAGGCCCAGCTTGGTGAAGAAGATCTCGCCGATCTGCTTGGGCGAACCCAGGTTGAAGGGCTGGCCCGCGATCTCGTAGGCCTCCTGCTCGAGCGCCATGATGCGCGTGCCGAGCTCGTGGCTCTGCGCGGCCAGCGTGGGCGCATCGATCAGCACGCCGTTGCGCTCGACGCGGTAGAGCGCCTCGCTCGAATCCATCTCGAGCTGGTAGATGAAGCGCAGCTTCTCGTCGCGCTCGATCTGCGGCCACAGCGCCAGGTGGACGTCGAGCGTCTGGTCGCTGTCCTCGCACGAATATTCGGCGGCCTTGGCGATGTCGACCTGGCTGAACGGGATCTGGTGCGCGCCCTTGCCGCACAGGTCTTCGTACGAGATGCCGCTGCGGCCCAGGTGGCGCTCGGCCAGGCTCGCAAGCCCGTGCGGACGGTGCGCCTCGAGCACGTAGCTCTGCAGCATGGTGTCGTGCGCATAGCCCTGCACCTCGATGCTGTGGTTGGCGAACACATGGCGGTCGTACTTGATGTGCTGGCCGAGTTTTTTCTTCGCGGGGTTTTCGAGCCAGGGCTTGAGCCTGGCGAGCACCTCGTCGATGGGCAGCTGCGCGGGTGCATCGGGGTAGTTGTGCGCCAGTGGAATGTAGGCCGCCTCGCCGGGCTCGACGCTGAAGCTCACGCCCACGATCTGCGCGACCATTTCATCGAGCGACGTGGTCTCGGTGTCGATGGCGGCCAGGTCCGCGGCTTCCAGCTTTGCGAGCCAGGCGTCGAACTGGGCCCAAGTCGTGATCGTCTCGTACTTCAGGTTGCTCGCGGGCGCAGCGGCCTCCAGCGCGCCGAGTTCGGCCGATTCGTCGAACAGGCCGCCCTGGTCGGCGCTCGCAGCGGCGCCGCGGGCCATCTGCTTCTTGATGTTCTCCTCGATCAGCTCGGGCGGCACTTCCAGCGCCTCGATCGACTTGACCAGGCTCTTGAAGCCGAACCGCTCGTAGAAAGGCTTGAGCTCGGCGGTCTGCGGCGCGCCCACCGGCAGGCCTTCGAGCGAAGGCAGGCCGGCGACGTGCGCGGCCAGGTCGCAATCGGTGCGGATGGTGACGAGCTGGCGGCTCAGCGGGAGCTTGTCCAAGGCCTTGCGCAGGTTTTCACCCGCCTGGCCCTTGACCTCCGCGGCGCGCTCGATCAGTGCATCGAGCGAACCGTACTCGAGCAGCCATTTGGCGGCTGTCTTGGGGCCGACCTTCTCGACGCCGGGCACGTTGTCGACCGCATCGCCGACCAGCGTCTGGTAGTCGATCATCAGGTTGGGCGGCACGCCGAACTCCGACGTGACGCCCGCCACGTCGCGCTTCTTGCCGTTCATCGTGTCGATGATGGTGATGTGCTCGTCCACCAGCTGGCTCAGGTCCTTGTCGCCGCTCGAAACGATCACCTCGACGCCCTGCTGCGCCGCGGTCTTGGCGAGCGTGCCGATCACGTCGTCGGCCTCGATGTCGGGCACGCACAGCACCGGCCAGCCCATCAGCTTGACCACCTCGTGGATGGGGTCGATCTGGCTGCGCAGGTCGTCGGGCATGGGGGAGCGGTTGGCCTTGTATTCGGGATACAGGTCGTCGCGGAAGGTCTTGCCGGGCGCATCGAAGATGCAGGCCGCATAGTCGGCGCGCACCTCGCGGCGCAGCGCCGTCATCATGTTGATCATTCCGCGGATGGCGCCGGTCGCCGGGCTCTTCGGATCGCCGGGCACGGCCCGCAGGTCGGGCATGGCATGGAAGGCGCGGTAGAGATAGCTCGAGCCATCGACGAGCAGCAGCGTTTTCTTGTCGGTCATCGGGCCATTTTGCCGTGCCCGGACCGGCATCCCGAACCACGCCTGCAAGCGCCGCCCGCCGACACGCCGAAAGCGCCCCCGCGCCTACAATCCCTCCATGCCTAGCCCCACACTCCTGGTCGCCCGCCGCATCCTGCTGGCGCTGGCCTTTGCCGTCCCCGTTGCCGCCGTCCAGGCGCAGCCCGCGCCCGCCGCAACGCCTGCGCCGGCCGAGCCGCTACAAAATCAGGAGCAGGCCGAGGGCCGCCGCAACCAGAAGGTCGAGCACATCCACACGGAAGACAGCGGCGCCTCGGTCGACGAAGTGCGCTACGGCGGCCGCACGCAGAGCATCAACGTGAAGCCCAAGGCCAACGTGCCGGGCTACGAGGTGCGGCCCAACGATCCAGGCGCGCGTGCGGGTTCCGGCGATGCCAACTCGAACGGCAACGGCGCCCGGGTCTGGAACGTGATGAAGTTCTGACCGTGCCGCGCCTTCCAACTGCAGCAAGACGCTGAGCACCGCCATGGCAGTTTTTACCGAAGTCGAGTTCGGCGAGGCGGACGCGCTCGTGCAGCGCCTGGGCCTCGGCCCGCTGCGCGAGCTGCGCGGCATCGAGGGCGGCATCGAGAACACCAACTACTTCGCGACCGCCGAAAGCGGCGAGTTCGTGCTGACGCTGTTCGAGCGCCTCGGCGCCGAGCAGCTTCCCTACTACCTTGGCCTCATGAAGCACCTGGCGGGCCGCGGCCTGCCGGTGCCCGAGCCGGTGGCCGATCCGGCCATCCAGCCGCCCTCGGGCCATGCGCTGACGATTCCCGCGAACGCCCCGTGCGAACTGCTGCTCAAGGTGGCGGGCAAGCCGGCCGCACTGGTGCAGCGGCTCTCGGGCCGCAGCGAGCTCGCGCCGGGCACGGCCCATTGCGCCGAGCTGGGCGCCCTGCTCGCGCGCATGCACCTGGCCGCGCGCGACTTTCCGCGCATCCAGCCGAACCTGCGCGGCCTCGCATGGTGGAACGACACCGTGCCGGTGGTGCTGCCCTACGTGGACGAATCGCAGGCGGCGCTGCTGAGCGCCGAACTCGCGTATCAAAACCACATCGCCGAATCGTCGGCCTACGCGGCGCTGCCGCGCGGCCCGGTGCATGCCGACATGTTCCGCGACAACGTGATGTTCGCCACCGGTGAAGACGCCGGCGCGGCGCCGCGCCTCACCGGCGTGTTCGACTTCTATTTCGCGGGCACCGACACCTGGCTGTTCGACCTGGCCGTGTGCCTGAACGACTGGGCCATCGATCTTTCAACGGGCCGGCACGACGCCGAACGCGCCGATGCGCTGCTCGCGGCCTATGAAAGCGTGCGCCCGCTGAATGCGTCCGAGCGCGCCCTGCTGCCCGCCATGCTGCGCGCCGCGGCGCTGCGCTTCTGGATTTCGCGGCTGTGGGACTTTCACCTGCCGCGCGAAGCCAGCATGCTCAAGCCGCACGACCCGGCGCACTTCGAGCGCGTGCTGCGCGAGCGCGCCACCCATCCGCATGCCATGGCGCAGTCGCTCGAGCCGCTGCCCGCCTGAGCCTTCAAGAATGAAACTCCACATCGTGCCGGCGCGAACCGGCGCCGAATGGGTCCGCCTCGGGCTCAAGACCTTCTGGCGGCAGCCGCTCGCCTTCATCTCGCTGTTCTTCCTGCTGATGGCGCTGATCTCGACGGTGTCGCTGCTGCCGCTGGTGGGCAGCGTGCTGGCGCCGATCCTGCTGCCCTTCATGACGCTGGGCCTGATGGTGGCCACTTCAATTGCCTACACCGACAACGCCGAGGGTGCCGGCACCGCCGGCCATGCGCAGCGGCCCACCGGCTCGGCCATGTTCGTGGCGGTGGCGGCCGCCATGCGCACCGAGTGGCGCTCGCTGGTCAAGCTCGGCGTGATCTCGGCGGCGTATTTCGTGGTGGCGGTGCTGCTCACGAGCTTCATCGACGGCGGGCAGCTGGCACGCGCCTACCTGCTCGACGACATGCCCTCGGCCGAGACCATCGCGAGCAGCGACTTCCAGGTCGCGCGCATGTTCCTCATGTGCCTGAACCTGCCGCTCTCGCTGGCGATGTGGCACGCCCCGGCGCTCGTGCACTGGCACGGCGTGGAACCGGTCAAGAGCATCTTCTTCAGCGTGGTGGCGCTGTTCCGCAACTTCGGCGCCTACGCGCTCTTCGTGCTGGCGTGGTTCGGCGTGTTCCTGCTCGCGGGCATCGGAATGGGGCTCATCGCCACCGTGCTGATCGGCGTGGGCGCGGCGGCCGGCGGCGCGGCGCTCATCGGCAACGTGCTGATCGTGGGATCGGCGCTGGTGCTCGCGGCGATGTCGCTGAGCTCCACCTGGTTCACCTTCCGCGACAGCTTCGATCCGAGCTGATCCGCCTTCCTCAATCGGCCGCGGGCTTGTCCTTGCGCAGGCTCGCGAACAGCGACCAGGCCATGCCGGCCAGCAGCAAGAGGCCGATGCCCAGCGCGCCCCACAGCCACCACTTGCGCGCCGGATCCGGCGGCGTGGGCACCGGCAATTGCGCCGCCGCGGCCACTGCTGCATCGACGGCGGCCACCGGCGGCTGCGGCAGCACGACGGTGGCCTCGTCCGCCGCCACCGGCTTGTTCGCGCTGTAGCCCGGCAGCAGGGTGGCAAGCGCGAGCGCCGCGCCGGGCGGACCGCCCTGCACGGCGTTCTTCGGCGGCACGGCATTCCAGGCCAGCGAATAAGGCGCGGCACCTTGCGCCAGGAACACCAGCGTGCGCGGCGTGGCGCCCACCACAATCGACGGCGGCGCCGCGCCCAGCAGGCTCACCGGTCCGGCGGTGCGCAGCCGCAGGTGCGTGTAGCGCGCGCCGTCCAGCGCCAGCACCGGCGAGCGCGCCTCGCCGCCCGTTTGCGCAAGGCGGTACACCACCGTGTCGAGCAGCGGCACCTCGCCCGCGCTGCCGGTGGGCGCCACAGGCGGGCGCTGCCGATGCCGCAGCGCATAGAGCGGATTGCGCGGCACGGGCGCCGGGTCGGCGGGAACCGTCGGTGTGGCGGCGAGCAGGCCCGAGATGCCGACCTGCGCCAGCGTGTTGACGTCGGCCAGGTCGATGCGCAGCGCTTCCACCGGCAGGCCGCGCGGCAGTGCGTAGTCGCAATGGTCGGCGCCGCAGCGCTCCGGCTTGAGCGCGCCGGACCATTGGAGCGGCGCCGCGGGTTCGGCCTCCTGCACGCTGTCGATTGCCACGCCGGTCAGCGGCACGCCGTTCTGCGGATCGCTCCAGCGCAGGCGCAGGAAGCGCGCATGCACGCCGCCCAGTTCGACCGCGAGGCGTTCGATGGTCTGCCCGCCGTGCGCGAGCCGCACCAGCTGCTCCTCGCCTCCCACGGGCCGCCAGTGCCGCAGGTCGTCGCTGGCCTCCAGCCTGAAGGCGAACAGGCCGCGCGCCTCCGGCGCCACCTCGAAGCGCGCCTGCAGCAGGCCGCCCTTGAGCTGGCTCGCATCGATCAGCCACTGCGCCGCCTCGGCCTGCTGGCGCGCCGGCCTGCGGGCCAGCGCCAGCGAGCCGTCGGGCCGCACCCTGAAGCCCAGCGATGCATCGTCCGATGCATCTGCGGCACTCGCGGGCAGCGCAAAGATCGGCACTTCCTTCGAGCTGAAGCGCGGGGCCGCGGCCTCGTCGCGCAGCCATGCATAGGGCACGGCATTGCCGGTGGCATTGCGCACCCGGATGTCGCGCAGGTCGCTGCGCGCGGCCAGGCCGTGGATGCCCAGCGGCAGTGTGAGCCGGTAGTACGGCCCGCTGCCCTGCAGGGCAATGGGCGCGGTGGTGGCGGGCTGCGCGCCAGCCGCACCACACCAGGCCGCGGCCATGGCCACGGCGAGGCGAACACCCGCCAGGAGAAGCGACGGCTTCGTGTTCTGCTTCATGCTGCACCTCCTTCGGGCAACACAACATCTTTCTCCTTTTCGATCTTCTTTGGCGGCACGGGCGCGAAATAGCCCACCAGCAGCAGCAATGCGCCCACCGCGATGAACGACACGATGCGGAACAACCCGCCCCGGTCCGCCAACTCGACAAAGAACAGTTTCAGCACCACAACGCCAAGCAGCGCCGCGCCGCCGACCCACAGGGTGCGCACCCCGCGTGCATGGCCGAGCACCATGGCGGCCACGCCGCAGACGGCCCAGGTGATCGAAAGCGCCGCCTGCGTGAGCCACGAGGCGTAGAGCGCATCGAAGCGCCACTCGACGCCCGCATAGTGATGGCAGCTGCGCAGCACCATGCCCGTCAGGAGCGCCAGGCCGGTGAGGCCGAGCACGCCCTTCGCCACCATGGGCTGCACGCGCGCGAACGACGCCTCGGGCAAGGCGCGCCACCACAGCACCAGCGCGAACAGCACCAGCCACTGCGCGAGTTCGAGCGGGTTCAAGAGCGGCACGTAGGGCAGCGGCGCCGCGTCGCCCGGGCTCGCGCCGTTGGTGACCCAGGCCCAGGCGAGCAGATAGGCCGCCACCGGCATCGCCGCGACTTCGAGGTAGGCGGCGCGGTATTCGGCCAGCGGCCAGCGCTGCAGCAGCGCGCGCGAGCGCAGCATCCACAGCGCCACCGCGGGCACGATGGCCCAGCCCAGCAATTGCCAGCTCGACCATTCCGCGCCGACGCGCCCGAGCTGCCACTGGCACTCGCGCGCCGCGAGCAGCACAAAGAACCAGAAGCCCGCCACGTGGAAAGGCACCAGCGCCGATGCGCCCAGCCAGCGCCTTTGCGCATGCAGCAGCCGCAGGTGCCACAGCAGCGCCAGCGGCCAGGCGATCCAGCCGAGCGCACGCGACGGCACGTAGACCAGCGGCGCTGCCAGCGCAACGGCATGGACGGCGATCAGGCCGAGGTCCGGCAAGGTGGCCAAGGTCGCGCGGCCGAGCTGCGGCCAGCCGCGACGGTGCGCCACGAGCGCCGAAAGCGCGGAGGTCACGAGCACGATCGCCACCGCGGCCGCGGCCAGGTGCGCGGCCAGCCCGTTGCGGCGCAGTACCTCGCCACTTTCGTCGAGCCAGCCGAAGAGCCACCAGCCCAGCCCCCAGACCACCGGCAGCCACAGCGCCAGCGGATGGGCACACCAGTCGTTGATCCAGCGCTTGCGCGGAGCCGCCGCGCCGCCGGTGGCGCGCCGCCCTGCTTCGCCGCTGATCCAGCCGCCGGCCAGCAGCGCCGCGAGCCCCAGCACCACCGGCGTCCAGAAGCCCAGGTGCGCGAAAGCCGGCGGCGCGGCTTCGGCATGAAAGATGCGGCCGTAGATGTGAAGCAGCGCCGAGACAAGCTGCAGCACGCCCGCCAGCGCCGCGAGCGGCCCGTGCGCGATGCGCAGCGCCACCCAGAGCACCACGGTCGCCGTGATCGGCCACAGCAGCGCCGCCTGCGCAAGGCTCAGCTGGAACAGCATCGCCAGATGCAGCAGGCCCACGCCCGCGATCACCGCGATCGCATTGCCCAGCGACCACACCGGCTGGATGCCGCGCACCAATGCCGCGCGGTGCGCCTGCAGCATCGACCACGCGGCGCTGCCGAGCAGGCTCAGCGCGATCAGGCTCGCCGCCACTGCGCCCTGCCAGCCGCTCGCCAGCACCTCGTCGCCGCCGCGCGCGTCGACCGCCTGGTGCAGCGTGGCGATGAAGCCGGCCACCGCCAGCGCCTGCATGCCGTAGCTCACGAAAGCCAGCGGGCGCAGTTGCAAGCGCACCGCCACCGCAAAGGCGATGGAGGCCAGCACCGCGGTGGCCGCCGCTGCCCATGGCGGCGTGAACCACTGCCACAGCAGCAGCGTGAGCGCACCCATGCCGAGCCACGGCAGCGCGGTCCCCACGAGCGCCTCCCAGCCATTGCCTTCGTCGAGCCCGGCTCTGCGATGAATCGCCCACATCGCGAAGCCGCTGACCGCGACCAGCAGCGGCCCGATGACCGATCCCTGCAGCAGCGGATGCCCCGCCGCCGCGTCGAGCTGCGTGGCTTCGAGCAGCTTCCACACGGCGCCGGCAAACACCACGAACGAGAAGGCGCGCGCATACACGCGCTGCTGCCGCGCGCCCAGCCAGTACATGCCGGCCGCTTCCACGGCCCAGGCCGCACCGGTCCACCGGCCTTCGAGGCCCAGCGGAATGGCGAGCGTGCCGAAGATCACGCCCACGATGGCGTAGGCCTCCGCCAGCAGCGCGAGGCCCTTGGGCTGCGTGGCGAACACCAGGCGGCCCAGCACCAGGTAGAAGGCCGCAAGCGCCATGGCCGAGAACGCCGCGCCGTATTCCCACGGCTGCATCAGCAGCACCTGCATGCCGAAGGCGACCATGGGCGTGCCGAACACCAGCGAGCTGTCGACGCGGCCCGCACGGCGCAGCGTATCGAGCGCACGCGCGGCCAGCGGCTGCGCGGGCTGCACCGGCGCGTCGAACAATGTGCGGCGCGCGAACAGCAGGCCGATGGCGACGAACAGCAGGAAGAACACCAGCAGGAAGGGCTGCACGATGCCGTACTGGTCGGGCGTGTAGTACCTGTGCGCCCAGCCCGCGGCCAGCGTGAAGGTGCCGACGAAGCCGATCAGGTTCAGCACGCGCCAGGCCTTGAACCATGCGATCAGCACGATGCCCACGTCGAGCACCAGCAGGTAGGTAAAAAGCCCCACCGGCCGGTTCTGCCCGGTGGACGCGAGCACCGGCGCCGCAAAGCCCTCGAGCACCGCAACGATGGCCAGCAGCGGCGCGTTCTGCAGCACCGCGAGCACCGCGCTCAGCACGGCCACGCCGAACAGGAAGGCGAAGCCGGCGGTCGGCGGCAGCAGCTCGTGCAGCTTCATCGCCGCCAGCGTCGTCAGGTAGAACACGCCGATGCCGGCGCCCTGCAGGATCAGCGCGTAGCCGGTGCGCTTGCGGCGCAGCAGCCAGCCCAGCGCGAGCAGGCCCACGCCCACCAGCGCCACGGCCGCATAGCGCAGCTCGACAGGCACCGTGACGCGCTCGGCCGTGTAGCGCAGCAGGAAGGCCAGCCCCAGGAAGAGGATCAGCACGCCGAGCTTCACCAGCATGTTGCCGCCGAAGACCAGGTTGGCGATGGGCGCGGGCAGGCGGTCGCGCAGCGGGACCGGCGGTGGTGGTGGCGGCGGTGGCGGGCGCCGCGGTGTTGCCGGCATGGCCGCGGGCGGCCTGGCGGGCGCGGCGGCTTCGGGCGGCGGCTGGATTGCTGCGGGCCGGATCTCCGTCAGCGGAACATGCGCCGCGGCCACACCTGCATCGGCCACTGCCGCGGGCCGCACGGCAAGCGGCACGGGCGGCGCGGCCTCAGTTGCCTGATCGACAACTGGCGCAGCCACCGCACCACCGGCCCCCTGCGCCAGCCGCTGCTCCAGCAGGCTCACGCGCTGTTCGAGTTCGGCCACGCGCTGCTGCAGCGTCGAGGTGCTGCCTGCGGGTGGCGCGGCCGCACCGCTGGAAGGCTGTGCGCTCTCAGCCTCGCTGCGCGCGGGTCCGGCGGCGGTTTTCTTGCCGATGATCTTCGGCAGCGCGAACGCGCCGACCACCGCCAGGATCAGTGCGGCCGGAACCGATTCAGCCAGGGCCCCGATGAAAAGGCCGGCGATCATGCCAAGGAACCACATCCTCAACTCCCCCGTTTTTGGCGAGCATGGAGTGTACGGCGGTTGCCCGACTAAAAATCGCTCAAAAAGCCCGTGGTTACTGCGGCCTCAGCTATTTGTTTAATAGCAGCGCGCGCTCACACCGGCGTGAGCTTGGCCACAGACAGCGCAAGCCACTTCACGCCATGGCGCGCAAACTTGACCTGCGCGCGCGCGTCGTCGCCGCTGCCTTCGAGCGACAGCACCGTGCCTTCGCCGAACTTGTTGTGGAACACCTGCATGCCCGAGCGCAGGCCGTGCGAGGGCGCGGCCTTCTGCGGCGGCACCGGCGGGCTCGCGAAAGTGTCCTTGCTGCCGCCGTAGCCGCCACCGCTGCTGTAACTGCCGCCACCGCCGCGCGTGCTCGCATAGCCGCCGCCATAGCCGAAGGCCGAGGGCGTGAAGGCCTGGTTCTTTGGCGTGAGCCACTTGAGCGCGCCTTCGGGCAACTCCTCGAAGAAGCGGCTCTTCACGTTGTAGCGCGTCTGGCCGTGCAGCATGCGCGTCTGCGAATGGCTCAGGTACAGGCGCTTGCGTGCGCGCGTGATCGCCACGTACATCAGGCGGCGCTCTTCCTCGAGGCTCTCGAAGTCGCTCATCGAGTTCTCGTGCGGGAACAGGCCCTCTTCCATGCCGGTGATGAACACGCAGTCGAACTCCAGGCCCTTGGCGGCGTGGACGGTCATGAGCTGCACCGCGTCCTGCCCGGCCTGCGCCTGGTTGTCGCCCGACTCGAGCGCCGCATGCGTGAGGAAGGCGGCCAGCGGGCTCAGCGTTTCGCCGGTTTCGGCATCGGGCGCGAGCGGCTCGTCGATGACGGGCCGGTTCGGGTCCAGGCCCTGGCTCGCGGGCGACTGGCGCAGTTCGTCGATGGGCAGCGCCACGGCATCGCGGCCGAAGCCTTCCTGCGTGACGAAACTCTCGGCCGCATTCACCAGTTCTTCCAGGTTCTCGATGCGGTCGGCGCCTTCGCGGTCGGCCTTGTAGTGTTCGACGAGGCCGCTGTGGTCGAGCACCAGCTCGATGATCTCGCGCAGGCTCGCGCCCTGCGTCTGCTCGCGCAGCACGTCGATCTTAGCGACGAAGGCCGTGAGGTTCGAGCCCGCCTTGCCGCCGACGGCATGCACCGCGTCGTGCAGCGAGCGGCCGGCCGTGCGCGCCGCGTCCTGCAGCTGTTCCAGCGTGCGCGCACCGATGCCGCGCGGCGGAAAGTTGACCACGCGCAGGAAGCTGGTGTCGTCGTCCTTGTTCTCGAGCAGGCGCAGGTAGGCCAGCGCGTGCTTGATTTCGGCGCGCTCGAAGAAGCGCAGGCCCCCATACACGCGGTACGGCACCGAGGCGTTGAAGAGCGCCGTCTCGATCACCCGGCTCTGCGCATTGCTGCGGTAGAGCACGGCCATTTCCTTGCGGTCGAAGCCGTCGCGCACGAGCTGGCGCATTTCCTCGACCATCCACTGCGCCTCGGCCAGGTCGGTGGGCGACTCGTACACGCGCACCGGCTCGCCGGGGCCCTGGTCGGTGCGCAGGTTCTTGCCCAGGCGCTTCTTGTTGTGGCTGATGAGCTCGTTGGCCGAGTCGAGGATGTTGCTGTAGCTGCGGTAGTTCTGCTCCAGCTTGATCTGGTGGCGCACATCGAACTCGCGCACGAAGTCGGCCATGTTGCCCACGCGTGCGCCGCGAAAGGCGTAGATGCTCTGGTCATCGTCGCCCACGGCAATCACGCTGTTGTTCTCGCCCGGCACGAACTGGCCTCCGGCCGCGGTGCTGCCCGAGAGCATCTTGATCCATGCGTACTGCAGGCGGTTGGTGTCCTGGAACTCGTCGATCAGGATGTGGCGGAAGCGCCGCTGGTAGTGCTCGCGCACCGGGTCGTTGTCGCGCAGCAGTTCGTAGCTGCGCAGCATGAGTTCGCCGAAGTCGACCACGCCTTCGCGCTGGCACTGCTCTTCGTAGAGCTGGTAGAGCTCGACCTTCTTGCGGTCGTCTTCCGTGCGGATCTCCACGTCCTTCGGGCGCAGGCCGTCTTCCTTGGCGCCGGCAATGAACCACTGGGTCTGCTTGGCCGGAAAGCGCTCGTCGTCGACGTTGAACTGCTTCATGAGCCGCTTGATGGCCGAGAGCTGGTCCTGCGTGTCGAGGATCTGGAAGGTGGACGGCAGGTTGGCCAGCTTCCAGTGCGCGCGCAAAAAGCGGTTGCACAGGCCATGGAAGGTGCCGATCCACATGCCGCGCACGTTGACCGGCAGCATTGCCGTGAGCCGCGTCATCATTTCCTTGGCGGCCTTGTTGGTGAAGGTCACGGCCAGGATGCCGCCGGGGGAGACCTGGCCGGTCTGCAGCAGCCAGGCGATGCGGGTGGTCAGCACCCGCGTCTTGCCCGAACCGGCGCCGGCAAGGATCAGCGCATTGCCCGCAGGCAAGGTGACCGCGGCACGCTGCTCGGGGTTGAGGTTGGCAAGCAGGGGCGAATCGGCCGCTGGGGATGGGGGTGCGCCGGCAGTGGCGTCGTACGAGCCGAAAAGAGACATCCCGGCATTGTAGGAAGCCGGGGCGTCCCGACGCGGCGGCGGGGTTGCCCGCGCCCTTCTTTTACTTCACGAGTTTCAGCGTGCCCTTCATGATCGACGAATGGCCCGGGAAGGAGCAGAAGAAGGTGTAGCTGTCGGCCGCGCCCAGCTTGGCGACCGGAAAGCTCACGCTGTCGCTTTCGCCGCCGCCCACGACCTTGGTGTGCGCCACGACGCGCGCGTCGCCGGCCTTCACATAATCTTGCGGCAGGCCGGCAGCAACGCCGTCGGCGGCGACCGCCTGCACGTCGGCCGTCTTGGCAAGCACCCAGTTGTGGCCCATGGCCTGCTTCGGCAGCTTGCCGGCGTGCTTGAGCTTGACGGTGAATTCCTTGCAGCTCTTGCTCACCTCGATGGCAGGCTTGTTGAACTGCATGGCGTCGTTGCCTTCGATCTCCACGCTGCAGTCGGCAGCGAAGGCGGAGGAAGCGGCGAGAGAAGCGAGCGCCAGAACGGCGGTGGCGGCGAGGCGGCGGCGAAGCATGGGAACGGTCTCCAGAAGAAGAAATGAACGGGGCGCAAGAGGTGCTGCGCCAGCGGCATTGTCGAGCGCGCCCGCCGCGCGGCACTGATCTGCGTCAAATGGTACTGCTGCGGGGCGCGCTTCGCCAATACGGCCCGGCCGGGCAGACCGGCTGGCGAATAAGGTCTATACGAAAGCGCGCAGGAAGGCGCGGCGCCACCTCCCTATAATCAATCACCGGGCCCAAGTTTCTTGTCGCCCGGTTTTTTTGTGCCTGCATGGCGCCAATGACCGGGCCGGGACCAAGCGCCCACGCCGCTCCGAAATCGTTCGGCGGCGCACCTTTCACAGGAAGCTTGGTTTCTCATGCAGATCTTCGATTACGACAACATCCTTTTGCTTCCGCGCAAGTGCCGCGTGGAAAGCCGCTCGGAGTGCGACGCCAGCGTGACGCTCGGCGCGCGCAGCTTCCGCCTGCCGGTGGTGCCGGCCAACATGAAGACGGTGGTGGACGAGCCGATCTGCCTGTGGCTCGCGCAGAACGGCTACTTCTACGTGATGCACCGCTTCGACCTGGACAACGTGAAGTTCGTCAAGCAGATGCACGCCAAGGGCGTGTTCGCCTCGATCTCGCTGGGCGTGAAGAAGCCCGACTACGACACCGTCGACCAGCTGGTGGCCGAGGGCCTGGTGCCCGAATACATCACGATCGACATCGCGCACGGCCATGCCGACAGCGTGAAGAACATGATCGGCTACCTCAAGCAGAAGCTGCCGGGCTCCTTCGTGATTGCCGGCAACATCGGCACGCCCGAAGCGGTGATCGACCTCGAAAACTGGGGCGCCGACGCCACCAAGGTCGGCATCGGCCCGGGCAAGGTCTGCATCACCAAGCTCAAGACCGGCTTCGGCACCGGCGGCTGGCAGCTCAGCGCGCTCAAGTGGTGCGCGCGCGTGGCAACCAAGCCGATCATCGCGGACGGCGGCATTCGCGACCATGGCGACATTGCCAAGAGCGTGCGCTTCGGCGCCTCGATGGTGATGATCGGCTCGCTCTTTGCGGGGCACGAGGAATCGCCGGGCCGCACCGTCGAGGTCGACGGCACGCTCTTCAAGGAGTACTACGGCTCCGCCAGCGACTTCAACAAGGGCGAATACAAGCACGTCGAGGGCAAGCGCATCCTCGAGCCCATCAAGGGCAAGCTGGCCGACACGCTGATCGAGATGGAGCAGGACGTGCAAAGCTCCATCAGCTACGCGGGCGGCCGCGCGCTGATGGACATCCGCAAGGTCAACTACGTCACGCTCGGCGGCGACAACGCGGGCGAGCACCTGCTGATGTAGGCACGGCCGGGTCAGGCCTCCAGCAGCTGCACCGCATCGCGATGCAGCCTGTGGGCCGGATCCGCTAGCGCGTCGACGATGCTGAAGTGGTTCAGCCCGGCAAGCGATTCGCACACGGGCACGGCGTTGCGGCCCCACGCCTGGCGAATCAACGCATTCTGGCGAATGAACTCTTCGCTCTCCTCGGCCCCCACCAGCGCATGCAGCTGGCCGCGCGCGGGGGCCGTCCAGAGCGCGGGGCTGGCGCGTCGCGCATCCGCATCGCCGAGCTTCAGGACGTTTTCGAGGAACGGCGTGCGCTGCAGCGGCCGAAGGTCGTGCAGGCCCGAGATCGACAGCGCATTGCGCACCAGTTGCGCCGGCAGGTCGGGCGCGACCGCCTTCCAGTCGCAGGCCAGCAGCGCGGCCGCCATGTGGCCGCCGGCCGAGTGCCCGGCCACGGTGATGCGCGAGGGGTCGGCGCCAAAGCTCGCGGCATGGCGCCAGGTCCACTCGAGCGCGCGCACCATCTGCATGAGGATGCCCGGCACGGTGACGGGTTCCTCCGCCGTTCCGGGGCACAGCGCGTAGTTGGGCATCACCACGCACACGCCGCGGTCGTTGAATGCGGGCGCAATGAACGAATGGTCCCGCTTGTCCATCGCGCGCCAGTAGCCGCCGTGAATGAACACCAGCACCGGCGCGCCGGGCACGGGTGCGGGAAAGATGTCGAGCGTCTCGTTCACGCCCGGGCCATAGGGCACGTCGATGCGGCCGGCCAGGGCTTCGCGCACGGCTTGCGAGTCGCGCCCCCAGCGGGCGAAGTACGCCGGGTGATCCTTCACGCGCGCAAGATTGTTGTACATGCCTTCCAGCCAGGCGGGTTCGTACGAGGCCATGCAGGTGGTGCTTTCCTTCTTTTTTCGAAGGGCGCATCTTGGCATGCGGGCCATGCGCTGCCGGGCCTGTTCTGGTTAAAATCCGGTTTGCGTTGGGGGGGTAGCTCAGCTGGGAGAGCGCCGCGTTCGCAATGCGGAGGTCGTGAGTTCGATCCTCATCCTCTCCACCATCCCATCAGAAGGGCTCGGATTTTTCCGAGCCCTTTTTCTTTGCCTGGCCACCGGGCACTCCTCCGAGCGCCGATACATCTGCTGGCTGGCAGCCGCAATTTGCATCATTAAGTAACAAAAGTACACATTGCGGTCGGGGTTAAACAAAAAGTATTGCTTTCGACTACAAAAGTAGTAATGTGAAATCCTCGCAGTTATTAATTTTGGCGCAAAAGTGAACCAAGGTGTTACCTCCCAGAGCTTCCGTCCCAGGGGCATCGGTGCCCTGTCGTGGATGGCTGGCGAGGCATGAGCCGTTCTATGCACTCGAAACCGCGCCATGCAAGCCCACTCCATCGACCCGGATTCCGGGACCGACTCCAGCCTCAGTGCCGATGCGCTCATGGTGGCGCGGATGCGGCTGGTGCTGTCGGTGTCGGCGCTGCTGGCGGTCGCAGTTGACCTTCGCGACCCGCAGCTGCGCATAGGCGGCGCCGTCTGGCTCACCTTCTCCTGCTACGCGATCTACAGCCTGGGCGTGTATATCTGCACGCGCAAGGGCCAGCCCTATTTCCAGGGCAAGGCCATCCACTGGTTCGACGTGCTGTGGTTCACGCAGATCGTCTTCGCGAGCGGCGGCACGGGCAGCCTTTATTTTCTTTTCTACTTCTTCGCCATCCTCACGTCGTCCTTCCGGTGGGGATACGAGGAAGGCGCCCGGGTCACCATGGCCTCGGTCGCCTCGTTTGCCGTCTGCGGCCTGGGAGCGAGCCTCGCGGGCGACACGCCGCAGCTGCTGATGCGCACGACCTTCCTGCTGGCACTGGGCCACATGATCGGGCACTGGGGCGGATCGAAGGTCGAGCTGCGGCGGCGCCTTTCCCTGCTGAGCCAGGTGAGCCGGCTGTCGAACCCCCGGTTCGGCGTGGCCCGCACGATCGCCAGCACCATGGAGAAGACGCTGGCCTTCTACAAGGCAAGCCACTGCGTGCTCCTGACGCGCGACACGGCCACCGGCAGCTGGGTCATGCGCACGCTCAGGCAAAGCCACGCGGGCGAGGCGGTCGACGTCGAGACTATCGACCAAGCTTTCGAATTGCCGCTGATGACGCTGAACCCCGGCCACATCGTGCTGCGCAACCGCCTGCCCTGGCCGCTGAGCCGGCTGTGCGTGCAGGGGCATGCCTTCGACCTGCGCCTGCGCCGCTGGTACCCGCAGGACGAGCCGGGCCTGCGGCGCAGCGCCGCGGTTGCCGCCATGCTGGAGGCGCGCTCCTTCATCAGCGCACCGCTGCCGATGCGCCAGGGAGAAGGACGCATCTACGTCTCGTCCGGCGACGGGCATTTCCGCAAATCGGATGCGCTGTTCCTCTCGCACATGATGAACCAGGTCTTTCCCGTGATCGAGACGATCGGGGTGCTCGACCGGATGGCCTCGGAGGCGGCCTCGAAGGAGCGCCTGAAGATCTCGCTGGACCTGCACGACACCGCGATCCAGCCCTACATCGGCCTGAAGCTGGGGCTGAGTGCGCTGCGCAAGAAGGCGGGCGCCGACAACCCGCTGGTCGAAGACCTGGACAAGCTCGCCAGCATGGCCGATGGCGTGGTGGCCGACCTGCGCCACTATGCAGGCATCGTCAAGCATGGCGGCGAAAGCCACTGCGAGTTCATTCTTCCGCACCTGCACCGCCAGGCCGCGCGCATCAAGACGCTCTACGGCATCGACATGGAGATCCTGGTCGATGGCGATGTCCACCTGGACGACCGGATGACGGCCGAAGTGCTGCAGCTGGTGCGCGAAGGACTGAACAACATCTGCAAGCACACCCATGCGCACCGCGGCTGCATCCGCATCGGCTGCGGGGACGGCAAGCTGCAGATCAGGATCGAAAACGAGTCCTGCGGCATGGACTTCTCGAACTTCCGCCCACGTTCCATCAGCGAACGCGCAGCCGCCCTCGGCGGGCATGCGCAGGTCGGCCAGGGCGCGGGCGGCGCCACGGCCGTACTGATCGAAATACCCATCTAGGAAGGCGAAGGTGTCAAGATGCAAGCCACAACAACACCCCCCATCGGCGTCATGCTCGTGGACGACCACCAGACCATGCTGTGGGGCCTGTCGAAGCTGATCGACGGCGAGCAGCCGCGCATGAAGGTCGTTGCCACGGCCAACTGCTTCGAGCAGGCGCTGGAGCGGACCGAGCACCTGGTGCCCGACGTGATCCTGCTCGACCTGGACCTGGGGGGCCGATGCTCCCTCGACATCCTTCCCAAGCTGCTGTCGAACGACGTCTCGCGCGCGCTCATCCTCACGGCCGAGCGCAAGCAGCAGACGCTGGACCTTGCGGTGCTGCGCGGCGCCAGGGGTGTGCTGTGCAAGGATGCTTCGGCCGAAGAGGTGATCGATGCGATCGCACGCGTGCACAACGGCGAGCTGTGCATCGACGCGCAGGCCATGGGCCGCGTATTTTCCGAGCTGACCGCGCCGAAGAAGCCGGTGAAGGCGGACCCCGAAGCGGCCCGGATCGCGAGCCTCACGCAGAAGGAGCGGCAGATCATCCGCGCGGTGGTGGAAGGCAGCGGCGCCGCGAACAAGACGCTCGCCTCGCGGCTGTTCGTGACCGAGCACACCTTCCGCAATCACCTCACGTCGATCTACCAGAAGCTCGACGTGGCCAATCGGCTCGAGCTCTACATCTACGCCATCAAGCACCAGCTCGACGCCGCGCCCCATTGAGGGGGCGCGGGCGCCGGGCTCAATGCCCGCCGACGAGCATCGGCGCGATGATGCGGACCATGCGGATGATCGCCGGCGTAAGGATGACCATCGAGATGCATGGAAAGATGCACAGAACCAATGGCAGCAGCATCTTGGTCGGCACCTTGGCGGCCAGCTCTTCCGCGCGAACCTGGCGCTTGTGGCGCAGGTCTTCCGAGAACACGCGCAGCGACTCGCCGATGCTGGTGCCGAAGCGGTCGGCCTGGGTCAGCATGGTGGCAAAGGTTCCGATTTCCTCCACGCCGGTGCGAAGCGCAAGATTGCGCAGCGACTTCTCGCGCGTGCCGCCGGCGCGCATCTCGAGGTTGGTCCAGTGCAGCTCTTGCGCCAGGGCCTCGCTCTTGACGCGGATCTCCTCGGTGACCTTGACCAGCGCGGCATCGAGCCCGAGGCCCGCCTCGACGCAGACCAGCATCAGGTCGGCCGCATCGGGAAAGTTCTCGAAGATCTCGCGCTGGCGGCTCCTGATCATCGTGCGCAGCACGATGTTGGGCAGATAGCAGCCGAGCAGCGCAGCCATTGCCAGCCACAACAGGGTGGTGAGCCCATTGTCCGCCCCTGCCGCGCGCATCGCCACAAAAGCCAGGCCGGCGAGACCGAGCGGCAGCAGCGTCTTCAAGCCGAAATAGAAGAGGCTCGCGTCCGGGTGGCGGATGCCTGCGCTCAGGAATTTCAAGCGCAGCGGCGAGGTCTCGCCTTCGCCGGTGGGCGAAGACAGCTGGGCGAAGGGCCCGACGATCTTGACAGCGGTCTCGGTCCAGGCCGATTTGCTCGCAGGCGCCACCGCCCTCAAGCGCTGCGCGGTGCGCGAGGGCAGCATCCAGACCGCGAATCCGCCGATGGCGAGAGAGACGGCCACGAAAACGAGAATGGGGAACAGCATGGCATTTCTCCTTCAGACACGGATCTTCACGATCTTGCGCAGGATCAGCACGCCGACCACCATCAGGCCGAGCATGTACTTGACGACGGTGATGCCGATCGGGTCGGTCCACAACGGCGACATAAATTGCGGGTTGAATGCGTTCATCAGCGCCGCCAGTGCAAAAGGCATCAGCCCGAGGATCCAGGCCGACAGCCGCCCTTCCGCCGACAGCACCCGCACCCGCGCCAGCAGCTTGAGGCGGTCGCGGATGAGTCGGCTCAGGTTGCCCAGCACCTCGGTCAGGTTGCCGCCGGAGTCGCGCTGGATCAGCACCGACACCACGAAGTAGCGCATGTCGGTGAGCGGCACGCGCTCGCTCATATTCGTGAGCGCCTGCTGCAGCGAGACGCCGAAACCGACCTCGTCGGCCACCATGCGGAACTCGCCCGCGATGGGCTCGGACATTTCCTCGCCGATCATCTGCACGCTGCTCGCGAACGAATGGCCCGCGCGCAGGGCGCGCGTCACCAGGTCCAGCGCGTCCGGCAGTTGCCTTTCGAGATGCGCCAGGCGGCGCCTGCGCTGGTAATCCAGGTAAAGCAGCGGCACCGCCGCGCCGGCGGCGCCCACCAGCAGGGCAATCCATGCGGGCTGGTTCGCGAGCGATGCCATCGCAAAGAAAGCAAGCATGCCGGACAGCGCACAGGCCAGCAGCACATGGGACACGGTCCACTCCAGCCCGGCCTGGAGAATGAAGCGGTCCAGCCGGTGGGCCCGCGGAAGCTTCAAGAGAACGCGCTGCATCCATGGCGCCTCGCTGAGCACGCGGTCCTTCACGAGCCGCGCCTGCGCGATGCGGTCGGTGGCCGCCGACAGCGCCTGCAGCCGTTTGCCGATCTTCTGCACGCCAGGGCCCCTGTAGGAGCGCCACAGCATGTACAGCCCCTCGATCACCATCAGCACCGTCACGAAGACCAGCACCGACAGCGTGATGAGCGTGTCTCCAACCAGGTTCTGGAACATGGGGGCCTCCTATTCGTAGTGCTTGTCGGGATCGAACATGGCGTCGGGCAGCACCACGCCGAAGGAGTGCAGGCGCTCGACGAATTTCGGCCGCACGCCCGTGGCATGGAAGTAGCCGCGCACGCGGCCGTCGGGGCCCATGCCGGTCTGGCGGAATGCGAAGATCTCCTGCATCGTGACCACCTCGCCTTCCATGCCGGTGATCTCCTGGATGCTGGTGACCTTGCGCCGCCCGTCGACCATGCGCAGCACCTGGATCACGACCGTGATGGCCGACGCGATCTGCTGGCGCACCGAGTGGTGCGGCAGGTTCAGGTTGGCCATGCTGATCATGTTCTCCAGCCGTGCCAGCGCGTCGCGCGGGCTGTTGGCGTGGATGGTGGTCAGCGAGCCTTCATGGCCGGTGTTCATGGCCTGGAGCATGTCGACCGCCTCGGCCCCGCGCACCTCGCCAATCACGATGCGGTCGGGCCGCATGCGCAGCGCGTTCCGCACCAGCGCGCGCTGCGTGATCTCGCCCTTGCCTTCGATGTTCATCGGCCGGGTTTCCATGCGGGCGACGTGCGGCTGCTGCAGCTGGAGCTCCGCCGCGTCCTCGATGGTGATGATGCGTTCTGTGGCGGGAATGAAGCCCGAGAGAATGTTCAGCAGCGTCGTCTTGCCGGCGCCGGTGCCGCCGGAGATCAGCATGTTGATCTTCGCGCTGGCCAGCCCTTCGAGCATCAGCCCCATCTGCGGCGTGAGCGTCTTCAGGTCGTTCACCAGGTTCTCCATCTTCAGCGGGATCTTCGCGAAGCGGCGGATCGACATCATCGGGCCGTCCAGCGCCACCGGCGCGACCACCGCATTGACGCGCGACCCGTCCGGCAGCCGGGCATCGACCATGGGGCTCGATTCATCGATGCGCCGCCCCACCAGCGAGACGATCTTGTCGATGATGCGCAGCAGGTGCTTCTCGTCGGTGAAGCTCACGTCCGTGAGCTCCAGCCGGCCCCTGCGCTCCACGTAGACCTGGTCGTGCGAGTTGACCAGGATGTCCGACACCGTGGGGTCGGCCATCAGCAGCTCGATCGGGCCGAAGCCGAGCATCTCGTGCTGGATGTCGCGGATCAGCGTGCGCCGCTCGATGTCGTTCAGCGCCTCGGGCTCCTCCTGCAGCAGCCGGGTGACCATGGTGGAGATTTCCTGGCGCAGCACCTCGGGCTTCAGGGTTTCGAGCACCGCCAGGTCGAACCTGTCCAGCAGTCTCAAGTGCATTCGCTCCTTCAGGAGCTTGTAGGAGTCCGAGGCGAAGGACGACAGCACCCCATCGGCCAGGGGCGGTGCCGGCGCACGCGCGACCGGTGCGGCTTCGATCGCATTGAGCTGTTCTCTGAATGACATGGGGACCTGCCTTGCTGTTGGAGGAAGAAGATGCGTCGGGTTGCAGTGGGGTGTCAGGCCCGGCGGAAGAGCCGGCCGATCAAGCCTGGCGCTTCCTTCTGGCGCGGACTGAGCGTGTGGGCGATTTCCACGAGCCGCTTGCAGAGGGCGCTCCCACGCGACATCTCGGCCAGCGGCACGCCACGGTTGATCGAGGCGTCCACGTCCTTGCCGCCGTCGGGCACGCTGACCAGCGTGGCCCCGCCCAGCGAACGGCGCATGTCGGCCAGGCCGATCTCCGTGCCGCCGGCGCTGCGGTTGACCAGCAGCTCGACCTTGCCGGCCGCATAGCCGAGCGACTTGAACACCTGCATGAGGCGCGTCACATTGCGGATGTGCGGCAGGCTGGGCTGGAGCACCGGAAAGATCCGGTCCGCACGGTCCAGCACGCGGATGGCGAGCGGATCGATGCGCAGGCCCAGGTCGAACAGCACGAAGTCATACTGCGCCGCGGCCACCTGCAGGATGGCATCGATGTGCTCGGCCTTGACCTCCAATGCGCGCGATAGATCTTCGGGGGCTGCAAGGATGCTGAAGCCCGGCGCCACTTTTACCGTGCTTGCGGCCAGCAGCGAGGCATCGAGCCGGCCGATGTCGCGCGCCACGTCGGCCAGCGTGGAGGTGGGCCGCAGGTCGCTCACGTAAGACAGCGCATCGCCGAACTGCAGGTTCAGGTCGATCAGCAGCACCGATCGGCGCATCGAAAGCTGGTGCCCGATGTTGGTCGCAAGAAAGGTGGCGCCGCTGCCGCCCTTGGACGGCATGAACGCGACCACCTGGCCCGCCTCGCGCGCCTGGGTGCCGGCCATCTTGAGCGCAATGCGCTCCACGGCCGCTTCCAGCGCTGCCGGCTCGGGCGGCGAAGGCAGCACTTCGCGCACGCCGGAACGCATCGCAAGAATCAGGAACTCGGGCGTCTGCATCGCGCACAGCAGCACCACCGCAAGCGCGGGATGGCGCAGCGTGAGCTGCTCCACCATGGCCACCTCGTGGGGGTCGCAGCACATGCCGTCCACCAGCAGCAGCTCGGGCGCCGATTGCTCGACCACCCACTGCATGCGGCTCTTGCCTCCTTCGAACACGGAGACCGTGTGGGAGCGGGCCTCCAGCACCTTGCGCATGTCCTGCAGGTGGGCGGGATTGGGGGAGATGATGGAGATTTTCATGGTGATGTGACTCAGGGTTAGTTAAGTGCGGTCAGGAGCAGACGGCGCTGCTGTTCGGGTCCTGTCCCATGATTTCGCGCGGCAGGTAGGTGGAAAAACTCGGCATCGGGATCGGCGCATGCGTTCCGAACCCGATAGGCGAGATCCACTGATAGTCGAGATCGAGGATGCGGACATTCACGCCGCTGCAATTGGCGGCAGTGCACGTCGTGCTGACGTTGCCTGCCGCGTCGTACCAGTCGATGCTGACGTTGGCCGCCGTCAATTGAGGCAGGAACTTCTGCATGTTGGAAAGCACGATGGGGGCGCCTCGATCGCACACGACCGCTGCGCGAGCGCCCCAGCGCGTCGCTTCGGCAGCTGCATTCCACGTCCACAACATGCGCGCGAAATCCATGATGCCCAGCAGGAAGGTCAGGAAGAGCATCAGGACCAACGCAAACTCCACCGTGGTCGCACCGGTCTGCCTTGTTCGATTCATGATTGACCTCGCATGGTGGCGCTGATGTCCCCGAACGGGATCTCTCCGTTCGCATCGCCGAAGGTGAGCCCGAAAACCCCGGTGATGAGCGGGCGGAACTTGTATCCCGTGACCTTGATGGTCACGGTATTGATGGCCGGGGCGCTGCCCTTGAACTGCCAGGTCGGATCGGGAACGTGAGAAATTTTGAGGTCCAGGACCAGAGGCGAGACGCCGCCGGCCGGGTTGCCAAAGACCACCAGGTTCTTGGCGGCCGTAACCTTGGCGGGATCCGTGGTTACGATCGACGGATCTTGTGTGGACAGATAACGAGAGGCATCTCGCAGCGATTTCGCGATGGTGTTGTACTGGTACAGCGCTCGCCCGAATTCCGTCGTGATGAACGTCAGGATGAGCAGCAATGGAAGGATCAGGGCAAATTCGATCAGCGCCACCCCGTTCTGCTTCTTCTTCATGACATCTCTCCTACTGCACGAGCGTAGGTACTTTGGGCCCGCTCGTGCCGCCGGCCAGGCCCGCGGTGGCACAGGGACTGCCAGCTGACTCCGCATCGCCGATGAACTCGAGCCACATCTTCGAATTCTTTCCGCTCGCGTTCTTCTCCAGCGGATGCAGCATCAGCATGCAGGCAAAGCCCTTGAGCGTGATCGACGGGCAGTCGACCACGGCGGTCGTGACCACGCGTCGATTGGCGCCCTTCGTGTAATCGGTGGAACTGAAATTTCCCTGAGTGTTGAGGTTCTTGGTGTCGGGATTCTTGTTGTCCCCTTCGTAAGGCGCGGATGCGTTGCGCTTGGCGGCAAATCCGTTCGGGCCGGGATCGTCATACCTGCCTGGCTTCACGGCGGCAGCGCTGTCGGCATACCAGGCGTACCCGGTCTGATCGGGAACCGCAGTTGCAGCGCTGAGGCTGCCCTTATAGATACCGAAGCGGGTATTCCATGCCTCGACCGCGCCATTGGTCTTGCCCGCCTTGCCAACGTTCGTCTCTAAGCCGGGAAGACCGCATTGCCCGCTGCTCGTCAGGAGATCCTTGATCTCGCGTGCCCCGCCGCCGCTGCCGGAAAAATCCACCCAGCGGAACTGACCGGATTCCACATCGTCGTTGCTATTGGTCACGCCTTGGATCCATTCCCCCCGCGCAAACCCCCAGCCGGGCGTGGCGGATCTTTGGCAGACGCCAACGGGAACAAGGCAATTGGTTTGCGACGGCGCTCTAGTGGCAACGGCGACAGCAGCCACGCTCTGCGATGCCCCATACGTGCTGTTTCCACTGAAAGCGCTTAGTGCATGGAGGATCCAAGGCGCGATGCCCGACCTCGTGTGCAGGCACTTGACATACCGGGCATTCGCGACGGGCGTAAAGGTATGGCTGTAGGTGCCGATCAGCGAGTCGCTGAACACGACCTCAGCCTGGGCGATGCCGGTCGCCTCGCCTTGAAAGTTGATTTTGTTGAGATCGGCCGCGGTCTTCCCTGCGCTGGTGGCTCGCGTTAACGCATCGCTTGCGCCATCGAGTTCCTGCGCGGCCGACAGGGCACAGCTGTCCAGGGCGGTCTGCAGCTCCGTTTTCACGATGAAGAGGCGGCCAAAGTCCAGCGCAATGCCCATGAATCCGAGGAGGAACAGCAGGACCAGCGCGACGGTGATGATCACCGCGCCGCTTTGGCGGTGGCCGGAAGTGTGGACTTTCATGATCGACTTCCTGTGCAGTGGTTTTGGTTCGAAAAAGCCCCGCGCTTCAGCCGCAGTCCGCGCCGCCGAGGCAGTTGCGGACAAGATCGACAAGATCGCTAATGCCGGTGTCCGTTACCAATGGCCTCAACACGACGATCAGCAGGATCGAGATCACGGCAACGACCAGCGCGTACTCCACCACCTGGGCACCGCTTTCATCCCATAGAAAAAACTCGAACATGATGAGTACCTCGCTTTGTGCCGGACCGTTATATGGACGACGGGCGGCGGGCAACGGGCAAGCCGGCCCCGCCACCGCCGTCGTTCCAGTAAATGCGAATGCGATTACCGGACTTAAGGATTGCAGACGCCCATGTTGCCCGAGAGGCAGGCAGCCACGCGTGTAATGAAGGTTGCGAAGTAACCTCCGGTGGTCAGACCCTGCAGCGCGATGACCAGGGCAATCGATACAACTGCGATGATGAGCGCGTACTCGATAACTTGCGCGCCGTCCTCTTTCTTGGCGAACGAGGACATGAAGTTGCTGACGCGGACAAAAAGTTGGTTCATTTTTTCACCTTTGAAATTGCAGTAAGAAAACAAAAAATCTTGCGTTGGTTTCTGGGTTGATTGACTGCTATCTTTGTGAGGCAACTCCTTTCTGTTCGAATTCGAGAATCGGTTGAGGGCCGCCTAACGACCCTCACTACCGCCAGTTCCGCCACCAATCCCGCCACCGATGTTGATGACGTTGACTGCCGGCGGCGGCGCCTTGTAGGACTTCTGGTACTGCACCATCGACTCGCGCGCTGCACGCCCGTCCATGCCCACGACCGGGTCCCCGTCCTTCCCAGCATCGGGATTGATCGTCATCTTCCTTTTCGCGTCGCGCACCGCATCGCCAAAGCGCGCGTCGTAGTTGGGCGTGACGTGGGAGCAGCCGGTGGCCAGCAGCAGCGTCAGCGCGAGAGTGGTCGACTTGATGAACATGGTGGTGCTCCTCGCGGGTGTCATTGGGGTTGGGCGGCCGGTGCAACCGGTGCCGGGGTGGCGCTTTCGAGGCTGCCGTTCAGGTAGACCTCGGCGCGGCTGGGAACCACGTGGTTGTCGGTCGGCACGCGCGGCGACTCGGCCAGCGGACGCACCAGGCGCGGCGTGATCACGAACATCAGTTCGGTCTGGTCGTTCTGGAACTCGGTGCTGCGGAACAGCGCCCCCATCACCGGCACTTCGCCCAACCCGGGGTAGCGCTTGATGGATTCGGTGACGTTGCTCTTGATGAGCCCCGCGATGACGAAGCTCTGGCCGTCGTTGAGCTGCACGGTGGTGTCGGCGCGGCGCACCGTGAGCGAAGGCAGCACCGCGGTCACGCCGGTCACGGTGGTGAAGGGCGAGCCGGTCTGCGACAGGTCCGACACCTCCGAGACCATCTTGAGGTTGACGCGCCCGCCGTTGAGCACGGTCGGGGTGAACTTGACCCCGATGCCGAACTCCTTCTCTTCCAGCGTGATGTTGGTTCCCCCGCCGCCGGCGGCGCTCTGCGCCACCGGGATGAAGATCTTTCCGCCCGACAGGAAGCTTGCCTGCTGGCCGCTGATGGCCATGATGTTGGGCTCTGCCAGGATGCGCACCAGGCCGTCGTCCTTCTGTCCGTCGATGCCGACCGAGGTGCGCCCGATCCTGATCGCCTCGAGCAGGCCGCCGCCGCCGCTCAGGAAGCTGGAGATCAGCGAGTAGCTGTCGCGGCCGCCGCCACCCGTGCGGCTCAGGCCGACGCGCGCACCGAGCCGGTCCAGCAGCGTCTTGCTGACCTCTGCGATCTTCACTTCGAGCATCACCTGCTGCGGCGCCGTCACGCGCAGCAGGTTCACCACCTTCTTGCCGTCGGCGCCGTAGGCCATGGCCAGGCTCATCACGTCGTCGAGCTTGAGCGCATCGCTGATCTCGCCGGTGAGCACGATCGATTTCTCGGCGCTGCGCACGCGGATGTGGTTTTCTTCCGGCATCAGCTCGGCGAGCTTGGACTGCAGCGCGCCCGGATCGATGGTGACGATCACGTCCTTGATGTAGCAGGTGCCGTCGACGCTTTGCAGCACGACGTTCATCGAGCCCGCCTGGCGGCCGCGGAAGAACAGGTCGGTCGGGCTCAGCAGCGTGACGTCGACATCAGCGATGCCGTCGCCCGCGTTCGCCGCCGTGGCGGGGGCCGGTGCCGGCTGCCCTGCGGCTGCGGGTGCTGCGGCCGGCGCGCGGCTGGGCGGCTGGCCGCTGACCACGATGCGCGCAACGCGTGCCTTCAGCGGGATGACCACCGACTTGCCGAGCACGGCGTAGGTCGGCTGGTCGTCCGGGATGATCGCGGTGCAGCGCCGGGTGGCGGGCCCGGCCGGCGCTGCGGCCGGGGTTGCGGCAACGGCAGCAGCCGCCGCCGGGACCGCGTCCGCGGCCATCGCGGGTGCCGCCAGCGCCATGAGTGCCGCCAGCAGCCAGGCGGGTGAATAAGAAGAAGAAGAGAGATGTTGCACTTGGGTTCCTCCTGCGGGGTGATCAGAAGCAGTTGAGCGTGCGGGCTGCGTGCTGGATCACTTCCACGCACTCGGATTGCCGCTGCGCCATGGGGGCGGTGCGCGGCATGCGCGCGGGGGCCGGCCGCGCTGCCACGGTGGTGGAGATCGGCAGGATGTCCTTCTCGCCGAACAGCTGGCCCTTGGTGATGCCTGCGGTGGCAACCGTGGTCTTGTCCATCTGGTTGCGCAGCACCAGCGAGAGGGTTCCCACGCTGCGTGCCAGGTCGAGCTTTTCGGAGTCTTCGAGCGAAAGCTCCAGCGTCACGGCGCTGACCACCTTCGGCTTGGTGTCGTCGCGGTTGGCTTCCTGCGCCACCGCCAGCACCAGCACCTTCTCGAGCACAGTCTTGCTGATCTGGCGGCCCTCTTCGCCGCGGTTCTTGTCCTGCTGCGCGTTGACCATCACATCGACGTAGTTGCCCGGCAGCGCGAAGCCCGCCACGCCCACCACGTCGTTGACCCGCACGGTCATGGCACGCTTGCCGCTCGCAATGACCGCCGAGAGCCCGCCCTGGGTGCCGACCGGCGCGAGCTTGCCTTCCAGGATGGCTTCGCCGCGCAGCACGCCGACCTTGACCACGCGGTCCTCCAGCGACTTGGCGTCCTTGAACGAGCCGGCCGGCAGCGAGCCGCTCGGCCAGTCGACCAGCGACAGCATCTGCGGATTGACCCGGCTGCCCAGTTCGATGTCGACCGCGGCCACCACCACCTTGTTGGATGCGATTCCGCCCTGCCGGGAGACCCAGCCCGCTGCGTAGACCGCGGCCGCCAGGCCGGTCAGGAGGGCCAGCAGAAGCAGCCCGAGCGCCTTGATGTTTTTCATGCGAATCTCCGCCGTGGATGGATGGATGGAGGAAGGGACGGGCTAGACGAAGCCCAACTGATGCGCCAGGACCTGTACAACCGTCCCCACGCAAATACAGATGCCGTAAGGCAGCTTTCCGATGGATTGCCGCGTGTCGATCGTTCCGTTCGGTCGCACGCCCGCAATGCCCGAGACGACGATGCCCTGCGCCGCATCCTTGACGTTGGCCAGCATGTGGCCGAGCCGGCGCCGGTGGATGGCCACCGCCACGGCCGCGAAGCCGCCCGCGATGCAGGTGAAGAGAATGGCCTCCAGCGTCTGGTAGGGGCCGATGAAGGCGCCGACCATTGCCATCAGCTTGACGTCGCCCGCACCCATGATCCCCAGCACGTAGAACGGCAGCATGATCGCGAACCCGGTGCCCAGGCCGCCCAGGGCGTGCTGCAGGCCGGTCATCGGCGTGCGCGCCGCGAAGGCGCCGTAGATGATCGCGAAGGCCATGCCGCCGAAGGTCAGCCAGTTGGGAATGCGGTAGAAGCGCGCATCGCTCACGGCGGCCATCACCAGCAGCACGAAGAGCCCGCCCATGCGGAAGTCCGAGGCCAGCATGGCCAGCAGATCGAGGACGGCGTTGAATTCCTGCATGGTGCGAACCTCAGGCGCTGCGCCGCACGGCCAGCAGCAGGAGAAGGCACACAACCACCACCAGGGAGCCGATGAGCGCGAACTCCATGAACGACATGCCCGCGTCCTCGCGCAGCAGGGTCATGAAGCTTCGTGGCAGCAGGTTGAGCGTTTCCATGCGTGTTCCCCAGTGATGGTGTTGTCGACTGGCACCGCTTCGTTTTCCTTGCCGGGCCGAAGCGTCTTGCCGTGGAGTCACTGTAGAAATCGCGCCGCCTGCGCACATGAGCAGTGCGCCCCTTTTCCAGGGAGACAAGCGCCCCGCCCCCCGGGCCCGCACCCATGACAAACCGCCTGCCTGGGGGCGGCGGGCGGCGGAACGAAAAAAGGGCCCTGGCGTTGCCGCCAGGGCCCTTTTTGTTCGTCTTGTTTCAGCTCAGGTGTCGAGCGTCAGGTGCTGGCCGTGCAGCGCCGCGGCCGCGGGCGACGCAAGAAAGCCGATGGTCTGGGCCGCGACGGCGGTCGACACCCAGTCGGCGGGATTGGCGTCCGGCATGGCCTGCCGATTGGCCGGCGTGTCGAGCACGCTGGGCGCCACGCTGTTGATGGCCACGCCATGCGGGGCGGCCTCGGCGGCGGCGGCCTCGACCAGGCGCTGCAGCGCGCTTTTCGACGCGATGTACGCCGCCATGGCCGGCAGGCCGCGCGCCGCCACCTTGGCCGTCACCGCCACGATGCGGCCGGCACCGTGCTCGATCATCGAGGGCAGCACCGCCTGCGTCACCGCCACGAAGGACCAGGCATTGAGGTTCATCATGCGGTCCCAGCTTGCCCGCGAGAGCGCATGCGTGGCCTCGCCCATCTCGAAGCCGCCGGCAATGTGGACCAGCGCGTCGATGCGGCCGAAGGCCTTGAGCGCCTGGCTCGCGAGCTCGGTCATGTCGGCCGCCGAGGTCACGTCGCCCGCCAGCAGCAGGTGCTGCGAATTGTCCAGGCCCGGAAAGACCTCGGCCAGGCGGTCCGCCCGGTGGTCGACCAGCGCCAGGCGCGCGCCCTGCTCGAGAAAATGCTGGACCACCGCACGGCCCAGCGCGCCCGCGGCCCCGGTGATCACAACATGGGACATGGTGGTGGTATCTGTCATGGAAGATCTCCTGATGGAAGGACCGCAGCCCCGTCGATGATGACGAATCCTAACCCCGCCGCACACAAAATCGTTGAGCCCCGGAATTTTTACGCTATACTTGCGGTCTTGCCAAAAAACGCAAAACGTTTTGTGCAAGGGCTCTTAGCTCAGTTGGTAGAGCAGCGGACTCTTAATCCGTAGGTCGAGTGTTCGAGTCACTCAGGGCCCACCACCAACACTAGGAACTGCGCGGTTTCCGCGCTATTTCTTCAGGAGCATTGTTCCGCAATTGCAGAACGTGTTCCGAAAAACAGAGAAGCCTCCCGCTGAAAAGCTGGGAGGTTTTTTCTTTTGTAGCCCTCCATTCCGATGCCCCTCTGCACGTTGATCGCCAATAGATCACGGCGCATTTCCACAGGCTGGCGGCGCGGGCGATGACCCTTCGAGAGCTTACCGGTTCCCGTTAAACGGTATAAAATGGCCTATGGCGATTCAGTCCTTCTCTTGCCCCGATACCGAAGAACTTTTCACCACGGGCAAGAAAGCTCGCTTCGCCAATATCCGGGACGTGGCGACCCGCAAGCTGACCCAGTTGGACGCTGCGCCGACGGTGGTTTTCATGAAGATGCCACCAGGCAACGACCTGAAGTTCTACGACGGTGCCTGGCACGTCAGGATCAACCAGCAATGGCGGCTGATCTTCAAATGGGGCGAAGCGGGCCCGTACGACGTAAGGATTGATGACCCGCACTGACCGGCCAGTCTGCCGAAACCGCACCTTGAAAGGGCAACCCGATGTTTAAGAATGGAATGCGCCCGGTTCATCCCGGCGAAGTCCTCCGCGAGGACTACCTCAAGCCCCTTGGCATGACTGCCAACGCGTTGGCAAAGGCGCTGCACGTGCCTGCGTCCCGCATCAATGACATCGTGCTCGAACGCCGTGGCATTTCGCCAGACACTGCGCTGCGCCTGACTCGCTACTTTGGCGGTGAAGAGGCCGACGCGGTGGGTTGGATCAACATGCAAGCGACCTACGATTTCAAGGTTGCACAGAAAGCGGTAGCGAAGGCGATCGCCAAAGAGGTGCAGCCACGCGCTGCTGATGATGACCGCTTTGCCTTCGCGGCCTGAGGCGGTTTCTCAACTTAGCCTACCTACCGCGCAAGCGTGCAGCACCTACGATTAGTCACCAATCGAAGGCGCTCGAAAGCCTCTTCGTCCGCCCGCTGTTCAGTCGACGGCCATCGCCCGAAGCGCCTTCCGCTTGAACTCGTAGCCGCGGCCTGGTGCCCGTCCGCGCTCACAGACATGTTCGCTGCGCTGCCGGTTGGCCGCCTTCCTGGAACGTGCCAACAGCCGCCTATTCTGTCTCCGGTCATCCATCCACCCGAGTCAGAAGGTAATCAAATGAACGATGCGACGAATGCTGTCACCGTGAAAATCCGCTGGGCGGACGTGGACGCCTACGGCCACCTGCGCCACAGCGCCTACGCCGATTGGGCCACCTTTGCCCGCTCCGAATGGTTCGAGAGCGCGGGGCTGGATCCGCAAGTCTTCGCCCAGGAAGGTGTGGCGCCCATCACCCTGGAGGAGACCACCAGCTTCCTGAAGGAGGTCCGCCTTGGCGACATCCTGACGCTGTCGATGCTGGCCGCAGCCGAAACCGCCGATGGTTCACGCTTCGTGCACACCGTTGCGTTCCAACGCAAGTCCCTGCCCGTAGCCAGATACCGCATGACCGGTGCCTGGTTCAACCTGCGTGAACGCAAGATTGTTCCGCCCACCGCGGCCATCGCGGCCTGCGTTACGGGCTTGCTGCGCAGCGACAACTTCGCGACCTTGGGTTGACGCGCAGGCCGCGCAAGTCCGCGGCATGCCTACGGTGCACATTCCTCGACAAACCGCACCAGCACATCCCGCCTTTCCCTCACTTCCGCCAGCAGGTACTGCCGCGCATGTTCCTGGGCCAGTTCGTTCGACAGAAACCAGGCCTCGCGCGCGGGGTTTCCGTGCGGGGGCGGCGCGCCCCATGCTGCGGCGCCGTTGCCTAGAAAGGCCTCCGTCACGGGCAGGCGCCCATCGGTGCGGCCCAGGTCCGACAGCGGGTTGCGCGGGCCGCCAAGTTCGATGCGGACGTGCACGGTGTCTTCTTCCACCGCGATGGAAGCCCCGAGGCCGCCATGTTGCTGCACCTGCCAGAGCTGGGCGGCGCTGGCATGGCGCACCCAGCTTTCCAATGCCCGCGCGAGGCTTTCGATGATGGCTTGCTTGTTGTCCATGCGGCACTCACTCCTTCGTGTTCGTATCGATGCCTTGCAGCACTGCTACCACTCGCCGACCTCGCGCACGCGCTGGTCGAGGTCGGGATATTCAAGGCTCCGGTCCGTTGGCGCAAGCGGAAGCGCCAGTGCACCCTGCCAGCCCCTCCCCATCGGCGACAACCTGGCGCGGCAGATCGAACAGCACTGCGAGGTGGAGCCGGGCTGGCTCGACAAGGAAGACCGTCCCTCCGAAGTGCCCGATGCGGCGGAAGAGCGCTTCATCGCAGCCGCGCGCGAGGCCTGGCGGCAGGCCAACGCCAAAGAGCCGCCGCCCTGATGCGCTTCAGGCGAGCGAGGGCGCGCTGCGCAGGATGGCCGTGCGCAGGTCTGGCGGAATTTCCACGGAGCGATGGCTCTCGAGCGAGGTGGTCACGAGCACCTGCTTGACCTGCATGCGCAGCTCGCCACTGGCGGGGTCGAAGCAGCGCAGCGCGAGCGTCATGGAACGCGAGCCCAGCCGCTCCACCGCAAGGCCCAGCATGACTTGATCGCCCATGCGGCTCACGGCGCGGAAGTCGGCCTCGAGCCGCACCGTCGGCAGGCCGATGCGCCGCTTCGCGATGAGCGCGTGGTAGTCAACGCCGAGCCCTTCGCTCACCCAGTCTTCCACCAGGCCGTTGAGCATGACGAAGTACTGCGGATAGAAGACGATGCCCGCGGGGTCGCAATCGGAAAAGCGGATCATCCGCGCGCGCTGGAACTCGGCCTGGGGCGCCTCGGGTTCGCCAGTGCTGGCCGCCATCAGCCCTCCTCGCCCGCAGGCTCGCTGCGCATCACGTGCACGCGCAACTGGCCGAGCTGGGCGTGCATCTGCCTGACGGTCTTCATGTCGAGGCCCGAGAACATCTCGAGGATCCATTGCTCGTGTTCCTTGGCCATGGCCTCGAAACTCGCGCGGCCCTTGGGCGTGAGGCTCACGATCCACGAGCGGCGGTCGTCGGGGCTGTGGGCGCGCGCCACCAGGCCGTCGCGCTCGAGTTCGTCGGTCAGGCCCGTGACGTTGCCGCCCGTCACCATCAGGTAGCGCGACAGCACGCGCATCTTCAGGCCCTCTTCATAGCGGTAGAGCTGGGCCATGTAGTCGAAGCGCGCCAGCGAGATGCCGAAGCGCTCGCGCAGCCGGCGCCGGATCTCGGCCTCGATCTGCGTGGTGCTGGCGAGCATGCGCAGCCACAGCCTGAGCATGGCGTGGTCTTCGCGGCCGGCGCGGGCCTCGTGGCCGAGCTCCTCGGCGTCGCTGAGCGCGGCATGCGAGGCGTCGTTGCGCATCACATCACCTCCCCGCCCGACACCGAGACCGACTGCCCGGTGACGGACGCGGCGCCCTCCCCGCAGAGCCAGCGCACCGCGTCGGCCACTTCGGCGGGCTGCACGATGCGCCGCTGCGGATTGGCGCTGGAGAACTCGGCCAGCGCATCGGCTTCGCTGCGGCCGGTCTTGCCCACCACGTTGGCAACGCTCGCGCGCAGGATGTCGGTGTCGGTGTAGCCGGGGCACACCGCGTTCACCGTGACGCCCTTGCGTGCCACCTCGAGCGCGAGCGAGCGCGTGAGCCCGACCACGCCATGCTTGGCCGCCGCATAGGCCGCGACGTAGGCATAGCCCTTCTGGCCCGCGGTGCTGGCGATGTTGACGATGCGGCCCCAGCCGGCTTCGAGCATGTCGGGCAGCGCGGCCTGCGTGCACAGGAACGTGCCGGTGAGGTTCACCGACAGCATGCGCTGCCAGAGCTCGGCCGAGGTCTTGAGAAAAGGCGCGCTCTCGGCCGCGCCCGCGTTGTTGACGAGGATGGCGAGCGGCCCGCGCTCGGCACGCGCCAGCGCGAAGGCCGACTGCACGGCCTGGGCGTCGGCCACGTCCGCTGCGGCCACGCCGTGGCCCTGGCCCGCGAGCGTCGCGGCCACGCGCCGGAGTGAATCGAGGTCGCGTCCCAGCAGCGTGAGCGTTGCGCCCTCGGCAGCCAGGGTGCGGGCGATCTCGGCGCCGATGCCGCGCGCGGCGCCGGTGACGAGGGCATGGCGGCCGGTCAGTGAATTTGCGTGCATACCTGAATGATTTAGTTCTGAACTATTTTAGCGTGTGCGGCGCATCGCCTGTTCAGCGCATGAAGCGGCCGCCGTTGAGGTCCAGCGTGGCGCCCGTCATGAAGGCCGCCGCGGGCGAAGCGAGGTAGACCACGGCGGCCGCCACCTCTTCGGCCTCGCCGAAGCGGCCGAGCGGAATGGCGGCCTTCAGCGCCTGCTGCCGCACCGGATCCAGCGCATCGAGCGCGGGGCTGCGAACCGCTGCCGGCGCCAGTGCATTCACCGTGACGCCCTGCGGTGCGAGTTCCTGCGCGAAGCTGCGCGTCAGTGCCAGCAGCGCCGCCTTGCTGGCCGCATAGTGCACGCCGGTTGCGGCGCTGGGCTGCTGGCCCGCCAGCGACGCCAGGTTGACGATGCGCCCGGAACCGCGCTCGCGCATGTGCCGTCCGGCAATGCGGCAGCCGAAGAAGCTGCCGCGCAGGTTGACGGCCAGCACGTCGTCCCACTCGTCGGGCGTGATGTCCCAGGGCGAGGTGAACGGCGTGCGCGCGGCGTTGTTGACCAGCAGGTCGATGGCGCCGAAGCGGGCCACGGCCGCCTCGAAGCAGCGTACGAACGCCGGCTCGCTGCGCACGTCGAGTTCCATGGCGACGCAGTCGGCGCCCGCGGCGCGCAGGCCCGCGGCCGCCAATTCGGCGCTGCCTGCGTCGACATCGGCAAGCACCACGCGCGCACCCGATTCGGCCAATCCGCGCGCAATGGCGGCACCCAGGCCCTGCCCCGCGCCGGTCACGAATGCGGCCTGGCCGGCAAGCGGTGGCGGCGTGGAACTCATGCGGTCCTTGCCGGGGGACGAACGGCAGCGGGCCGTCCGTCCCAGGTCTGTTCGCTGACACCGCGCTCGCGCAGCTTGAACTTCTGCACCTTGCCGTTCTCGGTGCGCGGCAGGTCGGCCAGCACGTCGATGTAGCGCGGCACCGCGAAGTACGGCAGGCGGCTCTCGCAGAAGCGCGCCAGTTCGGCCGGGTCGATGCGCTGGCCTTCGCGCGGCACCAGCGCGGCCATCACCTCGTCCTCGGCCAGTTCGGATTGCACCGGGTACACGGCGCAGGAGGCCACGCCGGGGTGGCTCAGCAGCACCTGCTCGACTTCGAAGGACGAGATGTTCTCGCCGCGCCTGCGTATCGCGTCCTTGATGCGGTCGACAAAGCGAAAGGCGCCATCGGCATCGCGCACCACGCGGTCGCCGGTATGGAACCAGAGGTTGCGCCAGGCCTCGACCGTCTTCTCGGGCATGTTGAAGTAGCCGCTCGCAAAGGCGTGGGGTTCGTCCGCGCGCAGCAGCAATTCGCCGGGTTCGCCTGCGGGCAGCTCCACATCGCCCTCGTCGGCCACGCGCGCCTGAAAGCCGGGGCGCAGCCAGCCCATGACGCCGCCGCGCGGCGAATCCGGCGCGGTGGCAATCGCGAAGTTGGTCTCGGTCGATCCATAGCCTTCGAGCAGCGCCACGCCGGTGCGCGCCCTGAAGGCCTGCCCGGCCGCCGAGGGCACGCCCGGCCCGAGCCCGATGCGCACGCGGTGATCGCGCTCGCCTTCGCCCTCGGGCTGGGCCAGCAGGATCGGCACCATCGCGCCCAGCAGGTAGACCACGGTCGCCCCATTGGCGCGCATCGACGGCCAGAAGCCCGAGGCCGAGAAGCGCGATTCGAACACCACCTCGGCGCCGGTCAGCGCGGCCTGCGCAAAGGTGTTGAGCGCGTTGATGTGGAACAGCGGCAGCGTGGTGCACAGCACGTCGTCGCGGCCGACGCCGAGCACTTCGGCGCTGTTCACGCCCCACCAGAAATACTGCGCATGCGGACAGACCACACCCTTGGCCGGGCCGGTGGTGCCCGAGGTGTAGAGGATGGCGAGCGGATCGCCAGGCTGCACCGCGGCCGGTGCGATGGCCTGTGCGCCTTGCGGGTAGCTGGAGGCGCGAACGCCCGCAGGCGGCGTCCATGAAGCAGGCGCCTCGCCGACGATCCAGAGTTCGCGCAGTGCCGTGCGCCCCAGGTCGGCCGTCGCCAGCCGCTCGAGAAAGCCCGCCTCGATCACCAGCAGCTTCGCCTCGCTGTTGGCAAGGAAGTATTCGATCTGCGGCCCCATCGACGCAGTGTTGACCGGCACCACCGAGGCGCCTAGCCAGCCGGCACCCAGAAAGGTCTCGAGAAACTCGATGCGGTTGCCGCACATCACGGCGATGCGGTCGCCGCGTACCACGCCGGCCTCGGCCAGCGCGCCGGCGCGCACCGCAGCCGCCTCGGCCGCGTCGCCATGCGTCCACTGCCGGCCCGCGATCCGCAGCAGCGGGCGCCCGGCGAAGCGTTCCGACTGCCGCTGCAGCATCGCGGGCAGCGTGCGCTGGCCCGGCGGCAGCGCGCGCGCTTCACTCGTCATCGTGCGTGCCTCCGCCAAGGTAGGTGGCCTGCACGCGCGGGTCGCTGGCCAGTTCGCCCGATGCGCCCGACAGTGCGATCTCGCCGGTTTCCAGCACGTAGCCGTGGTCCGAGGTCTCGAGCGCGGCGCGCGCGTTCTGCTCCACCAGCAGGATCGAGACGCCGTCTTCGCGCAGCTTGCGCACGATGGAAAGAATGTCGCGCACGATCAGCGGCGCGAGGCCGAGGCTGGGCTCGTCGAGCATCAGCAGGCGCGGCGCGGACATCAGGGCGCGGCCCACCGCGAGCATCTGCCGCTCGCCGCCCGAGAGCGTGTCGGCGCGCTGCGCGCGGCGCTCGGCCAGGCGCGGAAAGCGGTCGTACACCGACTGCAGCCGCTTCTTCATGGCGTCGCCGCGCAGCCGCTTGGCATAGGCGCCGAGCTGCAGGTTGTCGAGCACGGTGAGTTCGCCGAACAGCTCGCGCTTCTCGGGCACCAGGCACAGGCCGCGCTCCACGCGCGCCTCCACGTCGAGGCCCTGCAGGTCTTCGCCCTCGAAGCGGAGCGTGCCCTTGCAGGGCAGCAGCCCCATCGCCGCCGCGAGCAGCGTGGTCTTGCCCGCGCCGTTGGGCCCGATCACCGAGATGATCTGCCCCGGCTGCAGGTCGAGCGACACGCCGCGCACTGCCTCCACCTGCCCGTAGGACACATGCAGGTCGCCGATCTCCAGCATCGCGGTCATACCACGCTCCCAAGATAAGCCGCCTGCACGCGCTCGTCGGCGCGCACCGCCGACGGCACGCCCTCCACGAGCTTGGAGCCGAAGTTCATCACCACCAGACGGTCCACCAGTTTCATCACGAAGTCCATGTCGTGCTCGACGATGAGGATGGTCACACCCTCCTCGCGCAGCTTGCGCAGCAGGTCGCCGAGCGCCATCTTTTCCTTGCGGCGCAGGCCCGCCGCGGGCTCATCGAGCACCAGCAGCACCGGGTCGGCGGCCAGCGCACGTGCGATTTCCAGGATGCGCTGAGTGCCCAGTGGCAGGCTGCCCGCGAGCTCGTGCGCGCGGTCGCCCAGGCCGATGCGGTCGAGCTGGCGCTGCGCCTCCTGCAGGATCTGCATCTCTTCCTTGCGGTCCAGCCGCAGGCCCGCCTTCAGGATGCCCGAGCGCGTGCGCGAATGCGCGCCCAGCGCCACGTTGTCCAAGAGGCTCATGTGCGGCCTGAGCTTCACGTGCTGGAAGGTGCGCGCCAAGCCCAGCCGCGCCACCTGCCGCTGCGGCATGCCGGCGATGTCGTGGTCGAGAAAGCGCACCTGGCCCGCGCTCATCGGCAGCGTGCAGGTCAGCAGGTTGAACATGGTCGACTTGCCCGCGCCGTTGGGCCCGATCAGGCCCACGATCTCGCCCGCGTTCACTTCGAAGCTCACGTCGTTGACCGCCACCAGTCCGCCAAAGCGCTTGACCACGCCTTTCACCGACAGCACCTGCGTGCCGCGCGCGGGCAGCTGACGGTGCGGCAGCGGATCGACCGCGGGCGCCTCGTGGCGCGAGGCAGCTTGCGTGCCGGCGCGGCGGCGCGTCCAGCGCCGCAGCAGGCCCATGAGGCCGCCGCGCGCGAAGTGCAGCAGCAGGATGAAGAGCGTCGCAAAGGCCACGGCCTCCAGCTGGCCCGCGCGCTGCGTGAGCATCGGCAGCACGTCCTGCAGGCCGTTCTTGAGCACCAGCACCAGCGCGGCGCCTACCAGCGCGCCGGCCAGCTGCCCGAGCCCGCCGGCCACCGCCATCAGCAGGTACTCGATGCTCGCGCGCACGTCGAAGGGCGACGGGCTCACGAAGCGGTTCATGTGCGCATAGAGCCAGCCCGCCAGCCCCGCGAAGAGCGCGGCCGTGACGAACAGCGTGAGCCGCACGCGGTAGGCGTCGGCCCCCACGCTCGCGAGCAGCGTGGCACCGCCGCGCAGTCCGCGGATCGCGCGCCCCGGCCGCGACTGCAGCAGGTTGTGGCTGAACAGGCAGGCCAGCCCGACCAGCACCCAGATCAGGTAGTACATCGACCGCGGATCGGCCAGCGACCAGCCCGCGATGCGTAGCGCCGGAATGTTCGACAGGCCCGTGTGGCGCCCGAGCGCATCGACATTGCCGAACAGCATCGCGATCGACAGGCCCCAGGCGATCGTGCTGAGCGGCAGGAAGTGCCCGCCCAGCCGCAGCGTGAGCATGCCGATGGCCAGCGCCGACAGGCCCGTGAGCAGCAGCGCGAACAAGAGGCCGATCCATGGCGACAGGCCCTGCGTGGTGGTGAGCCAGGCCGTGGCGTAGGCCGCGATGCCTACGAAGGCCGCCTGCCCGAACGAGGTCGCGCCGCCCACGCCGGTGAGCAGCACCAGCCCGAGCGCCACCAGCGCGCCGATGCCGATGTCGTTGAGCAGCGAGACCGTGAAGCTGCCCGCCACCGCCGGCACCAGGGCCAGCACGGCGACCACCGCCGCGATCCATGCCGTGCGTTTGGAATTCGCGTTCATTGGTCCACCTCGTCTTCTTCCTCTTCGGCATGGGCCGCCATGAACGACCTGAGCATCAGCACCGGGATCAGCAGGCTGAACACGATCACGTCCTTCAGCGCCCCGCTCCAGAACGAGGCGAAGCTTTCCACCACGCCCACGGCGAGCGCGCCCACGGCCGTCATCGGGTAGCTCACGAGCCCACCGATGATCGCGGCCACGAAGGCCTTCAGGCCGATGATGAAGCCCGAGTCGTAGTACATGGTGGTCACCGGCGCGATCAGCACGCCGATGAGCCCGGCCAGCAGCGAGGCGCAGCCATAGGCCAGCAGCGCCGTGCGCACCGGCCGGATGCCGACCAGCCGCGCGCCCACGCGGTTGACGGCCGTGGCGCGCAGCGCCTTGCCCGCCACCGTGCGCTCGAACACCAGGAAGAAGAGGCCGCTCAGCACGATGGCCGCCCCCACCATCAGCACCACCTGGCCGCTGACCGTGAAGCCGTCGCCCAGCGTGAACACCGCGCTGGTGAGCGGCGTGGTGCGCGAGCCTTCAGGGCCGAAGAACAGGAGCCCCAGGCCCGACAGCAGGAAGTGCAGCGCCAGCGAGACGATCAGCAGCACCAGCACCGAGGCATCCGCGATCGGCTGGAACACCACCCGCGCGAGCAGCGGCGCAATGGGCACCACCAGCAGCACGGCCACGGCAATGTGCACCGCCACCGGCACGCCGGGCCGAGCCGCCAGCCAGGCCAGCACACACGGAATCGCAGGCAGCACGCCCCACATCAGCAACGCCTTGGGAATGCGCGCGGCCTCGCCGCGCCGCAGCAGGCTGCCGATTTCCGTTGCCAGCGCGAGCGCCGCAAGCACGGCGACCATGCCGATGGTCGGCGGTACACGGCCGGTCTCGAAGGCCGCAAGCGACAGCGCCGCGAAGGCCGCGATGTCGCCGAACGGCACGAAGACCACCCGCGTGACGGAAAAGATCAGCACCAGCCCGAGCCCGGCCAGCAGATAGACGGCACCGTTGGCCAGGCCATCGGTGACGAGAATCAGCGCCACGTCCCATGTCATGGAAAAGCCCCTCGCAATATCGTTGTTGTTGGAATGAAATGGTTCAAGGTGCGAGCTTCCACTGGCCGTTGTCGAGCTTGACGATCACGCGGGCGCGTTCGTCCACGCCGTAGAGGCTGCCGGGCTTGAAACTGTAGACGCCGTGCGTGCCCACCACTTCCTTGGTGCTGAAGATGGCATCGCGCAGCGCGACGCGGAACTCGGCCGTGCCCGGCTCCGCCTTCTTCATGGCGCGCGAAGCGGCATCGGCAAACACCAGCCAGCCGTCGAAGGAATAGGCCGAGAAGGCATCGCTGGTGGGCGCGTTGTTGACCTTCTGGAACACCGCGCGGAAATCGGTCGCGATCTTCTTGGTCGGATGGCTGTCGGGCAGCTGCTCGGCCACGATCACCGGGCCGGTGGGCATCAGCGCGTTCTGGCCCGCGGCACCGACCACGCGCACGAAGTCGGGGTTGATCAGCCCGTGCTGGCCGTACACGCCGCCCTTGTAGCCGCGCTCCTGCAGCGCAAGGAAGGGCAGCGCGCCCGGCGTGCCGGCGCCGCCGGTCATTACCGCGTCGGGCCGAAGCGCCACGATCTTCAGCACCTGCCCGGTCACCGAGGCATCGGCGCGCGCATAGCGCTCGTTGCTCACCACCTTGATGCCGGCCTCGGGCGCGGCCTTCATCAGCGCGTTGTAGACCAGGTCGCCCCAGGCATCGGTGAAGCCGATGTAGCCCACGGTCTTGACGTTGTTGCGCTTCATGCGCTCGACCACCGCATCGATCATCAGCTGCGTGGGCTGCGCCACCGTCATGACCCAGGGGTTCTCGGCCGCATCGAGCAGGATGGGCGTGAGGCCGATCATCGGCACCTTGGCTTCCTTGCCGACCTGCGCCATGGCAATGGCGGCCGGCACGCCCGAGGTGCCCATCAGCACATCGACCTTGTCCTCCTCGATCAGCTTGCGTGCATTGCGCCCGGCCGTGGTGGGGTCGGAGCCGTCGTCCAGCACGATGAGCTGCACCTTGCGGCCGTTGACTTCCGGCTTGTAGGCCAGCGCGGCCTGCATGCCCTTGGCATAGGGCACGCCCAGCGAGGAGTTGGGCCCCGACAACGACACGCTCAGGCCGACCTTGAGGTCGGCCGCCAGCACGCTCGCAACACCACAGGCGGTCAGCGCCGCGGCGATGGCACCGCGCGTCAAGGTCAGCATCAGGCTCTTCATGTCGTAGCTCCGGTGAGATGGATGGAGAAAAGGAACGGAAAACTCAGATGAACAGCTGGATCGCGGGCAAGGCGCGCGCGGCGTTGAGCAGGTCGATGCGCTTCTCGCGGATGGCCCAGCCCGTGGGCGTGCGCACGAGGTGGTGGCGGGCGGTGCCGGTCAGCAGGATCTGCGATTCGCCGCGCGCTTCGACGTAGAGGAAAGGCGTGCGCAGGCGGACCGCGCCGCTCGCTTCTTCCTCGATGCGCGAAGGCTGCAGCACATGCTGGCTGTGGCTCGCGGGATGCTGCGAATGGGCGCGCGGGTTCTTCAGGCGATCCACACGCAACTGCAGCAGCAGCCGGTCTTCGTAGGCAAGGGAGTTGTGCGAGAACGGATCGGCCTGCGCGGCGCCGAGCAGCGGTATCCAGTAGTGGCCGTCCTCGGTGAAGAGCGCCAGCCAGTCGTCGAAGCGCCGCTCGTCGAGCAAGGCGGCCTCATGCGCCACGAAATCGCGCGGATCGTCGTTCATGCCGCGGCCTCCATGCCCGCCACCATCGACTTCGCCCAGGCGCGGAACTGGTTGCGCATGAGCAGTTCGTTGGTGCCGTTGGTGGTGAGGGTCGATTGCGCGAGTTCAGCCGCGTCGTAATTGCGGTGCAGGCTCACCCATTCGTTGCCGCCCGCGCGCAGGCCCTGCTGGATGCTCTCGAACAGGTGCACGTCGTCATGCGCGACCACCGACATCGGCGAGAACACGAGCCGGTTGTAGTTCATCGCGCGTTCGAACAGCAGTTCGGGCGCGCCTGCCGGGCGGAAACTCCAGGCTTCAATGAGCGTGCGGTCCGCGGCCAGCGGGCGGATCACGCGGATGGCCTGCGGCGAGCCCTTGACCGACAGGCTCGGATAGAAGACCGAGTTCTGCGGCGAGCGCTGCAGGATCTCGGCCGCGTGCTCCTCGCCATGGGCGGCGCGCATCGCAGCTTCGTACTCGGGCAGCTGGGCGTAGTTGGAGTGGATGCTGAAGTTCACGCCCAGCACGCTGTGGCCATTGGCGAACACCCGCCCGCCCATCTTGTCGAAGAATTCGTAGCCGGATCCGAAGGGCAGGATCTGCTCCATTGCCATCGGCTTGGGGTCAGAAGGGGCATGGCCTTCCCACAGCGCCTCGGCCGCCTTGGTGGCCGACTCGTGCGTCGACATCGGATGCACCGTGTCGTTGATGTTCTCGAGATACATCTTCCAGTTGCAGTGGACGATGTTGCGCAGCACGCCGCCGCCCACCGTGAGCCGGCCCTCGGGCGAGCGGTCGACCATGTTGTCGATGGCGCCGAGCACCTCACCGAAGTAGTCTTCGAACGAGGGGCCGCTGTCCGCGAGCCGCACGAAGACGAAGTCGCGGTAGACCTTCACGTGCTTCACCACCGAGAGCCCCCGGCCCGACTCGCAGGCCTTGAGCTGCGTGCCCTCGTAGCCGTTCTTCAGCGGCACACCGAGCGGTGCGCCGTCGAGCTTGTAGGTCCAGGCGTGATACGGGCAGCGAAAGAAGCGGCCGGTGTTGCCGCATTCGTCGGTCACGAGCTGCGTGCCCTTGTGGGCGCAGCGGTTGTACATGACGTGCACCGCGCCGTCGGGCTGGCGCACCATGAGCAGCGGCCGGCCCGCAATGTCCTGCGCCACGAAGTCGCCCGGCTCCGGCACCTGGCTCGCGTGACCGAGATAGACCCAGGTGTTCGCGAACAGGTGCTCCTGTTCGAGCGCGAAGATCTCCTCGCTCAGGTACAGGTCGCGGTGCACGCGGTCGTTCTGCACGAGCGCGGCGATGCGGTCCGGATGATGGCGGTAGCTGGTCATCGGCGGGCGCTCAGGTTTCTTTCAGGGGACCAGCTTCCACTGGCCCTTGTTCATCTGCACGATCACCACGCCGCGCTGGTCGGAGCCATAGCGGTCGTCGGGCTTGAAGGTGTAGATGCCGTGCGTGCCCACCAGCTCGCGGGTGGCCACGATGGCGTCGCGCAGTGCGCTGCGGTACTGCGGAGTGCCCGGTTCGCCCTTGGTGCGCGAGGCGGCATCGGCCAGCAGCAGGTAGGCGTCGTAGGTGTAGGACGAGAAGGCATCGGTCGGCACCGCGCCGTTGACCTTCTGGTAGGCGCTGCGAAAGCCCATCGACACTTTCTTGATCGGGTTGCTGTCGGGCAACTGGTCGGCCACCAGCACGGGGCCGCTGGGCACCTGCAGGCCTTCGATGGAAGCGCCGCCCACGCGCACGAAGTCGGCGTTGATGAGGCCATGCGTGCCGTAGATCTTTCCCTTGTAGCCGCGCTCGGCCAGCGCGAGGTAGGGCAGCGCGCCGGGCGTGCCCGAGTTGCCGGCAAACACCGCATCGGGCCGCTGCGCGACGATCTTGAGCACCTGCCCGGCCACCGACGAATCGCTGCGCGCATAGCGCTCGTTCGCCACCACCTTGATGCCGGCCTTATCGGCGCTCTTCACGAGCGAGTCGTAGGCCAGGTCGCCCAGCGCGTCGGAGAAACCGATGAAGGCCACGGTCTTCACGCCGGACTTCTGCATGCGCTCGACCACGCCCGCGACCATGAGCTGGAATGGCTGCGACACGGTCACGGTCCACGCGCCTTCGGGGCCGGGGATGGTGACGGGCGTGGGCGAGATCAGCGGCGTGTTGAGTTCGCGCGCCACGGACGCAATGGCCATCGCGCCCGGCACGCCCGAGGTTCCGATCAGCACGTCGACCTTGTCTTCCACCACGAGCTTGCGCGCGTTGCGCCCGGCGGTGGTGGGGTCGGAGGCATCGTCGAGCACGATCAGCTGGACCTTGCGGCCGCCGATCTCGGGATGCTCGGCAATGGCGGCCCGAATGCCCTTCTCGTACGGTACGCCCAGTGCAGCGACCGGGCCCGAGAGCGAGCTGATGAAACCGATCTTCAGGTCGGCCGCCATGGCTTGCGCGGTCGCGAGTGCTGCTGCGGTGAGTGCCAGGATTCGGGTCAGGTTCTGTTTCATTGTTGGTGCTCCAAGGTTGTTTTGCGCTGCTGTTCAGGGCGTGTGCACAGGCCACCGGGTACTCCCCTCCGCGAATGTCCTCCGCCTTCGGCTCCTCCTTGATTTCGCTGCGGGGAGCACCCGATGCCCTGTGCACGAGGACACGCTCTGGATGCACAGCTGATCAACGACCCCTCCGCACAACGCTCCCGTCGATGGGGTGCCTTGCGCAGCGAAATCAAGGAGGAGGCCGAAGGCCGGGGGACATTCGCGGAGCAAGGTACCCCGTCGGCGGGAGCGCGCCCCGAATGACCCGCACCCGCACCGCGACGATCAAAAAAGCAAGCCGTCATATCAAGGAACCAGCTTCCACTGCCCCTTCTCCAGCTTCACGACAACACGCGACCGTTCATCGGAGCCATAGCGGTCCGTCGGCTTGAAGTTGTAGACCGAGTGCGTGCCCACCAGCTCCTTGGTGCTCACGATGGCGTCGCGCAGCGCCAGGCGGAACTGCGGCGTGCCGGGCTCGGCCTTGGTGGCGAGTGCGCGCTGGGCCGCATCGAGGTACAGCAGCCAGGCATCGAAGGTGTAGGCCGAGAAGGCATCGGTCGGCGGTGCGCCGTTGGCCTTCTGGTAGGCCGCGCGGAATTCCATCGACACCTTGCGGATCGGGTTCTCGCTCGGCAGCTGCTCGGCCACGATCACGGGGCCGGTCGGCGCCAGCAGCCCTTCGACCGAGGCGCCGCCCACACGCACGAAGTCGGGGTTGATCAGTGCGTGCATGCCGTAGATCTGGCCCTTGTAGCCGCGCTCCGCGAGCGCCAGGTAAGGCAGTGCGCCCGGCGTGCCCGAGGTGCCGGTGATCACCGCGTCAGGACGCAGCGCCACGATCTTGAGCACCTGGCCGGTCACCGACGAATCCGCGCGCGCATAGCGCTCGTTCGAGACGATCTTGATGCCTGCGGGCTCCGCGCTCTTTTGCAGCGCGTCGTAGACCAGGTCGCCCCAGGCGTCGGAAAAGCCGATGTAGCCGACCGTCTTCACCCCCGACTTCTTCATGCGCTCGACCACCGCGCTCACCATCAGCGGCGCGGGCTGCGGCAGCGTGACCATCCAGGCGCCCTCCTCGCCCGGCAGGTTGGCGTTGGCGATCGAGATCAGCGGCGTCTTCGTCTCGCGCGCCACGCCGGCAATGGCCAGCGCACCGGGCGAGCCTGCGGTGCCGATGATGACGTCGACCTTGTCCTCATCGATCATCTTGCGGGCATTGCGCGCGGCGGTGGACGGATCGGATGCATCGTCGAGCTGCACCAGCTGGATCTTGCGGCCGCCGACATCCGCCTTGTAGGCGAGCGCGGCCTTCATGCCCTTCTCGTAGGGAATGCCGAGCGACGACACTGGTCCCGACAGCGACGTGATGAAGCCGACCTTGAGATCGGCGGCCCACGCGCCCGCGGCGCTCAGGGCGCCAAAGGCCGCGGCAATGCCCGCGATGGCACGGAATCGGTTCAGGACTTTCATGGCGATGCTCCAGAGGTGATGTTTTTGAACGGAACGAGTGAACGCGGTGATGACTAGAGAGCAAGGCTGCCGACGCTGGTGCCGCCGCAGACGTAGAGCACTTGGCCCGTGATGAAGCTGCTGTCCGGGTCGGCGAAGAAACGCACGGCGCGTGCCACATCGGCCGATTCGCCAAGGCGCTTGACGGGCACGGAGGCGGCGAGTGCGCGTTCCTTCTCGCTGCCGGCCTCGACCACGTCGTAGAACATGTCGGTGCGGATCGGGCCCGGCGCCACCACGTTCACGGTGATGCCGTCCGCAGCGAGTTCGAGCGCCCAGGTGCGCGCCATGCCCAGCATGCCGGCCTTGGTCGCGGAGTAGCTGGTGCGCGTGGCCAGGCCGAGCGCGGCGCGCGACGACAGCAGCACCACGCGGCCGAAGCGCTGCGCACGCATCGCAGGCAATGCGCCCTGCACCAGCTGGATCGCACAGCCCAGGTGCAGGTCGACCAGCGCATCGAGGTCGTCGAGCTTCACTTCGGGCAGCAAGGCCGCGCGGATCACGCCGGCGTTGTGGACGATGGTGGTCGGCGCAAAGCGATCGACCAGTTCGCGCACCGCCTCGCCGGTGGCGGCGCGGTCGCTCAGGTCGACCTCGATGCTGTGCAGCTTCGGGTGGTCGATGCCGGACTTGCGGCGTGCGAGCGAGATCACTTCGTAGCCCTGCGCGAGCAGGTCTTCGCAGATGGCCTTGCCAATGCCGGCGCTGCCGCCGGTGACTGCAGCTACCTTGTTCATGCGCGCTCTCCCCGTGTTGCTCCCTCTCCCGCTTGCGGGAGAGGGTTGGGGTGAGGGTGACCCCTGAGGCCTTCGCAGGCCCCCTCATTCCCCGCCTTCTCCCGCGAGCGGGAGAAGGAGCCAAAGCCAATGCGGGAACGGCGAGTCATAGCGGGGCTCCCACCAGCGCCAGCACACGCAGCGGACTCCCGCTGCCCTTCTCGATCTTGAGCGGCGGGCAGATCAGCACCGCGCCCGAGGGCGGCAGCAGGTCGAGGTTGCTCAGGCACTGCAGCCCGTAGCGGCCCGCGCCGTGCATGTAGTAGTGGCACGGATACGGCGGACGCAGGTGGTAGCCCTGCCCGGCATCGGTGCCGATGGCTTCCGAGCCGAAGCCCAGCACGTCGCGCTGCTCGACCAAAAAACGCACGGCCTCGGTGCTCGGGCCGGGCGTGTGCTGGCCTGTTTCGTCGAAGTTCTGGTAGGCCTCGGGGTCGCTGCGCTTGGACCAATCGGTGCGCATCAACACCCATGCGCCCTTCGGAATGCGGCCATGCGCCGCCTCGTAGCGCTCGATGTCGGCCACGCTCAGCAGGTAGTCGTCGTTCGCCTGCACGTCGGCCGAGCAATCGATCACGCAGGCCGGCGCCACGAAGTTCTGCACCGGAATTGTGTCGACCGAATTGTTCGGCAGGTCGCGGCCCGAGATCCAGTGGATCGGTGCGTCGAAGTGCGTGCCCGTGTGCTCGCCGCAGGAAAAATTGTTCCAGTACCAGCCCGGGCCGCGCTCGTCGTACTTCGACACTTCCTCGATGCGGAAGGGCCAGCACTGGCCCATCTCGGGCGGCAAGGCGATCTGCGGGAACTCGGGCGTGAGCGTCTGCGTGAGGTCGATCACGCGGATGCGGCCGCTGGCCATCGCGGTCACGAGGCCGCCGAGGATTTCGGCGGCGGACATCAGTTCGGTGGTGGTTGTGGTCATCGTGTGGCTCCTGTTCTCAGCCGCCTGCCGCGAGCTCGCGTTCGAGCACCTTGGGGTTGTCGCGCCAGCGCTCCAGCCACTCCTGCGCCACGTCGCCCGGATACACGTCCTCGACACCGTCGCGCAGCGCCTTGACGATGGCATTGGCCAGCGCGGTGGGCGCGAGCTTCGGCGGCGGTGTGTGCTGGTTCCACTCGTCGTCGATGGGGCCGGGAAACACGTTGATCACGCGGATGCCGGCGGGCCGCATCTCGGCGCGCAGGCACTGCGCAAGCGAATGCGCGGCCGCCTTCGAGGCGCTGAAGGTGCCGTGCGGCGGGAAGTTGCTGAGCGCGTAGATCGACAGCAGGTTGACCCAGGCCGTGGCGCCCGTCGCGCCGTCGGCCGAGCGGCCCTTGAGCGCGGGGCCGAACTCCTGCGCAAGGCGCAGCAGGCCGAAGTAGTTGATGTCCATCTCGGCCTTGGCCACGTCGGTGCCGCGGCGCGCGCCGATGCCGAAAGTGCGGTGGACCTCGGCGTTGTTGATCACGATGTCGACCTTGCCGCCGATGGAGCCCGCGAGCTCGGTCACCTGCCGGCCGTTGGTCAGGTCCAGCGGCACCAGCGTGACCTGAGGCAGCGCCGAGATGTCGTCCAGCCCCTCGCCCATCTTCTTCCACGGCTCGGCGTGGCCGACCCAGACGATGTCGGCGCCGGCCTTCACCAGCGCGCGCACGATGGCCTGGCCGACCTCGGTCTTGCCGTCGGTCACCAGTACCTTGCGGAACTTGGGGTCGCTGGTCATTTCACGCAGCATCTTGTCGTCGGCCATGTGGGGACTCCCTTCAAACGGAAAACCAATGAGGACGGCCTGGCCCGCGCGGTCGAGCCGGGCGCCCACGCGCACTCTTTGCGGCGCATCGCCGACCTCGCCATGCAGGTGGACCATGAGCGTCGGGCCGGCATCCAGGTGCACCAGGCCCAGCCGCCAGGGCAGCCTCTCGCGGAAGAACAGGTCGTTGCTGTGGTGCAGCGTGGTGCTGCCGAGCAGTTCGCCCTCGCCGCTCTGCGCACGCCAGCGCAGAGCAGCCGAGAGGCACTTGTGGCAGACCTCGCGCGGTGGGTACTGCACCGTGCCGCATCGGTCGCAGGTCTGCAGCTCGAAGCGGCCTTCGGCCGCGGCCGCCGTGAGGCCGAGCGCCACGCGGCCGCGCGCGCCGGGCGGCAGGTTCATCTGCCGGGTGCGCAGCACCGGGTTCTTGCGCGGGGGGCGCATCAGGGGCATCGTCATGCGGGTCTCCCGAGAATGACGGCGCCCGTACAGAGGCAGCGGTCGTAGGTCACCATGCCGAAGCCGGCGACGAGGCCCAGCTGCGCGTCGGGCACCGCCCGAGGGCCGGCCTGGCCGGTCAACTGGCGGATCGCCTCGACCATGCCAAGAAAGCCGCCCGCCGCGCCGGCCTGCCCGCCCGAGAGCTGCCCGCCGCTCGTGTTGTTCGGAAAGCTGCCGTCGAAGGTCATCGTGTTGGCCTGCACGAAGGCCGCGCCCTCGCCCTTCTCGCAGAAGCCCAGGTCCTCGAACTGCATCATCACGATGACCGGATAGTCGTCGTAGGTCTGCACGAAGTCGAGCGCGGCGGGCTGCACGCCGGCCTGCGCATACAGATCGTCGCGGTCCATGCGCCAGCCGCCCTGCACCATCACCGGATCGTCGGCATAGGCGTTGTGGCGCTCGATGGCGCCGCGGATCACCACATGCGCAAGACCGAGGTCGCGTGCACGCTCCTCGCTCATCACGAGGAAGGCGTCGGCGCCCGCGCAGGGCATCACGCAGTCGAACAGGTGGATCGGGTCCGAGATGGGCCGCGCGGCCATGTATTCGTCGAGCGTGAGCGGCTTCTTGAACATCGCGTTCGGATTGCCGAGCGCATTGGTGCGCTGGTCCACGCAGATGCGGCCGAAGTCCTCGCGCCGAGCGCCGTAGCTGCGCATGTAGTTGGCCGTGATGAACGCGAAGATCGAGTTGGGTCCGCCCGAACCGTAGGGATAGCTCGCATCGCGTGCGAAGTTGCTGAAGCTGCCCAGCGTCTGGCGGAAGGAGTCGACATGGTTGGTGTCGGCCCCCACGCAGGCCACGATGTCGGCATCGCCCGCCTGCACGGCGCGCGCCGCGCGGCGCAGGCACATCACGCCCGAGGCGCCGCCCGTGGGCACATGGTCGAGCCAGCGCGGCGAAAGGCCCAGGTGCTGCGTGACGCCCACGGCCGTGTCGGGCGCGAGCGAGAAGCTGCTGAGGCACAGGCCGTCGATCTGTTCCTTGGCCACGCCGCTGGCTTCGACCAGCGCCTCGATGGCCTGCCCGATGAACCAGTGCGCGGTGCGCGTGGAGTAGCGCACATAGGGCACGGTGATGGGCACGGCCACCGCGACGCCTTCGTAGGAGAGTCGTCGTTTCGTCATGCCTGCCTCTTCTTCATGGAGCGCGTGTCGATGCAATGGCCCTGGCCCGGCAGCGACTGCGCCATCTCGCGCAGCTGGCCGCGCTGGATCTTCTGCGACGGCGTGAGCGGCAATGCGTCGACGAAGGCGACATAGCCCGGCGCCTTGTAGTAGGCCAGCTGCGCAAGCGCATGCTCGACGATGCTGGCGGCGATCTGCTCGCGCTGCGTGGCATCGGCGACCTCCTCGCGCATCACGATGCAGGCCAGCACCTCGTCGCCGCGCACCGCATCGGGCGTGGCAGCCACGGCCGAGGCCTTCACCGCCGGGTGCTGGTTGAGCACGCTCTCCACCTCGACGGCCGAGATGTTCTCGCCGCTGCGGCGAATCACGTTCTTCTTGCGGTCGACGAAGAAGAAGTTGCCTTCGGCATCGCGGCGCACGAGGTCGCCGGTGTGGAACCAGCCATCGGCCCAGGCTTCGCGCGTGGCTTCGTCGTCCTTCAGGTAGCGGGAGAAGAAGTAGCGCTTCGGGTCGTCGCCGGCCGAGCGCACCAGCAACTCGCCCGGGGCATCGGTGCCAACGTCGCTGCCGTCCTCGCCCACCAGGCGGATCTCGACGAAGTCTTCCTGCCGCCCGAAGCAGCTCGTGCCCACGAGCCGCGGCTCTTGGTTGGCCATAATGCAGGCGGCCGCGCCGGTCTCGGTCATGGCCCAGGCCTCGACCAGCGGAAAGCCGAAGCGCTCTTCGAAAGGTGCGTGGTTCTTGCGGTCCACGCCGGCGCCGAAGCCCCAGCGGATCGCATGGTCGCGGTCGGCCGCCGATGCCGGTGCGGAAAGCAGCATCGCGGGCATCACGCCCAGGTAGTGGGCGATGGTCGCGCCGCTTTCGCGTGCGCTCGCGAGCCAGCTCTTCGGATGGAAGCGGTCGAGCTGCACCAGGCAGCCGCCCGCGACCAGCACCACCATGGTGGAGAAGGCCATCGCGTTCATGTGGTTGAGCGGCAGCGGCGTGATGACGCGCTCGGCGTCGCGCCGGATGCTGCAGACGCCGTCGAGCGCGGCATACCACTCGCCGGCACGCAGGAAGTAGGCGTTGCTCAGGATGCAGCCCTTGGGGCGGCCGGTGGTGCCGGAGGTGTAGAGCAGGCCGCATTCGGTGTCGATGCCGACAGGCTCATGCGCCCGCGGTGCGGCCGTCTTCGCGCTCGGCACCGCATCGTTGGGGCCCATGGTCTCGAAGGCCACACCGGCCTGTGCAGCCGCCGCGTGCAGGTCGGCAGCGCGCTCGGGCAGCGTCACGGCCAGGCCGATTTCGCTGTGGCCGATCAGGTAGGCCAGTTCGGCCGAGCGCATCTCGGCATTGATCGGCACCACGCTCGCGCCCAGCGCATTGAGCGCGAACCAATGGAAGAGAAACGCGGGCCGGTTCTCCAGCAGCAAGCCGACGCGGTGGCCGTGCCCATAGCCGGCTTGCGCATAGGCCGCGCGCAGGCGCTCGACCTCGGCCACGGCCTCGCCCCAGCGAGTGGCGCCGGCCGCAATGCCGTAGGCGGCCGCGGTCACCGATTCAGTGAACAAAAGCTCAGCCTCCGGCGTGCGCTCGGCAGTCGCTGCGAAAACTTGATGGACGGTGGCGTGTTGCATCGCGTCCCTAGATGAAAAGCTGCACGGCCGGCAGCGCCGCGTCGCAGTTGAGCAGGTTCACGCGCTTGAGCGTCATGCGCAGCGCACCGTCCCGCACGGTGAGGTGATGGAAGAAGGTGCCGACATAGAACTGCAGTTCGTCGCCCTGCGACTCGGTGTAGTGGAATCCGGTGCGCAGCACGAAGCGATTGCCCTCGGCGTCGAACTGCTCGACCACCGGCACCTGCAGCAGGTGATGGCAGCGGCTCGGCGGCTGCTGCGAAAACGCGCGCGGGCTCTTGAGCCGCTCGATGCGCAGTTCGCGCAGCAGCTTGTCCTCGTAGAGGTGCGAGGTGTGGTTGAGGCCGTCTTCCTGGTCGGGCACCAGCGGCACCCAGTAGAAGGCATCGTCGGTGAAGAGTGCGTTCCACTCCTCGTAGCGGCGGGTGTCGAGCAGGTGCGCTTCGTTCACGACGAAGTCGATCAGGTCCTGGCGGGTGACTTCGGTGCCGGCCATCACATCGTCTCCGTCATGCGCTGCACCCACGCGCGGTACTGGTTGCGCATCGGCAGCTCGTTGGTGCCGCCGGTGGTGATCTCCCCACCCTTCAGCTCCGACGGGTCGTAGTTGCGATGCAGGCTCACCCACTCGTTGCCGCTCGCATGCAGGCCGGCCTGCATGCCTCGGTAGGCCTGCAGGTCGTCGTGCCCCACCACCGAGAACGGCGAGTTGATGAGCCGGTTGTACATGGTGGTGCGCTGCAGCAGCTCGGGCGGTGCACCCTTCAGGCGGAAGGTCCAGCTCTCGATCAGCGTCCTGTCGGCCGAGATCGGCTTGACCACGCGGATCGCCTGGATCGCGCCCTTGATCGTGAGGTTCGGGTAATACACCGTGTTGTGCCGTGCCATGCCGAGGATCTGCGCGGTCTTTGCCTCGCCGTAGCGCGCCTTCATGGCGTCGTCGTAGGCCGGGATCGCCTTGTACTTGCTGTGGATGCTGAAGTGCACGCCCGTGAAGCTGTGGCCGTTGTCGTAGGTGCGGATGCCCATGTCCTCGAAGAACTTGTAGTCGGACATGAAGGGCGCGAACTGCTCCACCGCCATGGGCTTGGGTTCGTCTTCGGGCTTGTCGGCCCACATGCGCTTGGCGGTGCCGGCCGACGACTCGTGCGCCACCATCGGGTGCATGGTGTCGTTGAGGTTCTCGACGAACATCTTCCAGTTGCACTGGTGCATGAAGCGCAGGCAGCCGCCGGCGATTTCCAGTTCGCCCTCGGGCGAACGGTCGGCCATGTTGTCGATGGAGCTCAGCGAATCGCCGAAGTAGTCATCGAAGTCGGGCCCCGCATCGCTGATCTTCACGAAGATGAAGCCGCGGTGGCTGCGCACATACCTGAGCGTGGTCAGGCCCTTGGCCGATTCGCACTCGTGCAGCGCGGTGTTCTCGTAGCCGGTCTTGAGCGGAATGGCCAGCAGCGAACCGTCGGTCTTGAAGGTCCAGGCGTGGTAGGGGCAGCGGAAGAACTTGCCGGTGTTGCCGCAAGGCCCGTTCACCAGCCGCGAGCCCTTGTGGGCGCAGCGGTTCATCATCGCGCGCACGCTGCCGTCAGAGTGGCGCGCGACGATCAGCGGGCGGCCGGCGATCTCGTTGCTGATCCAGTCGCCGGGCTTGGGCAGCTGGCTCTCGTGGCCGACGTAGTTCCAGGTGTTGGCGAAGAAGTGTTCCTGCTCCAGCTCGAACAGCTCCTGGCTGGTGTACAGGTCGCGGTGCACGCGGTCGTCCTGGACCAGCGCGCGGATCGCATCGGGGTTGTCTCGGTACGAGGTCATGGTTCTCGTGGCTCCTCTTTCAGATGTCGAGCACCAGGCGCGCACCCTTGGCGCGCGAGATGCAGATCTGCATGACATTGCCTTGCGCCTTCTCGCGCGCGGTCAGCACGTAGTCGCGGTGATCGATCTCGCCTTCGAGCACGGGCACGGCGCACACGCCGCATTCGCCGCGCTTGCAGTCGAACATCGGGTCGCAGCCGTGCTCGATCAGGCAGTCGAGGATGCTCTGGCCGGCCGGCACGGTGAAGCGCTGGCCCGATTGGGCAAGCTCCACCTCGAAGGGCTGGTCGCCTTCTTCCGCGACCGGCTCGGTGAACAGCTCGAAGTGCACGCGGTCGTGCTCCCAGCCACGCGCCTGGGTGCGGGCCAGCACGGCGTCGAGCATGACCTTGGGGCCGCAGACGTAGAGGCGGTCGCCGGCGGGCACGCCGTCGAGCAGCGCGTCGATGTCGAGCGGCGCGCCGGCTTCGGCGTCGGCATGCACGCGCAGGTCGTCGCCGAGCAGCGCCTGCAGCTCGGGCAGGAAGGCCATCAGCTCGCGGCTGCGGCCGGCATAGTGCATGCGCACCGGGGCACCCTCGGCGCGGCGGCGTGCGGCCATGGTGGCAAGCGGCGTGACGCCGATGCCGCCCGCCACCAGCACCGAGCCGCCGGGGCCGGTGTGCAGCGGAAAGTCGTTCTTCGGTGCCTCGATGGCGAGCGTGTCGCCCTCGTTCAGTCCTTCGTGCATGAAGCGCGAGCCGCCGCGGCCCTCGGCCTCCTTGCGCACGGCAATCACGTATTCCGTCGGCGCATTGGTGGCGTTGCGCGCCGTCGCAAAGTTGATCAGCGAATAGTGGCGCCAGTCGGTCCTGCCGTCCGGCAGCGAGACCTGCACGCGGATGTGCGCGCCGGCCGCAAAGCCGGGCAGCGCGCGGCCGTCTTCGGCGCAGAGGCGCAGCATGCGAATCAGCGGATTGAGCTGGCGCGCTTCGGCAACGCGAAGCTGGAGCGTGGCGGTGGGAGCGGTCATCGTGCGTCCGTTGTCTCTTCAGGCCAATGCGTGCTGCGCCAGCGCAGCCTGCAGCTTGTGGCCGTGTTCGTCGGCAAGCGCCGCATCGCGCAGCTCGCGCAGCGTGGCTGGGGCCAGCGCCGCACCGGCGCGTTCGACCGCGCGCATCACGGTGTCGTAGTTGCGGATGCCGCGCTCGTGCGTGTCGCTGTAGCCCTTGACCAGGCGCTGGCACTGCGCGAGCTCGACGGCCAGTTCGGGGTTGCGCTTCGCGGTGGCGGCGATGCGCTGCAGCCATTCCTCGATGCGGCGGTTTTCCTCCGCGTAGCGCATCGTCGAGCGGCGCCAGCGCTTCATGGCCGCGACGGTGCGCAGCATCAGGTAGCCGCGCAGCGAACTGGTCTGGATCACGCGGCCGTGCTGCGTGAAGCGCTCGACGATCCTCTTCGGCAGCGTGGAATTCATGAGCCAGCGGCCGATGCCGCCCGGCAGCGTCTCGCAGATTTCCTGCAGGCGCGGATGCATGTATTCGTTGATGGCAAGCACCTGGCCGGGCTGCACGCGCGCTTCGCCGCGCACGCGCTCGAAGCGGGTGGCACGGGTCTTGAGCGCAGCCACGCGGGCCGTGTCTTCGTACGACATCCAGAGCGCCAGATGGCGCGCAGTCTCGCGCAGCAGCCGCTGGTCGCCATCGACCGGCAGCGCCGCCACGGCAGCCATGCGGTCGAGATACAGGCTGGCATAGGCCGCGTCCTGGTAGTCGATCAGGCGGCGCACGCCTTCGAGCAGCAGGCCGTGCGCCGCAGCAGGAAATTCGCGCTGCACACGCTCGACCAAGGCACGCACGGCCGGATGGCGCGGCTGCGGCGTTGGCATGGCCGCTGCCGCTTCCGGCGGCGCCTCGCCGTCGTCGCCGCCCTGCGCACGCGCAAATGCTGCACCAAAGGCCTTGAGGCTGGGCTTCACGCCGACGCCGCCGCGCTCGATGGTGGCCTCGAACTGCGCGCGGCTGAACGGCAGCACGCCCGAGCCCGCCAGCGCGCCGAACAGCACGGCGCTGATCACGCTGCCCGAAGCTTCGGCCGCCTGCGCCATGTCGAAGCGGATGAAGCGCTTGGCGGCCCGCGCGGTGTGCGCGAGCAACTGCGCGCTGTCGACGCGGCCGTCGCCGAGCGCGCTCTTCTCGGCAATGGAGAACACGCGGTGCGTGGATGCGATCAGCGTGGTGCGGTCGCTGGTGACGAGCCCGCGCTGCACCGCGCGTCCCGCCTCCATGAGTTCCGAAGCCAGCACCACGTCGACATCGCCCGGCAGCGGCATCAGCGCGAGCACGGGGCGGCCGCCATCCGCCTCGGCCTGCGCATTGGGATACAGCTCGACGTAGTAAATGGTGGCGCCGGTGCGCTGCGCCACGCCGGGCACCGAGGTGGTCTGCGCGACGTAGCCGTTGGCCTCGCCCATGTCGACGATCCAGTCGGCCAGCACGCCGCCGCCCTCGCCGCCCATGGCAAGGATCGCGATCTTGATCGGTTGCGCCTTGTTCGTCATCGCTTCAGAAGGCATAGGTTTCGCGGCGGCGCGCTTCGCCGCGCTGCAGCCAGCCGATAATGGCGGCGCGCAGGCGCTCGCGCAGCAGGTCCCAGCGGCTCGGGTTGCTCACGATCTGCGCCTTGTAGAAGGAGGGGCACAGCACCGCCGCATGCGAGACCTCGCCGCACACGCCGCAGCCCACGCAGCTGTCGAGCACGGTGGCCACCGGATCGGTGCGCAGCGGATCGGGGTTGGGCTTGATCGAGAGCGAGGGGCAGCCCGACAGGCGGATGCACGAGTGGTCGCCCGTGCAGGTGTCGGAATCGACGCCGAACTTCTCGCGCACCATGCGCTTGCCGTCGGCGATGGCCTTGCGCACCAGCGGCTTCTCGCGGCGCTGCTTGTTGAGCATGCATTCCGACTGCGCGATCAGCACCTTGGGGCCCTTCTTCGACGTGGTGAGCGCTTCTTTCAGCGCGTCGCGCATGCCGGCGACGTCATAGGTGCGGCGCAGCGTCTTAACCCATTCCACGCCCACCCCGCGCACCGCGCGCTCGATCTCGTGGCCGGTGCTGCGCGTCTTGTTGACGGCGTTCGACGAGAGGATGTCCTGCCCGCCCGTGGCCGAGGTGTAGTTGTTGTCGACGACGATGGTGAGGTTGTCGCTCTTGTTGAACACCGCGTTGGCCACGCCGCTGGTCAGTCCGTTGTGCCAGAAGCCGCCGTCGCCCATCATCGAGATCGCGCGCTTGCCTGCCGGCGCATTGAGCGCCGCCGCGCCGGCACCGCCCAGGCCGTAGCCCATGGTGGTGTTGCCGATGTTGAAGGGCGGCAGGATCGAGAACAGGTGGCAGCCGATGTCGGCGCTCACGTGGTGCGGACCCAGCTCGCGCTCGACCAGCTTCATCGCGCTGAAGATGGGCCGCTCGGGGCAGCCGGTGCAAAAGCCCGGCGGGCGCGCATGCACGACCTCGGCGAGCGCGGTGGACGGCTGCGCCGGCTCCGGCGCGGCATCGACGCCGATGGCCGCCACTTCCTTGAGCGGAATCACCTTGCGCACCGGCGCAGGCACCGGCAGCGGCGCGAGGCGCCCGTAGCGCTCGCAGAAGCTGCGCGCGCCCTTCAGCAGTTCGGATGCGGTGTACTCGCCGGCCACGGGCAGCATGTCCTTGCCATGCAGCGCGGTGGCCGAGCCGGCCTGCCGCAGGATGGTCGCGAGGTTCTGTTCGACGAAGTTGGGCTGGCCCTCCTCCACGATCAGCACCGCGCGCTTGCCTTCGCAGAAGCGGATCACCTCGCTCTCGATGACCGGGTAGGCCACGTTCATCACATAGAGCGGCACCTGCGTGTTGCCGTACACGTCGGCCAGGCCGAGCCGCTCGAGCGCGCGCAGCAGCGTGTTGTAGCTGCCGCCCTGCACGATGATGCCGATGTCGTCGGCGTCTTCGGAGAAGAACTCGTTGAGCTGGCGCTCCTCGATGAAGCGCACGGCCGCGGGCCAGCGGTCCCGCACCTTCTCCTGCTCGTGCACGAAGCTCGCGGGCGGCAGCACGATGCGGCCGACGTCGCGCTGCGGATTTTCGAGCGCGTCCTTCAGCGTGAACTTCGCGCGCTTGTTGTCGCCGGCAATGAAGTGGCCGTGCACATGGCAGGCGCGGATGCGCAGCTGCAGCATCACGGGCGTGTTGCTGGCCTCCGAAAGATCGAAGCCCTGCTTCACCGCATCGACGATGCTCGGCAGGTTGGGCCGCGGATCGAGCAGCCAGATCTGCGACTTCATCGCGAAGGCATGGCTGCGCTCCTGCATGATCGAGGAGCCCTCGCCGTAGTCCTCGCCCACGATGATCAGCGCGCCGCCGGTCACGCCGCCCGAAGCCAGGTTGGCCAGCGCGTCCGAGGCCACGTTGGTACCCACGGTAGCCTTGAAGGTGACGGCGCCGCGCAACGGGTAGTTGACGGAAGCGGCCAGCGTGGCGGCCGCGGTGGCTTCGCTCGCGCTGTTCTCGAAGCGGATGCCCTGCTCGGCGAGGATGTCCTGCGCATCGGCCAGCACATCCATCAGGTGCGAGATGGGTGCCCCCTGGTAGCCCGCCACATAGGAAACTCCCGATTCGAGCAAAGCCTTGGTGACCGCCAGAATGCCTTCACCGCGAAACACATCTCCGCCAGAAAGCCGCAGCTTCTTGACTTCTTCGACGAACGAACGCTCAGCCATGTCGGTCCTTGTTCTCTCTCGTGGGACGGTGCGTGCAAGCTGCCGCACCGTGCTTTCTATAATGTTGACAAATGAATGTATCCACAATCATGAATTACCCTAGACATGCAAGCAGCGTGCCCGCGGCTGGTTCGAGGCGCTTGGCCGTGAGGTGCCTCCATGGCCGAGCAACCTCCTGAAACACATCGCTTCGTCGACGACTACTTGCCGGCGCTGCTGGCGCAGGCCAGCCAGCTGATCTCCTCGGAGTTCCACGAGGTGGCGCGGCAGCACGGCTTCTCGGTGTCGGAGTGGCGCGTGATGGCCTCGCTCGCGGGCAGCGAGCCGATCAGCATCGGCCAGCTCGCGCAGGTGACGGTGACCAAGCAGCCGACCGTCACGCGGCTGCTCGACCGCATGGAGGCACGCGGACAGGTCGAGCGGCTGCCCCACGAGAGTGATCGCCGCATCACGCTGGTGCGCATCACGCGCAAGGGCCTGAAGGCGGTGGAGCACCTCATGGAGCTCGCGCGCGAGCATGAGCGGCGCGTGCTCGAACCCTTCGGCCTGCGGCGCGCCGAGGAACTGAAGCAGACGCTGCGGCAGATGATCGACCTGCACGTGCATGTGCCGGTCGAGGAGCCGGAAGAAGACTGAAGCGCCCCGCCCCTTGCGTACGGGGGGCGGCTAAGGCACCAGCACCGCGCGGCCGCGATGGCCGCGCTGCGCGATCCATTCGAGCGCGACGGCGGCATCGGCCAGCGCGAAGCTGCGCACCTCCAGATGCAGGCGGCCGTCGGCCAGCCGCGCGAGCAGTTCGGGCGCCGCGGCACGGCCGGCGGCTTCGCGCCGGAACATGTTGAGCGGCAGCAGCGCCACGTCGCGCTGCAGGAAGTGCGCAATGTCCAGCTGCAGCGTCGGGCCCGCGGTGTAGCCGATGAGCACGGCGCGCCCGCCGGGCCGCACGGCCGGCAAGGCCGCCGAAAGAACGCCGCCGCCGACCGTGTCGATCAACAGGTCCGCACTCGCAGGCGGCGCGGCCGCGGCGTCCGGATCGACCGCGCGCACGGTGCAGCCAAGCTCGCGCGCCAGCTGCACGGCGAGCGAGCCCACGGCGCCGCTCGCACCCGTGACCAGCACCTGCTCGCCGGCCTGCAGCTTCGCGACTTCATGCAGCGCCACCCATGCCGACGTGGTGGGCGAGAAGAACGCGGCGCCCACCGCCATCGGGAGCGCGTCGGGCAGCAGGCCCAGCGCCTCGTCGGGTGCATCGATCTGCTCGCACCAGGTGCCGTCGAACAGCGTGCCCAGCCCGCTGCCGCGCAGCCACACGCGCGCTCCGGTGGCAAAGCGCCCGCTGGCCACGACGATGCCCGCGGCCTCCACGCCCGGCGTGTAGGGCAGCGGCGGATGGCGCAGGAAGCTGCCGCGCCACACAGTGCGGTCGATGTGGCCGACGGTGGCGGCCTGCATGCGAACGATGGTGCGGCCGGCCTGTGGCACCGGGTCGGGCAGGTCTTCGAGCACCGGCACCGCGTCGAAGCCATGGATGCGGATGGCTTTCATGGGGGCAGCGCCGAAAGAAAGCCGAGCACCGCCTGCGCGAAGGCCTCGGGCATCTGGTCGGGCAAGGGGACCATGCCGCCTTCGATGTCGACGATGCGGGCCTGCGGCAGGTGGTGCAGCAGCTCCTCTGCATGCGGCGCAGCAAAGGGATCGGCGGTGGCGCGGATGATCAGCGCGGGCTGCGTCACGCGGCCGATGCGCTCTTCCATGCGGTAGGACGCGACGGCCCGGTGGCCCTCCTCCACGCGATGGCCGACCTTCAATGCATCGCGCACGAAGGCCTCGAGCAGATCGGGGCGGCCTTCAGGATAGAAGTCCTGGCGCCGCTGCCAGAGTGCCGCCAGGTGGCTGCCGTCTTCACTGGGCGCCACTTCGTCGATGGGCGGCCGCTCGGCCCTTGCGATGCGAAAGGCTTCGCCGGTGTATGGCGTGGACGACAGCACGAGGCTGCGCACACGGCCCGGAAACGCCGCCGCCAGCTCGACCGCAATGACGCCGCCCGTGTGGTGCCCCACCACGTTGGCCTGCGCAATGCCCAGTGCGTCGAGCAGTTCGCCCGCCACGCGCGCCCACTGCGCAATGCTCGCGGGCACGCCGCCGTCCGCCGAATCGCCGAAACCCGCGGTGTCCATGGCAACGGCGCGGTACCGCGCGCCGATCAGCGGCAGCACCTCGCGGTATTCGGCCCAGCTGCGCGGCGACTGGTGCAGCAGCAGCACGGCCGGTGCGCTCGCATCGCCGCACGCCGCGTAGTGCACCTGCCCCACCGACAGGTCGGCAAAGGCGCGGCGGATGGTCATGAGAGCGTCTCGCCGGCCGGCGCGCGCCACAGGCCCGCATGCTTCAACTCGCCGAGCGTGCGCGACAGCACGTCGCGCCGGTAGGTGGCGATGTCGCGGCCCTGGTAGTCGTAGAAGCCGCTGCCGCTCTTGAGGCCCAGCCGCCCTTCCTCCACCATGCGATCGACGATGGCCGGCGCGGTGTAGCGCCCCATGTCGATCGAGGCCGACATCTCGCGGCTCGCGTGGTGCAGGATGTCGCAGCCGCCGAAGTCGATGAACTCGACCACGCCGAGCGCGGCAAAGCGCAGGCCAAGGCCGTAGCGCGTGGCCTTGTCGATTTCCTCGGCGGTGGCGGCGCCCTCCTCGATCATGCGGGCCGCCTCGTTCATCACCAGCGCCTGCAGGCGCGGCACGATGTAGCCGGGCGACGCGCCGCAGACCACGGGCAGCTTGCCGATGGCCTCCATCAGCGCCTTGGTGCGCGCAAGCACGGCGGCATCGGTGCCGGGATGGCAGCTGAGCTCCACCACGGGAATCACATAGGCCGGGTTGAGCCAGTGCATGTTCAGGAAGCGCCCGGGCAGCCGCACCAGCGCCGCGAGCTGCGTCACGAGGATGCTGCTGGTGGTGGACGTGAGGATGGCGTCGTCCCTGCAATGGCGGTTGAGCTGCTCGAAGGCCTCGCGCTTGGCCTCCATGGTTTCGGGCACGCCCTCGAACACCAGCTCGGCGGCGGCCAGCGCTTGCGGCGCATCGGCGGCGCTCACGAAATTCACCCGGCCGGCAATCGGCTGGACCTGCGCCGCGTCGATCACGCCGAGCTGCGCCAGGCCTGCAAGGCTGGCTTCGATCTCGGCCTTCGCTTCGGCCTGCAGCCGCTGCCAGGCCTCGTCGCTGCGCTGGCGCAGGTCGACCAGCGAGATGCGGTGGCCTGCATAGGCAAAGGCGATCGCGATGCCGCGCCCCATGCGGCCCGCGCCAACGGCCGCGAAGCGGGGCGGCGACGCGCGTTCATTCGCCATCGTGCAGCCTCTCTTCGAGCTGCGCCGCGCTCAGATCGGCCAGGCCCAGGCTTTCGAAAGTGCGCGAGCCGCGCCGCAGGTCGCGGCCGAGAAAGCCGCCGACGATCGCCAGCAGGCCGTGCGCGATGGGCGCGTCCACCCCCGCATGGCGCGCGGCCGAGGCCAGGAAGGCGAGGCCGAGCTCGGTGTCCTCGGTGATGTAGCGGTGCGTGTGCAGGTCGATGTTCTCGCGCCAGTCGCCCGACTTGACGAGCTGCTTGTGCGCGTCGCCGTACATCCACTGGTCGTTGTTGTAGTGGTCGGCCAGCGGATAGTGCGGCGCGCGCTGCCCGAAGGCTTCGCGCACGGCCATGCGCTCCTGGTCGAGCCGGTCGGTCACGTCGCGCACGGCCCGCTGCGTGCCTTCGTTGTGGATGTCCCAGCGCTCGAAGTGCTGCAGCGGCGCGGCGTTCATCACCATCAGCGGCGGGTGGATGACCGGGCCGGCGTTCATGAGCGCACCCGAGAGCGCATTGCCGCAGCCATGCACCGCCGGGTAGGCGCGGCGGATCAGCTCGATGGCCTCGGCCTCCTTGCGCGCCGGGTAGACGCCGGTCGGCAGGCGGATGGCTCGGATCGTGACGTTCACCTCGCGCTCGCCATGCTTGCGCGCGAGGTACGGCAAGGTGCCGGTCTCGGCCCAGGCCACGTCGGCGCGGCTGCCGGCCTCTTTCACCGTCCTGGCCATCACATAGCTGCCGAAGGTGCCCGGCGGCAAAAAGACGACCTGGCCGTCGGCCAGGTGCGGCGCCATGGCCAGCGCGATGTCGTGCTGGGCGATGGCGGGCGTGGGAATGACGATGAGCTCGGCGCCCCGGAGCGCCGCGGCGATGTCGGCGGTGGCCAATGCCAGCGGCACCTCCCGCGCGCCATCGGCGTCCTTCAGCGTGATGGCGCCGGCCTGCACCACCGGCTCCAGCGCAGCTGCATCGCGGCGCCACAGGCGCACCTCATGGCCGGCTTCGGACAGGTCCGCGGCGGCCGCATAGGCGCCGTGGCCACCACCAAGAATCGCAATTTTCATGTTCGGACTTTGAAAGGCAGACGTCGATGAACCGGCAGCCGCGGTACGGACCGGGGGAAGCAATGCCTTATTACATTACTTTTCATCAGTTCATATGTCAATCAAGTTTCGCGCCTGTGGCCCCCGCGGAAACCCGCAATGAAAAAGCCCGCGCTTCTTGCGAAGCGCGGGCTTTCTTTTGGGGCGAGGCGGCCGGAAGGCCGCTCAGGAATGGATCAGCGCGTGGGCTTGAACGCACGCTTCTGTGCGTCGCGCGGCACGAACACCTTGCCCGGGCCGCCATGGCCTGCGCCATTGCCGCGCGGTGCAAAACCTTCGCGCGGAGCGAAGCCTTCGCGGGGCGCGAAGCCGCCGTCGCCGCGGCCACCGCCGTGGTGGCCCTGGCCGTGGCCGCCGCGCGGGGCGCTGTCGCCCCAGCCCGGCTTGCGGCCGTAGCCGGCGCCGCCGCCATTGCCGCCGTCGTCACGGCCGCCGCCGAAGCCGGCGTTGTTGCCGCCCTGGAAGCCGCGCGGGCCCTGGCCCTGCGCCGGACCACGGGCGTTGCGGTCGTTGAAGCCGCTGGCGCCGGCATAGCCGCCGCCGTTGTTGCCGCGGTAGCCACCGCCGCCGCCATTGCCGAACTTGCGGTCGCGCGACTGGTTGTCGCCACGGCCGCCGCGGTACTCGCCCATGGGCGGGCGCGATTGCGGCATGCGCTGCTGCGGCTCGAGGCCGGCCACCACTTCGGCCTTGAACTGCTGGCGGCTGTACTGCTCGATGTCCATGATCTTGCGGCGATCGCGGAACTCGGCAAAGGTGATGGCCAGGCCGTCGCGGCCGGCACGGCCGGTGCGGCCGATGCGGTGGGTGTAGTCCTCGGCCTTCATCGGCAGGCCGAAGTTGAAGACGTGGGTGATGGTGGGCACGTCGATGCCGCGCGCGGCCACGTCGGTGGCCACCAGGATCTGCACCTGGCCCTGGCGCAGCGCCATCAGGCGGCGATTGCGCAGGCCCTGGCTCAGGGCGCCGTGCAGCGCCACGGCGCTGAAGCCGTCCTGCTGCAGGTCGTTGGCGAGGCCGTCGCACTCGACCTGGGTGCTCGCGAACACGATCGCCTGGTTGATGCTGGTGTCGCGCAGCCAGTGGTCGAGCAGCTTGCGCTTGTGCTGGCTGTTGTCGGCCCAGTACAGCGACTGCTTGATGTTGGCGTGCTTCTCTTGCGGGCTGTCGATGGTGATGCGCTGCGGCTCGCGCATGACGCGCTGGGCCAGCTGCTGGATGCGCGGCGCGAAGGTGGCGCTGAACATCATGGTCTGCTGGCGCTCGATGGTGAGCTGGTTGACTTCGGCCAGGTCGTCGGCAAAGCCGAGATCGAGCATGCGGTCGGCTTCGTCGACCACCAGGAACTTGACCTGGTCGAGCTTGATCTGCATCGAGCGCTGCAGGTCGAGCAGGCGGCCGGGCGTGGCCACCACGAGGTCGGCGTTCTGCAGCTTGGCGATCTGCAGCTGGTAGGGCATGCCGCCCACCACGTTGGCTACGCGCAGGCCGCGGCAGTGGCGAACCAGCTCGATGGCGTCGTGCGCAACTTGCTGCGCGAGTTCGCGCGTCGGGCACAGGATCAGGGCGCCGGGCGTGGCGGCCTTGAAATGGCGGGCGTTGGTCGGGTCCTTGCGCTTGGGCTTCTTCGGCACGGCTTCGCCGCGCGCGGCGGCTTCGGCGGCCAGGCGCTGGAATTCGGCCTTGGCTTGCGCTTCGGCCTCGGCCTGGCGCTTGAGCAGGGTGTGCAGCACGGGCAGCAGGAAGGCGGCGGTCTTGCCCGAGCCGGTCTGGCTCGAGACCATCAGGTCGACGAAGCGCGCCTTGCCGTCCTGGCCGGCTTCGCCGCCCATGGCGAGCGGAATCACCTTGTCTTGCACGGTCGTGGGCTGGGTGAAGCCCAGGTCGGCCACGGCGGCGATCAGCTCGGGTGCGAGGCCGAGCTTGATGAAGCCGTTGGGCACGCGGGCTTCTTCGGCCGCGGCCGCTTCGGGCGCTGCGGCGTCGAGCGCCTCGAGGATCGGCGCTTCGGACACGGTGTCCGGGGCAGCGATGAATTCGTTGTTGTTGGTGGATTGCACAGGCGCGAACTCGCCCTGCGCTTCAAAAGCGTCGGTCATGTGAATATCAATCTCAAACGCGAGCGCTGCCGTAGGCGGCGCCCCGTTGGTGGTTAAAAACATCAACCATCCAACGACATTCAACTTCTGGCTTTCGCCGGAGGCTGCGGCCCTTTTTGATCAGCGGATGCGATCGGGCGCGGTGTGCAAGATAGGGAGATGCAAGAGACGCTGACCGGAAAATCCTCCAGATCAGCGAAGCCATCGATTATGGCACGACTCGGGGTTTTTACCTAATCCGTCAATTTGAGAAAGGTTTCCCTGTAATGCGCGAGCTCCTCGATGGACTCGTGCACGTCGGCCAGCGCAGTGTGCGCCTGCTGCTTCTTGAAGGCGCTGTAGGCGGAGGGCTTCCAGCGCTTGGCCAGCTCCTTCAGGGTGCTGACATCGAGGTTGCGGTAGTGGAAGTACGCCTCCAGCTTGGGCATGAACTTGACCAGGAAGCGCCGGTCCTGCCCGATGGTGTTGCCGCACATGGGCGAACCGCTCCTGGGAACATAGCGGGCCACGAATTCCAGCAGCTGCTGCTCGGCCGCGGCTTCGTCCAGCGTCGAGGCCTTCACCTTGTCGATCAGGCCGCTGCGCCCGTGCGTGCCCTTGTTCCAGGCGTCCATGGCGTCGAGCACCGCGTCGCTCTGGTGGATGACCAGCACGGGGCCGTCGATGCGGGGCGTGAGGTCGGGGCCGGTGACGACCACGGCAATCTCGAGCAGGCGCTCCTTCTCGGGGTCGAGGCCGCTCATTTCGCAGTCGAGCCAGACCAGGTTCTGGTCGCTTTTCTTGAGGACAGGGAGGGTTGCGACGGTCGTGGGGTCAAGGGATTCGGGCATGGCAGGATTGTCGTCGAAGGCCTGCGCCGGCCGGACCCGAGGGCTAAACTCGCCCGTCATGTCCTATTCGCTCATCTTCACCACTGCCTTCGCCGTTGCACTGGTCGCGGGCCTGCTCGTGAAGTTCTGGCTCGCCTCGCGGCAGGTGCGCCACGTGGCGCGGCACCGCGGCGCGGTGCCGGCAGCTTTCGAACACACCATCAGCCTCGCCGCCCACCAGAAGGCGGCCGACTACACCATTGCCAAGGCGCGCTTCGGCCTCGTCGAAATGGCCTGGAGCACCGCGCTGCTGCTGGGCTGGACGCTGCTGGGCGGGCTCGACGCGCTCAATCGGCTGCTGCTGGCCTGGCTCGGCGGCGGCATGGTGCAGCAGTTGGCGCTGCTGGCGGCCTTTGCGGCCATTGGCGGCCTGCTCGAGCTGCCCTTCACGCTCTGGCAGACCTTCAGGCTCGAGGAGCGCTTCGGCTTCAACAAGATGACCTTGCGCCTCTGGCTGGCCGACACGCTCAAGTCGACGGCGCTCGGCGCCGCGATCGGCCTGCCGATTGCGGCGCTGATCCTGTGGCTCATGGGCGCGGCCGGCGCCACCTGGTGGCTCTGGGCCTGGGCCGTGTGGATGGGGTTCAACCTGCTGGGGATGCTGGTGTACCCCACCTTCATTGCGCCGCTGTTCAACAAGTTCAAGCCGCTCGACGATCCCACGCTCAAGGAACGCGTCACGGCGCTGATGAAGCGCTGCGGCTTTGCCGCCAAGGGCCTGTTCGTGATGGACGGCAGCACCCGCAGCGCGCATGCCAATGCCTACTTCACCGGCTTTGGCGCGAGCAAGCGCGTGGTGTTCTACGACACGCTGCTGCGCCAGCTCGACGCGGCCGAAGTCGAGGCCGTGCTCGCGCACGAGCTCGGCCACTTCAAGCACCGCCACATCGTGAAGCGGCTCGTCGCGATGTTCGCGCTGAGCCTGGCGGGCTTCGCACTGCTGGGCTGGGTGTCGACCCAGGCCTGGTTCTACACGGGGCTCGGCGTGCAGCCCAACATGGCGGCAACGGCGCCCAACGACGCACTCGCGCTGCTGCTCTTCATGCTCGCGGTGCCGGTGTTCGGCTTCTTCGTCGCGCCGCTGCCCGCACGCCTGTCGCGCAAGCACGAGTTCGAGGCCGATGCCTATGCGGTGGCGCAAACCAGCGGCGCCGACCTGTCGGCCGCACTGCTCAAGCTCTACCAGGACAACGCGTCGACGCTCACGCCCGACCCGGTGTTCGTCAAGTTCTACTATTCCCACCCCCCGGCCTCCGAGCGCCTTGCGCGCATGACGGCGGCCTGAAGAAGACATTTGCCGGAAAGCCCAGACCATGAGCAGCATGTTCAAGCCCAAAGACTGGAAAAACATTCCCCGCAAGGCACTGAGCGCCACCGAAATCGTCTCCGGCCTCGCCAAGCTCGACGGCTGGAAGCTCGACGGCGACGGTGCCCATGTGGCCATCGAGAAGACCTTCAGCTTCGCCAACTACTTCGAGACCATCGCATTCGTGAACGCGCTGGCTTTCATCGCCCACACGCAAGACCATCATCCGGACCTGTCGGTGCACTACAACCGCTGCGTGGTGCGCTTCAACACGCACGACGTGGGCGGGCTCTCGAGCACCGACTTCGAATGCGCGCGCCAGGCGAATGCGCTGGTCACCAGCCCGGCGCCGTGATGAGGAAACCCGCCGTTGGCTAAGCCGGGCCGCACTCCCGCCAAGGGGGCCGGCACCTCCGCGCGCATTCTTCACGACGGCCTGGTCATCGCGAGCCACGGCCGCCATTGCCTGGTCGAAACGCCTGCGGGCGAGCGCCTGATCTGCCATCCGCGCGGCAAGAAGAGCCAGGCCGTGGTCGGCGACCGCGTGCGCTGGCAGGCCAGCGAAGACGAAGGCACCATCGAGGAAGTCGTGCCGCGGCGCAACCTCTTCTACCGCCAGGACGAAATCCGCACCAAGTCGTTCGCTGCCAATCTCGACCACGTGCTGATCCTGATCGCGGCCGAGCCGGAGTTCTCGGAGCATCAACTCGCGCGAGCGCTCATTGCCGCCGAAGCCGAACGCATCACGCCGATCATCGCGCTCAACAAGAGCGATCTGGCCGAGCCCTTCGAGCGCGCATGGAACAAGCTCGCGCCCTACCGCCGCATGCACCATGGCGTGCTGCCGCTCTCGCTCAAGGCGTCGGGCGAAGCCGACTACGCATCGCTCATGAAGCTGCTGGCTGGCAAGAGCACGCTGGTGCTGGGCCCCTCGGGCGCCGGCAAGAGCACGCTGATCAACCTGCTGGTGCCCGGTGCCACCGCATTGACCGGCGAGATCTCGCAGGCGCTGAATTCGGGCAAGCACACCACCACCAGCACCACCTGGTACTGGGTCGACGAGGCGCGCACCACCAGCCTGATCGATTCGCCGGGCTTCCAGGAATTCGGCCTCAACCACATCGCGCCGATGCAGCTCGCGGGCCTGATGCCCGACATTGCCGAGCATGCGAACGACTGCAAGTTCTACAACTGCACCCATCTGCACGAGCCGGGCTGCGGCGTGATCGCGAACGTGGACACGCCCGGCAAGCCGGGGCCGATCAGCGCCACGCGCTACAGGATCTACGGCGAACTCTTCGCCGAGCTCAGCCAGTCGCGCTACTGAACGCCCAAGATCGATTCGAGCGCCTGCACCAGCGCCCCGCACTGCTCGCGCGTGCCGATGCTGATGCGCAGGTACTGCGCAATGCGCGGCTGCCTGAAATGCCGCACCAGCACCGCGCGCTCGCGCAGCAGCGCCGCCAGTTCGGCGGCATCGCGCTTCGGATGGCGCGCGAACACGAAGTTGGCCTGCGAAGGCAGCACTTCGAAGCCCAGGTCTTCGAGCTGCAGGCTGAGCCCTTCGCGGGTGTCGACGACCTTGTCGCGCGTGGTCTGGAACCAGGCCTCGTCTTCGAGCGCCGCCACCGCGCCGGCGGTGGCAAGCCGGTCGAGCGGATAGGAATTGAAGCTGTCCTTGACGCGCACCAGCGCGTCGACCAGATGCGCCTGCCCGCAGGCAAAGCCGACCCGCAGGCCCGCCAGCGAACGCGACTTGGACAAGGTCTGCACCACCAGCAGGTTCGGATATTTGCCGATGAGCGGCAGCGCGCTCTCGCCGCCGAAATCGACATACGCCTCGTCGACCAGCACCACGCGCTCGGGACAGGCTGCGAGCAGCTGCTCGATGCGCGCGAGCGGCAGCCCGATGCCCGTGGGCGCATTCGGGTTGGCGATCACCAGGCCCGCGCAGCCGCCGCGGGCGCGGGCCGCCATGGCATCGACGTCGATGCGCAGGCCTTCGTCGACCGGGAGCAGTTCGCAGCCGATGCCGTAGAGCTGCGCATAGACCCGGTAGAAGCTGTAGCTCACATCGGGCATCAGCAACGGCTCGGCCTGCTGGAAGAAGGCAAAGAAGGCATGCGCCAGCACCTCGTCCGAGCCATTGCCCGCAAAGACCTGGCCGGCCTGCAGGCCGTGCCGCCGCGCCACCGCTTCGCGCAGCGCGAGCGAGGCGGGGTCCGGATAGCGCTCCAGGCCATTCGCCGCGGCCTGCTGGATGGCGTCGATGGCGAGCGGTGACGGCGGATACGGGTTCTCGTTGGTGTTGAGCTTGACGAGGTTGGCGATGCGCGGCTGCTCGCCGGGCACGTAGGGTTCGAGCGCGGCGATGCGCGGGCTCCAGAAGGCCGGTGCGGGGGTGGTCATGATTTTCTGCCGCTCAGCCGAGCAGGCGGGCCAGCGTGAGCAGGGCCAGCAGCACCATCCACATCACCACCGAGCGCCACACCAGGCCCACCACGCTGCGCAGGTGGCCGGGCTCGGGCTCGCGGCCCGGCGTGCTGCCGCTGTCGAGCCGGCGGCCATCGGCCATCGAATCGCCGGCCTGCGCGCGCGGGAGCGGATCGGTGACGGGAATCGGACTCAGCGCGCCGCCGCCCAGGCGCACGTTGACCGCGCCCGAGGTCGCCGCGAGGATCACGCCGTCGTTCTCGCTCGGAAAGCGCCGCGCGTCATTGCGCCAGCAGTCGATCGCCTCTTCGAAGCTGCCGACCACGGCAAAGCCCAGTGCGGTGATGCGCGCGGGCAGCCAGTCGATCGCATGCCAGGCGCTCTCCGCGGCCCGCTGCACCGAGACGCTCGAGGGCTGCACCGCCGCACCATTCTTGTGGTGCCAGTAGCGCGAGACGAACTCGCTCATGCGGTAGAACACCGCGCCGGCCGGCCCCAGGCCCAGGGCGGCGAGCACCGAGAACCAGGCCAGCACGCCGAACACATGGCGGTGCGCCGCGATCACCGAATGCTCGATCACGTGACGGACGATTTCGCTGCGCGGCAGTTCGGCCGCGTCCACGCCCTGCCAGTGCGCCAGCAGCGAGCGCGCGAGCGGCTCGTCGCCTTCGTCGAGCGCGTCGCGGATGTCCGTGAAGTGGTGGCTGAACTGTCGGAAACCGAGCGTGACGTAGAGCACCGCAACGCTCCAGAGCACCGCGAACGGCAGCCCCAGCGTGAACACCAGCAGCAGGTGGATGCCCAGCGTCATCAGCGTGGGCACGAGCACCGCAAGGCCCCATGCAACCCATCCGTGGTGCGGCTTGCCGGCGTCGAAATTGCGGCTGGTCCAGCGCGTCCAGGCCAGCACGCCGCCGTACACCGGGTTGTGGGAGGCAAGCGGCCTCACCTGCTCGATCAGCAACGCACACAGGATGGCAAAGAAGCTCATCCTTCGATGATAGCGAGGGCGCCTGCACAGGCGCGGCACGGGCCGAGATCAGGCGCTGAGGAAGCGATAGAGATTGCGCAGCATGCCCGCGGTCGCACCCCAGACGAAGCGCTCTTCGCTGCCGTCCTGGTAGGGCATCGAATACCACTCGCGGCGGGTGCCGTCGGGCGCGGGCACCGTGTGGCGGCGGTGGTTGGCCGGGTCCATGAGCCAGGCCAGCGGCACCTCGAAGGCCAGCGCCACTTCGTAGGGATTGATGGTGAGTTCGAACTCCGGCTTCACCAGCGCGACCACCGGCGTCACGATGAACGAGGTGACGGTGGTGTAGGTCGGAAGGCTTCCAAGCACTTCGATGTACTGGGCCGAGAGCCCCACTTCTTCCCAGGCCTCGCGCAGCGCGGCCGCCGCGATGTTGGCGTCCTCGGGGTCGACGCGCCCGCCCGGGAACGCCACCTGCCCCGAATGGTTGGACAAATGCGCCGTGCGCTCGGTCAGCAGCACGGTGGCGCCTTGCGGGCGCTGCACGATGGGCACCAGCACGGCCGCCTGCGCCGGGGCGCGGTCGGTCAGGCGCGGCTCGCGCCGCAATTCGGGCGTCCATTCGGGCGGCGTGGCAAATCGCCTGCGCAGGGCCTCGGTGGTCAATTGCGCGGGCGCCACCGCGGGCAGGCCGTCGGGGCCGCCGACCACAGGCGCCTCGCGCGGGTCGAACGGCAGCAGCGTGGGCGGCACCACGGCATTGACGGGTTCGACGGGCGCGAGTTGCATGGGGGCGGTGGAGTGGGTCAAGTGAGAGAGTTTCAGTGAAGGAGTAGAGCGTAAAAAAGCCGCGCTGTCTGGCCGCGCCTTCTTTTTGCAAGAAGCGTGCACGGCGCACAACGCAAAAAGCCGCCAGAGCGGCGGCTTTTTGCACGGCAGGAAGGCGGCTTACTTGGCGGCCGACGCTGCTTGCGACTTGCCCGGCAGCTTTTCCTTGATGCGTGCCGAACGGCCGCTGCGCTCGCGCAGGTAGTACAGCTTGGCGCGGCGGACATCGCCACGGCGCTTGACTTCGATGCCGGCGATCAGCGGGCTGTAGGTCTGGAACGTACGCTCCACGCCTTCGCCGCTGGAGATCTTGCGCACCGTGAAGCCGCTGTTGAGGCCACGATTGCGCTTGGCGATCACGACGCCTTCGTAGGCCTGCACGCGCTTGCGGGTGCCTTCGACGACGCTCACGCTGACGATGACCGTGTCACCGGGCATGAAATCGGGGATCTTCTTGCCGAGGCGGGCGATTTCTTCCTGCTCGAGGGTTTCGATGAGGTTCATGATTTCCTGATATTCGATCGTGCTCGCGCTACACAAAAGGCGCCTTCGGTTTCAAGCCAGGCGCGGCCGGGCAGAGGATCGGGGAACCGAAGATTATAGCTTTTTTTTCAGGACCGCCTCATCGGCCTTGCTCAGGCGGCCGGCGGCGCGTGCGGCGGCAATCAGGTCGGGCCGCCGGGCGGCCGTGATGGCCAGGCGCTGGTCGCGGCGCCAGCGCTCGATCTGCACGTGGTGCCCCGACAGCAGCGGCGCCGGCACGCCCTGCCCGTTCCATTGCTCCGGCCGGGTGTAGTGCGGGCAATCGAGCAGGCCGTCGAGCGAGGGATTGAAGCTGTCCTGCACATGGCTGGCCTCGTCGCCCAGCACGCCGGGCTGCAGCCGCGCCACGGCATCGAGCAGCGCCATGGCCGCGATCTCGCCGCCCGAGAGAACGAAGTCGCCGAGGCTGACCTGGTGCGTCACCCGCGTGTCGATGAAGCGCTGGTCGATGCCTTCGTAGCGCCCGCAGACCAGCACCGCGCCCTCGCTGGCCGACCAGCGCTCGACCGCTTCGTGGCGCAAAGTCTCGCCAATGGGCGAGAACAGCACGACCGGCGCCTGCGAGCCGCGCGCGGCCAGCGCCGCGTCGAGGCAGGCCGACAGCGGCTCGGCCATCATCACCATGCCGGGGCCGCCGCCAAAGGGCCGGTCGTCCACGCGCTTGTAGTTGCCCTGCGCGAAATCGCGCGGGTTCCAGAGCACGACCTCGACCTGCTTCGACTCGTAGGCGCGGCGCGTCACGCCGCTGGCCATGAAGGGCGCGAACAGTTCGGGAAAGAGCGTGAGGACGTCGAAGCGCATGCGCGCGAGCCCGCAATCAGAAATCGGGCTGCCAGTCGACCGTGATGAGGCGGCCGGCGAGGTCGACCTTGTCGACGAAGACCGAGACGAAGGGCACCATGCGTTCGATGGCCTTGCCGTCTTCCTCGGCCGCGAGCACCAGCGTGGTCTGCGGGCCAGTGGCGAGCAATTCGCGCACCGTGCCGAGCGCCACGCCTTCGCGGTTGACCACCGCAAGGCCGATCAGGTCGACCCAGTAGTACTCGTCGTCGCCGGCCGTGGGAAAGCTCGAGCGCGGCACGAACACGCGCGCGCCGCGGAGCGCCTCGGCCGCGTTGCGGTCAGGCACGTCCTCGGAGGAGGCGACGATGCAGTCGGAATGTTCCTTGGCTTCGCGGATCGCGAGCCGGAAAGCCGCGGTTGCCGAGGCTCCGGGAGCCTGCAGGAACCAGCGCTTGGAAGAAAAAAGCGCCTCGGGCTGGGCGCTGTGGGGCAGGACCTTGAACCAGCCCTTGATGCCCCATGCATCGGCGATGCGTCCTACCTCGATCGCATCCGCCGGCAATTCGGCGGCTTCGAGTGCGGGCAGCATCGGCGTGCCGGGCAGCTTAGGCAGCTGCCTTGGGGGCTGCGGCTGCGGCTTGCTTGATCAGGCGCAGGACCGTGGGCGAAGCTTGTGCGCCAACGCTCTTCCAGTAGGCCAGGCGGTCCTGGGCAATACGGATGCTTTCTTCGTTTTCCTTGGCGGTCGGGTTGTAGAAACCCAGGCGCTCGATGAAACGGCCATCGCGGCGAACGCGCTTGTCCGACACGACGATGTTGAAGAACGGACGGCCTTTGGAGCCGCCGCGGGAAAGTCGAATGACGACCATGATTTATCCTTGGGTGGTGCAGCAAGCCCGTTTTTTTGACAAGAGGCCCGCTCACAGTGTTCTTTCAACGTCGAGACACGCGACATGGCCACCCGGCCAGCGACACGCTGAAAAGCCTGCGATTATAGCCCGACCTGCGTTTTCTCCGAATTTCCGCGCCCGCCGCATTCCGTTTGCCACCTGCATGACCCTCACCATCCGCCCCAGCCGCGACCAAGACATCGCGGCCATCACGGCCATCTACGCCCACCACGTGCTGACCGGCACCGGCACCTTCGAGACCGAAGCTCCCTCTGCCGCCGACATGGCCGCGCGGCGCGCCGACGTGCTCGGCAAGAACCTGCCCTACCTCGTGGCCGAAGAAGATGGCGAAGTGTTGGGTTTTGCCTACTGCAACTGGTTCAAGCCGCGCCCGGCCTACCGCTTTTCGGCCGAAGACTCGATCTACATGTCCGAAGCCGCACGCGGCAAGGGCCTGGGCGCCCAGCTGCTGGCCGCCCTCTCGCAGGCCGCCGAAGCGGTGGGCGTGCGCAAGCTGATCGCCGTCATCGGCGATTCGGCCAATGCCGGCTCGGTCGGCGTGCACCGCAGCCAGGGCTTCACGCACGTGGGCGTGCTCAAGGACTGCGGCTGGAAGTTCGGCCAATGGCGCGACGTGGTCCTGATGGAAAAGGTGCTCGGCGAAGGCAGCACCACCCAACCCGAATGAAAAACAAGACCATTGCCGCCTGGCTCTCCTTCCTGGGCGGCCCGCTGGGCCTGCACCGGTTCTACCTGCGCGGCATCGGCGACTGGCTCGGCTGGCTGCTGCCCATTCCCACGGCGCTCGGCCTGTACGGCATCGAGCGCGCGCGCATGTACGGCCTGGACGACGGCTGGAGCTGGGTGCTGATTCCGCTCCTGGGCTTCACCATCGCGGGATGCGCGCTGACGGCCATCGTCTACGGCCTCATGGCGCCCGAGAAGTGGAACGCCCGCTTCAACGGCAGCGCACCTTCGGACGCCGCGCCGGGCCGCACCAACTGGGCCACGATCGGCGCCGTGGTGCTGGCGCTCCTGTTCGGCACCACGGTGCTGATGGCCAGCATCGTGTTCAGCTTCCAGCGCTACTTCGAACACCAGGTCGAAGAGGGCCGGAAGATCTCGCAATAGCCGGCCGCAGCGCGCGCCGGAAACTCAGAAGATCTGCAGGCTGATCCAGTAGGCGATGGCGGCCACGAAGGCCGACGCGGGGATCGTGAAGATCCAGGCCCAGACGATGTTGCCCGCCACGCCCCAGCGCACCGCGCTCGCGCGCTGCGCGGAACCCACACCGACGATGGCGCCGGTGATGGTGTGGGTGGTCGACACCGGAATGCCCAGCGCGGTGGCCAGGAACAGCGTGAGCGCGCCGCCCGTTTCCGCGCAGAAGCCGCCCACGGGCTTGAGCTTGGTGATCTTCTGGCCCATGGTCTTCACGATGCGCCAGCCGCCGAACATGGTGCCCAGCGCAATCGCGGCGTAGCAGCTCACGATGGTCCAGGTCGGCGGGCTCGCGTCGGTGGCCGAGGCGTAGCCGGTGGCGATCAGCAGCATCCAGATGATGCCGATGGTCTTCTGCGCGTCGTTGCCGCCGTGGCCCAGGCTGTAGGCCCCGGCGGACACCAGCTGCAGCCGCCGGAACCAGCGGTCGATGCGCGAGGGCGTGGCGCGCCGGAAGCCCCAGGCCACCAGCACCATCATCATCGAGCCCAGCACGAAGCCGAGGAAGGGCGAAACGAAGATGAAGGCCACGGTCTTCCAGATGCCCGACGCCACCAGGCCGCCGGTACCGGTCTTGGCGATCACGGCGCCCACGATGCCGCCGATCAGCGCGTGCGACGAGCTGCTCGGAATGCCGTAGTACCAGGTCACGAGGTTCCAGCTGATGGCGCCCACGAGCGCGCCGAAGACCACGTGCACATCGACCACGCCCGGCTGGGCGATGCCCTTGCCGACCGTTGCCGCCACGCTCAGGTGGAAGATGAAGATCGCGACCAGGTTGAAGAAGGCCGCGAACAGCACGGCGTGGCCCGGCTTGAGCACGCCGGTCGACACCACGGTGGCGATCGAGTTCGCCGCATCGTGGAAGCCGTTCATGAAGTCGAACAGGATCGCCAGCGCGACCAGCACCATCACCACCCAGAGGGCGACCTGAACCGTTGCCATCGATGCTTACCGCTCAGGAATTCTCGAGGACGATGCCCTCGATGACGTTGGCCACGTCCTCGCACTTGTCGGTGATCGTCTCGAGCAATTCGTAGATTGCCTTGAGCTTGATCACCTCGCGCACGTCGGGCTCCTCGCGGAACAGCTTGCTCATGGCACTGCGCATCACGCGGTCGGCGTCCGATTCGAGGCGGTCGATTTCCTCGCAGGTCTTGAGCGTGGCCTCGGCCACCGCCGGGTCGGCGATCTTGCCGAGGAACTTGACGGCGTCCTTCAGGCGGTCGCAGCACTTCACGCTCAGCGCCGTGAGGCGCACGATCTCGTCGGTCATGTGGCGCACGTCGTACAGCGCCATGGTCTCGGCCGAGTCCTGGATCAGGTCGGCCACGTCGTCCATCGTATTGATGAGCTTGTGGATCTGCTCGCGGTCGATCGGCGTGATGAAGGTCTTGTGGATCAGCCGGTTGACGTCATGCGTGACGCGGTCGGCCGCACGCTCGGCATTGTCGACGTCGCGGTTGTACTGCTCGCGCAGGTGCACGTCGCTGTAATTGGCCACGAGTTGCTCGAACGCCCGCGCCGCTTCGACGATGCGCTCGGCGTGCTGGTTGAACATCTCGAAAAAATTCCCCTCGCGGGGCAGCAGCTTGCCGAACATGGCGCTCTCCTGGGTTCGCCGCTGCCACAAATGCGTGACAACGTCATGAAAAACCGCGCAAGTGTAATGGGCGGCGCAAAGCCGCCCGGCCGGCGGGGTTCGCCGCCCCTGGCCGCTCAGTCGCGAATCCGCTCGATGACCTGCGAGGAAACGCGGGCAAGCGCCGCGCGCGGCACCTTGTCGGGCGCGATCTCGGCAAGCGGCTTCAGCACGAAGGCGCGGTCGCGCATGCGCGGGTGGGGCAAGGCCAGCGCGGGCGTGTCCTTGATCGCGTTGCCGTGCATCAGCAGGTCGAGGTCGAGCGTGCGCGGCGCATTGGGAAAGGGCCGCTCGCGGCCGGCCTGCTCCTCCAGCAGGTGCAGCTCGGCCAGGAAGGCCTCGGCCGTGAGCCCGGTCCGCACGGCCACCACGGCGTTGATGAAATCGGGCCCGGCCGCATCGACCGGCGCGCTGCGGTAGAGCGACGAGCGCGCCGTCACCACGGTGCGCTCGATGGTGCCGATGGCGTCCATGGCCGCCGTCACGGCGGCCCGGGCGTCGCCGAGGTTGGCGCCGATGGCGACGAAGGCCTGCACGGTCGGATAGTCCTCGCGCGTGCGGCGAGGGGGCGCACCGGCGGACCCGGCCTTGCCCGCGGGCCGGCTGGGCGCGCGCCGCGCGGGCGCCGGTCCGCTGCTCTTCGGCTTCGGCGAAGGGCCGCCGCGCGATGGCGGCCGTCCCTGGCCGCCGCCGCTCTTGCCGTCCTTCGGCCGGTTCGGTGCGCTCATTCGGCTGCGGCGCTCCCGCCGCCCTCGCCGCCGCCATCACCACCACCGCCGGTGCGCGGCTTGCGGCGGCGCCGGCGCTTGCGCGGCGCGGCCGGCTCGCCATCGGGCGGCACGGCGCCGGCCTCGACCTCGACTTCCTCGGCCTCGTCGCCCTGACGGGTGTCGGCCTCGGGCTGGCGCTGGCGCGGCGCCGGTTCGCCGCGGGAGGGCTTGGGCGCGACCGGGTCGCGCGTTCGCACGCGCTGGCGGGTCTTCTGCTCGTCGCGCACCTGCTCCAGCAGGTCTTGCTGGCGCACGTCGTCGGCGGTGCTGAACTCCTGCCACCACTCGGCGATGGCCTCGCTGACCTCGCCCACGTCGGCGCGCAGCCGCATGAAGTCGAAGGCGGCGCGGAACCGCGCCTGGTCGACCAGGCTGTAGGGCGTGGAGCCGGTGCGCTTGTCGAAGCGCGGCTGCATCATCCAGATCTCGCGCATGTCGGCGGCGAGCTTGCCGCGGCCCGACACATCGCCGATGCGGGCATTGAACACGTCGTCGATCGCGTCCTGCAGCGCCGGGAATGGCGGCTGCGGGCGCTGGCCGTGCCGGCCCTCGACGCGCTGGGCCCAGCCGTCGCGCACGTCGGCCCACAGCACGCAGGCCAGAAGGAAGCTCGGCGCCACGGGCTTGCCTTCGCCGACGCGGCGGTCGGTGTCCTGCAGCGCCGCCTTCACGAAGGGCTGGTCGGCCCGCTCCACCACCACGTCGAGCAGCGGATAGATGCCCTTGGCGAGGCCCAGCTTGCGCAGTTGCTCGACCGTGGCAATGGCATGGCCGGTCTGCAGCAGCTTGAGCATTTCGTCGAACAGGCGGCTCTGCGGCACGTCGGCCAGCAGCTTGCTCGACTCGACCAGCGGCGCGGCCGTCTTGGCTTCCATCTTGAAGCCCAGCGCCGCGAGCTTGGCCGAGAAGCGGATCGCGCGGATGATGCGCACCGGGTCTTCGCGGTAGCGCGTGGCCGGGTCGCCGATCATGCGCAGCGTGAGCTTCTGGGCGTCGCGGATGCCGTTGTGGTAGTCGACCACGACCTGGTTGGCGGGGTCGTAGTACATGGCGTTCACGGTGAAGTCGCGGCGCGCCGCGTCTTCCTCCTGCGGGCCCCAGACGTTGTCGCGCAGCACGCGGCCGCTGGCGTCCACCGCATGCTTCATGCTCGCGAGCTCGCCCTTGCTGGTGCGCTCGTTGCCGGCCACCTGCTCGGCGGCGGCGTTGTCCATGTAGGCGCGGAAGGTCGAGACCTCGATCACCTCGTGCTCGCGGCCGCGGCCGTACACCACGTGCACGATGCGAAAGCGCCGCCCGATGATGAAGGCACGCCGGAAGAGCGACTTGACCTGCTCGGGCGTGGCGTTGGTGGCCACGTCGAAGTCCTTGGGGCGCAGCCCCAGCAGCAGGTCGCGCACCGCGCCGCCCACCACGTAGGCCTCGTAGCCGGCCTGCTGGAGCGTGGTGACGACGTTCCTGGCACGTTCGTCGACCAGGGCTGGATCGATCTTGTGAACCTCTGCCGGCACCTCCTGGCGCTTGCCGAAGCGGCTCTTGCCCTGTGCGCCGCCGGCCGATTTGCCGAGCAGCTTGTCGATGAATTTCTTGATCATTGTTGGTTGAAGCTCTTCTCTATTCGTTTTCGAGCATGGATCGGATCAGCGGGATCGTGATCGCGCGCTGTGTCTGAAGGGCATAGCCGTCGAGCTGCGTGAGCAGCTCCATCAGGCTGCCCAGGTCGCGGCTGAAGCGGTGCAGCATGTAGTCGAGCACCTCGTCCGACAGCATGACGCCGCGCGTGTCGGCGGCCTGGCGCAGCACCGCGCGGCGTTCGCTTTCGCTCAGCACCTGCAGGTGGAACACATGGCCCCAGCCCAGCCGGGTGCGAAGGTCCTCGCGCAGCGGCAGGTCGGCCGGCGGCAGCGCGCCCGCGGCCACCACGCCGCGCTGCAGCGTCTGCGCGTTGACGAACCAGTTGAAGGCCGCGTGCTGCTGCACGGCGGTGTAGAGGTGCACGTCGTCGAGCAGCACGGCACCCCAGCGCTCGTCGAATTCGGGCGGCTCCAGCACGCCGGCATGCAGCCAGCCCACGCTCGCGCCCTGCTCGCGCAGCGCCACACGCACCGATTCGAGCAGATGGGTCTTGCCGCTGCCGCCTTCGCCCCAAAGATAGGTGGGCACGGGAGAGTGGGGCACGGCGCTGCCGGCGCCGCCCACCCACAGTTGCAGGTGCCGCAGCGCCGCCTCGTTCGGGCCGGCAAAAAAAGCGTCGAAGCTGGGGCCCGTCGCAATGCCGATATCGAGCGCGAGCTGTTTCATCCCGGGAAGGTTCATGGAGGGGGCCCGGAGGGCCCTTAAAATCGTGAGGAATTCTATCGGCCCGGCCGCTTCGGTCGCCGGCGCCTCCACCTTCCCGCCCTTCTCGACACCGTCCGACCATGACTTCCCCCACGCCCACCCCGCTCAGCTACAAGGATGCAGGTGTCGATATCGATGCCGGCGACGCACTGGTCGACCGCATCAAGCCGCTCGCCAAGAAGACCCTGCGCGAAGGCGTGCTGGCCGGCATCGGCGGCTTTGGCGCGCTGTTCGAGGTGCCCAAGCGCTACAAGGAGCCGGTGCTGGTGAGCGGCACCGACGGCGTGGGCACCAAGCTCAAGCTGGCCTTCGAATGGAACATGCACGACACGGTCGGCATCGACCTGGTGGCCATGAGCGTCAACGACGTGCTGGTGCAGGGCGCCGAACCCCTCTTCTTCCTTGACTATTTCGCCTGCGGCAAGCTCGAGGTGGACACGGCCGCGGCCGTGATCGGCGGCATCGCCCGCGGCTGCGAGATTTCCGGCTGCGCGCTGATCGGCGGCGAAACCGCCGAAATGCCCGGCATGTACCCGGCCGGCGAGTACGACCTGGCGGGCTTCGCGGTCGGCGCGGTCGAAAAGTCGAAGATCCTCACGGGCCAGAACGTGAAGCCCGGCGACGTGGTGCTGGGCCTGGCCTCGGCCGGCGTGCATTCCAATGGCTTCAGCCTGGTGCGCAAGGTGATCGAACGCGCCGGGGCCGACCTGCCCGCCACGCTCGACGGCAAGCCGTTCCGCGAAGCCGTGATGGAACCCACCCACCTCTACGTGAAGCCGGTGCTCGAGGCGCTGGCCAGGCACCCGATCAAGGCGCTGGCCCACATCACGGGCGGCGGCCTGCTCGAGAACATTCCGCGCGTGCTGCCCGAAGGCACGGCCGCCCACCTCAGGAAGGGCAGCTGGCCGCAGACCGAACTCTTCGCCTGGCTGCAGAAGGTGGCCGGCATCGACGACATCGAGATGAACCGCACCTTCAACAACGGCATCGGCATGGTGGTGGTGATCGACGCGGCCGAGGCCGCAGCCTGCGCTGCCACGCTGCGCACGGCCGGCGAATCGGTGTTCGAGATCGGCACCATCGCCGAGCGCGGCACGGGCGCCGCCGTCGTGGTTGGCTGATTTCCTCGCTCCGAGGCTCGCCAGCGCAGCACCCGGACCCTGATGGCCAAGCCCTCCCTCGCCACTTTCGAAACCAAGCCCCAGCCCGCCTCGCGCAACGTGGTGCTGGCCAGCTACCTGCTGATGCCGGCCGCGCTGCTGCTGGTGATGTGGCAGCACCTGCTGCCCGGCCTGCTGTGCGTGTGCATCGGCTTCCTGGCCACCCGCTGGTTCACGCGGCTGATCGTCGGCGGCCTGGCGCGGCTGAAGCTGCCGTTCGAACGTGCCGACGTGCCGGCCCGGGTGCTGGCCGTCACGCTGGTGCTGCTGGCGCCCATCGCGCTGATCTCCCTGGGCCTGTCGCAGGCGCGCGAGTACATCCTCGACGCGCCCGACCAGTACCGCGAGCTGCTCGACTACACGGCGCGCACGGTGCTCGAACTGCGGCTCAAGCTCCCACCCGAAATTGCGGTCTACCTGCCCGAAGGCGCGGCCGAAGTGCAGCGCGTGGTGGCCAACTACCTGCGCGCGCAGGCCGGTTCGCTGGCGCTGGCCGGACGGGCATGGCTCGGCGGCCTGCTGTTTGCCTACGTGGGGCTCATCGTGGGCGGGCTGGCGGCCATTGCGCCTTCGCCGCTGCAGCGCCGGCCGCTCGCCGCGCAGCTGCACCGGCGCATCGCGATCTTCGGCGAGGCCTTCGGCCAGATCGTGGCCGCGCAGTTCTGGATCGCGGCCTTCAACACGCTGCTGACCGCCATCTTCCTGCTGTTCCTGATGCCGCTCTGGGGCCCTCACCTGCCCTACACGCCGGCCCTGATCACGCTGACCTTCGTGGCGGGCCTGGTGCCCATCGTCGGCAACCTGGTCTGCAACTCGGTGATCACGCTGGTGGCGCTGTCGGTGTCGCCCGTGACGGCGCTGGCCTGCCTGGCGTTCCTGATCATCATCCACAAGGCCGAATACGTGATCAACGCCAAGGTGGTCGGCAGCCGCACGCAGATGCGGGTGTGGGAACTGCTGGCAGTGATGTTCGTGGCCGAGGCGGTGTTCGGCCCGGCCGGGCTGGTGGCGGCGCCGCTTTTCTATGCGTACCTCAAGAAAGAGCTGCAGGCCGCAGGCCTGGTTTAGCCCTGATGTCCTGATTTGATCGGTTCTGGTCCGCTTCGGCGCGGACCATGCGCTGGCGGCGCAGAAGAATAGGCGGCATCATCCACTTCGCCCTTTCGAGCCCACGCCATGAAATCCTGTCTGATTGTGATCGACGCGCAGGAATCGTTTCGCCAGCGCGCCTACTGGTCCGAACACGTCGCGCAGCCCTATTTCGCCGCCCAGAACGCGCTGATCGAGGGCTGCCTGGCCGCCGGCCTTCCGATCGTGCGCATCTTCCACGTCGACGGTCCCGCCACTGCGAGCCATCCTTTCGCGGTCGAATCGGGCCTGGTGCGGCCGATCGAAGGCCTGGCGGCTTTCGAGGCGGCGGCCACCTTCACCAAGCACCGCCACAGCGCGCTGGTCAACAGCGGGCTCGACATCTGGCTCACGCAGCAGGGCATCGGCCGGCTGATCGTGAGCGGCATCCGCACCGAGCAATGCTGCGAAACCACCGCGCGCCACGCCTCGGACCTGGGCTGGGAGGTCGACTACGTGACCGAGGCCACGCTGACCTTCGACATGCCGCAGCCCGACGGCCAATCGCTTGCCGCGGCCGACATCAAGGCGCGCACGGCGGCCGTGCTGGACGGCCGGTTCGCCACCGTCTGCAGCGTGGCGCAGGCACTGCAACGCGCCGGAATCGAAACCGGCGAAAGCGTGGCCGCATGACCTTGCGTGTTCGAATCCTCGCCTACGACGGCGTCGAGGCCCTCGACTTCGCGGGGCCGTTCGAGGTGTTCACCACCGCAAGCCGCGTGAGCCAGCGCATGAATCCCGGCGCGCCGGCGCCTTTCGAGGTTGCCTCGGTGGCGCTGGGCGCCAACGAGCCGGTGCAGGCGCGCGCCGGCCTGCGCCTGCTGGCCGACCACGACCTGGCCGCGAATCCAATGGCCGACCTGCTGGTCGTGCCCGGCGGCGTGGTCGATGCCCCGATGGCAAGCCCCGCCACGCTGCGCTGGATCGCCGATTGCGCGGCCGGCGCGCAGCTGGTCGCCTCGGTCTGCACCGGCGTCTTCCTGCTCGCCAAAAGCGGCGTGGCCGTGCGCGAAGCCGTGACCACCCATTGGGAAGACATCGCGGACTTGCGCGAGCAGTTCCCCTTGCTCGACGTGCGCGAAAACGAGCGCTGGGTCGACAGCGGCCGCATCGTCAGCTCCGCGGGCATCAGCGCGGGCATCGACATGAGCCTGTACCTGGTCGAACGCCTGGCCGGCCACCCGCTGGCCGAGCGCACCGCGCGCCAGATGGACTACGCATGGATCTCCAGCAGCAGCAGCAGCAAAAGCCCATCCGCGTAGTGTTCGTGCTGCTGCCGGGCAGCCTGGTGCTCGACTGGGCCGGCCCGGCCGAGGCGCTGCGCATCGCGAACCAGCGGCTGCGTGCGGCGGGCCAGCCCGAGCGCTTCGAGATCGAATTCGCCAGCCCGCGGCCCACGTCGATCGGGTCGGTCGGCGTGGCACTCGCCAACCTCTCGCCCTTGCCGGCGCAATGGCATGGCCCGGCCTGGGTCGTGCTGGTCGGACTGCCCGGAGACACCATCCCGATCGACAACGCCGAGACGCAGGAGCTGCTGCACTGGCTGCGCGGCCAGCGCTTCGAACGCGGCCGGCTCGAACTGGTCACGGTCTGCGCCGGTGCACTGCTGGCCGCGCATGCCGGCGCGCTTTCGGGCCGCCGTGCGACCACGCACCACCATCACCTGGACGAACTGCGCGCAGTGGAGCCGCGCTGCGAGGTGGTCGCCAACCGCGTGTTCGTGATCGATCCGCCGGTGTACAGCAGCGCGGGCGTCACCACCGGCATCGACCTGGTGCTGCACCGCATTGCCGACCTGTGCGGCGAAGCGCTGGCCGCCCAGGTGGCGCAGACGATGGTGGTGGCGCAGCGGCGCGGCCCGCACGATCCGGAGCTGTCGCCCTTCCTGGCCCACCGCAACCACCTGCATGCCGCGCTGCATCGCGTGCAGGACGCCGTCAGCGAGCAGCCGCAGGCCGACTGGAGCGTGCCGCGGATGGCCGAAGTGGCGCATACCTCGGCGCGGCACCTGACGCGGCTGTTCGTCGAGCACGCGGGCGTGGCGCCGCTGGCCTACCTGCGCCGGCTGCGGCTGGCGGCCGCGCAGCTGGCGCTGGCCTCGGGCGCGAGCGTGACGCGGGCGGCGGAAATCTCGGGCTTCGGCTCTGACACGCAGCTGCGGCGCGCCTGGCACCAGTTCGGATTGCCTGGCTCGCCTTCGGCCTCGGCATCGAAGGCGTAGCAGCTCTGCCGGCCCCGCGAGGAGTTTCAGCCCTGCACAGCCGCGCAGGCCCGCGCACGCGCCAGCAGCAGGGTCCGCTCGCGCGTGTTGCGCGTGAGCGAGGCGGCGCGGTCGAATTCCTTTTGCGCCTCGGCGCGGCGGCCGAGCTTCAAGAGCAGGTCGCCGCGCACCGCCGGCAGCAGGTGGTAGGCCTGCAAGGCCGGCTCGCCCACGAGCGCATCCACCACCTCGAGCCCCGCGGCCGGCCCGAAGGCCATCGACAGCGCCACCGCGCGGTTCAATTCGACGATGGGCGACGGCGACAGCTCGGCCAGCGCGTCATAGAGCGCGGCGATGCGCGGCCAATCGGTTTCTTCGGCCGTGCGCGCACGGCCATGGCAGGAGGCAATGGCCGCCTGCAGCGCATACGGGCCGAAGGCACCGCCGAGCGCCTCGGCACGCGCCAGTGCCGCCAGGCCGCGGCGGATCAGCATGTGGTCCCAGCGTGCGCGATTCTGCTCGAGCAGCAGCACCGGCTCGCCCGAGGCCCCCACGCGCGCGGCCGTGCGCGAGGCCTGGATTTCCATCAGCGCCACCAGGCCATGCACTTCCGAGGCATCGGGCATGAGCTCGGCCACGATGCGGCCCAGGCGCATGGCTTCCTCGCACAGCGCGGGACGCATCCAGTCGTCGCCGGCCGTGGCCGAGTAGCCTTCGTTGAAGATCAGGTAGAGCACCTCGAGCACCGAGGCGAGCCGCGCCTGGAGCTCATGCCGGCGCGGCACCTCGAAGGGCACGCGCGCTTCGAGCAGCGTGCGCTTGGCCCGCACGATGCGCTGCGCCACGGTGGCTTCGGGCACGAGAAAGGCGCGCGCAATTTCGTCGGTGCCGAGGCCGCCCATCAGGCGCAGCGTGAGCGCCACGCGCGCCTCGGTCGAAAGCACCGGGTGGCAGGCGGTGAAGACCAGCCGCAGCAGGTCGTCGCCGATGTCGTCGTCGATGGCCGCATCGACGGCTTCGGCGAAATCGGCCTGGGCCATCTCGTGCTGCGCATCGAGCTCGCGGCCGATCTCGGGCGCCTTGTGCTCGGCCAGCTGCCGATGCCGCAGCCGGTCGAGCGCGCGGCGCTTGGCCACGGCCGTGAGCCAGGCGGCGGGGTTGTCGGGCGCGCCTTTTTCGGGCCATTGCTCGAGGGCCGACACCAGCGCGTCCTGCGCCAGTTCCTCGGCCAGGCCCACGTCGCGCACCATGCGCGCGACGGTGGCGATGATCTTCGCGGATTCGATGCGCCACACCGCCTCGATGCTGCGGTGGACGGCGGCCTCGCCACCTCCGCCGCCGCGGCCCTCGGAAGCACCCATGGCTCAGGTCTTCTTGACCGCCTGCATCGACGCGAATTCGGAGGTCAGCGCCTGCACGTCGGGCGGGAAGTCGGCAATTTCCTGGATCTGGCGGACCTCGATGACCTCGTTCTCGCTGCCGGGGCAGCGCGTGGCCCATTCGATGGCGTCGGCGCGCGAGGGCACGTCGATGATCCAGTAGCCGCCGAGCACCTCCTTGGCCTCGGCAAAGGGGCCGTCGACCACCTTGGGCTTGCGGCCCGGAAAGCTCACGCGCGCGCCCATCGAGGGCGGATGCAGGCCGTCGCAGCTGATCAGCACGCCGGCCTTCTGCATCGACTCGTTGTAGGCCATCATGGCCGCCACCGCATCGACGTCGTCGGGAATGGTGCCGGGCGCGGCGCTTTCGTAGCCGTGGGGAATCATCAGCAGCATGAATCGCATGGCGGTCTCCTTCGGTGCGGCGCTGCCGTTCAGCGGCCGGCCTTGGCCCGGGCCTCGGATTCGGCGCGCAGGCGCTCTTCCTGCGCCAGCAGCTCGGGCGTCATCGAGTCGCCGAAATCGGAGGCTTCGAACACCTGGCGGATCTCGATCTCGCCCTCCTGGAACGGGCTGCGCTTGATCCACTCGATGGCTTCCTCCTTCGACTTGACCTGCAGCAGCCAGAAGCCCGCGAGCAATTCCTTCGTCTCGGCGAAAGGACCGTCGATCACGGTGCGCTTGAGGCCTTCGCAGCGCACGCGTGCGCCCCTGGATGACGGGTGCAGCCCTTCGCCCGCGAGCAGCACGCCGGCCTTGACCAGCTCCTCGTTGAACTTGCCCATGGCGGTGAGCACTTCGGTGCTCGGCATCACGCCGGCTTCGGAATCCTTGTTGGCCTTGACCAGAACCATGAATCGCATGTCGTTTCTCCTGAAGGTTGATGAAATCGGGAGGCACTGAAACCGCGCGCTCCTGTTCACACGTCGCACGAGCGCAAGCCCGATCGACACGCCTGCCTCGATCAATTTGTAATTTTATGTATCAGAGCTTCAGGGCAGGTAGCCGCAGAAGCGCAGCACATGCCCGTCGGGCTCGCGGATGGCGAATTCGCGCAGGCCCCAGGGCTGCGAGACGGGCGGCTCGATCACCGTGACGCCGCGCTTCGCATAGGCCGCGTGCAGGCCGTCGATGTCCTTGCCCACGTGGATCACGATCTCGCCGCGCCAGGGCGGCGCCCCGCGGGTGTTGCACTGCCACAGCCGCAGGTAGACCGGGTCGCCGTAGCTGCGGTCGCCCTTCTTGACCCGTGCATAGCTCGGCGGTTCGCCGGCGATGAAGTCGATCTCGAAGCCCAGCACGTCGCGGAACCAGCGCGCGGCGCGCGCGGCGTCGGACACCGGCAGCACCGGCTGCACGCCGTGGAATTCATGCAGGGTGCCGAGATCGGGGGCGTCGGCCACGCCGGTGCTGGCGGCCATCAGTCGGATTCGCGCCGCAGCGCCGCGACGCGCTCTGCAATGACATCGACGTCGAGCGCGTCTTCCGCATGCGCGAGGTAGGTTTCCAGGTCGCGCACGGCGGCTGCGGTGTTGCCCTGCTCGGCATGCGCGATGCCGCGGTCGCGGTACTCGCCCCAGGCGTTGGGCAGCAGTGCGATCAGGCGGTCCTGCACGGCGATGGCGCGCTGCCAGTCTTCCTGCGCGCGGTGCACTTCCTTCAGGTTGCGCAGCATGCGCCCGATGATCTCGCGCGAACTGGCGGGCTGCAGGTACAGGCCCAGCGGCACGTCGAAATCGCCGACCAGCCCGTTGCTGCGCTTGTAGGGTTCGAGCCGCTCGCCGAGTTCTTCGCGCGAGAGCGACTTGCCGGTGAAGGGGTCGATCACCACCTGCCCCTTCGGCAGCGTGACCTTGAGCATGAAGTGGCCCGGAAAGCCGATGCCGCGCGCCTGCAGGCCCAGCCCCTGCGCAAGCTCCATCCACAGCACCGCGAGCGAAATGGGAATGCCGCGGCGCGTGCGCAGCACGGCGTTCAGGTAGCTGTTGTCGGGGTCGTAGTAGTCGTTGACGTTGCCGCCGAAGTTCAGGTCGTTGAAGAAGAACTGGTTGAGCGCGCGCAGCCGCGCGAGCGGTGCGGCATCGGCCGGCAGCCGGCGCTTCAGGCGCGCGAGCAGTTGGTCGACGTCGCCCAGCACCTGCTGCACGTCGAGGTCGGGGTATTCGTCCTGTGCGAGGCTGGCGGCCGCCTCCAGCAGCGGAAAGTGCTCGTCGCTCTGCACCAGCGATTCGAAATACGCCAGGGCCGTGGGAACCTGAAAGCTGAACGTCATGTGTCTTTGTAGAGGAGCATTCGGGGAGCGTCAAGGCGGTGTTTTCAGCTTGCGCAAGCCGAAAAACCGCCCGTTGGGTAAAGCCGCGCCAGGCGCCCTCTTACCGGCGCATGAAACTGCGAAGCCGCACGCCCAGCGCCGTGAGCACCGCGAAATACAGCAGCGCCGCGCCGGCGATCAGCGCGGCCAGCAGGCCGATGCGCAGCAAGCGCTGCTCGCGCAGGCCGATCCAGTCGAAGTGGCGCGAACCCCAGGCCAGCAGGGCCGCCAGCACCAGCATGCCCGCCAGCACCTGCAGCGCGAACCTGCCCCAGCCGGGTTCGGGCTTGTAGCTGCCGCGGCGGATCAGGCCGACCAGCAGCCAGATCGCATTGACCAGCGCGCCGATGGCAATCGTCAGCGTGAGCGCCGCATGCTGCAGCACCGGCACCAGGAAGACATTGAGGACCTGGGTCAGCACCAGCACGCCCACGGCGATCAGCATGGGCGTGCGCGTGTCCTGCCTGGCGTAGTAGCCGGGCGCGAGCACCTTGATGGCCACCAGCCCGACCAGCCCGACGCCGTAGCCCATCAGCGCCACGGTGGTGCGCTGCACGTCCTCGCCCTGGTAGGCGCCGTTGTGGAACAGCACGGCCACCAGCGGCTTCGCAAAGAGCAGCAGAGCGACGGCGCACGGCGCCGACAGCAGCACCACCAGCCGCAGGCCCAGGTCGAGCAGCGACGAGTAGCGCGCATCGTCCTTGGCCGCGCGGGCGCCGGCCAGCTGCGGCATCAGCACCACGCCCAGCGCCACGCCGAGCATCGCGGTCGGGAATTCCATCAGGCGGTCGGCGTTGCCGATCCAGGTCACGCTGCCGACCGCAAGGTGCGAGGCGATCTGCGTGTTGATGAGCAGCGAGATCTGCGCCACGCTCACGCCCAGCAGGGCGGGCAGCATCAGCTTCAGCACCTGGCGCGTGGCGGGGTCGCGCCAGGCGTCGCCCAGCGCCTTGAAACCCGTGCCGATGCGCGGCATGAGGCCCAGCGCGCGCAGCGCCGGAACCTGGATGGCCAGCTGCAGCACGCCGCCGACCAGCACGCCCACGCACTGGGCATAGATCGGCTCGATGCCGTAGCGGCGGAACAGCGGCGCCCCGACCACGATCGCCAGGATCAGCGCGATGTTGAGCAGCACCGGCGAGGCGGCCGGCACCGCGAACTTGCGCCAGGTGTTCAGGATGCCGCCCGCCAGCGCCACCAGCGACATGAAGCCGATGTAGGGAAACATCCAGCGCGTCATGACCACGGCCGCGTCGAAGCCCGCCAGCCCGCTGGCCATGGCCCACACCAGCAGCGGCGCGCCAGCCACGCCGGCCACGCAAACCACCACCAGCGCCCAGGTCAGCAGCGTGGCGACGTGGTCGATCAGCGCCTTGGCGCCCTCCTGGCCGGCCTCGGTCTTGCGCGCCGCGAGCACCGGCACGAAGGCCTGGCTGAAGGCGCCTTCGCCGAAAACCCGCCGGAACAGGTTGGGAATGCGAAAGGCGACGTTGAACGCGTCGGTCAGCGCGCTGACGCCGAACACCGAGGCAAAAAGCACGTCGCGCACGAGGCCCGTGATCCGCGAAGCGAGCGTCAGCAGGGATACGGTGGAAGCGGATTTGAACAGGGACACGGGGCGAGTGTAGGGCCCGCCAAGCCCCGATTCGGCGAAAAAGGCAACCCGGCCTATAATGGAGGGCTTTGCTGCATCATCCTCAGACACCTAAGGAACCAAACCATGGCATCCGCCAAGCCCAAGAAAAAGAACCCGCGCCTCGCCTCCGGCCGTAAGCGCGTCCGCCAGGACACCAAGCTCAACGCTGCGAACACCTCGCTGCGCTCCAAATACCGCACCGCCGTGAAGAATGTCGAAAAGGCCGTCCTGGCCGGCGACAAGACCAAGGCAAGCGAACTCTTCGCGAAGGCCCAGAGCATCGTCGACACCGTCGCCGACAAGGGCATCTTCCACAAGAACAAGGCTGCTCGCGACAAGAGCCGCCTGTCGGCGAAGGTCAAGGCCCTCGCCCTCGCGCCTGAAAAGGCCGCCGCCTGACACCTGTCAGGCAAGCCCGGACCGGAATCCTCCGGTCCGCCGTTTGATCGGGGTGCGCTGCAGCAAAGTGTAAAAAACCGCCTTCGGGCGGTTTTTTCATGTCCGATCGCTTCCTTCCTGCCGGAGGAAGCCGCCCGCTCAGGCCTTGGGCGGCGCGTCCGGCACGTCGGGCACCAGGCAGGCCTCGGCCACCTGCAGGTCGTTGTCGCGCGCGAAGTTCACGCAGAAGTCCCAGGCCATGGGCTCGGCGTCGCGCAGTGCGCGGTTCACCACCACGCACTTGACCCCGTTGATGGTGGTCGGAATGCACCAGGGCGAATAGCTCAGGTGGCTGCCCGGATAGGCGCCGCCGGGGCGGAAGGAGCACATCACGCCGGCCAGCCGCTCGGCCCAGTCGCTGGGGCGGAAAGTCCGGCCATCGTGGGTGATGCCCTGGATGAAGATTTCTTTGGCAGTGGGGGAAATCATCGTTGAATGAGGCGCCCGCAGCAGGTGCTGCGGTGCAACAAGCGATTCTATCCGGGCGCCTTTCGCCTCCCGGGAAGCGGGCATTGCTGTAATGCGGAATCCTCAACGAAGCCGTCAAAGCGCACGCCTAGAATCCGCGGTTCCCTATCTGGAGAACCGAATGAGCGCTACCGCCCAGCCCACCTCGCCCCACGTCATGAACACCTACGGTCGCCTGCCGATCGCGCTGTCGCACGGCCAGGGCTGCCGAGTCTGGGACACCGCGGGCAAGGCCTACCTCGACGGCCTCGGCGGCATTGCCGTGAATACGCTGGGCCACAACCACCCCGAGCTGGTGCCCGCGCTGCAGGACCAGATCAGCAAGCTGATCCACAGCTCCAACTACTACCACGTGCCCGGCCAGGAACAGCTGGCCGCCAAGCTGACCGAGCTGTCGGGCCTGACCAACGCCTTCTTCTGCTGCACCGGCCTGGAAGCCAACGAGGCGGCCCTGAAGCTCGCGCGCAAGTTCGGCCATGACAAGGGCATCGAGCGGCCCGAGATCGTGGTGTACGAAGCCGCTTTCCACGGCCGCAGCATCGCCACGCTGTCGGCCACCGGCAACCCGAAGGTGCAGGCCGGCTTCGGCCCGCTGGTCGAGGGCTTCATCCGCGTGCCGCTGAACGACATCGAGGCCCTGAAGAAAGCCACCGAAGGCAACCCCAACGTGGTCGCCGTGTTCTTCGAGACCATCCAGGGCGAAGGCGGCATCAACCCGATGCGCTGGGAATACCTCAAGCAGGTGCGCGCCCTGTGCGACCAGCGCGACTGGCTCATGATGATCGACGAAGTGCAATGCGGCATGGGCCGCACCGGCAAGTGGTTCGCGCACCAGTGGGCCGGCATCAAGCCCGACGTGATGCCGCTGGCCAAGGGCCTGGGCTCGGGCGTGCCGATCGGCGCCGTGGTGGCCGGCCCCAAGGCCGCCCACATCTTCGGCCCCGGCAACCATGGCACCACCTTCGGCGGCAATCCGCTTGCGATGCGCGCCGGCATCGAGACCATCCGCATCATGGAAGAGCACAAGCTGCTCGAGAACGCCGCCACCGTGGGCGAGCACCTGAAGGCCGCGCTCGAACGCGAGATCGGCGGCCTGGCCGGCGTGAGGGAAATCCGCGGCCAGGGCCTGATGCTGGGCATCGAGCTCGACCGGCCCTGCGGCGTCATCCTGAACCGCGCCTGCGACGCCGGCCTGCTGCTGAGCGTGACGGCCGACAAGGTGATCCGCCTGGTGCCGCCGCTCATCCTGAGCATTGCCGAGGCCGACGAGATCGTCGCGATCCTCGCGCCCATCGTCAAAACATTCCTGTCGGAGCCCGCAGCGCAATGACGACCGCCACCACGCCCAACGCCATCCGCCACTACCTGCAGTTCTCGGACTTCACGGCCGACGAATACGCCTATCTTTTCGATCGCATGGCGATCATCAAGAAGAAGTTCAAGACCTACGAGAAGCACCAGCCCCTGACCGACCGCACGCTGGCCATGATCTTCGAGAAGGCCAGCACGCGCACCCGCGTGAGCTTCGAGGCGGGCATGTACCAGCTCGGCGGCAGCGTGGTGCACCTGACCACCGGCGACAGCCAGCTCGGCCGCGCCGAGCCCATCGAGGACAGCGCCAAGGTCATCAGCCGCATGGTCGACCTGGTGATGATCCGCACCTACGAGCAGACCAAGATCGACACCTTCGCCGCGCACTCGCGCGTACCTGTCATCAACGGCCTGACCAACGAATTCCACCCCTGCCAGATCCTCGCGGACATCTTCACCTACATCGAGCACCGCGGCTCCATCCAGGGCAAGACGGTGGCCTGGGTCGGCGACGGCAACAACATGGCCAACACCTGGCTGCAGGCCAGCGAGATCCTCGGCTTCAAGGTGCACGTGAGCACGCCCAGCGGCTACGAGGTCGACCAGTCGGTGGCGGGCCTGCGCTCGGCCGACAGCTACCAGGTCTTCAAGGACCCGATGGAAGCCTGCCGCGGCGCCGACCTGGTGACCACCGACGTCTGGACCAGCATGGGCTACGAGTCCGAGAACGAGGCGCGCCGCAAGGCCTTTGCCGACTGGTGCGTCGACGAGGACATGATGCGCATCGCCCAGCCCGACTCGCTCTTCATGCACTGCCTGCCGGCTCACCGCGGCGAGGAGGTGCAGGCCGAGGTCATCGACGGTCCGCAGTCGGTGGTGTGGGACGAGGCCGAGAACCGGCTCCATGCGCAGAAGGCGCTGATGGAGTTTCTGCTGCTGGGGCGGCTCTGAGCTCCTGACCGAAGGCGCAGCCGCGTGTCCCATTGCCAGCAATGTGGCGCCTGCTGCGCCAGCTACCGCGTCGACTTCAGCATCCATGAACTCGACGACAACGGCGGCAGGGTGCCCTCCGGCCTTGCGGTCGATGTGAACGGCGCCCTCTGCCGCATGCGCGGCACCGACCACACGCCGCCGCGCTGCGCCGCGCTCACCGGCAAGATCGGCCAGGCCGTGGCCTGCGGCATCTACGAATGGCGCCCCAACCCCTGCCATGAGCTGCAGGCCGGCAGCGGCGCCTGCGAGCGGGCCCGCGCGCGCCATGGGCTGCCGGGGCTGCCTTCCTGAGCCGGTCGATCATCTCGTCACGCCGTGTGTTGGAAATAACCGACACCACGACCCCCCGCCCGGCGCTAACTTTGCGCCATGCGTTCCCTGCAACCCCAACTCCGCCTCTGGGACATCTCGCCGCCCGTGCATGAAGGCGCGCCGGTGTTCCCCGGCGACACGCCCTACCAGCAGCGCTGGGCCGCGACCATTTCGCCCGACTGCCCGGTCAACGTCAGCGAGATCAAGCTTTCACCGCATGTCGGCGCGCATGCCGACGCGCCGCTGCACTACGACGCCGAAGGCCGGGCCATCGGCCTCGTCGACCTTGCGCCCTTCCTCGGCCCGTGCCGGGTGATCCACGCCATTGCCAAGGGGCCGCTGATCGAGTGGGAGCACATCGCGCACGCCGTCACGAGCCAGATGCCGCAGCGCGTGCTCGTGCGCACCTATGCCGCGATGCCCGTCGAGCATTGGGACCCGCAGCTCGCGGCCTATGCGCCCGCCACCGTCGAGCGGCTCGCGGCCATGGGCGTGAAGCTCATCGGCATCGACACCGCGAGCATCGACCCGGCCGACAGCAAGACGCTGGAAAGCCACCAACGCATCCGCCGCCTCGACCTGCGCGTGCTCGAGAACCTCGTGCTCGACGACGTGCCTGAAGGCGACTACGAACTCATCGCGCTGCCGCTCAAGCTGGTCAGCGCCGATGCCTCCCCGGTTCGCGCCGTGCTGCGCGAATTTCCCCGCTGAAAACCTCCACCATGACAACCCTCGAAGACTGCCGCGCGCTCGACGCGCAAGACCCGCTGCGCGCCCTGCGCGACCAATTCATCATTCCCGAGGGCGTGCTCTACCTCGACGGCAACTCGCTCGGCGTGCTGCCAAAGGCCGCGCCCGCACGCATCGCCGAGGTGGTGGCCAAGGAATGGGGCGAAGGCCTGATCCGCTCGTGGAACACCGCGAGCTGGTTCGACCTGCCACAGCGCCTGGGCGACAAGGTGGCACGGCTGATCGGCGCCGCGCCCGGCGAAGTGGTGTGCACCGACAGCACCTCGGTCAATCTCTACAAGGTGCTGTTCGCGGCGCTCTCGCAGCAGAAGGACAGGGGGCGCAAGCTGGTGGTCAGCGAGCGCAGCAACTTCCCGACCGACCTCTACATTGCCGAGTCGCTGTGCCGCGAGCGCGGCTTCACGCTCAAGCTGATCGAGGCGGGCGAGCTGCAAGGCCCGGATTCGGTGCTGACCGATGAAGTGGCCGTGCTGATGCTCACGCACGTGAACTACCGCACCGGCGCCATGCACGACATGAAGGCCGTCACCGCCGCCGCGCATGCCGCCGGCGCGCTCACGGTGTGGGACCTGGCGCACAGCGCGGGCGCCGTGCCCGTGGCGCTCAATGAAAGCAATGCCGACTACGCGATCGGCTGCGGCTACAAGTACCTGAACGGCGGCCCCGGCGCGCCGGCCTTCGCCTGGGTGCACACGCGGCACGCGGGCAAGTTCGAGCAGCCGCTGTCGGGCTGGTGGGGCCATGCCGCGCCCTTCGAGTTCACGCCGCACTATCGCCCCGCGCCGGGCGTGGGCCGCTATCTCTGCGGCACGCAGCCGGTCATCGCGCTGGCGGGGCTGGAGTGCGGCCTGGACACCGTGCTCGCGGCCGAATCCTTCAACGGCGCGAATGGCGCCATGGCCGCGCTGCGCGCCAAGTCGCTCGCGCTCACCGATCTCTTCATCCAGCTGGTCGAAGAACGCTGCGCCGGACAAGGCCTCTCGCTCGTCACGCCGCGCGAGCATGCGCGCCGCGGCTCGCAGGTGTGCCTGAGCCGCGACGAAGGCGCCTACGCCATCGTGCAGGCGCTGATCGCGCGCGGCGTGATCGGCGACTACCGCGCCGGCGATTCGCAGATGCCCGACATCCTCCGCTTCGGCTTCACGCCGCTGTACCTCGGCTTCGAGGACGTGTGGAACTCGGTCGAGCACCTGGTGCAGGTGCTCGAGACGGGCGAGTGGCGGCGCGCCGAATTCAACCGCAAGAACGCAGTGACATGAGCACCGACCAGAACCCCGAGAAGATCGTCCACGAGGAAATGGCGCAGCTGGATTTCAGCGCGTCGATGAGCTATGGCGACTACCTGCACCTGGACGAGATCCTCAACGCGCAGCATCCGCTGTCGCCCGCGCACGACGAGATGCTGTTCATCGTGCAGCACCAGACCAGCGAGCTCTGGATGAAGCTGATGCTGCACGAACTGCGCGCCGCCACCACCTGCATCGCAGGGGAGAAGCTGGCCGACGCCTTCAAGATGCTCGCGCGCGTGAGCCGCATCATGGAACAGTTGGTGAGCGCATGGACCGTGCTCTCGACCATGACGCCGCCCGAGTACACGGCAATGCGGCCCTACCTCGCCAACTCCAGCGGCTTCCAGAGCGCGCAGTACCGCTGCATCGAGTTCGCGCTCGGCAACAAGAACGCCGCCATGCTCAAGCCGCATGCGCACCGGCCCGACCTGCTCGCTCAGGTGGATGCGGCCTACCGCTCGCCGTCGCTCTACGACGAGTCGCTGAAGCTGCTCGCACGGCATGGCCTGCCGGTGCCCGCCGATCACCTGGAGCGCGACTGGACCCAGCCCTACCAGGCCAGCGACGGCGTGGAAGCAGCCTGGCTCACGGTGTACCGCAACCCGCACGACCATTGGGACCTGTACCAGCTCGGCGAAAAGCTCACCGACCTCGAAGACGCCTTCCGCCTCTGGCGCTTTCGCCACGTGACCACAGTGGAGCGCGTGATCGGCTTCAAGCGCGGCACGGGCGGAACCGGCGGCGTGAGCTACCTGCGCAAGATGCTCGACGTGGTGCTGTTCCCCGAAATCTGGAAGCTGCGCACCGATCTGTAAGCTATCGCTTGCCCCGCTTGCCCCATCCGCCCGAAGCGCTACATTCGTTGGCAACAACAACGGAGGCACTGCCATGAACGATGTCCAGTTCTCGCTCGAAGAGCTTGCGACCTTGCGCGAGCATGGCGTGGTCCTGTTCGCAGACCGCGTGATCTTCGAGGCCCAGCCGCCCATGCCGGCGCAGCGGATCGCCGCCATCGAGGCGCTGTGCGCCGGCCCGCTTCCCGAGGCGCTGGCTGCGCTGTGGCGGCAGACGGCGGGCGGCCGGCTCGACTACGACCTGTCGCTGCCGATGAGCGGCAATGTGGAATCCATCAGCTGGTCGGAACTGTTCTGGGACGGCAGCGACGGCTACCGCGACCTGCAGGGCTGGATCGAACATGAGCAAGAGCTGGCCGAAGAAGCCGCCAAGGAAGAAGGCCGCGCCTGGAGCGGCAAGCTCACGCACCTGCCCTTCGGCGGCTTCGAATACCTCGACCGCGTCTATGCGGTGGTCGAGCCCGGCCCCGAGCACGGCCGCATCGTCGCATGGAAGCACGGGCTGCCGCCCGCCTGGACGCATGCGCTGCACGAAGACAGCGTGAGCGCCATCGCGCCCGACCTGCGCGGCGCCTTCGCGGCCCTGCACCTGGACGAGGATCCGCTGGCGCCCACGGGCGACTATTTCTCGGGCCAGGACCTGTTGCAGTACCTCGACGACCGGCACCAGGACCATGGGCTGGACCTCGACCTGATGGACAAGCTGGTGGCCTTCTATTGCCGCGCCGTGGTCGACTGGCGCACGCCGCTGGCGGACGGCACGCTGCGCCGGCTGCCGGCCATTGCGCGTGCCGCGCTGCACCACGCCATCGGCACCGACGACGCGGATCTGGTGGCCCAACTCGCGGCCGCCGGCGTGAGCTTCGACGGCCCGCAGCAGGGCAGCGCGCTGGCCACCGACGTGGCCATTGGCCAGGGCGCCTTCGCCGCGGCCATGGCGCTGGTGCGCGCGGGCGCGCCGGTGGCGCGCGATGCGCTGGGCCATGTCGACGGCCAGATCTCGCCCGAGCTCACGGGCGCGCTGCTTGCCAACGGGGCGGAGCCCAGCGTGGCGGCCATCGTCAAATGCGCGGCCTGTGGTGCGCCCGCCAGCGCGCACCTGGTCGCCGATGCATGTGCAGAGGCCGGCATCGACGTGCCGCCCGCCTTCGTGGTCGAACGCGATGCGACGCTGGCCGAACTCGAAGCCACGCTGCTCGAGGTCCGGGAAGGCACGCATGGCCACTACCTGGGTGCCGAGGGCCTGGCCGAACGCATCGAGCACCTGCAGACCTTCAGGCTCTGAGGGTGCGCGGCGCGGCTGCACTCAGCCGCCGTACAGCCAGGGCTGGTCCAGCAGCCGTGCGCCCAGCGCGCGCATTGCCAGGTCGCGGCCGATGCGCACCGCACCGGCTGCATGGAAGATCTGGCCGTTGCGCCGGGCCTTGGCCTGCACGAGCGCGTTGCGCTGCCAGCGCGCCTCGGCATAGCGCGCGAAGGCGGCCGGCACGTCGGCCGCACTGCCTTGGCCCAGCGCCTCGGCCAGCGCCACCGAATCCTCGATGGCCATGCCGGCGCCCTGCGCCAGGTAGGGGACCATCGGATGCGCGGCATCGCCCACCAGCGCCACGCGCTCGTGGGCCATCTCGGCCGCAGAGGCCAGCGGCGGCCGGTCGCTGAGCGTCCAGGCGCGCCAGCCGGGCATGGCTTCGAGCAAGGCCTGCAAGGCGCGCCCACTCCGGCCCGTGGCCTTTTGCAGTGCGGCGAGGCTGCTGGCCTGGTCCCAGTCGCGCGCATCGCCGGCCGGCGCCGACTCCGCGATCACCACCACGTTGAGCCAGGCGCCACCGCGCACCGGGTACGCCACCGCATGCAGCTGCGGGCCAAGCCACACGTCGATCCGGCCGCGGCGCAGGACCTGCGGCAGCGCGGCCTGCTCGGCCATCGCGCGCCAGGCCGTGTGGCCGGTGGCGCGCGGCGGCTCGGCTGCGGACGGCACGTCGAGGCGTTGCCGCGCCAAGCTCCAGAGCCCGTCGGCGCCAATCAGCGCCTCGCCTTCCCAGGCCCGCGCGCCGCTGCTCGAGATGCACACGAGATCGTCGCTGGTCTCGACCTGCGCAATGCGCGCGTCGGTCACCAGGGTGCCCCTGCCGCGGGCGCGCACCGCTTCGAGCAGCAGCGCATGCAGATCGGCGCGGTGCACGCAGAGATAAGGAGCGCCGTAGCGCTCGCGCATCGCATCGCCCAGCGGCAGGCGGGCCAGTTCGGCGCCGCTGCCCGCGCTCTGCACCACGAGGGCATCGGGCCGCGCGGCGATGGCCTCCAGGCCTTGGGCCAGGCCCAGCAGCGCGAGGCGCCGCGTGACGTTGGGCCCCATCTGGATGCCGGCGCCGATCTCGGCGAACGCGGGCGCCTGCTCGAAGACATCGGCGCGGTGGCCGCCGCGGGACAGTGCCAGCGCAGCAGAAAGCCCCCCGATGCCGCCCCCGACGACGAGGATGTGCGTGGGCATCGGCCTCAGCGGCTGTGCGTGGACAGCGGGCCCTGGCCGGCTTTGTCGGATTCGGGTGGGTTGGCGGGCGTCTTGGGTCCGCAGCTGCCGCAGCTGTCGCAGGAGCCGCAGCCCGAGCTCTTGGCAAGCGAGGCCGCCAGCTGATCGGCGCGCTGCTGGTCGACCAGTCCGGCGCGGTGCGTGCCGGCCGCGAGCTTGTGCGCGGCACTGCGCCGCCAGCCCGCGGGCATCCAGCGCCAGACCGCATAGAACGCGGCGGCCGCGACGATCAATCCGACGATCAATTGCTGTGTCATGTCCGTTTACTCCAACGCGCGTTCGAGACTAACCCAGAAACATCGCTCAAGCCTTGCGGCAGGTCATCCCGCGCCCAGCGCCAGCGCCACGTGGTAGGTGATGAAGCACGCCAGGTAGGCCAGTGCGAACAGGTAGCCGGCCATGATCCAGACGTACTTCCATGATCCGGTTTCGCGCTTGACCGCCGCGAGCGTGGAAATGCACTGCGGCGCAAACACATACCAGACCAGCAGCGACAGCGCCGTTGCGAGCGACCAGCTGCCTGCGATCAGCGGCTCGAGCTGGCCGGCCACGTCGTCGCCGCTGGCCGAGAGCGCATACACCGTGCCGAGCGCGCCCACCGCCACTTCGCGCGCCGCCATGCCCGGCACCAGCGCGATGGAGATCTGCCAGTTGAAGCCGATGGGCGCAAAGATGTGCTCCAGGCCGCGGCCGATCATGCCCGCCAGGCTGTACTGGATGGCCGGGCCCGTGGCGCCTTCGGGCGGCGACGGAAAGGTCGACAGGAACCACAGCAGGATCGTGAGCGTGAGAATGATCGTGCCCACGCGCTGGATGAAGATCCACGCCCGCTCGTAGAGCCCGAGCGCCAGGTTGCGCAGGTTGGGCCAGCGGTAGGCCGGCAGCTCCATCATCAGCGGCGAGTGCTGCTTGCTGTCGCGGAAGCGCTTCATCACCCAGGCCACCGCCATGGCCGACACGATGCCGAAGACATACAGCGCGAACAGCACCACGCCCTGCAGGTTGAAGACGCCGCCCACGGTGCGCGCCGGAATGAAGGCCGCGATCAGCAGCGCATAGACCGGCAGGCGCGCCGAACAGGTCATGAGCGGCGCGATCATGATGGTGGTGATGCGGTCGCGCCAGTTGCTGATGGTGCGCGTGGCCATCACGCCGGGAATGGCGCAGGCAAAGCTCGACAGCAGCGGAATGAAGGAGCGGCCCGACAGGCCCACGGTGCCCATCACGCGGTCCAGCAGGAAGGCCGCGCGCGGCAGGTAGCCCGAGTCTTCCAGCGCCAGGATGAAAAGGAACAGGATCAGGATCTGCGGCAGGAACACGATCACGCCGCCCACGCCGGCAATCACGCCGTCCACCAGCAGGCTCTGCAGCATGCCTTCGGGCATGTGGGCCTTCAGCAGGTTGCCCAGGCCTTCGGTGCCGGCCTTGATGGCGTCCATGGGCACGTTGGCCCAGCTGAACACGGCCTGGAACATCAGGAACATCGTGACCGCGAGCACCAGCAGGCCCCACACCGGGTGCATCACCACGCGGTCGATGCGGTCGCTGGCGGCCAGGCTGCCGACCGGCTCATGCACGGCCAGGCCGAGGATGCGGCGCACTTCGCGCTGCGTGGCCAGCACGTCGTCCAGCCCCGGCGGCTGCCAGGGCAGCGGCGCCGCGGCGGCCACCGGCGCATCGAGGGCTTCGAGCAGGCCCTGCGCGCCGCCCGACTGCACGCCCACGGTCTCGATGACCGGCACGCCCAGTTCGCGCGACAGCACGGCCGTGTCGACCGCAATGCCCTGCTTCCTGGCCATGTCGGTCATGTTGAGCGCCACCACCATCGGCAGACCCAGGCGCTTGGCCTCGAGCACGAGCCGCAGGTTGAGCCGCAGGTTGGTGGCGTCGGTCACGCACACCAGCAGGTCGGGCAGGGGCTCGCTGCTCTTGCCGGTAACCACGTCGCGCGTCACGGCCTCGTCCACGCTGAGCGCGTTGAGGCTGTAGGCGCCCGGCAGGTCGAGCACGAACACGCGCCGGCCCGACGCGGTGCGCAGCGACCCTTCCTTGCGCTCGACCGTCACGCCGGCATAGTTGGCCACCTTCTGGCGGCTGCCGGTGAGCAGGTTGAACAGCGCCGTCTTGCCGCAGTTCGGATTGCCCAACAGCGCGATGCGCGCGGGCTGCGCCGTGGCCGCAAGGCGCCCCGGTCCCTGGATGACGGCCTCAACCATGGCTTGCGCCCTCCGCCAGGCCCGGCGCCACGTGGATCAATGCGGCCTCATGGCGCCGCAATGCGAAGGTGGTGTGGCCCAGCCGCACCGCCAGCGGCTCGCGCCCCGGCAGGCCGCGGGCGACGATGCGCACGGCCTCGCCCGGCACGAAGCCGATCTCGGTCAGGCGCAGCACGAGCTCGCGGTCGTCCGCGCCCTCGGGCCGCGCCACGTCGAGCACGGTGGCCCACTGGTTGTCGGGAAGCTGGTCGAGCCGCAGGCCGGAAGATGCCGGCGCGGCCCCGAAATGGTTGGTTTGCACGGTAAGAAAGTGCGCCGGATTCCAGGCGCGCCAATGGAGCAAAAGCTAGATGCTATCAATTCTCAATCGCAGAAACCTGACCAAGGCCCTTTGACCTCGCGGGCCGGGTTCTTTTTTTGGGGTTTGCGGCCGCCCCGGGGCGCATTCAGCCCAGTTCGAGGATGCGCGCCGACACGGCATCGCCATCGACAATGAGCTCGGCCACCGCAATTGGCAATTTGAATCGACGCGGCCCGGCGCTGCCCGGATTGACGTAGAGCACGCCGGCGCGCTCCTCGATCTTCGGCTTGTGGGAGTGGCCGGAGACCACCACGCGGACGCCGGCGGGGGCGGCGGCGAGCTGCGACAGGTCGTGCACCGCATGCACGATCACGCCGCCCACCTGCAGCAAGGCCGTTTCCGGAATGCGGCCGGCCCACGGCTCGCGGTCGTTGTTGCCCCGCACCACCGTCAGCGGCGCGATGGCGGCAAGCGCCTCGAGGATGCCCGCATCGCCGATGTCCCCGCCATGCACGATGAAGTCGCTGCCCTGCAGCGCCGCCACGGCCTCCGGGCGCAGCAGGCCGTGGGTGTCGGAGATGAGGCCGACGCGGGTCAAGCCGCGAGCAGCTGCCTGAGCACGAAGGGCAGGATGCCGCCGTGCTTGTAGTAGTCGACCTCGATCGGCGTGTCGATGCGCAGGCGCACCGTCACCTCCTGGTGGCTGCCGTCGGCGCGGTGCACCACGAGCTTCACGTCCATCTGCGGCTTGAGCTCGCCGCCGATCACCACGTCGATCTGCTCGTCGCCCGTGAGGCCCAGCGTCTGCCATGAATCGGCGCCGCGGAACTGCAGCGGCAGCACGCCCATGCCGACGAGGTTGGCGCGGTGGATGCGCTCGAAGCTGCGCGCCACCACGGCCTTGATGCCCAAGAGCTGCGTGCCCTTGGCGGCCCAGTCGCGCGAGGAGCCGGTGCCGTATTCCTCGCCGCCGAAGACCACCGTCGGCACGCCCTGCTCCATGTACTTCATGGCGGCGTCATAGATGAACATCTTCTGGTTGCCCGGCTGGAACAGCGTGACGCCGCCCTCTTCCTGCGTGCCGTTGACGTCGGGCGGAATCATCAGGTTCTTGATGCGCACGTTGGCGAAGGTGCCTCGCATCATCACGTCGTGGTTGCCGCGCCGCGAGCCGTAGCTGTTGAAGTCGGCCTTGGCCACGCCGTGCGCCTTGAGCCAGATGCCCGCGGGCGAGCTTTCCTTGATGGAGCCGGCCGGCGAGATGTGGTCGGTGGTGATCGAGTCGCCGAACAGCGCCATGATCCGCGCCCCCTTGAAGCCCGCGTCCGAGGCGTGCGGCTCCATCTTGAAGCCCTCGAAGAACGGCGGCTCGGCAATGTAGGTGGAGGAAGGCCAGTCGTAGACCTGGCCCGTCGTGCCCTTGATGCTGCTCCAGAACTTGCCCGGGTCGGTCTTGACCTTGTCGTAGTTCGCGCGGAACGACTTGGCGTTCATCGCATGGCGCAGGTTCTGGTCGATTTCCTTCGGGCTCGGCCAGATGTCGCCCAGGTACACGTCCTTGCCGTTCTTGCCCTTGCCCACGGGCTCGGTCATCAGGTCGACCATCACGTTGCCCGCGATCGCGAAGGCCACCACCAGCGGCGGCGAGGCCAGGAAGTTGGCCTTCAGGTTCGGATGGATGCGCGCCTCGAAGTTGCGGTTGCCCGAGAGCACGGCTGCGCCGACCAGGTCGTTCTTGACGATGGCGTCGTTGATCTCGGGCGTGAGGTCGCCCGCGTTGCCGATGCAGGTGGTGCAGCCGTAGCCCGCCAGGTAGAAGCCCAGCTTCTCGAGGTACGGCAGGAGGCCCGCCTTCTCGAGGTATTCGGTGACGATGCGCGAACCGGGCGCAAGCGAGGTCTTGACGTGCGGCTTGACCGTGAGGCCCGCCTCCACCGCCTTCTTGGCCAAGAGGCCGGCCGCGAGCATCACGCTCGGGTTGGAAGTGTTGGTGCACGAGGTGATGGCCGCGATCAGCACGTCGCCGTTGCCGATGCTCACGCCGCCCTTGGGCGCCGGAGGCGCCGTGGCGCTCACATGGGCCGCTGCCTTGGTCGAGCGGTTGTCCACCATCTCGACCATGTCGCGCGGCGCGCCCGGCGGCGGCGGCGCGGCCTCCTCGTCGCCGCCCTGGCCGTTCACGGCGAGCGGATAGCGCAGCTTGAGCCGCTCGGCCGGCTGGTTGAAGCCGTTGGCGTCGTTGGGCTTGCTGAAGAGCTCGGCGAACTTGGTCGACAGGTGGCCCAGGTCGATGCGGTCCTGCGGCCGCTTCGGACCCGCCAGGCTCGGCGACACGGTGCCCAGGTCGAGCTTGACGATCTTGGTGTAGTCGATGTCGCCGGGCGCCGGCATGCCGAACAGGCCCTGCGCCTTGTAGTAGGCCTCGAAGCGCTCGACCTCCTCCCTGGTGCGGCCGGTGCCCTCGAAGTAGGCCACGGTCATTTCGTCGACCGGGAAGAAGCCCATGGTGGCGCCGTACTCGGGCGCCATGTTGCCGATGGTGGCGCGGTCGGGCACCGCGATGGACGCGGCGCCCGGGCCGAAGAATTCGACGAACTTGCCCACCACCTTCTCGGCCCGCAGGATGGCGGTGACGTACAGCACGAGGTCGGTGGCCGTGACGCCTTCGCGCAGCTTGCCGGTGAGCTCGAAGCCCACCACGTCGGGCGTCAGCATGTACACAGGCTGGCCCAGCATGGCGGCCTCGGCCTCGATGCCGCCCACGCCCCATCCGACCACGCCCACGCCGTTGATCATGGTGGTGTGGCTGTCGGTGCCCACCAGCGAGTCGGGGTAGTACACCGGCACCTCGGCGTTGTCGTTCGAGCTCTTGTAGACGCCGCGCGCAAAGTACTCGAGGTTGACCTGGTGCACGATGCCGAAGCCCGGCGGCACCACGCCGAAGGTATCGAAGGCCTGCATGCCCCACTTCATGAACTGGTAGCGCTCGTTGTTGCGCTGGAACTCGAGCTTCATGTTGAGGTCGAGCGCCTTGGGCGTGCCGTAGTAGTCGACCATCACCGAGTGGTCGACCACCAGGTCGACCGGCACCAGCGGCTCGATGGTCTTGGGCGACTTGCCGAGCTTGGCGGCCACGCTGCGCATGGCGGCCAGGTCGGCCAGCAGCGGCACGCCGGTGAAGTCCTGCAGCACCACGCGGGTGACGACGAACGGGATCTCGTCGATGCGGTCCGCATTGGGCGCCCAGCGGGCCAGCTCCTCGACATGCTTGGCCGAGACCTTCTTGCCGTCGCAGTTGCGCAGCACCGACTCGAGCACGATGCGGATCGACACCGGCAGCCGCTCGACGCTGGGATATTGCCTGGCCAGCTCCTTCAGCGACCAGTACTTGCCGGACTTGCCCGATGCGGTCTTGAAGGTCTTGAGGGTGGACGCAAAGGGGTGCGCCGGTGCTTTGGCCATTGAGGAACTCCTGATTGTTCGTGGAAGCTCTTCAAGGATAGCGGGGAACGATGTCAGCTGCTGTAGTCTGTATTCCAACCCGGTCCTCTGGCCTGCGGCGTTCCTCATCGCGAAAAATGCCGGGTGAAGGGGCGTTGCCGGCATCCCGCGCACTCAGGCCAGCGCCATGTCCGCGCCGCCTCGGGTGCGGCGCAGGCCGGTCCATTGCAGCTCGGCCAGCACCACCACGCACAGCGCCTGCGCCAGCACCCAGGCCGTGCCCAGCGCGGTCACCGCGAACGCGCCGCTCACCAGCAGCGCGATGCAGGCCACGGCCCAGCCGAAGTTGCCCGCCACCACAAGGCCGATCAGCGTGCGCGGCGGCGTGCGGCGGCTGGCCATCAAGGCCGCGGCGGCGGCATAGGCCAGCAGGAAGACACCGGTTCCCATGAGCAGCGGCGCCGGCAGGCCGGTCAGCCTGGCAAGCGCGCCGGTGAATACGACCTGCAGCGCACCGGTCGCGGCGCAGGAGGCGGCGTCGGCCCACATCACGTTGGGCAGGAAGCGGGGGGATGCAAAGACGGACATGCGGATCTCCTTCGGGTGGTACGCCGCAAGCCAGTCCTGCCGCGTTGGAGCCAATGATTCCGTTCGGCCTGCATCGCGTCGATGACCTGGGAGGTCATGGCGCGGCATCGGCACCGCGCCAGAATGCGGGCCATGAACACCACCCGCACCCACTCCACCGCTGCCGGCCAGCCCGGCGCGCGCGATCCGTTCGGCGCCCACCTGCGGCACTGGCGCACCCGCCGGCGGCTCAGCCAGCTCGACCTGGCCCAGGAAGCCGAGGTCTCGACCCGACACCTGAGCTATGTGGAGACGGGCCGCGCCGCGCCCAGCCGCGAGATGGTGCTGCGCCTGGCCGAGCGGCTCGACGTGCCGCTGCGCGAGCGCAATGCGCTGCTGGTGGCCGCGGGCTTCGCGCCGATGTACCGTCAGCGCTCGCTCGACGACCCGGCCATGGCCTCGGCCCGGCGCGCGGTGGACCTGGTGCTCAAGGGCCATGAGCCGTTCCCCGCCCTGGCCGTCGACCGGCACTGGAACCTGGTGGCGCACAACGCGCTGGTGCCGATGCTGATGGCGGGCGCCGCACCCGAGCTGGTGAAGGCGCCCATCAACGTGCTTCGCCTGAGCCTGCATCCCGAGGGCCTGGCTTCGCGCATCGCCAATCTCGCGCAGTGGCGCGCCCATCTGCTCGAACGGTTGCAGCAGCAGATTGCCGCCACCGGCGACACCGTGCTGCAGGCCCTGCACGACGAGCTCGAAGCCTATCCCACGCCCCAGGTGAGCCACGACACGCCCGCGGCCGACACGGAGCTTTCGGGCGTCGTGGTGCCCTTTCAGCTGGCCACGCCGAACGGCGTGCTGAGCTTCATCAGCACCACCACCATCTTCGGCACGCCGGTGGACGTCACTTTGCAGGAACTGGCGGTGGAGTCCTTCTTTCCGGCCGATGCGCAGACGGCCGCGGCGCTGGCTGCGCTGGCGGCGCAGCCGGCCGGTTGAGCGCCGCGCGCGCCTGCTGCTGCGCGGGGCCTTCGAAGTCGTCGACCTGGATCACCTTGTCGGCGGCCTTGAGGTAGGCCAGCGCCAGTCCCGGATCGGGCGCCGAGCCTGCGGCTTCCTCGAACGAGCGGGTGCGCCGCAGCGCCTTGTCGAGCATGGCCGCGGTGTCGCCGCCGAGCTGCTCGCCCAGTTCCATCGCATGCATCAGGTCGCGCAGGCCGCCGGCCGCGGGCTCGCTGAGGTCCGGCGCCAGCCGCTGGACGATGCGCGGATCGGTGCGCAGCAGTTCGGCCAGCGCCATCAGCTGCACGTCGCGCAGCGGCGCCAGGTGCGCGGTGCGGCGCAGCACCAGCGCGCCGATCACGCGCCGCCCGGCAGTCGGCAGGTTGGCATACAGGTCGCGCAGGATCTTCCCCGCCTCGTCCAGCTGCAGCCGGATCGCGGCCTGGGCAAAGGGCAGCAATTCGGGCGCCGCATCGACCCGGTAGCGCCATACGCTCGCGCTGGCCAGGTACAGGTGCGCGAGCACGTCGCCCAGCCGCGCCGACAGCAGCTCCATGCGCTTGAGCCTGCCCCCGAGCAGGCCCATGGCCAGGTCGGCGGTGAGCGCGTACTTGGCGCTCATGCGCGCGATCAGCCGCGCCTCGCGCGCCAGCGCCTCGGGCGGTTCGCCCACTACCGGCGCGCCGAACAGGCTGTGCCACAGATTGGCAGCCACGTGCCTGCCGTGCGCGACGAGCGCCCGGCCCAGCGCCTTCTCGTCGCGCGCCTGCACGGCCGCCATTTCGGCCAGCACATGCGGATGGCAGCGGATCGCGCCCTGGCCGAACACGATGAGCGCGCGCGTCAGGATGTTGGCGCCCTCCACGGTGATCGCGATCGGCGCCTGCCGGTACGACACGCCCAGCAGGTTCGACGGCCCGGCGATGATGCCCTTGCCGCCCAGGATGTCCATGCCGTGGTTCACGGCGCGCCGCCCGGCCTCGGTGAGCTGCACCTTGAGGATCGCGCTGGCCACGCTCGGCCGCTCGCCCTTGTCCAGCGCGGCCGCGGTGAAGCGCCGCGCCGCATCGCTCGCATAGAGCTCGGCCGACATCTGCGCGATCAGGCCCGCAACCGCATGGAACTTGCCGATCGGCAGGCCGAACTGCTCGCGGATCTGCCCATAGCCGTTGCTCACGTAGAGCGCCGTCTGCTGCATGGCCGAGCCGAGCGCGGGCAGCGAGATGGCGCGGCCCGCGGCCAGGCACTCCATCAGCATGCGCCAGCCCTGGCCCACCTGCTTTTCGCCGCCGATCACCCAGTCCACCGGCACGAACACCTGGCGGCCATGGATCGGGCCGTTCATGAAGGCGCTGTCCATCGGGCGGTGGCGCCGGCCGATCTCCATGCCTTCGTGCGGCACCGGAATCAGCGCGCAGGTGATGCCGAGTTCGCGCTCGCCCTCGGGCCTGCTCTCGTCCACCGCATGGAAGGCCAGCCCCACGACGGTGGCGACGGGCGCGAGCGTGATGTAGCGCTTGTCGAAGTCGACCAGGAAGCCGCGCGTGCGCCGGCCGCCGAATTCGCGCTCGACCATGACGCCGCGGTCCGGAATGGCCGCCGCGTCGGAGCCCGCGTAGGGCGAGGTCAGCCCGAAGCATGGAAGCTCGCGGCCATCGGCCAGGCGCGGCAGGTAGCGCACCTTCTGCGCGTCGGTGCCATAGCGCAGCAGCAGCTCCGCGGGCCCGAGCGAGTTGGGCACCATCACCGTCACGGCGGCGGCGATGTTGACGGTGGCGATGCGCGCCACCACCGTGGCGTGCGCGTAGTGGCCAAAGCCAAGGCCGCCGAACTCCTCGGGAATGATCATGCCGAAGAAGCGCTTGTTGCGCAGGTAGCGCCACACCTCGGGCGGCAGGTCGCGCGCCTGGTCGATGGCGTGGTCGTCGAGCATGCGGCACAGCTCGCACACCTCGCGGTCGATGAAGGATTGCTCGCGCTCGCTGAGCCGGTTGGGGCCCATGGCCGAAAGCAGGTCGAAGTCGGGACGCCCCGCAAAAAGCAGGCCTTCGAAGCCGACGGTGCCGGCCTCGAGCGCGGCGCGCTCGGTGTCGCCGAGCGGCGGCAGCGCCTTGGAAAACGGCTGCATGGCCCATCGGCCGATCAGAGAGGCCAGAGGCATGGCGTGTCTCCTTGTTCTCCGCGGCAAGCGGCGGAGAAAGGCCATCTTGTCAGAGAGGCCGGCTTTCCCGGCCGGCCAAGGGCGCCCCTGCGTGTCGGAGATTGCCGGGCAGCCGGATAAAAGTGCCACCCCAGACGCAAGAAAGCCCCGCCGAAGCGGGGCTCCCATCCATTGCGCGAAGCGCCCGAGGATCAGGCCGCGACTGCGGCGCCGGCCTCGGTCTTGTAGTCGTCGATCTTGTCGAAGTTCAGGTACTGGTAGATCTGCGCGCTCGATGCGTCGAGCACGCCCGTGGCGGCCATGTACTCCTCGCGCGTCGGGATGCGGCCCAGGCGCGAGCAGATCGCGGCCAGCTCGGCCGAACCCAGGTACACGTTGGTGTTCTTGCCCAGGCGGTTCGGGAAGTTGCGGGTGCTGGTCGACATCACCGTGGCGCCTTCGCGCACCTGCGCCTGGTTGCCCATGCACAGCGAGCAGCCCGGCATCTCGGTGCGCGCACCGGCATTGCCGAACACGCCGTAGTGGCCTTCCTCGGTGAGCTGGTGCGCATCCATCTTGGTGGGCGGCGCGATCCACAGCTTGACCGGGATGTCGCGCTTGCCTTCGAGCAGCTTGGAAGCCGCACGGAAGTGGCCGATGTTGGTCATGCACGAGCCGATGAACACTTCGTCGATCTGGGCGCCGGCCACGTCGCTCAGCGTCTTCACGTCGTCGGGGTCGTTCGGGCAGGCCACGATCGGCTCGTGGATGTCGGCCAGGTCGATCTCGATGACGGCGGCGTAGTCGGCGTCGGCATCGCCCTTGAGCAGTTGCGGGTCCGCCAGCCAGGCTTCCTGCGCGGCGATGCGGCGCGCCAGCGTGCGGGCGTCGGCATAGCCTTCGGCGATCATCCACTTCATCAGCGTGATGTTGCTGTTGATGTACTCGATGATCGGTTCCTTGTTCAGGTGCACCGTGCAGCCGGCGGCCGAGCGCTCGGCCGAGGCGTCGCTCAGCTCGAAGGCTTGCTCCACCTTCAGGTCCGGCAGGCCCTCGATCTCGAGGATGCGGCCCGAGAAGATGTTCTTCTTGCCTTTCTTCTCGACCGTGAGCAGGCCGCTCTTGATGGCATACAGCGGAATCGCGTTGACCAGGTCGCGCAGCGTGACGCCGGGCTGCATCTTGCCCTTGAAGCGCACGAGCACCGACTCGGGCATGTCCAGCGGCATCACGCCGGTGGCGGCCGCGAACGCCACGAGGCCTGAGCCCGCGGGAAAGCTGATGCCGATCGGGAAGCGGGTGTGGCTGTCGCCGCCGGTGCCGACGGTGTCGGGCGTGAGCAGGCGGTTGAGCCAGGAATGGATCACGCCGTCGCCCGGGCGCAGCGAGACGCCGCCGCGGTTGGCCATGAAATCGGGCAGTTCATGGTGCATCTTGACGTCGACCTTCTTCGGGTAGGCCGCCGTGTGGCAGAACGACTGCATCACGAGGTCGGCCGAGAAGCCCAGGCAGGCCAGGTCTTTCAGCTCGTCGCGCGTCATCGGGCCGGTGGTGTCCTGCGAGCCGACCGAAGTCATCTTGGGTTCGCAGTAGGTGCCGGGGCGAACGCCGGTGCCTTCGGGCAGGCCGCAGGCGCGGCCGACCATCTTCTGTGCGAGCGAGTAGCCCTTCTTGGTGTCGACCGGGCTGGTCGGCAGGCGGAACAGCGTGGAGACGGGCAGGCCCAGTGCTTCGCGCGCCTTGGCCGTGAGGCCGCGGCCGATGATCAGCGGAATGCGGCCGCCGGCGCGCACTTCGTCGAACAGCACGTCGCTCTTGACCTTGAATTCGGCAATCACCTTGCCGTCCTTGAGGGCCTTGCCTTCGTAGGGACGCAGCTCGACCACGTCGCCCATGTTCATCTGGCTCACGTCGAGCTCGATGGGCAGCGCGCCCGAGTCTTCCATGGTGTTGTAGAAGATCGGCGCGATCTTGCCGCCGAGGCAGACGCCGCCGAAGCGCTTGTTGGGCACGAAGGGAATGTCTTCGCCGGTGAACCACAGCACCGAGTTGGTTGCGCTCTTGCGCGACGAACCCGTGCCGACCACGTCGCCGGCATAGGCCACGAGGTGGCCGCGCGCGCGCAGGTCCTCGATGAACTTCACCGGGCCGCGCTTGCCGTCTTCTTCAGGGACGATGCCGGGGCGGGCGTTCTTGTGCATCGCCAGCGCGTGCATCGGAATGTCGGGACGTGTGGTGGCGTCGGGTGCGGGAGAGAGGTCGTCGGTGTTGATTTCACCGGCCACCTTGAAGATGCTGACCGTGATGCTTTGCGGCACTTCGGGACGGCTGGTGAACCATTCGGCATCGGCCCAGCTTTGCAGCACGCCCTTGGCGTGGGCGTTGCCCTTGTCGGCCTTTTCCTTGACGTCGTGGAACTGGTCGAACATCAGCAGGGTCTTCTTCAGGCCCTCGGCCGCCACGGCGCCGACTTCGGCGTCGTCGAGCAGGTCGATCATCGGGCTGATGTTGTAGCCGCCGAGCATGGTGCCGAGCAGTTCGGTGGCACGCGCACGCGAGATGAACGCGTTCTTCTCGGTGCCGTGGGCCACGGCCGCCAGGTAGCTCGCCTTGACCTTGGCCGCGTCGTCGACGCCGGCGGGCACGCGATGGGTGAGCAGATCGAGCAGGAAGGCACCGTCCTTGGCATTCGCGCTCTTGAGGAGCTCGATGGCTTCGGCGGTTTGCTTCGCGCTCAATGGCAGCGGCGGAATACCGAGCGCGGCGCGTTCGGCAACATGGTCAACGTAGGCTTGCAACATCTTCTTTTCTCCGGAAACTGGCTGGCTGACGGGCGTGCAGTACGGCAAGCAAGAGCCGCGCCGCACCGCACCCCGTGTGGGACTCTCTTACTTCTTGGCCGCGTCGGCGCCTTCGAACAGGCTCTTGGGCGGGTTCTTCTTCATTTCTTCGGCAAACGCGACCTGCTCGGCGGTCTGGCATTCGTCGGCAATGCGCAGGCCCGCCTTCTGGTTCATCAGCATCGACTTGTTGCCCAGCTGCAGCCACATGGCACCGGCACGGGGGTCTTCGAGGCGGATGGCACCGGTGCGGCTTTCGACCGGGTGCATGCGGTACTTCACGCCCTTGGTCGACACGTTGAAGAAGCCGGGCTTCTTCTCGTCGGCGTCCACGGTCACGTCGGCGCCGAGTTCGCACTGGGCCTTGCCGAGCGAAACGCGCTTGGCGACGGCCAGGTCGGCCTCGGTCAGCACGATGTTGGTTTCGTCGGCGATGGGCGTGACTTCCTCGACGGCCTTGGCGGCCTTGCGGGTGACCTGCTTCTTGGCGGGCGCCTTCTTGGCTTCGGACTTGGCGGCCGGCTTGGCGGGGGTGGTCTGCGCCGTGGCGGCGAACGGAAGCGCCAGGGCCATAGCGGCGATCAGGGCAATTTTCTTCATGGGTGTGTTTCCTTGAGGCTGGATTCGGAAGTTTCAGGAGGCCGCGAGTGCAAACCAGGTTTTGGCTTCTGGCGGCAGCGCGCGCCCTGTTGCGTGGGCACGCGTCAGCACTTGCCAGAAATGGCGATAGCTCGCGCGGTCGTGCAATGTGCCATCAATTTGCGTCGGAGCCCAATTTGCGAGGGCCGCATTTGTAATGATTTTTGTGGCAATTTGAATCTGCGCCTCATCGGGCGCAAATGCCTCCAGGATGGGCCGGATCTGGTTCGGATGGATGCTCCACATGCGCGTGTAGCCGAATTCGGCGGCCGCCTTGCGGGCTGCCAGGCGCATCGCGCCGGTGTCGTTGAACTCGGTGACCACGCAGTGCGAAGGCACCTTGCCGTAGGCATGCGCGGCGGATGCGATGGCCAGCTTGGCGCGCACCACCAGCGGATGCGTGAACTGCCCGGCCGCGCCCATGCCATCGGCGGGAATCGCGCCCGCATGGGCGGAAACGAAGTCCATCAGGCCGAAGCTCAGCGATTGCACGCGCGGATGCGCCGCGATCTCGAACGCGTTGTGCACGGCCAGCGGCGATTCGATCAGCACATGCAGCGGCAGCGCATCGGCATCGGCCGCCTCGAGCGCCGCCACCGCCTGCGCGACGTCGGCCACGGACTCCACCTTGGGCACCATCAGGTGGCTGAGGCGATGGCCGGCGCGGCCGGCGATGGTGATCACGTCGCCGGCAAAGGCGGGATGGTCCACCGGGTGAACACGCACGCCCACGCGCATGCCGGGCTTGGCGGCCAATGCCAGTTCGGTCACGAGCGCGGCATGCTCCGCCTCGCCGCCCACGGGGGCGCCGTCCTCGCAGTCGAGCGTCACGTCGAACACGCAGGCACCGAATTCATCGGCCATCTCGGCTTGCAGCGCGAGGCTCTTCTTCATGCGCGCCTCGACGCCGCTGTAGTGGTCGCACACCGGCAGGCTCACGGCCCCGGCCTGCGCGCCGAGCAGCACTTCAGCGGGATGGGCGGCTTTGGTCATGCTTTTTTCTGCGCCACGATGAACATGCGCGGGAAGGCGAGCAGCCGCTTGCCGTCGGTGCGCACAGGATAGGCCTGGTCCACGCGGCGCTCGTATTCGGCCAGGTAGCTGGCCTGCAGGTCGGCCGGCAGGCGGTCGACGAAGGGCTTGAGCCCCGTGCCGCGCACCCACTCGACGATGGCCGCGGCATCGGCCATGGGGTGCTGGTAGATGGTGTGCCAGACATCGACCCTGGCCGCGGCAGGCGCGAGCAGGTCGTAGTAGCCGCCGAGCGGCAGCAGCAAGGTGCGCAGCCGGTCGGCATTGCCGATGGGCTCGGCCCAGGGCGCCTCGGCCGCCACGGCGCGCATCAGGCGATGCGTGGGCTCCTCGCGGTTGTCGGGCATCTGGATGGCGAGCACGCCACCGGGGGCCAGCGCAGCGAACAGGCGCGGGATCAGCCGCTCGTGATCGGGCACCCACTGCAGGGCTGCGTTGGCGTAAATGAGGTCGGGCGCTTCGTCTTGCGGCGCCCAGGTCGCGATGTCGCTCAACTCGAAGCGTGCCTGCGGCAGGCGTTCGCGCGCGCTCGCCAGCATGGCTTCGGAGTTGTCGGTTCCGACGACTTTCGCCGTCGGGAACCGGTTGGCCAGCAGCTCGGTGGAATTGCCCGGGCCGCAGCCGAGGTCGACCACGCGGGCCGCCTCCGGCAACGGCACCCGCGCCAGGAGTTCCTGTGCGGGGCGGGTGCGCTCGTCCTCGTAGCGACGGTAGAGCGCGGGGTTCCAGTCGAGCATGCCGGCGGTCTTGGCTTAGATCAGGTGCGCAACGCCGGCCTGTTCGCCTTGCAGTTCTTCGAGCGTCTTGTTGATGCGTTCCTGGCTGAAGGCGTCGATTTCCAGGCCTTCGACCAGCTTGTACTCGCCGTTCTCGCAGGTGACCGGGAAGCCGAACATCGTGTCCTTCGGAATGCCGTACTGGCCGTCCGACGGGATGCCCATGGTGACCCACTTGCCGTTGGTGCCCAGGGCCCAGTCGCGCATGTGGTCGATGGCGGCGTTGGCGGCCGAGGCAGCCGACGACAGGCCGCGGGCCTCGATGATGGCGGCGCCGCGCTTGCCAACGGTCGGCAGGAAGGTGTTGGCGTTCCATTCCTGGTCGTTGATCATCTTGGCGACGCTTTCGCCCTTGATGGTGGCAAAACGGTAGTCGGCGTACATCGTGGGCGAGTGGTTGCCCCAGACGACGAGCTTCTCGATGTCGGCCACGGCCTTGCCGGTCTTGGCGGCGATCTGGCTGGCGGCGCGGTTGTGGTCCAGGCGCAGCATGGCGGTGAAGTTCTTGCGCGGCAGGTCGGGTGCGCTCTTCATCGCGATGTAGGCGTTGGTGTTGGCGGGGTTGCCGACCACCAGCACCTTGACGTTGCGGCTGGCCACGGCGTTGAGCGCCTTGCCCTGCGCCGTGAAGATGGCGCCGTTGACGGCCAGCAGCTCGGCACGCTCCATGCCCGGGCCGCGCGGACGCGAACCCACCAGGAGGGCGTAGTCGGCATCCTTGAAGGCGGTCATCGGGTCGCCATGGGCTTCCATACCGGCCAAGAGCGGGAAGGCGCAGTCGTCGAGCTCCATCATCACGCCCTTGAGCGCCTTCTGGGCCTTCTCGTCGGGGATCTCGAGCAGTTGCAGGATGACCGGCTGGTCCTTGCCGAGCATTTCGCCGGACGCGATACGGAACAACAGGGCGTAACCGATTTGGCCGGCGGCACCGGTGACGGCAACGCGGACGGGTTTTTTGCTCATGGGAAGACTCCAGAAGATGGTGAAACGGTATCGGCGGGCGCGCGTGGCGCCGATGGTCCTGCAGGGCGGGAATCCTTCCCGCGGCGCAGGCCGGCCCGCATTTTAAGCCGATTCAGCAGGCCTCGTCTTATGTCTTATATAAGATATGCTCCGGGGTTCCGCCACGGCGCACCCACCGCTGCCATGAATGCCCCCACCGTCCTCGAAGATTCTGCGACGCCCTCCTTCAGCCCGCTCTACCAGCAGATCAAGACGCTGATCCTGCAGAGCCTGCAGGCCGGCGAGTGGAAGCCGGGCGAGCCCATTCCCAGCGAGATGGACCTGGCGGTGCGCTTTCGCGTGAGCCAGGGCACGGTGCGCAAGGCCATCGACGAACTCTCGGCCGAAAACCTCGTGGTGCGGCGCCAGGGCAAGGGCACCTTCGTCGCCACGCACGCCGAGCAGCATGTGCAGTACCGTTTCCTCAAGCTGGTGCCCGATGTTGGCACGCCAAGCACCGAGGGTCCGGCCGAGCGCACCATCGTCGACTGCCGCCGCCAGCGCGCCTCGGCCGACGTGGCGCGTGCCCTGGGCCTGCGCACGGGCGACGCGGTGCTGCAGGTGCGGCGCGTGCTCGCCTACGGCGGCGTCCCGACCATCCTCGAAGACCTCTGGCTCCCCGGCGCGCCGTTCAAGGGCCTCACGGCCGAACGCCTGCGCGCCTGGCCGGGCCCGATGTACGCCATGTTCGAAACCGAATTCGGCGTGCGCATGGTGCGCGCCGAAGAAAAGATCCGCGCCGTGCTGCCCGATGCCGAGCAGGCCGCGCTGCTCGACGTGCCGCTGCAGATGCCGCTGCTCAGCGTGGAGCGCCTGGCCCACACCTACCACGACACGCCGATGGAACTGCGCCGCGGCCTCTACCGCACCGACACGCACCACTACCGCAACCAGCTCGGCTGAGCGCGCATCCAGATGGCATCACGACCCCACCGCATGGCAGCGCCGAAGATTCGCGCACAACACGCCGCGAACTCCCTAGCATCCGACTGCAGCGCTGCGCCGACGCGGGCACCTCCGCCACGCAATGGTGCATTGCAATAGAATTTTGCGTTGTTTGCATTCCGCAGAAGAAACAAAAGCGTTCGCTCTCAGAACAAGCCACCAAGCCACGAAAGCCTCCCCCCAATGACAGAGCTTGCAACTCCTCCCCGGCCGCCGCGCCGCGAATTCCGAAACATCAACGCCTTCACCGATCTCACGACCTACCGGCTGCCGCCGGCCGGCATCGTGTCGATCCTGCACCGCGTGAGCGGCGTGCTCATGTTCCTGCTGCTGCCGTTCATCATCTGGATGTTCGACACCTCGCTTTCGTCCGACTACTCCTTCGCCAGGTTCAAGGCCGCGTTCAACAGCAGCCTTGGTTTCGTTCCGGGCTGGTTCATCAAGCTGGTGGCTCTCGCGCTGATCTGGGCCTACCTGCACCACTTCATCGCCGGCCTGCGCCATCTCTGGATGGACGTGAGCCACGCCGCCGTCACCAAGGAGTTCGGCCAGACCTCCGCCGTGGTCACGCTGGCCCTGAGCATCCTGCTCACCCTGGTGCTCGGCGCCAAGCTGTTCGGCCTGTACTGAGAAGGAGCCAACCATGTCTGTGAACTACGGCTCCAAGCGCATCGTCGTCGGCGCGCACTACGGTTTGCGCGACTGGCTCAGCCAGCGCATCACGGGCGGCCTGATGGCGCTCTTCACGATCATCCTGCTCGCGCAGCTGATCTTCACGCGCGGCCCCATCGGCTACGACCTGTGGGCCGGCATCTTCGCCGCGCAGTGGATGAAGGTGCTGACCTTCTGCGTGATCGCCTCCCTGCTCTACCACGTGTGGGTCGGCATGCGCGACGTGTGGATGGACTACGTCCAGCCCGTCGGCATTCGCCTCGCCCTGCAAATTTTCACCATCGTCTGGCTTGTCGGTTGTGCGGGTTGGGCCATTCAAGTGCTTTGGAAGATCTGACCCCACCATGACCTACACAAAAGAACAAATCACCAAGCGCAAGTTCGACGTCGTGATCGTCGGCGCCGGCGGCTCCGGCATGCGCGCCTCGCTGCAACTCGCCCGCGCGGGCCTGAACGTGGCGGTGCTCTCCAAGGTGTTCCCCACGCGTTCGCACACCGTCGCTGCCCAAGGCGGCGTGGGCGCATCGCTCGGCAACATGAGCGAGGACAACTGGCACTACCACTTCTACGACACGATCAAGGGCTCCGACTGGCTCGGCGACCAGGACGCGATCGAGTTCATGTGCCGCGAAGCCCCGAAGGTCGTGTACGAGCTCGAGCACTTCGGCATGCCCTTCGACCGCAACCCCGACGGCACGATCTACCAGCGCCCCTTCGGCGGCCACACGGCCAATTACGGCGAGAAGCCCGTGCAGCGCGCCTGCGCCGCGGCCGACCGCACCGGCCATGCGATGCTGCACACGCTCTACCAGAAGAACGTCGAGGCACGCACCCAGTTCTTCGTCGAATGGATGGCGCTCGACCTGATCCGCGACGCCGAAGGCGACGTGGTCGGCGTGACGGCGCTCGAAATGGAAACCGGCGACCTGCACATCCTGCAGGCCAAAACCGTGCTGCTGGCCACCGGCGGCGCGGGCCGCATCTTCCAGGCCTCGACCAATGCCTTCATCAACACCGGCGACGGCCTGGGCATGGCCGCGCGTTCGGGCATTCCGCTGCAGGACATGGAGTTCTGGCAGTTCCACCCGACCGGCGTGGCCGGCGCCGGCGTGCTGCTGACCGAAGGCTGCCGCGGCGAAGGCGCGATCCTGCTCAACAGCAACGGCGAGCGCTTCATGGAGCGCTATGCGCCCACGCTGAAGGACCTGGCGCCGCGCGACTTCGTCTCGCGCTCGATGGACCAGGAAATCAAGGAAGGCCGCGGCTGCGGCCCCAACAAGGACTACGTGCTGCTGAAGCTCGACCACCTCGGTGCCGAGACCATCCACAAGCGCCTGCCCTCGGTGTATGAAATTGGCGTGAACTTCGCCAACGTCGACATCACGAAGGAGCCGATCCCCGTGGTGCCCACCATCCACTACCAGATGGGCGGCATCCCGACCAACATCAACGGCCAGGTCGTGATTCAGCAAGGCGAGCAGAACAGCGCCGTGGTGAACGGCCTCTACGCGGTGGGCGAATGCTCCTGCGTGAGCGTGCACGGCGCCAACCGCCTGGGCACCAATTCGCTGCTCGACCTGCTGGTGTTCGGCCGCGCGGCCGGCAACCATATCGTCGAGTTCAACGACAAGCTCAAGGAACACAAGCCGCTGCCGGCCGATGCCGCCGACCGCACACTGGAGCGCCTGAACCGCCTCGAGGCCGCCACCGGCGGCGAATACGCACAGGACGTGGCGGGCGAGATCCGCGCCGTCATGCAGCAGCACGCCGCCGTGTTCCGCAAGCAGGCCTCGATGGACGAAGGCGTGGTCAAGATCGCCGCCGTGCGCGAGCGCGTCAACGCCATTGGCCTGAAGGACAAGTCGAAGGTGTTCAACACCGCGCGCATCGAGGCGCTCGAAGTCGACAACCTGATCGAAGTGGCGCAGGCCACCATGGTCTCGGCCGCCGCCCGCAAGGAATGCCGCGGCGCGCACACGGTCGAGGACTACGAACGCCCGGCCGACGACCCGGTCGCGCCGCTCGGCCGCGACGACGCCAACTGGATGAAGCACACGCTCTGGTACAGCCAGGACAACCGCCTCTCCTACAAGCCGGTCAACCTCAAGCCGCTGACGGTCGACTCCGTTCCTCCCAAGGTCCGTACGTTCTAAGCAAGAACAACATCACAAGGTTTCACGATGAAGCGCACATTCCAGATCTACCGCTACGACCCGGACAAGGACGCCAAGCCCTACATGCAGACCGTCGAGATCGAACTCGACGGCCATGAGCGCATGCTGCTCGACGCCCTGATGAAGCTCAAAGCGCAAGATCCCACGCTGTCGTTCCGCCGCTCCTGCCGCGAAGGCGTCTGCGGCTCCGACGCGATGAACATCAACGGCAAGAACGGCCTGGCCTGCCTGACCAACATGCTCACGCTCAAGGGCACCATCGTGCTCAAGCCGCTGCCGGGCCTGCCCGTCATCCGCGACCTGATCGTGGACATGACGCAGTTCTTCAAGCAGTACAACTCGATCAAGCCGTACCTGCAGAACGACAACGTGCCGCCCGAGAAGGAACGCCTGCAGTCGCCCGAGGAGCGCGACGAGCTCAACGGCCTGTACGAGTGCATCCTGTGCGCGAGCTGCTCCACCAGCTGCCCGAGCTTCTGGTGGAACCCCGACAAGTTCGTGGGCCCGGCAGGCCTCTTGCAGGCCTACCGCTTCATCGCCGACAGCCGCGACGAAGCCACCGCCGAACGCCTGGACAACCTCGAAGACCCGTACCGCCTGTTCCGCTGCCACACGATCATGAACTGCGTCGACGTGTGCCCGAAGAACCTGAACCCCACCAAGGCGATCGGCAAGATCAAGGAACTGATGGTGCGCCGCGCCATCTGATCCCTTTCCGAGAGAAACCATGCAAACCGCCGCCGACCCGTCCGAGCCGATCAGCGAACGCGCGCTGAGCAAGCTGAAATGGCGCTGCCGGCGCGGCCTGCTCGAGAACGACCTGTTCATCGCCCGCTTCTTCGAGCGGCACGAATCCCGCATGACCAACGGCCAGGCGGGAGCGATGGAGACCTTGATGGACCTGTCGGACAACGACCTCCTCGATCTTCTCCTGCGAAGAAAGGAGCCCGAGCCCGCATGGGCCGGGGCCGAGGTGGTCGAGTTGCTGCAGCTGATGCGCACCGACGGCGCGCAGCGCCCCGCAACCTCCGTTTCCTCTTCGCCCTCCTGAATACTCCTCTGAAAGAAACCCGAAATGAAAGCTTCCGATACCAAGGCCACGCTGTCGTTCAGCAACGGCGGGGACAGCGTCGAACTGCCGATCTACAAGGGCACCGTCGGCCCCGACGTGATCGACATCCGCAAGCTCTATGCGCAGACCGGCATGTTCACCTATGACCCGGGCTTCATGTCGACCGCCGCCTGCCAGTCGGCCATCACGTACATCGACGGCGACAAGGGCGAGCTGCTGTATCGCGGCTACCCCATCGAGCAGCTCGCCACCAACTGCGACTTCCTCGAGACCTGCCACCTGCTGCTCTACGGCGAGCTGCCGGACCAGGCCAAGAAGACCAACTTCACCAAGCTCGTGACCAACCACACGATGGTCAACGAGCAGATGCAGTTCTTCCTGCGGGGCTTCCGCCGCGATGCGCATCCGATGGCCATCATGACCGGCCTGGTTGGCGCGCTGTCGGCCTTCTATCACGACAGCACGGACATCAACAATCCCGAGCACCGCGAGATCGCCGCGATCCGCCTGATCGCGAAGATGCCTACGCTCGTGGCCATGGCCTACAAGTACACCGTGGGCCAGCCCTACATGTACCCGAAGAACGAACTCAGCTATGCGGGCAACTTCCTGCACATGATGTTCGCCACGCCGTGCGAGGAGTACAAGGTGAACCCGGTGCTCGAGCGCGCGCTCGACCGCATCTTCATCCTGCACGCGGACCACGAGCAGAACGCCTCGACCTCGACCGTGCGCCTGTGCGGCTCGTCGGGCACCAACCCCTTCGCGGCCATCGCAGCCGGCGTGGCCTGCCTCTGGGGCCCGGCCCACGGCGGCGCCAACGAAGCGGCGCTCAACATGCTCTACGACATCCAGAAGGAAGGCGGCGTGGAGAAGATCGGCGAGTTCATCAAGAAGGTCAAGGACAAGAACTCGAACGTCAAGCTCATGGGCTTCGGCCACCGCGTGTACAAGAACTACGACCCGCGCGCCAAGCTGATGCAGGAAACCTGCAACGAAGTGCTGACCGAGCTGGGCCTGGAACAAGACCCGCTGTTCAAGCTCGCCAAGGAACTCGAGAAGATCGCGCTGGAAGACGAGTACTTCGTGTCGCGCAAGCTCTACCCGAACGTCGACTTCTACTCGGGCATCGTGCAGCGCGCCATCGGCATCCCGGTGCCGCTGTTCACCGCGATCTTCGCGCTGGCCCGTACCGTGGGCTGGATTGCCCAGCTCAACGAGATGATCGGCGACCCCGAGTACAAGATCGGCCGCCCGCGCCAGCTGTTCGAAGGCTCGCCCAAGCGCGACGTGCAGCCCATCGGCAAGCGCTGAACGCGCGCTGCTTGCGCTCAAGCCGGAAAGCTGCCCTCGGGCAGCTTTTTTGCGTCTTGGCTGACAGGGCCGGCGGCGGGGCGTCGATACGTTGTGCATCGGAGGCTCGACTTCGGGCCGCCTTTCTCAACGCCTTCAGGAGACCCGTCATGAAGCAACTTGCCGCGCTGATCGCCGTCGCTTTCACACTTGCCATTCCGCTGGGGGGCTGCAACACCTTCAGGGGTGCCGGCCAGGACATCCAGAAGAGTGGCGAAAAGATGGAAGACGCCGCCAAGAAGCGCCAGTAGGCACACCCGAGCCCCGCGCGCCCCGCCCCTCGCCGCAAAGCGAGGCGCGGGGCGTTTTGCCGTGTGGGGCGGCCGGAACTCGTCGCCCCAGGGCAATGAACCCATCGCACATGGCGATGGCAGGGCCATCAAAACCCTGGGAAAATGACGAACTCATCGCCAGACGCGATGCCCAAAGCCCCATGAGCACTTCCGAACGCAATTTCGCCCGGCGCATCGACCTCACGTCGCTGCAGCTGTTCGTGGCCGTTTGCGAACTCGGCAGCATCGGGCGCGCCGCGGAGCGTGAATTCATTGCCGCCTCGGCCATCAGCAAGCGGCTGTCGGACCTGGAAGCCACGCTGGGCACCACCCTGCTCTACCGCCATGCGCGCGGCGTCGATCTTTCCCCCGCGGGCGAAAGCCTGCTGCACCATGCGCGCTCGGTGCTCTACAGCCTCGAGAAGATGCAGGGCGAGCTCAGCGAATACGCCGAGGGCGTGCGCGGCCACGTGCGCGTGCATGCCAACATCTCGGCCATCGTGCAGTTCCTGCCGGAAGACCTCGGCGCCTTCACGCGCGAGCACGATGCGATCAAGATCGACCTCGAAGAGCACTTGAGCAACGAAGTGGTGCGCGCGGTCCAGGAAGGCGCGGCCGACCTCGGCATCTGCCACATACCCGACGGCACGAACGAGCTGCAGACCCTGCCCTACCGCCACGACCGGCTGGTGCTGATCGCGCCCGCCGGGCATCCGCTCACGGCGACGCAGGGGCCGATCGACTTTGCCGCCTCGCTCGATTTCGACCACGTCGGCCTGCACACCAACAGCTCGATCTACGTGGCCATGCACCAGGCCGCGCTCGAGGCGGGCCGCAGCGTGAAGCTGCGCATCCACGTGACCGGGCTGGACGCCATGTGCCGCATGATCGACAACGGCCTGGGCGTCGGCGTGATGCCGCAGCGCGCCTTCGAGCTGCTGCAGGCGGGCATCGGCAGCCGCCTTCGCAGCGTGACGCTCAACGACGCCTGGTCCCGGCGCGAGATCCGCCTGGCGGCGCGCGACTTCTCCACCCTGCCGGTGGCCGCGCGCACGCTGGTCAACCACCTGCACACGCCGGCGGCGGCCGCCGAGCCGCTCGCCGCCTAGAACGCAAGACAATCACCTCCCCACGAAAGACAAGAGAAGATAACGACATGGCACGCACGCTCTACGACAAGATCTGGGACGAACACGTCGTCCACACCGAGGAAGACGGCACCGCGATCCTCTACATCGACCGCCACCTGGTGCACGAAGTCACCAGCCCGCAGGCCTTCGAGGGCCTGCGCGAGGCCGGCCGCAAGCTGTGGCGCATCAGCTCGGTGGTGGCCACGGCCGACCACAACACGCCCACCACCGGCTGGGAGCGCGGCTACGAAGGCATTGCCGATCCGACCAGCAAGGAGCAGGTCACCACGCTCGACAAGAACATCGCGGAATTCGGCGCCGCCGCGTTCTTTCCATTCCTGAGCAAGCGCCAGGGCATCGTGCACGTGATCGGCCCTGAATCGGGCGCCACGCTGCCGGGCATGACGGTGGTCTGCGGCGACTCGCACACCTCCACCCACGGCGCCTTCGGTGCGCTCGCGCACGGCATCGGCACCAGCGAGGTCGAGCACGTCATGGCCACGCAGACGCTGCTCGGCAAGAAGGCGAAGAACATGCTCGTGAAGGTCGAGGGCAAGCTGCCTTTCGGCTGCACCGCCAAGGACATCGTGCTGGCCATCATCGGCAAGATCGGCACGGCCGGCGGCACGGGCTACACGATCGAATTCGCAGGCTCGGCCATCCGCGACCTGAGCATGGAAGGCCGCATGACGGTCTGCAACATGGCCATCGAGGCCGGTGCGCGCGCCGGCCTCGTGGCGGTCGACGAAAAGACCATCGGCTACATCAAGGGCCGGCCGCTCGCGCCCACCGGTGTGGAGTGGGACCAGGCCGTGGCCTACTGGCGCACGCTGCAGTCCGACCCCCACGCCGCGTTCGACGCCGTGGTCGAGCTCGACGCCACGCAGATCCAGCCGCAGGTCACCTGGGGCACCTCGCCCGAGATGGTGGTCGACATCAACGGCCGCGTGCCCGATCCCGACAAGGAAAAGGACGCCAGCAAGCGCAGCGCCATCGAGCGCGCGCTGGTCTACATGGGCCTGGAGCCGAACAAGGCAATGAACGACATCTTCGTCGACAAGGTGTTCATCGGCTCGTGCACCAACAGCCGCATCGAGGACATGCGCGAAGCCGCCGCCGTGGTGAAGAAGCTCGGCCAGAAGGTGGCCAAGAACGTCAAGCTCGCGATGGTGGTGCCCGGCTCGGGCGTGGTGAAGGAACAGGCCGAGCGCGAAGGGCTCGATGTGATCTTCAAGGCCGCGGGATTCGAATGGCGCGAGCCCGGCTGCTCGATGTGCCTGGCGATGAACGCCGACCGCCTGGAACCCGGCGAGCGCTGCGCCTCCACCAGCAACCGCAACTTCGAAGGCCGCCAGGGCGCCGGCGGCCGCACCCACCTCGTGAGCCCGGCCATGGCCGCCGCTGCCGCGGTGCACGGCCACTTCGTCGACGTGCGCACCTTCGCCTGAACACAGAGAGAAATTCACATGCAGAAATTCACCGTGCACAAGGGCCTCGTGGCCCCGATGGACCGCGAGAACGTCGACACCGACGCGATCATTCCGAAGCAGTTCCTCAAGTCGATCCGCAAGACCGGCTTCGGCCAGAACCTGTTCGACGAATGGCGTTACCTGGACGCCGGCTTTCCGGGCCAGGACCCGCAAAGCCGCAAGCCCAACCCCGACTTCGTGCTGAACCAGCCGCGCTATGCCGGCGCCTCGATCCTCTTGGCGCGCAAGAACTTCGGCTGCGGCTCGTCGCGCGAGCACGCGCCGTGGGCGCTCGACCAGTACGGCTTCCGCGCGATCATCGCGCCGAGCTATGCCGACATCTTCTTCAACAACAGCTTCAAGAACGGCCTGCTGCCGATCGTGCTGCCCGAGGCGCAGGTGGCGCAGCTGTTCGACGAGACCTTCGCCTTTCCCGGCTACACGCTCACCATCGACCTGGAGCGCCAGGTGGTCGTGAAGCCCGATGGCGGCGAGTTCGCGTTCGACGTGCAGGCCTTCCGCAAGTACTGCCTGATCAACGGCCTGGACGACATCGGCCTCACGCTGCGCCACAAGGACAAGATCAAGGCCTTCGAGGCCGAGCGGCTGGCGCAGAAGCCCTGGCTCGCGCACACGATGATCTCGTGATCGACCGCATTTCCTTTCTCTAGAAACTTCAGACCCCAATCATGAAAATCGCAGTTCTCCCGGGCGACGGCATCGGCACCGAAATCGTGGCCGAAGCCATCCGCGTGCTCGACGCGCTCGACCTCTCCTTCGAGATGGAAACCGCGCTGGTCGGCGGCGCGGCCTACGAGGCCCACGGCCACCCGCTGCCCGAAGCCACGCTCAAGCTCGCCAAGGAAGCCGATGCGGTGCTGTTCGGTGCGGTCGGCGACTGGAAGTACGACAAGCTCGACCGCCCGCTGCGCCCCGAGCAGGCCATCCTGGGCCTGCGCAAGAACCTGGGTCTGTTCGCGAACTTCCGCCCGGCCATCTGCTACGAGCAGCTGGTGGGCGCCTCGAGCCTCAAGCCCGAGCTGATTGCGGGCCTGGACATCCTGATCATCCGCGAGCTCACCGGCGACATCTACTTCGGCCAGCCGCGCGGCCGCCGCACGGCCGTCGACGGGCATTTCCCGGGTGCCGACGAAGCCTTCGACACCATGCGCTACTCGCGCCCCGAGGTCGAGCGCATCGCCCGCGTCGCCTTCGAGGCCGCACGCAAGCGCAGCAAGCGCGTGACCAGCGTCGACAAGGCCAACGTGCTGGAGACCTTCCAGTTCTGGAAGGACATCGTTACCGAGGTGCACAAGGACTATCCGGACATCGAACTCGACCACATGTACGTCGACAACGCGGCCATGCAGCTCGTGAAGGCGCCCAAGAAGTTCGACGTGATCGTCACCGGCAACATGTTCGGCGACATCCTCTCGGACGAGGCCGCCATGCTCACCGGCTCCATCGGCATGCTGCCCTCGGCGTCGCTCAATTCGAGCAACCAGGGCCTGTACGAGCCCAGCCACGGCAGCGCACCCGACATTGCCGGCAAAGGGGTTGCCAATCCATTGGCTACAATACTGTCCGCTGCCATGATGCTCCGTTTTTCACTCAACCAAGCCGAAGCTGCCGACCGGATCGAGTCGGCGGTCAAGCACGTGCTCGCCTCCGGGCTGCGCACCGGTGACATCTGGTCAGAAGGCACGAAGCGCGTCGGCACCCGCGAAATGGGCGACGCGGTTGTTGCAGCAATCACCAAAAAGACGATTACCGGCTAACCGCAGCCCGCTTCGTCACGCCCCTCCCCGGCTCGACGAGTCGGGGGCAAGAAAAGACAACTTCTTTCTTTTTCAAAAAGGGCAAACTGAAATGGCGAACGCATCTCAACCTCTGGTCGGCCTCGTGGGCTGGCGCGGCATGGTCGGCTCGGTCCTGATGGACCGCATGCAGGCCGAAGGCGACTTCGGGCTCATCGAGCCGGTCTTCTTCTCGACCTCCAACGCCGGCGGCAAGGCCCCGGCCATGGCCAGGAACGAGACCGCGCTCAAGGATGCGAACGACATCGAGGCGCTCAAGAAGTGCGACATCGTCATCACCTGCCAGGGCGGCGACTACACCAGCGAGGTGTTCCCCAAGCTGCGCGCCGCGGGCTGGAGCGGCCACTGGATCGATGCCGCCTCCACCCTGCGCATGCAGGATGACGCGGTCATCGTGCTCGACCCCGTCAACCTGCCGGTGATCCAGAACGCGCTCGCCAAGGGCGGCAAGAACTGGATCGGCGGCAACTGCACCGTCAGCTGCATGCTGATGGGCGTGGGCGCCCTCTACAAGGCGGGCCTGGTCGAGTGGATGACCAGCATGACCTACCAGGCGGCTTCGGGCGGCGGCGCGCAGCACATGCGCGAGCTGCTGACGCAGTTCGGCACGCTCAACGCCGAGGTGCGCGCCCTGCTGGACGACCCCAAGTCGGCCATCCTCGAGATCGACCGCAAGGTGCTGCACAGGCAGCAGAACCTGAGCGCCGCTGAAACCGCCAACTTCGGCGCACCGCTGGGCGGCTCGCTGATCCCCTGGATCGACAAGGACCTGGGCGACGGCATGTCCAAGGAAGAATGGAAGGCCGGCGCGGAAACCAACAAGATCCTCGGCCAGGGCGCGGGCTTCGGCACCGCCGCCGTGCCGGTGGACGGCTTCTGCGTGCGCATCGGCGCCATGCGCTGCCACAGCCAGGCCCTGACCTTCAAGCTCAAGAAGGACGTTCCCGTGGCCGACATCGAAGCGCTGATCGCCGCCGACAACCCCTGGGCCAGCGTGGTGCCGAACACCCGCGAAGCGACCCTGAAGGACCTGACGCCTGTGGCCGTGACGGGCACCATGAACATCCCGGTCGGCCGCATCCGCAAGCTGGCGATGGGCCCCGAGTACGTCGGCGCCTTCACCATCGGCGACCAGTTGCTGTGGGGCGCGGCCGAACCGCTGCGCCGCATGCTGCGCATCCTGCTCGAGGCTTGATGGGGGCGCGCAGGCTCTCCACAGACCCAAAGTGTTGCCACCCGGCAACACTGAATGTGTGCGTAAGTATGCGCGCACTGGGTAGAACAGGCGCACCGCCTTGTCAGTACCCGGTGATGATGCTAACGTCCTCTTACAAATTCTGGGCCTGAGCCGCCCCTATCAGCATGACAAGACATCTGTTGCCCGCGGCCCGCCCATCGGCCGCTCGCCCCTCCTTGCCCTTGAACGGTCTTCGCCTCTCCGTTCTGGGCACGGCGGTTGCCGTGGTCCTGGGTATTGCAAGCACCGACGCCAGCGCTTTTGCGCTCGGGCAGCTGAAGGTGCAATCGGCGCTGGGCGAACCGCTTCGCGCCGAAATCGACGTGACCGAAATGGCTGCCGCCGAAGCGGAAAGCCTGAAGATCAACGTCGCCAGCGCCGATGCCTTCAAGAACGCGGGCGTGCCTTACAACGCTGCGCTCAGCGACGTCAAGGCCACGCTGCAGCGCCGCGCCGGCGGCCAGTACGTGGTGCGGCTCACCGGCAGCCGTCCGCTCAACGATCCCTTCGTCGACCTGCTGCTCGAAGCCAATGGCTCGTCGGGCCGCATGGTGCGCGACTACACCGTGCTGCTCGATCCGCCGGCCACCCGCCAGGCGGCACCGAGCGCGCCCATCGCGCCCGCCACGCCCCAGGTGAGCACGCCGCCCGCGGAGCGTCCGGCTGCCGCGGCAGCCCGCGCACGCCGCGAGCGCGCGCCCGTCGCACCAGTCACCGCTCCCGCGGCACCAGCAGCGCCTGCCGCTGCCGCACCGCAGGCGCCCAGCGCCGCAGCACCGGCCCGCCCGGCTGGCGGCGGCGAACAGGTCACGGTCCAGCGCGGCGACACCGCCAGCAAGATCGCCGGGGCCCACAAGCCTGCCGAGGTTTCGCTCGACCAGATGCTGGTGGCAATGCTGCTTGCCAATCCCGATGCATTCGTTGGCGGCAACGTCAACCGCATGAGGGCTGGCGCCGTGCTCGACCTGCCGAGCGCCGCCGAAGCCAGCGCGATCCTGCCGTCGGAAGCGCGCCGCACCATCACCGCGCAGAGCCGCGACTTCGGCGCCTACCGCCAGCGCCTTGCCGAGAACGCACCCACGTCCAATGTGGCCGCTGCCGACCGCAAGGCTTCGGGCAAGCTGCAGGCCAACGTCGAGGACCGCAATGCCGCGGCAAGCGCGCCCGACAAGCTGACGATCTCGCAGGGCGGCGCAGCAGCCCGCGCCGCCGAAGAAAAGGTTGCACAAGCCCGCCAGGCGCAGGACAGCAACAACCGCGTGGCCGAGCTCTCGAAGAACATCAACGAACTGGCCAAGCTCAAGGCAGCCACTGGTTCGGCGGCGCCAGCCGCCGGCTCGGCGCCGGCACCCGCCCCGGCAGCGCCCGGCATTCCGGTTCCCAACCCGGGTGTCGCCGCAACCACGGCACCGGCCGCAGCGGCGCCTGCAGCCGCCGCACCCGCCCCGGCTGCTGCGCCTGCGGCCGCGTCCGCCGCCCCGGCCACGACGCCTACTGCCGCTTCGGCACCAGCGGCACCGGCAGCGACTCCTGCGCCTGCAGCAGCGGCACCGGCAACTGCCGCTCCCGCCGCTCCGTCGGCCGAGCCCGTGCCTGCTGCAACTTCCGAGGCTGCGCCGGCCGCTCCCGCAGCGGCGGCAAGCGCCCCGGCCGCCGCACCGGCACCCAAGCCGGTCGTCAAGGCAGCGCCTCCGCCGCCCCCGGCCGAACGCGGCTTCTTCGAAGAGCTGATGGACAACCCGCTGATGCTCGGCGGCGCGGCGCTGATCGCCTTGCTGGTCGGCTTCCTGCTTTACCGTGTCCTGGGCCGCCGCCGCGAAGAAATGAGCGAAAGCGTGTTCCTCGAAAGCCGCATTCCGAAGGATTCGTTCTTCGGCGCCAGCGGCGGCGAATCGGTCGACACCAAGCAGCGTGGTGATTCCACCGTGTCGTCGCTGTCGTACTCGCCGAGCCAGCTCGATGCGGGCGATGTCGATCCCGTGGCCGAAGCCGACGTGTACCTGGCCTACGGCCGCGACCTGCAGGCCGAGGAAATCCTGCGCGAAGCCCTGCGCGTGAATCCGGACCGCACGGCCATCCACCTCAAGCTGCTCGAGATCCATGCCAAGCGCCGCGACGTGCGGGCCTATGAGGGCCTTGCCACCGAAGTGCACAAGCTGACCAACGGCGCCGGTGCCGATTGGAACCGCGTGGTCGAGATGGGCAAGGACCTCGATCCGGGCAATCCGCTGTACGACTCGGGCGCGCCCCGCGTGAGCCCGGCCGAAAGCGCCGCCTTTGCAGGCGCCCTGGCCACGGCCGCGGTCAAACCCGCGCCGGCCCCGGTGGCGGCACCCGCCCCCGCGCCCGTCGCGGCCACGCCGGCCTTCGTGCCCTCGGTCGCACCGCTGGACTTCGATCTGGACCTGAGCCAGCCGCCGGCACCGGCGCCCGCTCCGGCCCCGGTGAGTGCCAGCCTGCCGAAGACGGCCTATGCGCCGCCGGCCGCCAGCAGCGCACCGCTGTCCAACGGCCATGCGCATGCGCCCACGGCACCGGTCGACCTGGAAAACGACTTCGACACCGCCCCCGGCGCGCTGTCGCCGATCACCCGCCCCGGCGCGCTCGGCGAAGCCGATGCCAACACCCGGCCGGCCGGCCTGCGCGGCAACCTGCCCGCGGACTCGGGCTTCATCGAGTTCGACATGAGTGCACTGGCCGGCCTGCCCGCCCGCCAGGTGGCCGGTACCACCGATGCAGCAGCCAGGCCCGCCGAAGCCGCGCAGGAAGACGATGGCGACGAGAGCCCCCATGCCGTCAAGCTGTCGCTGGCGCGCGAGCTGCAGGCGATCGGCGACGTCGAAGGCGCTCGTTCGCTGGTCGAGGAAGTCGAAGCCGAAAGTGCCGGCGACCTCAAGTCGCAGGCGAGGCAATTGCTCGCCGAGCTGCGCTGACGAGCGGCTTTTTTCGCTGTTCTTCCTGAATTCGTGAGGCTGGCGCTAGGCATCCGCTACAACGGCCAGGCGTACGAGGGCTGGCAGAGCCAGCGTTCGGGCCGCACGGTGCAGGACAAGCTCGAAGCGGCGCTCGCCAAGTTCGCGGCGCAGCCCATCGGCACGCTGTGCGCCGGCCGCACCGACGCCGGCGTGCATGCGCTGATGCAGGTGGTGCACTTCGACACCACCGTCGAACGCGAGCCCTTCTCCTGGATGCGCGGCACCAACCGCTTCCTGCCCGACGACATCGCGGTGCAGTGGGCGCAGCCGGTGCCGGACGAATTCCATTGCCGCGCCAGTGCGCTGGCGCGGCGCTACCTCTACGTGCTGTCGCAGTCGCCCGTGCGGCCCAGCCTCGATTCGGGCCGGGTCGGCTGGTCGATGCATCCGCTCGACGGCGATGCGATGCGCGCCGCCGCCGCCCTCTTGGTGGGCAAGCACGACTTCAGCTCCTTCCGCGCCTCGGCCTGCCAGGCCCGCTCGCCGGTCAAGGACCTGCGGCGCATCGAGATCACGCGCCACGGCAGCGGCGACCGCTGCCGCTGGCACTTCGAGTTCGAGGCCGATGCCTTCCTGCACCACATGATCCGCAACCTGATGGGCTGCCTCGTGCGCATCGGCCGCGGCGACGAACGGCCCGAATGGATCACCGAAGTGCTCGAGGCGCGCAGCCGCAAGGTGGCGGCGCCCACCTTCTCGGCCAACGGGCTGTATTTTCTCGGGCCGTTGTACGACGCCAAGTGGGGTCTGCCGGCCGAGGCCACGCTGCAGGCCGGCGGCGCTCCTTATGATGGGCCGCCATGACTGCCGCTCCCCGCACCCGCATCAAGATCTGCGGCCTCACGCGCGAGGCCGACGTGGATGCCGCGATCGAGGCCGGCGCCGATGCCATCGGCTTCGTGCTCTACGCGAAAAGCCCCCGCGCCGTGACGGCCGAGCGCGCCGCCGAACTCGCCTCGCGCCTGCCGCCCTTCATCACGCCGGTGCTGCTGTTCGTGAACGAGGATGCTCCCAAAGTCATAGCAGCGCTTTCCCGCGTGAAGGGCGCGATCGCGCAGTTCCACGGCGAAGAAACGTCCGAACAGTGCGAGCAGGCCACCGGCCCGGGGCGCTTTCGCTACATGCGCGCGGCCCGTATTCCGCTGGGCGCCGCCGGAGCCGGCTTCGACCTCGTAAAATACGCGTCCGATTACTCCCACGCCCAGGCCATCCTGCTCGACGCCCATGTCGAAGGTTATGGCGGTGGCGGCAAGGCATTCGATTGGTCACTTCTTCCACCCGCCGTCGACGCTCACCTCGTCTTGAGTGGTGGGCTCACACCTGCAAACGTGAGCGATGGCATTCGCATCCTGCGGACGCGCTGCAAGACGCTGTCCGTTGATGTGAGCTCGGGCGTCGAAATCGACGGTCCCGGGAACAAGGGCCTGAAGGACGCCGGAAAGATCCGGCAATTCGTCGCCGCCGTCAGGGCCGCCGACGCCTCCTTCTCCAGTTAGCCGCCGCACCCGATCGTGATTTCGGGCTGCGGCCCAACGATCGAGAACCATGCGAACCAACTATCAGCAACCCGACGCCACCGGCCACTTCGGCAACTACGGCGGCACCTTCGCGAGCGAAACGCTCACCCACGCGATCAACGAGCTGCGCGACGCCTACGCGAAGTACAAGGACGATCCGGCCTTCCTCGCCGAATTCCACTACGAACTCAAGCACTTCGTCGGCCGCCCCTCGCCGGTCTACCACGCGGCGCGCACCAGCCGCGAGATGGGTGGCGCGCAGATCTACCTGAAGCGCGAAGACCTCAACCACACCGGCGCGCACAAGATCAACAACGTGATCGGCCAGGCGATGCTCGCGCGCCGCATGGGCAAGCCCCGCGTGATCGCCGAGACCGGCGCAGGCCAGCATGGCGTGGCCACTGCCACCATCTGCGCACGCTACGGCCTCGAATGCGTGGTCTACATGGGCAGCCAGGACGTGAAGCGCCAGAGCCCCAACGTCTACCGCATGAACCTGCTGGGCGCCACCGTGGTGCCGGTGGAGTCGGGCAGCAAGACGCTGAAGGACGCGCTCAACGAGGCCATGCGCGACTGGGTCACGAACGTGGAGAACACCTTCTACATCATCGGCACCGTGGCCGGCCCGCACCCCTACCCGACCATGGTGCGCGACTTCCAGAGCGTGATCGGCACGGAGTGCATCGACCAGATGCCCGCCATGCTCGCGGCCCAGGGCATCACCGGCGAAGCCGAAGGCCGGCAGCCCGACGTGGTGGTGGCCTGCGTGGGCGGCGGCAGCAACGCGATGGGCATCTTCCATCCCTACATCCCGTTCGAAGGCACGCGCCTGATCGGCGTGGAGGCCGCGGGCGAGGGGCTCGACAGCGGCAAGCACTCGGCATCCATCCTGCGCGGCAGCCCGGGCGTGCTGCACGGCAACCGTACCTACCTGCTGCAGAACGAGGACGGCCAGGTGACCGAAACGCACAGCATCAGCGCCGGTCTCGACTACCCCGGCGTGGGCCCCGAGCACGCCTACCTGGCCGACATCGGCCGCGCCGAGTACGTCGGCATCACCGACGCTGAGGCACTCGAAGCCTTTCACTACCTGTGCCGCACCGAAGGCATCATTCCGGCCCTCGAATCGAGCCACGCCGTGGCCTACGCCATGAAACTCGCCAAGACCATGCGGCCGGACCAGTCGATCCTCGTGAACCTCTCGGGCCGCGGCGACAAGGACATCGGCACCGTCGCCGACCTGTCGGGCGTCGACTTCTACGACCGGCCCTCGATGCGCGGCCTGAGCGTGAAGGGAGGCAAGTGATGAGCACCGCAGGACCGCTCCAAGGTGCGAACGCCCCCTCGGGGGGCAGCGCAGCACACGAAGTGGCAAGCGTGGGGGCCCGCGCTGGCCGCATTGCCGCCACCTTCGACGCGCTGAAAAAAGACGGCCGCCGCGCCCTGATTCCCTACGTCACCGCCGGCTTCCCCTTCGCCGACATCACGCCCGAGCTGATGCACGGCATGGTCGAGGCCGGCGCCGACGTGATCGAGCTCGGCGTGCCGTTCTCCGACCCGATGGCCGATGGCCCGGTGATCCAGAAGGCCGGCGAGGCCGCGCTGGCGCTGGGCGTCGGCATGAAGCAGGTGCTCGCCATGGTGGCCGCCTTCCGCCAGAAGGACGCGGCGACGCCCGTGGTGCTGATGGGCTATGCGAACCCGGTCGAGCGCTACGACCTCGTGCATGGCAAGAAGGCCTTCATCCGCGATGCGTCGGCTGCAGGCGTCGACGGCCTGCTGGTGGTCGACTACCCGCCCGAGGAGTGCGAGGCTTTCGCCGCCGACCTGAAGGCCGCGGGCATCGACCTGATCTTCCTGCTCGCCCCCACCAGTACCAGCGAGCGCATGGCGCAGGTCGCGCGCATCGCGAGCGGCTATGTCTACTACGTGTCGCTCAAGGGCGTGACAGGCGCCGGCCACCTCGACACCGAGGCGGTCGGCCAGATGATCCCGCGCATCCGCGAGCACGTGAGCATCCCGGTGGGCGTGGGCTTCGGCATCCGCGATGCGCGCACGGCGCAGGCCGTCGGTTCGGCCGCCGATGCGGTCGTGATCGGCACCAGGATCATCCAGCTGATCGACGGGCAGCCGCGCGAGAAGGTGGTGCCCGCGGTGCGCGAATTCCTCGCCGGTATCCGCGAGGCGCTCGATGCCCTGCCGGCGGCTACCCCCAAGAACGCGGCTGGCCGATAATCGCTGCTGCCCTCACCCAGCCCCTCTCCCGCACGCGGGCGGGGGGAGCTAAATCGGAGTCCTATGAGCTGGCTTGAAAAACTGCTACCCGCCAAGATCGCACAAACCGACCCGTCGGAGCGCCGCCAGGTGCCCGAGGGCCTGTGGATCAAGTGCCCCGCCTGCGAGACCGTTCTCTACAAGACCGACCTCGAACACAACCAGAACGTCTGCCCGAGCTGCAGCCACCACCACCGCATCGGCGCCCGCGCGCGGCTCGACGCCTTCCTCGACGCCGAGGGCCGCTACGAAGTCGGCCAGGAAGTGCTCCCGGTGGACGCGCTCAAGTTCAAGGACAGCCGCAAGTACCCCGAACGGCTCAAGGAAGCGCTCGAGAACACCGGCGAGACCGACGCCCTGGTCGTCATGGGCGGCTCGGTCCACAGCATCAGCGTGGTCGTGGCCTGCTTCGAATTCGAATTCATGGGCGGCAGCATGGGCAGCGTGGTCGGCGAGCGCTTCGTGCGCGGCGTCGAGACGGCCATCGAGCAGAAGGTGCCGTTCATCTGCTTCACCGCCACCGGCGGCGCCCGCATGCAGGAAGGCCTGCTCTCGCTCATGCAGATGGCCAAGACCAACGCGGCGCTCACCCGCCTCGCCAAGAAGGGCCTGCCCTACATCAGCGTGCTGACCGACCCGACCATGGGCGGCGTCTCGGCCGGCTTCGCCTTCGTGGGCGACGTGGTCATTGCCGAACCCAAGGCGCTGATCGGCTTTGCCGGCCCGCGCGTGATCGAATCGACCGTGCGCGTGACCTTGCCCGAAGGCTTCCAGCGCGCGGAGTTCCTGCAGACCAAGGGCGCGATCGACTTCATCAGCGACCGCCGCGAGCTGCGCAAGACCATTGCGAGCACGCTCGCCATGCTGCTGCGCCAGCCGGCCGACGCGGTCAGCTGAACGAAAGACCGGTCAGGCACCCAACTGGTAAGCCAGCACCAGCAGGTTGCCCAGCACGATCGCAATCACCTGCAGCACCACGATCGCGGCCAGGGGCGACAGGTCCACGCCGCCGATCAGCGGGATGAACCGGCGGAACGGCCGCACCAGCGGTTCGGCCAGCCGCGAGATCAGGTCGAGCAGCATCGGCGACGCGCCCGGTATCCACGACAGCACAGCATAGACCACCAGCAGCGCCGTCAGCCCCGACACCGCGAGCTGCAGCAGCCCCACCAGCGAAACGAGCGGCAGGGTGGCAATCCGGCCCAGGTTGCCGATCAAAAGCCACAGCAGCAGGAACTTGGCCAGCACGAGCAGCCAGGCCGCGATGGCGCTCGCCAGGTCCCAGCGCTTCACCGGCGGCACGATGCGGCGCAGCGGCAGCACGATCCAGTCGGTGATCGCGAATATGAAGCGCCCGAGCGGATTGCCGAAAGGCACGCGGTGGTACTGCATGTAAAGGCGCAGCAGGCAGGCGCCGCCGAGCAGGCCGACGATCACGTCGAGAAGGAACGAGGGGATCTGGTAGAGCATGGGGCGTGGTCGTGAGGGGAATGCGATGATAGCCATGCAAGGTTCATCGATGACCACACAGCCCCTTTTGCATTCACTGCCATTGTTCCCGCTCGGCACGGTCCTGTTTCCGGACGGCGTGCTCCCGCTGCGTATTTTCGAAGTACGTTATCTCGACATGGTCGGCAAATGCCGCAAGGCCGACGCGCCCTTCGGCGTGGTCAGCCTCACGAGCGGCAGCGAGGTGCGCAAGGCCGGCGCCGAGGCGGAGAGCTTCGCGGCCGTCGGCACGCTGGCGGTCATCCGCGAATTCGATTCGCCGCAAAGCGGCCTGCTGCAGATCGAATGCGTCGGCACGCAGCGCTTCCGGGTCCGCGCCGCCGAACTGCAGAAATACGGCTTGTGGGTTGCCGAAGTCGAAGCCGTGGCCGAAGACACGGCGCTCGAAATTCCAGGCGACCTCCAGCACACCGCCACGGCGCTGCGGCGCCTCGTCAATACCCTCGAAGAACGCCGCCGCGCGCAGGGCGCCGAGGCCCTGCGCCTGCCCGTCGGCGAGCCCTACCGCTTCGACGATTGCGGCTGGGTGGCCAACCGCTGGTGCGAACTGGTGCCCATGCAGCTCGAACTGCGGCAGCGGCTCATGGAGCTCGACAGTCCGCTGATGCGGCTCGAACTGGTCAGCGATCTGCTGGCACGTGCGGGCATCACTGAATAGATTGCTATTTCTTTCATAGCGTTTCGAGCAGGATTGGCGGGCACTGGAGGCCGGTTCCGTTTGCACCCGATCGGCTAAAATGCTGGGTTGCGCTCGCTTTTGTTGCGCCCCCACCCGCACTTCATGTCCGACCACCTGATCCCCTCCATTCCCACGCCCGCCGCAGCTCCGGCCGCCGCGCCTGCCGTCGACGACAACCAGCTCATCGCGGAGCGCCGCGAAAAGCTCAAGCTGATGCGCGCCGCCCAGGCCGAGGGCAAGGGGGTTGCGTTTCCGAACGACTTCAAGCCGGGCCACCGCGCCGCCGCGCTGATCGAGGCGCATGGCGCCGCCGATGCCGAAGCGCTCGAGGCGCAGGCCGTTGCCGTGAGCGTGGCCGGCCGCATGATGCTCAAGCGCGTGATGGGCAAGGCCAGCTTCGCCACGGTGCAGGATGCCACCAGCCGCATCCAGCTCTACGTCACGCGCGATGCCATCGGCGAGGAAGCCTACGCCGAGTTCAAGCGCTGGGACCTGGGCGACATCGTGGGCGCCGAAGGCACGCTGATGAAGACCAAGACCGGCGAGCTGTCGGTCAAGGTCACCAAGCTGCGCCTGCTCACCAAGAGCCTGCGCCCGCTGCCCGACAAGTTCCACGGCATGGCCGACCAGGAGCAGAAGTACCGCCAGCGCTACGTCGACCTGATCACCGACGAAACCGCCCGCGTGCGCTTCACCGCGCGCAGCAAGGCCGTGAGCGCGCTGCGCGAATTCATGGTGGGCCACGGCTTCCTCGAAGTCGAGACGCCGATGCTGCACCCCATTCCCGGCGGCGCCAACGCCAAGCCCTTCAAGACGCACCACAACGCGCTCGACCAGGAGATGTTCCTGCGCATCGCGCCCGAGCTCTACCTCAAGCGCCTGATCGTCGGCGGCTTCGAGCGCGTGTTCGAGATCAACCGGAGCTACCGCAACGAGGGCATCTCGGTGCGGCACAACCCCGAGTTCACGATGATGGAGTTCTACGCGGCCTACTGGAACTACCGCGACCTGATGGACTTCACCGAGACGCTGATCCGCACCATTGCCGACAAGGCCGTGGGTACGCAGCAGCTCACCTACCAGGGCAAGCCGGTCGACCTGACCCAGCCCTTCGAGCGCCTGACGATCCGCGAGGCCATCCTCAAGTACACGGAAGCCGGCCCCGGCGTCGACGACAGCGCCTGGCTCATCAACGCCCTGCGCAAGCTCGGGCTGAACGAAGAAAAGGACAAGCTCTCGCAGCGCAGCCTCGCCAGCCTGCAGGTCATGTACTTCGAAGAGACGGTGGAAGAGAAGCTCTGGCAGCCGACCTTCATCATGGAGCACCCGACCGAAATTTCGCCGCTCGCGCGCGCCAACGACGAGCGCCCGGAGGTCACCGAGCGCTTCGAGCTCTACATCACGGGCCGCGAATTCGGCAACGGCTTCAGCGAGCTCAACGACGCCGAGGACCAGGCCGCGCGCTTCAACGCGCAGGTGGCCGCCAAGGACAGCGGCGACGACGAGGCCATGTTCTACGACCACGACTTCGTGCGTGCGCTCGAATACGGCATGCCGCCCACCGGCGGCTGCGGCATCGGCATCGACCGGCTGATGATGCTGCTGACCGATTCGCCGAGCATCCGCGACGTGATCCTGTTCCCGGCGCTGCGCAGGGAATCTTGAGCGTGAAGTTACCGTCGTCGCTGCCGACGATCGGCATCGACTTCGGCACCTCCAATTCCGCCGTGGCCTGCCGGGTCGACGGCGCCGCCCGGCTGCTGCCGATCGAAGGCGCGGCCACCACGCTGCCGACCGCGATCTTCTTCAACGCCGAAGACCGCACGACGCATTTCGGCCGCGAGGCCATCGCGCTCTACCTGGCGGGCGTCGAAGGCCGTCTCATGCGCTCGCTCAAGAGCCTGCTCGGCAGCGCGCTGATGCAGGAGAAAACGGCCATCTACGACGGCCTCGTGAGCTTCGAGGACATCATCGCGCGCTTCCTGCGCGAACTCGCGCAGCGCGCGGGCCGCGAACTGGGCCGGGTGCCGGAGCGCGTCGTGATCGGCCGGCCCGTGCACTTCGTCGATGACGATTCCAAACGGGATGAGCGCGCGGAAGAAAGCCTGCGCCACGCGGCCCGAGCAGCCGGGTTCCGCGACATCGCCTTTCAACTTGAGCCGATTGCAGCGGCCTTCGACTACGAACAGCGCGTTGCGAAGGAATCGCTGGTGCTGATCGTCGACGTCGGCGGCGGCACCTCCGACTTCACCGTCGTGCGCGTGGGCCCGGAGCGCGCCGCGCGCGAAGACCGCAGCAGCGACGTGCTGGCCACCAGCGGCGTGCACATCGGCGGCACCGACTTCGACCAGCGCCTGAACCTGGACCGCGTCATGCCGGAATTCGGCTTTCGCCACACGGGCGCGCAGGGGCGCGAAGTGCCGAGCAAGGTGTTCTTCGAGCTTTCGTCCTGGCACCTGATCAACTGGCTCTATGCGGCCAAGGCGGTGCGGCAGGCCAAGGACCTGCGCACGAGCTACAGCGACACGCGGCTGCACGACCGGCTGATGACGGTGCTCGAAGAGCGCCACGGCCACCGTATTGCGAGCGAGGTCGAGCAGGCGAAGATCGATGCCTCGGTGAACGATGCGCCCACCGCCATCGACCTCTCGTGCGCCGAGCCGGGGCTGGCCGCCTCGCTCTCGCCCGCCGACATGGCGCAGCAGCTTTCCCCGCTGCTCGAGAACGTGGTTGCCTGCGCGCACGCCTGCGTCAAGCGCGCCGGCCTGCGCAGCGGCGACCTCGACGCCATCTACCTGACGGGCGGCTCCTCGGCGCTGCGGCCGTTCCAGCAGGCCTTGCGCAGGAGCTTCGCGGGCGTGAACCTGGTCGAGGGCGACCTGTTCGGCGGCGTGGCTACCGGGCTCGCCTGCGCGGGACCGGTGGCATGAAATGAAATATCTCGCAGGCTACCCACCCGCGCTGCTGGCGCAGGTGCAGCAGCTGGTCGCCACCGAAGGGCTCGCGCCGCTGCTGCGCAAGCGCTATCCCGGCCCGCTTCACGAGGTGCAGACGGACCGTGCGCTCTACGACTACGTGAGCGAGCTCAAGAGCGATTTCATGCGCAAGGCCCCGCCGCTTTCCAAGGTGGCGTTCGACAGCAAGCTGCATGTGATCCGCAATGCGCTCGGCACCCACACCACCGTTTCGCGCGTGCAGGGCAGCAAGCTCAAGACCAAGCGCGAGATCCGGGTGGCGAGCCTGTTCAGGGAAGTGCCGCTGGAATGGCTGCGCATGATCGTGGTCCACGAGCTCGCGCACATGAAGGAGCGCGACCATGACAAGAGCTTCTATGCGCTCTGCGAGCACATGGAGCCGGACTACCACCGGCTCGAATTCGATGTCCGGCTGTACCTGACGCACCTGGATTCGGGCGGCGAGCGGCTGTGGGCAAGTTCGCTGCCGGCGCCGGGCGCCGCGCCGTAGCCGTCCCTCAGGCGCCCTGTCGAGGCGCCGCAAGCCCGGCCTGCGCAAGCACTTGCCTCGCCTGCCGATAGCCCGCCGAATCGGCGAGCGCGTTCCAGCCGAGCGGCGGCGTTTCCGGCAGCAGCGCCCGGCGGCGCGCCTCGCTGTTCGCATCGGGCTGCCAGCGCCCCGCACTGGCCGCGGCGGCAAAGCCGTCGAGCAGTTCGTCGAGCGGGCGGCCATCGCCGATGCTCTGGTTGCACAGCATCGCCAGGTCGCAGCCCGCATCGAGTGCCGCCAGCGCGGCATCGGCATAGCTCAGCAGCTCGCCGTCGATGTAGCGCCCTGCTTCCATGCTCAGGTCATCGCTGAAGATGGCGCCATCGAAACCGAGCCTGCTGCGCAGGATGTCCTCCAGCCACCTGGAAGAAAAGCCCGCGGGCCGCTTGTCGACCTTCGGATAGATCACGTGCGCCGGCATCACTGCGGTGAGCGTGCCCGCGAGCCAGTCGTAGGGCCGCGCATCGTCGGCCAGGATGGCCTTGAGGCTGCGCCGGTCGACCGGGATTTCCACATGCGAATCGGCGGTGACGAAGCCGTGCCCCGGAAAGTGCTTGCCGCAGTTGCGCATGCCCATCTGCAGCATGCCGTGCATCAGGCTCTTGGCCAGCAGCGCCGCCACGCGCGGGTCGCGGTGGAAGCTGCGGTCGCCGATCACGCTGCTGCCGCCGTAATCGAGGTCGAGCACCGGCGCAAAGCTGAAGTCGACGCCGCAGGCGCGCAGTTCGGCGGCAAGCACCTGGCCGGCGGCGGTGGCCGCCTGCGTGGCGCGCATGGCGTCGCGCATCCACAGCTCGCCGAGCGCGCGCATCGAGGGCAGGCGCGTGAAGCCGTCGGTGCGAAAGCGCTGCACCCGGCCGCCTTCATGGTCCACGCAGATCAGCAGGTCGGGGCGGATCGCCTTGATCTCGGCATTGAGCGCGCTCATCTGCGCACGGTCCTGCCAGTTGCGGGCGAAATGGATCACGCCGCCGACCAGCGGATTGGCGATGCGCCGGCGGTCGGCGTCGTTCAGTTCGGTCGCCGCCACGTCGATGATCAGCGGCGCGTGGGTACGGGCGGGCCCGGCGGTCATAGTTTCTCCACCACCACGAAGCTCGCGGCGTATTCGGTTTCGTCGGTCACGGTGACGTGGGCCGTGAGGCCGCGGGCCTCGAACCACTCCTTGAGCTCGCCATGCAGCACGATGACGGGCTTGCCGCTGCGCAGGTTGGCGATCTCGCACAGGCGCCAGCTCATCGGCATGCGCATGCCCAGGCCGATGGCCTTGCTGAAGGCCTCCTTGGCGGAAAAACGCGTGGCGAGATAGCTCAGGCCGCGCTTGGGCCAGCGTTCGCTGCGGGCCTTCCAGACCGCGAATTCCGCGTCGCTGAGCACCCGGTGGGCAAAGCGCTCGCCTTGGCGCTCGAAGGTTGCTGCGATGCGCCGCAGATCGCAGATGTCGGTACCAATGCCGTAGATCATGCCGCTGCAGCGCTCACTGCGCCTCTTGGATGCAGCGCAGGTATTCCTTGGTGGTGGCGGCGTAGCCGAGTTCGAGCGCATCGGCGATGAAGGCATGCCCGATCGACACCTCCTGGACGCCGCGCACCGCACGCAGGAACGGCGTGAGGTTGTCGCGGCTCAGGTCGTGGCCCGCATTGAGGCCGAGGCCCGCCGCCTGCGCCGCGCGGGCGGCTTCGACATAGCGCGCCAGCACGGCCTGCTCGTCCGGCGTGCCGCGCGATGAGGCATAGCCCTCGGTATAGAGCTCGACACGGTCGGCGCCCACCGCCTTGGCCGCGGCCATCATCTCGGGAATGGGGTCCATGAAGAGGCTCACGCGCACGCCCAGCGCCTTGGCTTCGGCAATCAGCGGGCGCAGCCGCTCGGCGTCTTCGGGGAAGCTCCAGCCATGGTCGCTGGTCGACTGGGTTTCGCTGTCGGGCACGAAGGTGGCCTGGTGCGGCTTCAGCGCGCGCACGAAGTCCATCAGGTTGTGGAAGGGGTTGCCTTCGATGTTGAACTCGATCGCGGGCCAGTCCCTGGCCAGCAGCGCGGCCAGGTCGCTCACGTCGTGCGGCCGGATGTGGCGCTCGTCGGGCCGCGGGTGCACGGTGATGCCCTGCGCTCCGGCGGCAAGGCAGGCCTTGGCGGCGGTGAGCACGCTCGGAATGCCGAGATGGCGCGTATTGCGCACCAGGGCCACCTTGTTGAGGTTGACCGACAGCGAGGTGGTAGCGGATTGGCCGGAAGTGCTCATAGGGCTTGCAAATCTCTCATCATCTGCCGCGTGCGCAGCGTGGACACACCGCAATGGTAGTTGAGCAGCGCGCGCAGCTGGTTCCTGAGGGCGCTGTTGCTGCCGGCGTTCATGGTGGCGATCTCGCGCAGCGTGGCCGTGAAGGGCGCGCGGTCGTCGAGCACGCCCTGCAGCGACTGCCAGTCGGCACCGGACAGCGCCGCCTCGCCTTCGGCCGCCAGCCGCAGGCCGGCTTCGGGCACCAGGGTGTAGCGGGCATCGGCCACGAGCGGCTCGAGCGTGAGGGTCTGCACGTCGAGCGACGGCAGGAGGCCCACTTCGCGCAGCAGCAGCAGCTCGAAGGCGCGCAGCGCCGCGGCCTGGGTGGCGGCCTGCGCGCCGGCATGGTCGCCGGCCAGCACCTGGACCACGCCCGCATAGGCATCGAACAGCGCCTCGTGGGCATCGTCCCGCGCCAGCAGGCGCAGCAGCAGTTCGTTGACGTAGTAGCCCGAGAGCAGCGCCTCGCCGGTCGGCATGACGTGGCCGCCCATCCACTCGGCGCCCTTGAGCGTGCGGATCTCGGCGTCGCCGCCGTAGTTGAGCTGCAGCGGCTGCAGCGGCAGCAGCACCGGCCTGAAATTGGAACTCGGCCGCTTCGCCCCCTTGGCCACCAGCGCGATGCGCCCGTGGTGGCGGGTGAAGACCTCGAGGATCAGGCTCGACTCGCTCCAGTCGTAGCGATGGAGCACGTACGCGGGTTCGTGCGAAACGCGGTGGGCAGCGGCCACTTCATTCGTAGCCGAACGAACGCACGCGGGCCTCGTCGTCGGCCCAACCCGAGCGCACCTTGACCCACAGTTCGAGGAACACCTTGGCGTCGGCCAGCTTTTCGAGCTCGACGCGGGTTTCCATGCCGATGCGCTTGATGCGCTCGCCCTTGTCTCCGATCACCATGGCCTTGTGGCCGTCGCGCTCCACCACGATGGTGGCGGCGATGCGCAGCAGGCGCTTCTGGCCCTTTTTCTGCGGCGGCTCTTCCTCGAACTTGTCGATGATCACGGTCGAGGTGTAGGGCAGTTCGTCGCCGGTCAGGCGGAACAGCTTTTCGCGCACCAGCTCGCCCGCGAGGAACTTCTCGCTGCGGTCGGTGAGCTCGTCCTCGGCATAGAACCAGGGCTGCTCGGGCAGGTACTTCTCGCAGATGCCGAACAGGCGCTCGACATCCTTGGCATTCTTGGCCGACATCGGCACGAACTCGGCGAAGGAGTGCTTCGCCTGCATGGTCTGCAGCCAGGGCGCGATGTCGCCGCGGCGATGCACGTTGTCGAGCTTGTTGGCGAGCAGCACGGTCGGGATGCCCTTGCCGAGCAGCTTGAGCACCCGCTCGTCGGCCGGCGTGAAGCTGCCGGCTTCCACCACGAAGAGGATCAGGTCCACGTCGCCGACCGCGCCCTGCACGGTCTTGTTGAGCGACTTGTTGAGCGCGTTGGCATGCAGGGTCTGGAAGCCCGGCGTGTCGACGAACACGAACTGCGTGGCGCCCAGCGTGCGCATGCCCGTGATGCGGTGCCGCGTGGTCTGCGCCTTGCGCGAGGTGATGCTGATCTTCTGCCCCACCAGCGCATTGAGCAGCGTCGACTTGCCCACATTGGGCTTGCCGACGATGGCGATCAGGCCGCAGTGCTGTGGGCCGCTTGCGCCCGTATCGCCCGCCGGGCCCTGGGATTCTGCTGCTGAATTGATAGCGTCGTTCATTCTGATTTCACGCGGCCCCGCGTGCCTTGAGCCGGATCAACATGGCCGCCGCGGCAGCCTGCTCGCCGGCGCGCCGCGAACCACCGATGCCGCGTTCGCGCAGGCCCAGCTCCGGCACCTCGCACTCGACATCGAAGGTCTGCTTGTGCGCTGCGCCGAGCGTGGCCGCCACGCGGTACACCGGCAGCTTCATTTTGTGACCCTGCAGCCATTCCTGCAATTCGGTCTTCGGATCCTTGGCCACCGCGTCCATGCGCGGATTGATCTCGACCGACTCGTAGAGCCGCCGCACCAGCGCCTCGGCGGCCGAAAAGCCGGCATCGAGGTAGACCGCGCCGATCAGCGCCTCGAGCGCGTCGGCCAGGATCGAGGGCCGGTTGGGCCCGCCGGAGCGCGCCTCGCCCTCGCCGAGCCGCAGCAGCGGCGACAGCTGCAGCTCCAGCGCCAGGCGGTGCAGGGTGTCCTGCTTGACCAGGTTGGCCCGCACGCGCGACAGGTCGCCCTCGGGCAGGGCAGAGAGGCGGGTGTAGAGCAGGTGCGAGACCGCGAGATTGAGCACCGAGTCGCCGAGAAATTCGAGGCGCTCGTTGTGGTCGGCCGAAAAACTGCGGTGCGTGAGCGCGAGCTGGAGCAGCCGCGTGTCGGAGAACGAATGCTTGAGGCGCTCCTGCAGCGCCGTGAGGCCGCCGTCCACCTTGCGTGTCGCCGCGTTCAGCGGGTCTGGCCCTTGTACTTGAGCACCAGGAAGGCCGGCCCGAACAAGGGAATCTCGCGCTCGTAGGCATACGAGACGACCACCTTGTCGCCGACCTTCTTGATGTCGAGGTCCTTGCCCGAGACCGACTGGAAGTCGTCGATGGCCTGGGCCCTGTCGAAGATCGCGCGCACTTCGGGCACGGTGGTGCCTTCCTTGGCCTTGTTGGCGGCCTTGTCGATGGCCTGCCATTCGATCAGCGTCGGGATGACCTGCGCGACGACGACGCCGACGCAACCCAGCACCACGGCGACGAACACCAGACCGATGAACGAGATGCCGCGCTGGTGCGCGGCCCTGCTGCGGATGGACCGATTTGTTCTCATGCCCTCTTACCCCTCGAACAATGCTGACTGCTTATTGGAATGGACCGATGCGACCCAGGTCGCCGAAGTTCATCCAGACGAAGAACGCCCTGCCCACGATGTTCTTGTCCGGAACGAAGCCCCAGAAACGCGAGTCCGCCGAATTATCGCGGTTGTCGCCCATCATGAAGTAGTTGCCGGCCGGCACCTTGCAGACCACGCCTTCGACGGAGTAGCGGCAGTTCTCGCGGTACGGGAAGTCGCTGGCACCCTGCACGAAAGCCGGACCGGCATCGTCGTTGAGCAGCCTGTGCTGCTTGCCGCCGAGGTCTTCGTTGAACTGCCGGAGCAGGCGCATCGACTCGCTGTCGAGGTAGTCGGGCATCGGGGTCTTGGAGACCGGCTGGCCGTTGATGGTGAGCTTCTTGTTCAGGTAGGCCACTTCGTCGCCCGGGATGCCGACCACGCGCTTGATGTAGTCCATGCTCGGCTTGGGCGGATAGCGGAACACCACCACGTCGCCGCGCGCCAGCGGCGTGCCGTCGGTGATCTTGGTGTTGATGACCGGCAGGCGCAGGCCGTAGGTGAACTTGTTCACCAGGATCAGGTCGCCCGTGAGCAGCGTCGGCATCATCGAACCCGACGGAATCTTGAAGGGCTCGTACAGGAACGAGCGCAGCAGGAACACCACCAGGATCACCGGGAACAGCCCCGCGGTCCAGTCGAGCCACCACGGCTGCATCAGCAGGCGCTCGCTGGCCTTGGCGTCGACGGTGTCGACCTGCGTGATGCCCTGGCCGGCCAGGCGCGTGTTGCGCTCGCTCAGCGAGGCCTCGAGCGCCGCGGCGGCGCGCTCGCGCCGGGGCAGGAAGTAGAAGCGCTCGGCCAGCCAGTACAGGCCGGTGACCACCGTCGCCAGGAACAGCAGGAGCGCGAAATTGCCCTCGATGGCACCAAAGTACCAGGCACCGACATAGCCGGCAAAGGCCGCGAGGACCAGGGAAGTGATGAATGCCATTTTTGAGATCAGTCTTCGACTTGCAGAATCGCGAGGAAGGCCTCTTGCGGGACCTCGACGGAGCCGATCTGCTTCATTCTTTTCTTACCCGCCTTCTGCTTCTCGAGCAGCTTCTTCTTGCGGGTGATGTCGCCGCCGTAGCACTTGGCAAGAACGTTCTTGCGCAGCGCCTTGATTGTCTCACGCGCAATGATGTTGACCCCGATGGCGGCCTGGATCGCCACGTCGAACATCTGGCGCGAAATGATCTCGCGCATCTTCGAGACCACCGCCCGGCCGCGGTACTGCGACTGGCTGCGGTGCACGATGATCGACAGCGCATCGACCTTCTCGCCGTTCAGCAGGATGTCGACCTTGACCACGTCGGACGCGCGATATTCCTTGAACTCGTAGTCCATCGAGGCATAGCCGCGGCTCACCGACTTGAGCTTGTCGAAGAAGTCGAGCACGATTTCGCCGAGCGGCATCTCGTAGGTCAGCATGACCTGGCGGCCGTGGTAGGCCATGTTCATCTGCACGCCGCGCTTCTGGTTGGCCAGCGTCATCACCGCACCGACGTATTCCTGCGGCATGTAGAGGTGCACGGTGACGATCGGCTCGCGGATCTCGCTCATCTTGCCGACGTCGGGCATCTTGGACGGGTTCTCGACCATGATGACTTCGCCGTCGTTGCGCACCACCTGGTAGACCACGCTCGGCGCGGTCGTGATCAGGTCCTGGTCGAACTCGCGCTCCAGCCGCTCCTGCACGATCTCCATGTGCAGCAGGCCCAGAAAGCCGCAGCGGAAGCCGAAGCCCAGCGCCTGGCTCACCTCGGGCTCGTAGCGCAGCGACGAATCGTTGAGCTTGAGCTTTTCGAGCGCGTCGCGCAGCGAGTCGTACTCGCTGGCCTCGGTCGGATAGAGGCCGGCAAACACCTGCGGCTGGATTTCCTTGAAGCCCGGCAGCGCCTCGGTCGCGGTGGCGGCCGCGCCGCCCGTGCCCGGCTTGATCAGCGTCACGGTGTCGCCGACCTTGGCGGCCTGCAGCTCCTTGATGCCCGCGATGATGTAGCCCACCTCGCCGGCCTCGAGCGATGCGCGCGGTTCGTTGGCCGGCGTGAAGACGCCGATGTTGTCGGCGTTGTACATGGCGCCGGACGCCATCATCTTGATGCGCTCGCCCTTCACCAGGCGGCCGTCCACCACGCGCACCAGCATGACCACGCCCACGTAGGGATCGAACCAGCTGTCGACGATCATCGCGCGCAGCGGGCCGTCGGGATTGCCGCGCGGCGCGGGCATCTTGTGCACGATGGCTTCGAGGATCTCGTCGATGCCCAGGCCCGTCTTGGCGGAACACGGAATCGCATCGGTCGCGTCGATGCCGATCACGTCCTCGATTTCGCTGCGAGCGTTGTCGGGGTCCGCATTGGGCAGATCCATCTTGTTGAGCACCGGCACCACCTCGACGCCGAGGTCGAGCGCGGTGTAGCAGTTGGCCACGGTCTGCGCTTCGACGCCCTGCGATGCATCGACCACGAGCAGCGCGCCTTCGCACGCCGACAGCGAGCGGCTCACTTCATAAGAGAAGTCGACGTGGCCCGGCGTGTCGATCAGATTGAGGTTGTAGACCTGCCCATCGAGTGCCTTGTAGTGCAGCGCGGCGGTCTGCGCCTTGATGGTTATCCCACGCTCTTTTTCGATGTCCATCGAGTCGAGCACCTGCGCTTCCATCTCGCGTTCCGCGAGGCCGCCGCAACGCTGGATCAAACGGTCCGCGAGCGTCGACTTGCCGTGGTCGATGTGCGCAATGATCGAAAAATTTCTGATGTGATTCATCAACGGGAACGCTTAAGTACTTGAATTGGCTCGTGCGCAGAGTGCGACAGGCAAGAAAAAAGGGCGCGTCTTCTGGAGACGCGCCCTGAACCAACAAGCAATGGCAACTGCAGTAGTTGGAACTTCATTGTAGGCAAAAAGGGAGGCACGTACATCCGGGGACAGGGTCAAAACGGGTCGTTGCAGGTCCACAACATCAAAGATATAAACAACTTATCCACAAGATCGGTGGAGCACTCCATGAACAACTTGTGGGCGATCTGTGGAGCGCCGGTGGACTGCTGTCTGACATCTCGCATGGTGGAGGAAAGCTCTCCCCTTATGCGCGGACCCGCCGCCCAATGGCTTCTATTCTACCGAAAATCGTCCTAAGCCTCTTAGAAAGTTAGTGAACGCAAACAAATCTGGGCCGCTTTTGGCCCGGAAATTTTTTTGAAACCGGGCGCTCCAGCGTCGCAAACACCTCAAAAAATAGGCCCCAAACCCGAGTGACGGGTGGGGCCACTTGACGGAAAGGCCGGATCAGCGTGCGGGGCGGATCAGGGCGTACTGGGCCCATTCGCCGCGGCGGAACAGCACGCTCAGGGGCTTGCCCTTGTCGGCCTTGGCGACCGCGGTCTCGAACTCCTTGACGCTCGAGACCTCGATATTGCCCACGGCCAGGATCACGTCCCCTTCGCGCAGCCCGGCCCGCGCAGCCCCATCGCTTGCCGCCTCGATGCGCACGCCGCCGCGCATCTTGAGCTCCTTCTTCTGCGCGTCGGTCAGATCGCTCACCACGAGGCCGAGCGCCTTGCCGGCCGCCGACGGCTTGGCCTGCGGCTCCTCGCGCTCGGGCTGGCGCTTGCTGGACGGCTTGGCTTCCGGATCGCCCTCGGCCACGGTGACCGAGAGCTCGCGCGTGCTGCCGTTGCGGAACACCGTCAGCGTGTTCCTGGCGCCGGGCTTGGTGCTGGCCACCGAGCGCGACAGGTCGCTGGGGGTCTCGATGAGCTTGTCGCCATACTTGGTGATGATGTCGCCCTCGCGCACGCCGGCCTTGTCGGCCGCCGAACCCGGCACCACGCTGCTCACGAGCGCACCGCGCGCCTTGCCCAGGCCAATGGATTCGGCCACATCCTTGGAGACCGAGCCGATGGTCACGCCGATCAGCCCGCGCGAAACACGGCCGGTGGCGCGCAGCTGGTCGCTGACGCGGATCGCCTCGTCGATCGGGATCGAGAACGAGATGCCCATGTAGCCGCCCGAGCGCGAATAGATCTGGCTGTTGATGCCCACCACTTCGCCGCGCAGGTTGATCAGCGGGCCGCCCGAGTTGCCGGGGTTGATGGCCACGTCGGTCTGGATCAGGGGCACCAGGTCGCCGGTGTCGCGCTGCTTCGCGCTCACGATGCCGGCGGTCACGGTGTTCTCCAGGCCGAAGGGCGAACCGATGGCCATGACCCATTCGCCGACGCGCAGCTTCGAGATGTCGCCGATCTTCACCACCGGAAGGCTGGTCGCCTCGATCTTGACCACGGCAACGTCGCTGCGCTTGTCGGCACCGATCAGCTTGGCCTTGAATTCGCGCTTGTCGGTCAGCGTGACGAGGATTTCAGAGGCATCCTCGATCACGTGGGCATTGGTCATGACGTAGCCGTCGGCCGACAGGATGAAGCCCGAGCCCACGCCGCGCGGACGCTCTTCCTCCTGCGGCTGCTGCGGCCGGTTCGGGCGCGGGCCCGGACGCGGGTTGCCCGGCAGCGGCTGCCCGAAGAAGCGGCGGAAGAACTCCTGCATCTCCTCGTCCATTTCGCCGCTGCCGCCGCCCGAGGTCACTTTCTCGACCGTGCGGATACCGACCACGGCCGGCCCCACCTGCTCCACCAGATCGGCGAAATCGGGCAGTCCGCGCGCCTGCGGCGTCTGCGCCATGGCCGGCGCGGCCGGCACGAACGCCACGGCAGCCGAGCAGGCCATGCCGAAGGCGAAGAGATAGGAACGAAGCTTGTGTCCCTCGACTTTGAACATCATCGGTTTTCTTTCAAAAGAACAGAGCGGCCAAAAGAAGAAGAGCTATGAGTCGGTGATATCGACTTGGTTCAGCGCCATCCGCAGCGCAAGCGCAGCGGGTCAGCGCGTGCGCGCCAGGCTTTGAGCGAACGCATTGAGCGTCTGCTGCGGCACCTCGCCCACCGCGGTCAGCCACCAGTCGCTCGCCGGCTCGGGCAATCGCCGGCGAATCGCGTTGGTGGCCCCGATCGTCAGTACGCCATCGCGCGGCGCACGCTTTTCATCGTAACGCTCGATGAAAAGCGACACCGAGGCCAGGCCATCGGAGAAGGTCCACTGGACGGTGCGGTCCTGCCCCGCCTTGCTGTCGCTGCCGGCCGGACGCCGGTAGAAGCTGCGCGGCTTGAAGCCGGCCACCGGGGCCTTGAGCACCCAGCCTTCGTCCTGCGCGCTGGTGCGTTCGAGCTCCAGCTTTTCGACGCGGTAGCCGCTGGTGTTGCTCATCATCTGCGCGAGCGCCTGCGCCTTGATCGGTGCGTCGAGCTGCAATTCGGAAAACGCCGATTGCTCCACCACGCGGGATTCGGCGTCCACGGTCTGCAGCTTGACCACGAGGCCGGAGCGGCGTTCGCTCCAGATGCGGTAGCCGAAGCGCAGTCCGTCGTGCGGCACCAGCTGCACCACGTCGGCATCGAAGCCCGCCACGCGGTCCTTGCCGACGGCGCGAACGTCGTAGAAATCGCCGATCGACGAATCGGGCTTGTCGGGCAGATTGGGGAACAGGTCGAGGTTCTCGCGCTTCTCGACCTTCACGACCTTCGCCTCGGGCAGGAAGGTCATCACATGGTGGTTGCGCCTGAACGTGGAGCGCGGCGGCCCCGACAGCGCCTCGATGCGCTCGATCTGCAGGTCGCCGTCGCGCACATGCCAGATGCGCGCGCTCGACAGGTCGCCGCCCGCGGCCGACACCACGAAGGTGCCGATGTAATTGCGCTGCCGCGCCCCGGTGTGCATGCGCTGCAGCCATTCGACGACGCTCATCGGGGGCGGCGCATCGCCCGCCTGGGCCGAGGCCGTCCCCTTGGCGTTCGCCAGTCCGGGCCGGGTCTGCGCGGCCGCGATCTGCGCAAAACAAAAAGCAGCGAACACCAGCGCGAACGCGCGTGCGGAGATCGGCATCTGAACGGTCATTGGAGAGAGACGGGCGCGGCTCAGCGCGCAGGGCCTTCGAAGGTCGCGTTGCGCAGGAAGCCCGAAGGCATTTGCGATGCGCCGCCAGCTTGCTGGTGCGCTTCGAGCAATTGGTCGAGCCGCGGATCGCGCAGCATGACCTGCGGGCTGCCGTTGCCGACCATCACGCGGGTTGGCGTGAGCGCGGCGGTGGGCGGAAGCTGGCTGTTGGCGGCCGCGGCGGCCAGCACGGAATTGGCGGCCGGCTGCGGCTGCGCTGCTGCGATCTGGGCACCCGGCGAAGGCACGCCGATGCCGTTCCCGACCAGGGTCCAGCTGATCGCGGCAACCGCCACCAGCGACGCCGCGCCGGCCACCAGCTTCCAGCGGAACACCGGCTCATTGGCTGCCTCGGCCCTGCGGCGCGCCGTCAGCACCGCGGGTTCAGCGGCCGGCACCCGTGCCGGCGCCGCAATGGCGGGCTCCGCGGCCAGGCGCTGCTGGAAGCGGGCCAGGAATGCGTTGCTGTCGCTGCAGGGCGAATGGGCACCCGAGCGCAGGATGTCGCCCACCAGGTGATAGGCGCGCCAGGCACCGCGCGCGTCTTCTTCCGCGCAGACGGCGTCGATGGCCCGCGCGAACTCCTCGCCATGCAAATGACCGTCCGCCAATGCGGACACCTGTTCACGAACCGTCATCGTCTGATTCATTTCATTCACCTGCTTACCTACCAACGCTTGCCGGACTGGTTGTCCAGCAGCGGTTTGACCCTGGCCGAAATGGCCTCACGCGCCCGGAAAATACGCGAGCGCACCGTGCCGATAGGGCAATCCATGACCTCGGCGATCTCTTCGTAACTCATGCCCTCGATCTCCCGCAGGGTGACCGCCTGGCGCAATTCGGGCGGCAATGCTTCCATGGCCGCCTCGACCACTTGGGCGATCTCGTTTGCTGCCAGGACTGATTCGGGGGTTTCGTCGCTGATTGGTTCGTTTCCGGGGCGGTAAGTTTCATCGTCCTCGTCAGAAGACGGCCGCAGGGCGCTTTCGGAGATGGTCGGGTCGCGCTTCATGTCGACCAGCGCCTTCTTGGCGGTGTTGACCGCAATCCGGTAGAGCCAGGTGTAGAACTGGGCGTCGCCGCGGAACTGGTGCAGCGCGCGGTAGGCCCGGATGAAGGTTTCCTGGGCGATGTCCTCGACCAGGTCGACGTCGCGCACCATGCGCCCGATCAGGCGCTCGATCCGGCGCTGGTACTTGATGACCAGCAGTTCGAAGGCCTTCTGGTCGCCCGCGACCGTGCGCTGGACCAGCTGAAGGTCGACCTCGCCCGGGCGCGGCGCCTCGGCGGACCCATCGGGCAAGCCGGAGTCCGGTGGCACTGGCGGGGGAGAAGTTGTCATCGGGGAGATTCAGGGCGCATCGGCAGGCGCGGTTGCTCGCCACGGCTCGCCCGCAGGCGAGGCGGACGGGGCGCGCGAATATACCGCACGGCGTACATCGCGCCAGCGCTCGGGCATGGCGCGCTGTTCGATCCATATCCATCGCCCGGCGCGGCCCGGCTGGGTCAGGCGGACCAGCAGCAGCGATTGCAGGTCGAGCGCCACGGCGGCGCGCGCCGCATGAACGGCCCGGCCATGATCGGCGCCCGTCAGGCTCCAGCACAGGCCGTCGAAGTGCAGCACCGCGGCACCGTCGCTTCGCAGCCCGAGTCCGGCCGCAACGCCGGAAAACAGCACGCTCAGGACCAGCAGCAGCTGGCGCCAGCCAACGCTATCGATCAAAAAGCACGAGAGACCTGCGCAGCAGGCGCCCAGGGCCCAGGTGGCAATCAGGATCCGGGTCGCACCGCGCGAGCGCCCCACCGGATAGGTCACCGAGGGTGCGCTGTACATGGAAGAGCAAGATTCAAACGCGCTTGAACACCAGCGTGCCGTTGGTGCCGCCGAAGCCGAAGTTGTTCTTGACCGCGACATCGATCTTCAGATCGCGCGCCTGGTTGGCGCAATAGTCGAGGTCGCACTCCGGGTCCTGGTTGAAGATGTTGATGGTCGGCGGGCTCTTCTGGTGATGCAGCGCGAGCACCGTGAACACCGATTCGATGCCGCCGGCGCCGCCCAGCAGGTGGCCGGTCATCGATTTGGTCGAGTTGACGACGAGCTTCTTCGCGTGATCGCCGAAAGCCAGCTTGACCGCATTGGTCTCGTTGACGTCGCCGATCTGCGTGGAGGTGCCGTGCGCATTCAGGTACTGGACCTCGTCGGGGTTGACGCCCGCATTGGCCAACGCCATGGCCATCGAACGGCGCGGGCCGTCGACGTCGGGCGCGGTCATGTGGTACGCGTCGCCGGTCATGCCAAAGCCCGAGACTTCCGCATAGATCTTGGCGCCGCGCGCCTTGGCGTGTTCGTACTCTTCGAGCACCAGCACGCCGGAGCCCTCGCCCAGCACGAAGCCGTCGCGGTCCTTGTCCCACGGACGCGAGGCCGTGGCGGGATCGTCGTTGCGGGTGCTCAGCGCGCGGGGCGCGGTGAAGCCACCGATGCCGAGCGGAGAAATGGTCGACTCGGCGCCGCCCGCGATCATGACGTCGGCGTCGCCGTATTCGATCATGCGCGCCGACGTGCCGATGGCGTGCAGGCCCGTGGTGCAGGCGGTCACGACGGCGATGTTCGGGCCCTTGAAGCCGTACTTGATCGAGACGTGGCCCGAGATCATGTTGATGATGGAAGCCGGCACGAAGAACGGCGAGATGCGGCGTGGGCCGCGACTCGCGTATTCGCCGTGCGTCTCTTCGATCATCGGCAGGCCGCCGATGCCCGAGCCGATGTTGCAGCCGATGCGCACGGCTTCTTCATAGGACAGCGCTTCGCCGGTCGGCAGTCCGCTGTCCTGCACCGCCTGGATGGCGGCGGCAAGCCCCAGATGAATGAAGCGGTCCATGTGGCGCGCTTCCTTCTCCGAGATGTATTGGGTGATGTCGAAACCCTTGACCTCACCGGCGAACTTGCAGGCGAAGGCGCTTGCATCGAACGCGGTGATGTTCGCAATGCCCGACTTCCCGGCCAGCAGATTGGCCCAGGATTCGGCTGCGGTGTTTCCGACAGGAGCGATGCAACCGAGTCCGGTCACGACGACGCGGCGTTTGGTCATGCCGGCAAACCTTTCTGGAAGCGCTGAACAGCTGCCGAGCGGCGCGGGCGGTTGAAAAAAGGGCCGCCGGCCGTCGTTGCAGTGTCAGCTGGCCGATCAGGCCTTTTGATTCTTGGTGGCGTAGTCGACGGCGTTTTGCACCGTGGTGATCTTCTCGGCGTCTTCGTCGGGAATTTCGATGCCGAATTCGTCTTCGAGTGCCATCACCAGTTCGACCGTGTCGAGCGAGTCTGCACCGAGGTCGGCCACGAAGGCCTTCTCGTTGGTTACTTGGGACTCTTCCACGCCGAGCTGCTCGGCGATGATTTTCTTGACACGTGCTTCGATATCGCTCATTTGGTTCCCTCTGAGGGTTGTAGGTAACAGTGGATTTTAGCCGGGCGCATTGTGGCATTTGCCGTGCGCCCGGTACGGGAAAAGATTGCGCCTTGCGGCTACATGTGCATGCCGCCGTTGACGTGCAGTTCCTGCCCCGTCACGTAGGACGCCTGGGGCGACGCGAGATAGGCCACGGCATGCGCGATGTCAGCCGGCTTGCCCAGGTGGCCCAGCGGGATCTGCTGCAGCAGCGCCTGCTGCTGCGCCTCGGGCAGGCTGGCCGTCATGTCGGTTTCGATGAAGCCCGGCGCCACGCAGTTGACCGTGATGCTGCGGCTGCCCAGCTCGCGCGCCAGTGCGCGGGTCATGCCCGCCACGCCGGCCTTGGCTGCCGCGTAGTTGGCCTGGCCGGCATTGCCGGACGCCCCCACCACGCTCGTGATGCTGATGATGCGGCCGTAGCGCTGCTTCATCATCGGGCGGATCACCGCGCGCGAGAGGCGGAAGACGGCCTTGAGATTGGTGTCGAGCACCGCGTCCCAGTCGTCGTCCTTCATGCGCATGGCGAGCGTGTCGCGCGTGATGCCGGCGTTGTTGACCAGCACGTGGATCGCGCCGTAGGCCTTCACGATCTCGTCGATCAGCGCCTCGACCGCGACGGCGTCGTTCACGTCGAGCGCACGCCCGCGGCCGTCGAAGGCGCTGAGCGCCGAAGTGATCTTGGCGGCGCTGTCGTCGGTGGTGCCGGTGCCGACCACTTTGAGGCCGCGCTGCGCGAGCTCGAGCGCGATGGCCGCGCCGATGCCGCGCGATGCGCCGGTGACCAGGGCGACCTGCCCTTCGAATTTGGGAATGCTCATAAAAGAAGTGTCTGGGCCCGCACCGTTCAGCCGGCGAGCGATTGTCGGGTGTCCGCGAGCGTTGCCGGGTCGTACACCGACGCGGCTTCCAGCTCGGGGGCGATGCGCTTGACCATGCCGGCCAGCACCTTGCCCGGCCCGCACTCGATGATGGAGGCTACGCCGCGCAGTTTCAAGGCCTGCACGCTTTCGACCCAGCGAACCGGGCCGGCGGCCTGGCGCACCAGGGCGTCGCGGATGCGCGCGGGATCGGTCTCGACCGCCACGTCGATGTTGTTCAGCACCGGAATCTGCGGGGGCGCCAATGTGAGGGTGGCGAGCTTTTCGCGCAGCGCCTCGGCGGCCGGCTTCATCAGGCTCGAATGGAATGGCGCCGACACCGGCAGCAGCAGCGCGCGCTTGGCCCCGCCGGCCTTGAGCAGCTCGCAGGCCTTGTCGACGGCTGCCTTGCTGCCGGCGATCACGGTCTGCATCGGATCGTTGAAATTCACCGCCTCGACGATCTCGGCGCTGCCTGCACCGAAGGACGCCGTGGCTTCCGCGCAGCCCGCCACCACCTTGGCGGCTTCCATGCCCAGCACCGCCGCCATGGCGCCCACGCCGACCGGCACGGCCTGCTGCATGGCCCGCGCGCGAAAACGCACCAGCGGCGCGGCCTGCGCGAGCGTCAGCACGCCGGACGCAACCAGCGCCGAATATTCACCGAGCGAATGTCCCGCCACCACCGACGGGGTGGGCCCGCCTTCGGCCAGCCAGGCGCGCCACGCGGCGACGCCAGCCACAAGCATCACCGGCTGGGTGTTGGTGGTCAGCGCCAGTTCTTCCTTCGGGCCGTTCTTGATCAGCCCGCCGATGTCTTCGCCCAGTGCTTCGGAGGCTTCGCGCAGGGTTTCGGCCACGGCCGGGTGATCGCCCCACGCATCGAGCATGCCGACGGCCTGGGAGCCCTGGCCCGGGAAGACAAAAGCAAAGGATTTCATTTTTATCAAAAGCGTCGTGTCGCATCGCAGCCCGAAGGGGCATTGCCATGCACTACAGATTCAATAGCACCGCGCCCCAGGTGAAGCCGCCGCCCACGCCTTCCAGCATGACGGTTTCGCCCTTCTTCACCTTGCCGGACCGCACGGCCTCGTCGAGCGCCAGCGGAATCGAGGCGGCCGAGGTGTTGCCATGCTCGTTGACGGTGACGATGAGTTTTTCGCGCGGAAGCTTCAGCTTCTTGGCCGTGCCTTCCATGATGCGGATGTTGGCCTGGTGCGGAATGAGCCAGTCGATGTCGGCCTCGGTCTTGCCCGCCTTTGCGAGCGTGGCACGCGCGGCGTCCTCGAGCACGCGCACCGCGAGCTTGAACACGGCCTGTCCGTCCATGTGCAGCAGCGGCGTGCCCAGCACGTTGCCGCCGGAGACGTGGCCCGGCACGCAAAGGATGCCGACGTGCTTGCCGTCCGCATGCAGGTCGCTCGCCAGGATGCCCGGCTCCTCGCTGGCCTCGAGCACCACGGCGCCGGCGCCGTCGCCGAACAGCACGCAGGTGGTGCGGTCGTTGAAATCGAGGATGCGCGAGAACACTTCGGCGCCCACCACCAGCGCGCAGCGCGCGGTGCCGGTGCGGATCATCGCGTCGGCCACGGTCAGCGCATAGACGAAGCCGCTGCAGACCGCCTGGACGTCGAAAGCCGGGCAGCCGGCCACGCCGAGCTTGTTCTGGAGAATGGCCGCCGACGACGGAAACACCATGTCCGGCGTCGAGGTCGCGACGATGATCAGGTCGATGTCTTCGGCCTTGCGGCCCGCGGCTTCGAGTGCGTGCCTCGCGGCCTCGAGGGCGAGATCGCTGCTCGTGACCTCGGGCGCCGCGAAGTGCCGCGCGTGGATGCCGGTGCGCTCGACGATCCACTGGTCCGAGGTTTCGATGCCGCGCGTTGCCAATTCCTTGGCAAGGTCGTCATTGGTCACCCGGCGCGGCGGCAGGTAGCTGCCGGTGCCGGTGATGCGTGAATAAGAGCTCATCAAACGTGAAGGGCCGTCGCGTCGGCTGGCACCGCGGGCTCCTGCCGCGCGAGCAATGGCGCGGCGTGAGCGATGCGGGCCCGCACGCGATCGAGCAGGTTGTTGCGAGCGGCATCATAAGCGCGATCCAGCGCATGCCCGAAAGCCACTTCGTCAGCCGAGCCATGGCTCTTGAAAACCAGGCCGCGCAGGCCCAGCAGCGCCGCTCCGTTGTAGCGACGGTGATCGAGCCGGTTTTTAAACGCTTTTAGAACCGGATAGGCAACAATTGCTGCGGCCTTCGTGAAAATGCTCCGCGAGAATTCGACGCGAATGAACTCGCCGATCATCGAGGCCACGCCTTCGCTGGCCTTCAGTGCCACATTTCCGACAAAACCGTCACATACGACGATATCTGTCGTGCCCTTGAAAATATCGTTACCTTCGACGTTGCCGTAGAAGTTCAGATCCTTCGAGTTGGCAGCCGTACGCAGCAGTTGGCTGGCCTTTTTGATTGTTTCGCTGCCCTTGATGGCTTCTTCGCCGATGTTGAGCAGGCCGACCGAAGGCGCCTCGTTGCCCGTGAGCGCCGATACCAGCGCGGAACCGAGCACCGCGAACTGGAGCAGGTCTTCCGCGTCGCAGTCGACGTTGGCACCCAGGTCGAGCACCGTGGTGGCGCCGCCCTTGGCGTTTGGAAGCTGGGGCGCGATGGCGGGGCGGTCGATGCCTTCGAGCGTCTTGAGCAGGTAGCGGGCAATGGCCATGAGGGCGCCCGTGTTGCCGGCCGAGATGGCCGCCTGGGCGGCGCCATCCTTGACCTGCTGGATCGCGATGCGCATCGAAGAATCCTTCTTCTTGCGCAGGGCGATTTCGATCGGGTCATCCATGCCCACCACTTCGCTGGCCGCGACGATGCGGGCACGCGGATGCGCAGCAAAGCCCGCCAGCGCCGCCGGCGCACCAACCAGCAGCAACGAGGCTTCGCTGTGCCGCTCGAGGAACGCGCGGCAGGCCGCAAGCGTGACGCGCGGCCCATGATCGCCTCCCATGCAATCCACGGCGAGCGTGATTGCGGAAGGCGCAGCAGTGGATTCGGGGGAAGAAGGCGTAGCCATCAAAACAAAGGCCCGACGCTACGGCAAAAGTAGCTTCGGGCCTCGGCCTTGGGATGCGAGATCAGGCTTCGGACTTGTTCTTGAGCACCTGGCGGCCACGGTAGAAACCGTTGGGGCTGATGTGGTGGCGCAGGTGCGTTTCGCCAGTGGTCGGCTCAACGGCAATGCCGGGCACGACCAGCGCATTGTGGGAACGGTGCATGCCGCGCTTGGAAGGCGACTTCTTGTTTTGCTGGACGGCCATGATGGCTCCTGGACTGTTAGGTGAGTGATTGGATGCGCTCTCTTGCGGTGGCAATCCAGGGGCATGCATGGAATGCCCTTACCTGTCTTGCTGCTCACGGCGGCGCGCGCGAAGCCCATGATTATAGCCCAGGTGCCGAGAAAGGGCTACTTGCCCTCTTCCGGCTTGCGCGAACGCAACGCCCCGAGCACCGCGAAAGGGTTCGGCTTGGCCTCTTCGGCCGCCTGGAAGTCGTCGTCGCTGGACGAGAGCCGCACCGGGACCGGGCAGACCTCGTGCACGGGCATGACGGGAATCTCCATCAGGAGTTCGTCTTCGATCAGGGTGGGCAGGTCGAAGTCCCGGCTCACGACGAGCAGGTCTTCCTCGGATTCCTCGTCTTCGGCTTCCGCCGTCGCCTCGTCGGCGACGAAACGGAACCAGCGGTCCACCACCAATGGCGTCTCCACAGGCGTCAGGCAGCGCTGGCAGGTCAGCGGCACGGTCGCGTCGGCTTCCAGATGGAGCCAGGGCACGGCTTTGCCATCGGCGCCCGGGCGCTCTTCGCCGGTCGCCGTCCAGCGGACCACGGCATCGGGCGCCGGGGCCGCCAGTTCGGCGGCAAGGCGCACACAGTTGGGCACCGGGTCGGTGGCGCCAAGGGTGGCGGCAGCGGCGGCAAAGCCGGCCACGTCGAGCCGTTGGGGGGCAAATTCTCTCTTCATCCACGCCAGTCTAGCGCGCCGGCCGCTTCACCGCCCCAAAGGCATGCCTGAGGGTTTTGCGCGGCTCCCGCACAATCTGGCCCATGCAACGCCCCTTGATCCTCGCCTCGACCTCGCGCTACCGGCGCGAACTGCTGAACCGCCTGCACCTGCCCTTCGATGTACAACCGCCTGAAGTCGACGAAACGGCGCTGGACGGTGAAACGCCGCGCGAGCTGGCCGAGCGGCTGGCGCTCGAAAAGGCCCGCGCCGTGGCCGCCCGCTTTCCCGAAGCCGTGGTCATCGGCTCGGACCAGGTGGCCGAGCTGGCGGGCGAGGCGCTCGGCAAGCCCGGCGACCACGCGCGCGCCACGGCCCAGCTGCGCCGGATGCGCGGCCAGACGCTGGTGTTCCAGACCGCGGTGGCCGTCGTCTGCGAGGCCACCGGTTTCGTCCAGCGCGACCTGGCGCCGGTGCGGGTGGTGTTCCGCGAACTCAGCGACGCGGCCATCGAGCAGTACCTGCAGGCCGAGCAGCCCTACGATTGCGCAGGCAGCGCGAAGAGCGAGGGCCTCGGCATCGCCCTGCTGAGCGCGATCGACAGCGACGACCCGACGGCCCTGGTCGGCCTGCCCTTGATCCGCACCTGCCGGATGCTGCGCGCCGCGGGGGTCGAACTCCTGTGACGCACGGCAAGCTCTACCTCGTTCCCGCGCCGCTCGACTTCGGCTGCGACACCCAGGCGCCGCTGCAGGACGCCCTGTCCCTGGGCACGATCCAGGCCGCTGCCGGGATCACCCACTGGATCTGCGAGAACGCCAAGTCGGCCCGCGCCTACCTGAAGCGGATCGATGCCGTCGCGCCGCTGGCGGCGCCGCTGCAGGCGCAGGACATCCGCGAACTGCCGCGCGAGGTGCACAAGAAGGGCGACCACGCCGGCCAGTTCGACGCCCGGCCGCTGCTGGCCGCCGCGCTCGAAGGCCACGACATCGGCCTGCTGAGCGAGGCCGGCATGCCGGCGGTGGCCGATCCCGGCTCCTCGGTGGCGCGCGCCGCGCACGACCTGGGCATTGCCGTGGTGCCGCTCACCGGCCCCGTCTCGCTGCTGCTGGCACTGGCCGCAAGCGGCCTCAACGGGCAGAACTTCGCCTTCGTCGGCTACCTGCCGCAGGACGCCGGCGAGCGCCAGGTGCGCATCCGCGAGCTCGAGGCGCTGGCGCTCAAGACAGGCCAGACGCAGCTGTTCATCGAGACGCCCTATCGCAACGCGGCGCTGCTGCAGGCGCTGGTGCAGACGCTGCAGCACAACACCCGGCTCGCGGTGGCGCGCGGCCTCACGCTCGCCAGCGCCCACGTGCGCAGCGAAACCGTGAAATCCTGGCGCGCCAAGGCGCAGCCGGGCACATTGGACGAACGCCTGCCTGCCGTGTTCGCGATCGGGCGTTGACGATGGGAGTGACCGCCGGCACGCGCTGGGCCTCGCGTGCGCAATTCTTTTCGTCCGGATTCATCTTTGCGACCTGGGGCGTCCACGTTCCGACGGTCAAGGCGCACTACGGCATCGACGAGGCCGAGCTCGGGCTGGCGCTGCTCGCGGCCGGCGCCGGCGCGATGTTCGGGCTGACCAGCGCCGGCCGCTGGATCGGCCGCCACGGCCCGCGGCGCATGGCTGCGCTCTGCGGCTCTATCTACGCCCTGCTGCTCGCCGGCCTGATCGCGATGCCGGGCTATCCTTTTCTTTTGGCGTTGCTGGCGGCCTTCGGCCTTGTGACCAGCGTGTTCGACGTGGCCATCAACACCGAGGCGGCGCAGCTCGAGCTGCGCGGCGGCAAGCCCCTGATGAGCGGCATGCACGGCATGTTCAGCCTGGGCGGCATGGCCGGCGCCGCGAGCGGCAGCGCAGCGCTGGCAGCCGGGCTCGGCGCACAGGCGCATCTGCTCTGGGTGGCGGCGGCGATGGTGCTGGTGGTTGCCTGCTCCTCGATGCACATGCTGCCCAAGCCGCCCGTTGCGAGCGATGCGGCCCCGGCAGACCATCGCTTCCGGCTGCCCCGCGGCACGCTGGCGGTGCTTGGCGTGCTCGCCGCGCTGGGCCTGATTGCCGAGGGCGCCATCTACGACTGGAGCGTGCTCTACATGCAGCAGGAACTCGGCAGTCCGCAAAAGCAGGCCGCGCTGGCCTACGCGAGCTTCTCCGCCGCCATGGCGGCCGCGCGCTTCGGCGGCGACGCCCTGCGCGCGCGCTTCTCGCCGACGGCGCTGCTGCGCGGCAGCGGCATTCTTGCGGCGGCGGCCATGGCGCTGGTGCTGCTGACCGACCTGCCCTGGCTCGCGCTGGTCGGCTTCGCGGGCGTCGGCATCGGTTTTGCGAACGTGGTGCCGATCCTGTTCGGCGCCTCGGCGCGCGTGCCCGGCGTCGAGCCCGCCATCGGCATTGCCGCCGTCTCGGCCGTGGCCTACCTGGGTTTCATGGCCGGCCCGGCGGTGATCGGGCTGCTCGCGCGGGCCAGTTCGCTGACGGCCGCGCTCTATGTGGTCGTGGTGTTTGCCGCGGCGCTGGCGGCGTCGGCCCGCTTCACGGGCGACGAGAGCCGCCGCGCCTGAGACGCCTCGCCGCCGCCGGCCTCAGCGCAGCGCCGGCGTGGCGGACTGCAGCGAGCGCACGGTGGCCGCGCCCATGGCCGCGCCGAATTTCTTCGCGAGCTTCTCGGCCACGTTGTCGCGCCGGGTGTAGTCGGTGACCTCTTCGGCCTTGATGACTTCACGCGCCACGAAGTCGACATTGCCCAGCTGGTCGGCCAGGCCGAACTCGACGGCCTGTTCGCCGCTCCAGAAGAGGCCGCTGAAAAGGCCCGGGGTGTCGAGCTTGAGCCGGTCGCCGCGACCGTTCTTCACCACGTTGATGAACTGCGTGTGGATCTGGTTCAGCATGGCCTGCGCATGGGCGCGCTGCGCATCGCTCATGGGGCTGAACGGGTCGAGGAAGCCCTTGTTCTCGCCGGCCGTCAGCAGCCGGCGCTCGACGCCGACCTTTTCCATCACGCCGGTGAAGCCGAAGCCGTCCATCAGCACGCCGATGCTGCCGACGATGCTGGCCTTGTCGACGAAGATCTTGTCGGTGGCAGCGGCAATGTAGTAGGCGGCCGAGGCGCAGGTTTCCTCGACCACCGCGTAGATCGGCTTCTTGTGCTTGGCCTTCAGGCGCTTGATCTCGTCGCTGATGATGCCCGCCTGCACGGGGCTTCCGCCCGGCGAATTGATCAGCAGCACGATGCCCTTGGCGCCCTCGTCCTCGAACGCGGTCTTCATGGCCGCGACCACGAATTCCGCGCTGGCGTCGCCGCCGTTGGCGATCTCGCCCTTGATCTCGACCACTGCCGTGTGGGCCGTGGTCTTGGCGGTGCTCGGCGTGCTGCGCGACATCGCGAGCCAGACCAGGAAGATGAAGAAGGCGAGCCACGACAGGCGCGTGAAGGTCTTCCAGCGGCGCGCCGCCTTTTGTTCGTTGAGCGAGGCGAAGGCGAGTTTCTCGAGCGTTGCGCGCTCCCATCCGGGACGCTGCGTGGGGTCTTTGGCCATGTTTCTCGGCGCGCCCTGCGAGGACGCAATGGGGGTGGCCGGCTCAAAAGGATCAAAACCTTCGGGTTCCGTGCGGTTCGGGTCGGTCATTGTCAAAAGCTCAGGGGATGGAGGTTCCAGGCAGTATGCCAGTGCACCACGCCGTCACGTTCGCTGAGGGCGATCTTCACGAGCCCGCCGCGGCACGGGCCGCCGGCGCATTCGCCGGTGTCCGGCCGGTAGACCGCACCATGGGTGGCGCACAGCAGCCACTGGCCGCTGTCGTCGAAGAAGCGGTCGGGCTGGAAATCCAGTTCCATCGCCACGTGGCTGCACCGGTTGAGATAGGCATGCGGCTGCCCCTCGAAGCGCACCGCGAAGGCCCGGCAGGTTTCGCCGCCGTAGACCACGTCGAAGGGAACGGCCCGGCTGCCTTCGACCAGGTCCGAGGCATTGCACAGGGGAATGCGCTGTTCTTCGCTCATGCCGCGATTTTCAGGCGTTCTCCAGAAGCCATGCCTCCAGGCTGGCCACCGAGTGGGCGACGAACAGCGGCTTCAGTTCATCGAAGCTCTCGGGCTCGTGCGCGCCGTAGCTCACGCCCACGCTCGGGCAGCCGGCATTGAGCGCCAGCTGCAGGTCGTGCGTGGTGTCGCCGATCATCAGGGTGCGTTCGGGCAGCACCTCGAGTTCTTCCATGAGTTCCAGCAGCATGCGCGGATGCGGCTTGCCGAAGGTCTCGTCGGCGGTGCGCGAGGCGTCGAAGCGGTCGCGCAGCGCGACCGACTTCAGCGCCTCGTTCAGGCCGCGGCGCGACTTGCCCGTGGCCACCGCAAGCTTGTGGCCGCGCGCGCGCAGCGCATCGATCATCTGCAGCACGCCGTCGAACAGCACGAGGTCGTCCTGGTGCTGCAGATAGTGGTAGCGGTAACGGGCGCCGAGCTCGGCGTATTTTTCCTTCGGCACGTCGGGCGCGGCGCGCGCAAGAGCCTCGGCCAGGCCCAGGCCGATCACCCATGCGGCATCGTTCTCGCTCGGCTTGGCGCCGCCGACGTCGATCACCGCCGCCTGGATGCAGCGCACGATGAGCCGTGTGGAGTCGTAGAGCGTGCCGTCCCAATCGAAGGCGATCAGGTCGAAGCGCAGGGGTCTGGAGGAATCAGTCATTGGCCGTGGGAGTGGGATGTTGGGCGAGCGCTTCGATCGCCTGGGGCGGCATCAACGCATGCAGTTCAGGGGGCAGGCCGGCCTGCAGCGCCACGCGCTCGCCGGTGGCGGGGTGGTTGAACTGCAGCCGCCAGGCATGCAGGAACATGCGCTTGAGGCCGAGCTTTTGCAACACGCGCTGGCGCTCGAAGTCGCCGTACTTGTCGTCGCCCGCAATCGCATGGCCGGCCGATGCAAGGTGCACGCGGATCTGGTGGGTGCGGCCGGTCTTGATGGTGACCGCCAGCAGCGACAGCGGCGCGGCGTCACCCGGCAGCGTGAGCCGCGCCAGCACGCGCACCAGCGTCACGGCCCGCATGGCATCGGGATGGTCCTTGGCGACCACCCGCACGCGGCGCTCGCCGGCGCCCGCGCCGTCACCCGGCAGCAGGTACTTGGCGAGCGGCGCATCGAGCACCTTCTTGTTGGCGGGCCAGGCGCCCTCGACCAGCGCAAGGTAGGTCTTGCCGGTCTCGCGTTCGCGGAACTGGTCCTGCAGCGCCACCAGCGCGCTGCGCTTCTTGGCCACCAGCAGGATGCCCGAGGTCTCGCGGTCGAGCCGGTGCACCAGCTCCAGGAACTTGGCGCCCGGGCGCGCCGTGCGCAATTGCTCGATCACGCCAAAGCTCACGCCGCTGCCGCCATGCACGGCCACGCCGGCGGGCTTGTCGATGGCCAGCACCGCGTCGTCCTCCAGCAGCACCGGGAATTCGCGCGCCGGCGCGGGCGGCGTGGCGCCCTCTTCGGCGCGCGGCGATATCCGGATGGGAGGCAGCCGCAGCACGTCGCCGGCCTCGATGCGGGTCTCGGCCTGCGCCCGCCCCTTGTTGATGCGCACCTCGCCCGAGCGGATGATCCGGTAGACATGCGTCTTGGGCACGCCCTTCAGATGGCGAAACAGGAAGTTGTCGAGCCGCTGGCCCGCGGATTCCGCATCGACGGTGATGAACTTGATGGCCGCATGCGGCGCGCCGGCCTCCGCCGCAGCCTTTTGGACTGCGGGGCCTGGAACTGCGGGATTTGGAGCGGCCGCGGGGCCTTGCTTCGCACCTATAATGTTTTTCACCAGCGCGGTCGTGTAAGTGCTTGATTAGACAGAAGTTTAGATCACTGCAGTCAAACGCCCAGGACCATGCTGCGAGGTCGATGCCGCTTTGGCGCCGAACCTGCAAACCCCGCGCAATTGCGCAAAGTGGCAGGCGTGGCGCCCAAGTCAAGCCGACACCCACGAAACACCGATACGGAATACCCAGCCTGCAGCTTCCAAGCTGCCGGCGGATCGAAGCGAGTCCCTTGTGTTGATGCTGCTGATTCAAATGTGCCTGCGCTGGCCCACCTGGCTTCTGCCAGCGGCCTCAGGCATTGAGTCATCCGCACCGCGCGCCACCATTGCGCAACCAGCTATCAATAAGATAGCTGCTCAACACCGAACCTGGCTCGCGCCCATCCACGCGCCCCCACCCCGGCTGTCTTCCTGAGCTGACGCTCAAGAGGCCTGTCCGCGCTCGGCGCGGCAGCGACAACATCCGGGGCCAAGCGGCAATTCCCCTCGTTTCGCGGGCGTCGTCCGTGCATCGTTGGCCCGTCATGGGCCTGTAGAACGATACATATAAGGACAACGCATCATGAAGCGGATGCTGATCAATGCCACGCAGGCCGAAGAACGCCGCCTGGCCATCGTCGACGGGCAAAAGCTCCTCGACTACGAAATCGAGATCGAAGGGCGCGAACAGCGCAAGGGCAACATCTACAAGGCCGTCGTCACGCGCGTCGAGCCTTCGCTCGAAGCCTGTTTCGTCGACTACGGCGAAGACCGCCACGGCTTCCTGCCGTTCAAGGAAATCTCCAAGCAATACTTCGCCGAAGGCGTTTCCGCCAACCAGGCGCGCATCCAGGACGTCATCAAGGAAGGCCAGGAACTGGTCGTCCAGGTCGAGAAGGAAGAACGCGGCAACAAGGGCGCGGCCCTCACCACCTTCATTTCGCTGGCCGGGCGCTATGTGGTGCTGATGCCCAACAACCCGCGCGGCGGCGGCGTGAGCCGGCGCATCGAGGGCGACGACCGTGCCGAACTCAAGGAGGCGATGGACCAGCTCGAGTACCCCAAGGGCATGAGCATCATCGCGCGCACCGCCGGCATCGGCCGCTCGGCGCCCGAACTCCAGTGGGACCTGAACTACCTGCTCAAGCTGTGGAGCGCCATCGACGGCGCGGCCAAGGGCGGCAAGGGCGCCTTCCTGATCTACCAGGAATCCTCGCTCGTCATCCGCGCGATCCGTGACTACTTCAATCACGACATCGGCGACATCCTGATCGACACCGACGACATCTACGAGCAGGCGCAGCAGTTCATGGCGCACGTCATGCCCGAGCATGCCGCCCGCGTGAAGCGCTACCGCGACGACGCCGCGCTGTTCAGCCGCTTCCAGATCGAGCACCAGATCGAATCGGCCTATGCGCGCACCGTGCAGCTGCCCTCGGGCGGCGCCATCGTGATCGACCACACCGAGGCGCTGGTCTCGGTCGACGTGAACTCGGCCCGCGCCATCAAGGGCGGCGACATCGAGGAAACGGCCACCCGCACCAACCTCGAAGCCGCCGACGAAGTGGCCCGCCAGATGCGCCTGCGCGACCTGGGCGGCCTGATCGTCATCGACTTCATCGACATGGACGAGTCGAAGAACCGCCGCGAAGTCGAAAGCCGCCTGCGCGACGCGCTGCGCCAAGACCGCGCCCGCGTGCAGTTCGGCTCGATCAGCAAGTTCGGCCTGATGGAAATGAGCCGCCAGCGCCTGAAGCCGGCGCTCAGCGAAGGCTCGTCGATCCCCTGCCCGCGCTGCGGCGGCTCGGGCCACATCCGCGACACCGAATCGAGCGCGCTGCAGATCCTGCGCATCATCCAGGAGGAGTGCCTGAAGGACAACACGGCCGCCGTGCACGTGCAGGTGCCGGTCGAGGTGGCCTCGTTCCTGCTGAACGAAAAGCGCCCCGAGATCGCCAAGATCGAGCTCAAGCAGCGCGTCACCGTGCTGATGGTGCCCAACAAGACGCTCGAAACGCCGAACTACAAGCTCGAGCGCCTGAAGCACGACGACCCGCGTCTGGACCACATCGAAGCCAGCTACAAGATGGCCGACGAGATCGAGGACCCGACCTCGGTCACGCGCCGCTCGCAGGAGCCCACCAACAAGCAGACGCCGGTCATCAAGGGCGTGCTGCCCGATGCGCCCGCGCCCGTGGTGCCGCCCCGGCCCGAACCGGTGCGCGCGCCGGCCGCCGTGGCCCCGGCACCGGTCGCGCCGCCCGTCGCGAGCGCACCGGCACCGGCCGAGACCGGCTTCTTCGCCCGCATCAAGAGCTGGTTCGGCGGCACGCCGGCACCGGCACCCGCACCGGCCGTGATCCCGGTCGAGCCTCCGAAGCCCACGCGACGTGACGGCGGCCGCCCGGGCCGCGACGGCGAAGCGCGCGGCGCCCGCGATGGCGAACAGCGCCGCGGTGGCCGCGGCGGCGAAGGCCGCGGTGAAAACGGCAGCCGCTCCGGTGGCCGCGACGGCGAACGCCGCGGCGGCCGCGGTGGCGAGCGCCGCGAAGGACGCGGCAGCGAGATCCGCAGCGAAGCAGCCGCCCAGCCGCGCGAACAACGCGAGCCCCGTGAACAGCGCGAACCGCGCGAGCTCCGCGAACCTCGCGAGCCCCGTGAAGCACGCGGCCCGCGCGACGGCGAACAGCGCCGCGGTGGCCGCGGCGAGCGCCGCGAAGGCGAAGGCCGCGAGGCACGGCCGGCATCGGCCGAGCCGATCGACGGCAGCCTCGAAGCCCAGCAGCTGGCATCGGGCGCACCCGCCGGCGATGAAGGCAATGCGCCGGCAGAACGCGCGCCCCGCGGCCGCGGCGAACGCCGGGACCGTGGCGAACGCGGTGAACGGACCGAACGCGGCGAGCGCAATGGCACCGATGCACCGCGCGATGCCTCCGGCGGCGACAACGTGGCCGCGCAGGACGGCACGCAGGCCGAACGCACCCCGCGCGGTGGCCGCGAAGAGCGCGCGCCGCGAGGCGAGCGCAGCGATGGCCGCCGCGAGCGCCGCAGCGAAGGCCAGCCGCGTTTCGCCAACGGCGAAGCGGCACCGGCCAATCTCGACGAAGCCGACATCCGCATCGCCGAGGCCGCCGAAATGGCACCCGCCAATGAAGGCGAAGCCAGCAGCGGCGAGCAGCAGGCACCGCGCCGCGAAGGCGAAGAGCGCCGCGGCCGTTCGCGCGACCGCTACGGCCGCGACCGCCGCGAGCGCGGTCCGCGCGACGACAGCGAAGCCAGCGTGGCCGGCGCATCGGCCGACAACGCCGAGGCGGGCGAAGCACCGGCACGCCAGCAGCCCCAGCCGCCGGCAACGGCCGAACGCGCCGCAGTGCGCGAAGAAGAAGCACGCGAACCGGCACCACGGAGCTACTTCGATCGCCCGGCCGCAGCCGCTCCCGCAGCTCCCGCAGCCACGGTCGCTGCAGTCGCGGCGGCGCCTGTCGCCGTCGAGAGCAGCAGCAGCAAGCCCGCGGCTGCAGCCAACGGCCGTGCACTTCCGAAGGTGCAACCCTTCGAGCTGCCGCTGAGCGAACTCGCGCAGATCGCCGAGAGCTCGGGCCTGCAGTGGGTGAACTCGGATGCCGAGCGCATTGCACAGGCCCGCGCAGCGATCGCGGCCGAGCCGAAGCCGGTGCACGTGCCGCGCGAGCGCCCGCCTGCGATCGTGCTCGACGACGGTCCGCTGGTGCTGGTTGAAACCCGCCGCGAACTCGGCGCGATGACGCTGCCGTTCGAAAAGGCACCTTCCGATGCGCAAGGCGTGAACTGAAGAAGAAGCCCGGGCCCGAGGGCCCGGCGGCAAGGAAGAACGGCGCCACATCGGCGCCGTTTTTTTATGGGGAACGCAAGAGCGGCAAGCGCCGCAGCGCGGTGCCGATGCCGGTCAGGCCTTCTCGGTCTGCGCTGCGCGCTTCCAGGCCGCTGCGGCCTGCTCTTCGTCGCCGCGCGTTTCGGCCAGTTCGGCCAGTGCCAGCCAGGCACGCCGGTACAGCTCCGTGTCCTGCAGGCCCAGGCCGGCCTGCATCAGCAGCTGCTGGGCCTTGCCCCAGAGCTGGCGCTTCATGCAGGCCATGCCCGCGAGGTACTGCAGGTTGGGGTCGCGCGGGTTGTTGCGCTGCGCGGTTTCGATGCGGGCCAGCCAATCGGCATCCACCGAGTCGAGCCCCGCCTCGAGGGCGCGCGCCATCTTGACGCGCAGCGTGTCGCCCAGGCCCCGGGGCTGCGACACCATGCGCTCCCAGGCCGGCAGCAGCCAGCCGCGCGCCAGCGACAGGTCGCCGCGCAGCGCCACCATGCGCTGGGCGGCGTGAATCGCGACCTCGGGCATTTCGCGCTCGGCCGCGTCGAGCTCGGCCCAGGCGCGAAGCAGCTGTGCCGGGTCATGCGCGCCCGACAGCAGCTCGGTCGCGAGGCCGCGCACGATGCTCTGCGCCGCGCCATCGGAAAAGGCCCGGTGCTTGGCGAGCAGGCGCGCCGTTTCCAGCGCTTCGAGCGTGCGCCCGTCCTGGCGCGCCGCCTTCAGCCGGATGCGCAGCGCGAGCGTGCGCCGCTGCACGCCTTGGGGAAGCTCCTCGAGCCGGGTGAGGGCTCCCGCGGGATCGTGGTCTTCGAGTGCCCAGCGCGCAGCGCGCAGCTGCACGCCCTCGCGCGTTTCGGGACTGGCGAGCACGTTGCGCTCGACGCTTTCGTTGAGCGCCTGCTGCAGGTGGGCGTCGCGCGCGGGCCGGTCCTGCAGGGCCTGCGCGCTCTCGGCAGCCAGCAGGTGGGACAGCACGCGCACCTGCTGGGACTGCGGCAGGCTCGCGCCGAGCGCAGCCAGCGTTTTCTCCTGCACCAGCGCGGCTTGTGCGGCCTTGCGCGCGCGCGAGAAGCGGCCCGACAGCAGCTGCACCATGGCGTCCAGCAGGGCCGAGTGCAGCATGCGTTCCTTTTGCTGCAGCCGCCATTGGCGCGCCTGGGTCGGCAGCGAGAACAAGGCCGCCAGGCCGCGCAATGCAAGATGGAGCAGCACGAACGCGGCCAGCAGGATGACCAGCACCAGGTTCAGCGACAGGTCGACCCGCCACGGCGGCCAGAACACGGTGATCGTGCCCTGGTTGTTGCCCGCGAACAGCGCCACCGCCGCCGCGACGGCGAACAGCGCGAGGAGCCAGAGGGCGGCTCTCACCTCAGCGCCCCGCCGCGGCCGTGGCCAGCGCCGACAGCGTGTCGTCGATGCGCGGGGGTTCGGCGGTTTTCATCAGCGCCTGCAGTTGCTGCAGCTGCGTGGCGGCGGCCTGCGTGCGCCGCGATGCGGGATCGAAATAGCGGTTCAGCGATGCGGCCACCGTGGCGAGTTCGCTGCGCGCGGCATCGACCTGCCGCGACAGCAGCGAAAGCCGCGCATTGAGCAGCTTGAGCTTGAGGTTCTCGCGCAGGAAATAAGTCTGGTCGGGTGCCAGCAGCACCGCCTCGGGCCGCTCGATGCGCCCGACCCGCACCAGCGACCGCGCTTCGGCGCGTATCGTCAGCAGCACCCTCTCCCACCAGGCGGCATCGGCGGGAATGGGTTCCGGCTGCCAGGCATTGAGCCCCGAGCCGCGCATGGCCACGGCGTTGAGCGGCGGCAGGTCGTCCACGCTGCGCATCAGCTCGTCGAGTTTTTGCAGCGCCTCGCCGCTGTCGGCGCTCGCGCTGCTGCGCAGGCGGTCGGCGTCGCGCTGCATGGCGCGCTGCAGCGGCGCCAGCCGGGGCTGCGCGGCGCGCGCAATGCGCAGGTCGCCGGACTTGAGGGCCGCGAGCAGGGGCTCGACGCTGCCCGTGACCTGCGCCTGCTGAAGGGCGAGGCGCACGGCCGATTCGATGTCGACCACCAGGTTCTCGTCGCGCGAGCGCGAGAGGCTCTGCATCAGTTCTTCGAGCTGCGAGCGCTGCAGCGCGACCTCGGCAACGCGGGTTTCGGTGAGCGCGGCGCGCGCCGCGGTCTCGCGCACCGTGTCGATGGCTTGGCGGGCCAGGGTGCGCGCCTCGAGCGATTGGGCCAGCGCATCGGCGCTCTGGCGCGCCAGCTGCTCCTGCATGCCGCCGACCTTCTGCCACAGCGAGATGGCCATCACCAGGGCCGCCAATGCCACGATGGCCAGCAGTCCGAAGCCGACGCGCGAGAGCATTGTTGCGGCGGCCGCCTGCGACTCGGGCGACTGCGCCATCGCCAGCGTGGCGGGCACCGGCGCGGCGGCAGATGGGGGGGAGAAGTCGTCGGACGGGGACGCAGCACTCATGTGAAGGATTCTATCGACGCGACCAGGGCTTCCCGCAGCGGCGGGCACACGCGCACCACACCGAATCCCGCGGCCCGCGCGGCTTCGCCGATGCGCGCATGGGTCGCCACCGCGCATGCCGCATGCCAGCCGGTGCCCGGCATGGCATCGCACAGGTTGGCAATGGCCTCCGAGCTGCTGAACAGCCAGACCGCGCGCCCCGCGGCGCCGTCGAGTGCCAGCGCACGCGCCGCGTCGTCGAAGGATGGCGGCAGGCGCCGGTAGGCGACCACCGTGTCGCGCAACCCCTTTGCGGCGTCGATCTCGCGCGCGAGCCAGTCGCGTCCGCTCGGCTGGCCGGCCGCATCGCCGCCGCGCACGATCAGCACGCGCACGCCCTGGCCGACCTGCCCTTTCACGCGCTCCCACAGCGCCTCGGAGTCGAAGCGGGCGGCGTCGGGAGGCGGTGCGTCGATGGCGTCTTGCGGCACGCCGGCACGCAACAACGCGCGCGCCGTGCCCGGTCCCGTGGCCCAGAAGCGCGGGCCGGTTGCGCGTTGCCCTTCTTCCGCATGCAGGAAGAAATGCTCGACCGCCGTGGCGCTCACGAACATCAGCGCCGCGTAGTCGGGAAGATGCTTCCACGCTGCGCGCAGCGGCTCCACCTCGATGGCGGGCTCGATGGCGATCAGCGGCAGCACCGCGGCGTCCAGCCCGGCGGCCCGGAATTCGTCCGCCCACTGCGCGGCCTCGCGCGCCGGCCGCGTGACGATGACGGGCTTGGCAGCCATCGCTCTTTGAAGAATCTTCAGTGCGCGCCGGCGTCGCGCAGCAGCGCGGCGGCACGCTCGCCGAGGGCGCCGGCCTGCGCGAAGTCGGCGGCCGGCGCTTGCGCATGGACCCGCACCAGCGCAGCGTTGCCTTCGGGGTCGCCCCAGGCCGCATCGACGCGCAGCGCACCGTCGGCCTGCCAGCGCGCATGGGCCGCCAGCGGCATGGAACAGCTGCCGCCCATCGACCGGCTCACCGCGCGCTCGGCGGCGGTGGCCAGCCAATCGCGCGGATGCGACAAGGCGGCCAGCAGCGCGATCAGGTCCGTGCGGTCGGCCCGCACCTCGATGCCGAGTGCGCCCTGCCCCGCGGCCGGCAGCATGGTGTCGGGATCGAAGGCGACCCGGATGCGATGCTCGAGCCCGAGCCGCTTGAGCCCGGCCGCCGCGAGCACGATGGCGTCGTAGTGGCCTTCGTCGAGCTTGCGCAGGCGGGTGTCGAGGTTGCCGCGCAGCGGCTCGATGCGCAGGTCGGGCCGCAAGGCGCGCAGCAGCACCACGCGCCGCAGGCTGGAGGTGCCGACGACGGCGCCCTGCGGCAGTTCGTCGAGCGAGGCATGGCGCGGCGACACCAGCGCATCGCGCGGGTCTTCGCGCTCCAGCACGCAGGCCAGCACGAAGCCCTCGGGCAGGTCCATCGGCACGTCTTTCAGCGAATGCACCGCGATGTCGGCGCGGCCTTCCTCGAGCGCGAGTTCGAGTTCCTTCACGAAGAGGCCCTTGCCGCCCACCTTGCTGAGCGACTTGTCCAGGATCTGGTCGCCGCGCGTGGTCATGCCCAGCAGGCTGACCGCGTGGCCCCGTTCCTGCAGCAGCGCCTGCACGTGCTCGGCCTGCCACAGGGCGAGCCGGCTTTCGCGCGTGGCGATCACGATATTGCTCAAGGCCGCTCCCAAAAAGTACATGTTGAAGACCTCTGGAATGCTAGCATGTTGCGCCGCAACAACGCAGGCGGCGCATTCTTTCTAGACCAGGAAAAACATCGAAATGAAAGCCAGCAAGACTCCTGCGCCGCCCAAGCGCCGGCAAGCCGAAGACCAGCCGCTGATCGACGACATCCGGCTCCTGGGCCGCATCCTCGGCGACGTGATCCGCGAACAGGAGGGCGAGGAAAGTTATGCGCTGGTCGAGAAGATCCGCACGCTGTCGGTGGCTTTCCGCCGCGATGCCGACCAGGCGGCCGACCGCGCGCTCAAGAACCTGCTCAAGGGCCTGAGCGCGGCCGAGACGGTGCGCGTGATCCGCGCCTTCACCTATTTCAGCCACCTGGCCAACCTGGCCGAAGACCGGCACCTGATCCGCCGCCGCACCGAGGCCGAGCGCGCGGGCGAAAGCGCCGACGGCGACCTGCAGACCGCCCTTGCGCGCATCCGCAAGGCCGGCGTCAAGCCCGACGAGGTGGTGGCTTCGCTGGCACGCAGCTACGTGTCGCCGGTGCTCACCGCGCACCCGACCGAAGTGCAGCGCAAGAGCATCCTCGATGCCGAGCGCGCCATTGCTCAGCTGCTCACCACGCGCGACGAGATCAAGCTGCGCCAGAGCGCCTACGCGGGCGCCAAGGACGCGCTTACGCCGCTCGAGTTTGCCGAGAACGAAACGCAGATGCGCATCCGCGTCACGCAGATCTGGCAGACGCGGCTGCTGCGCTTTTCCAAGCTCACCGTGGCCGACGAGATCGAGAACGCGCTGAGCTACTACGAAGCCACCTTCCTGCGCGAGATTCCGCGCGTCTATGCCGACCTCGAAAAGGCGCTGGGCCAGGGCGGCGTGCTGCCTTCGGTGGCGCCCTTCCTGCGCATGGGCCAGTGGATCGGCGGCGACCGCGACGGCAATCCCAACGTGACGGCCGAAACGCTCGAATACGCGCTGCGCCGCCAGGCCGAGCTGGCACTGCGCCACTACCTCACCGAAGTGCATTACCTCGGCGGCGAGCTCTCGCTGTCCGCCACGCTGGTGGACGTGTCGGTCGAGATGCAGGCGCTGGCCGCGCGCTCGCCCGACACCAGCGAGCACCGCAAGGACGAGCCCTACCGCCGCGCGCTCACCGGCGTGTATGCGCGGCTGGCGGCCACGCTGCGCGATCTCACCGGCGGCGAGGCCGCGCGCCACGCCGTGCCGCCGCAGAACCCCTATGCGAAGGCCGAGGAATTCCTGGACGACCTGCGCACGGTGGAAGAGTCGCTCGTCGAGAAGCACGGCAGCGTGCTGGCGGCGCCGCGCCTGCGGCCGCTGATCCGCGCGGTCGAGGTGTTCGGCTTCCACCTGGCCACGGTCGACCTGCGCCAGAGCTCGGACAAGCACGAGGCCGTGATCGCCGAACTGCTGGCCACCGCACGCATCGAGCCGGCCTACGCTTCGCTGGCGGAAGAAGCGAAGCAGACGCTGCTGCTCAAGCTGCTCGACGACGCGCGTCCGCTGCGCGTGCCCGATGCCGAGTACTCGCCGCTGGCGCAGAGCGAGCTCGCGATCTTCGCGGCCGCACGCACGGCGCGTGCGCGCTACGGCGCGGCGGCCATCCGCCACTACATCATCAGCCACACCGAGACGGTGAGCGACCTGCTCGAGGCCCTGCTGCTGCAAAAGGAAGTGGGCCTCCTGCGCGGCGCGATGAACGGCAAGGCCACCTGCGACCTGATCGTGGTGCCGCTGTTCGAAACCATCGAGGACCTGCGCAATGCCGCGCCCATCGTGCGCGCCTTCTATGCGCTGCCGAACATCCAGGCGCTCATCGAGCGCTCGGGCGCCGAGCAGGACGTGATGCTCGGCTACAGCGACAGCAACAAGGACGGCGGCATCTTCACGAGCAACTGGGAGCTCTACCGCGCGGGCATCGCGCTGGTGGCGCTGTTCGACGAGCTCAACAAGAAGAAGGCCAACCCGATTCGCCTGCGCATGTTCCATGGCCGCGGCGGCACGGTGGGACGCGGCGGCGGACCGAGCTACCAGGCGATCCTCGCGCAGCCGCCCGGCACGGTGCGCGGCCAGATCCGCCTCACCGAACAGGGCGAAGTCATTGGCTCGAAGTACGCCAACCGCGAGATCGGCCGGCGCAACCTCGAGACGCTGGTGGCCGCCACGCTCGAAGCCACGCTGCTGCCGCAGGCCAAGTCGGCGCCCGCCACGTTCCTGTCGGCGGCCGGGGAGCTGTCGAGCGCGAGCATGTCGGCCTACCGCAAGCTGGTCTACGAAACCCCGGGCTTCGGCGACTACTTCTTCGGCTCCACGCCGATCCGCGAGATTGCCGAACTCAACATCGGCTCGCGTCCCGCCTCGCGCAACCCGAGCCACAAGATCGACGACCTGCGCGCTGTGCCATGGAGCTTCAGCTGGGGCCAGTGCCGGCTCACCATTCCCGGCTGGTTCGGCTTCGGCTCGGGCGTGGAGCAGTTCCTGGCCTCGGCCGCAACGCCGGCCGCGCGCAAGGAGCGCACTGCGCTGCTGCGCCGCATGTATGCGCAGTGGCCGTTCTTTCGCACGCTGCTCTCCAACATGGACATGGTGCTGGCCAAGAGCGACCTCGCGCTGGCCTCGCGCTACGCCGAGCTGGTGACCGACCGCAAGCTGCGCCAGAAGGTGTTCTCGATGATCGACACCGAATGGCACCGCACCTCCGATGCGCTCACGCTCATCACCGGCGCCAAGCAAAGGCTCGAAGGCAACGCCGAGATGCAACGCTCGGTGCGCCACCGCTTTCCGTACATCGATCCGCTGCATCACCTGCAGGTCGAGCTGATGCGCCGCTACCGCGCGGGCGAAGGCGGCGAGCGGCTGCAGCGCGGCATCCACATCTCGATCAACGGGGTGGCGGCCGGCCTGCGCAACACCGGATGAAGGCCAATGCACCGAAGGGCAATGCCTCCACGATGACCACCATCCAGTCCCGCCGCAGGCTCATCGTCCTCATCCTGCTGGGCCTGGCGGTCGCGGGCGCGATCGTGCGGCACTACGCCGAGCGCGGCACGACCACGCGCGACATCGGCACGCTGCTGATGGTGCTGTGGGTGCCGATCATCGGCAACGTCATTGCCTGGCTCATCGGCAAGCTGCCGCGGCGCGCGGCGCCGGCCGAGCCCGCGGGCTTCGATGCGGCGCGCGCGTTCACGCCCCACTTCCTGGCCGAGCTCAGGCTGCGCCCGCCGGCACTGCCTTCGCACGACGTGCCGCTCGCGCCGGGCGAATACCGCTGCGCGCTGGTGGTCGGCAACGAAGGCTTCTCGGCGCGCTGGTTCGTGCCGCCGGGGGGAGCGCTCGCGCGGGGCAAGCCGCATGCGCTGGACATCGAGCTGCTGTCGCCGCAGACCGCCGGCCCCCGGTTTCCTGCAGGTGCGGCCTTCCGCGTGCTGGTGGGCGATTCGTTCATTGCCGATGGGCGCGTGCTGGAGCTTCGCGCACCGCATATCTAGGGAAGGTGGGGAACGGCAAAAGGGTCGATTGTTCGCCGCCGGGAAACTGACTACTGCCGGCAGGCCCCTTGGTGGCGGGCCTGTCCGCCCGGACACTGGGAAGCCTTTCGCAACAACGTGTCGGTATGCGCTTGCCGACGCGGTCCAGGACTTCTTCCCATGATGAATTCACCCAGCAGCAACCCCTGCATCGACGATCTTGCGCCCGAGCCCGCCAGGACCGCCCGCTCCGCCTGGCTGGCGGTCGGCTCGATCGCCGTCGGCACCTTTGCCATGGTCTCGACCGAGTTCATGCCCATCGGCCTTTTGACCGACATCGCCCGCGGCCTGAACGTGTCCGACGGCACGGCCGGCCTGATGATCACCATGCCCGGCGTGCTGGCGGCCTTTGCCGGCCCCGCGCTCATCGTCGCTTCGGGCCGGCTCGACCGGCGCACCGTGCTGATCGCGCTCACCACCTTGCTGATCGCCTCGAACCTGCTGGCCGCCTTTGCGCCCAACTTCGCGACCATGCTGGTCGCGCGCCTCATGCTCGGCCTGTGCGTGGGCGGCTTCTGGACCTTTGCGCCGGCCGCCGCCACGCAGCTGGTGCCGGACGCCTCCAAGGCGCGCGCCATGTCGCTGGTGCTGGCGGGCGTGTCCGCCGCCACCGTGCTGGGCGTGCCCGCGGGTTCGTTCCTGGGCACGCAGTTCGGCTGGCGCGCCTCGTTCGCGGTGACCGGCGCGCTCGCGGCCGCGGTGCTGCTGGTGCAGCTGTGGCTGCTGCCCGCGATACCGCCGGTGCGCGCCATCGGTGCGCGCGACCTGCTCACGCCGCTCACGCGGCGCATGGCGCAGGTCGGGCTGCTCGCGGTGCTGTTCTTCATTGCCGGCCACTTCGCGGCCTACACCTACCTGAAGCCGCTGCTGCAGCAGGTGTTCGGCCTCGCGCCCAACTCGGTCTCGACGCTGCTGCTGGTGTATGGCGCGGTGGGCTTTGTCGGCACCTTCCTCGGCGGCAGCCTGGTGGCGCGCAGCGTGCGCGGCACCACCCTGCTGGCGGCGCTGATGCTCGCGACCGCGCTCCTGCTGTCGACGGTGATCGGCTCCGGCTTCGTGCCCGGCGCGGTGGTGGTCGTGATCTGGGGCGTGGCCTTCGGCCTGATCCCGGTCGCGCTCACGGGCTGGATGATGGAGGCCGTGCCCGACGCGCCCGAAGCCGGCCAGGCCCTGCTCGTGAGCGGCTTCCAGGTGGCAATCGCTTCCGGCGCGCTGATCGGCGGCGTGACGGTCGACAACCACGGCATCTCCAGCGCGATGGTGCTCAGCGGCGTGCTGGTGCTGATCGCGGCGCTGATCGTCGGCACGCTGGGCCGGGCGCGCGGCGGCGCCGCGCTCGCTACTTCTTCGGCCGAGTAGCGCGGCTGGCCTGTGCGCCCGCCGCAAGGATCGCATCGAGCACCACGCGCAGGGCCTTGTTGACCGGCTTGTCGCGCCGGATCACCACGGCCAGCGTGCGGTGCATGCGGGGGGCCAGGCGGCTGATCTTCAGGCCCGGGTGCGCGCCGCGGCCCGTCATTGCCATGCGCGGGACGATGCCGTAGCCCAGCCCCGCAGCCACCATTTCCTTCATCGCCTCGACACTGCCCAGTTCCATGACGGGCTGCGGCTGCAGGCCTTCGTCCGCGAACCAGCGGTCGACCAGCTTGCGCGTGTTGGCCGCGGGCTCGAACAGCACCAGCGGCAGCGCCGCCAGGTCGGCGGGTGCCACGCGCGCCTTCAGCGGCGCAAGGTCGCTGCGGCCGATGGCGACGAATTCGTCGTCGAGCACCGGCACCACGCTCAGTGAGCGGCCCGCGGCCGGCAGCGTCACCAGCGCAAGGTCGCTGCTGTTCTCCTCCACCTTGCGGACATGGTCGTCGGTGTTGCCCGTGCTCACCACGATGCCGAGCGCCGGAAACTGCTCGCGCAGGCTGCGCAGCACGGCCGGCAAAAAATAGAGGCAGGCGGTGGCACCGGTGCCCAGCCGCACGCGGCCCGTGACGCCGCTCGCATGGTCCGCCAGCGCGTCGATGGCGTTCTCCACCGCGGTTTCGATGTGGTGGCTGTGCCGCAGCAGTTCCGCACCGGCCGGCGTGGCCTTGGCGCGCTTGCCGACGCGCTCGACCAGGCGCACCGCGAGCCTGCGCTCCAGCTGGCGGACCTGCAGGCTCACCGCGGGCTGCGTGAGGCCGAGCCGGTCGGCCGCAGCCGAGAAGCTGCCGGTTTCGATCACCAGGCCGAAGGACCGGAGCTGGTCGAGGTTGAGCGTCTTATCCAAAGTATTCCTTATGCCTTGCATCAGTCGGCGAAGCTTCACTTATCGTCCGCGCAGCGTCAAGATCCGGACCATGCCTTCGCCTGTTCAAGCCACCCAAGCTCTCGCCTCCACCGAAATCCTCGACGCCGGGGCGCACCACATGCCTTCGGTACAGGCCATCTACAGCCGCTACGTGCTGCACGACCTGTGCTCCTTCGAGGAAGAGGTGCCGAGCGTCGAAGAGATGCAGGCGCGCCGCGCCGGCGTGCTGGCGCGCGGCCTCCCCTACCTTGTCGCGCTGAAGGACGGCGAGGTGGCCGGCTACGCCTATGCAAGCCCCTACCGCAGCCGCTCCGCCTACCGCCACACGGTCGAAGATTCGATCTACGTGGCAGAAGGCATGCAGGGCCGTGGCATCGGCCGCGCGCTGCTCCAGGAGCTGATCCGGCGCTGCACCGACGGCGGCTTCGCGCAGATGGTGGCGGTGATCGGCAACAGCGCCAATGCGGGCTCGCAGCGCGTGCACCAGGGCCTGGGCTTCGAGACGGTGGGCGTGCTGCGCAACGTCGGCTTCAAGTTCGGGCAGTGGGTCGACACCGTGCTCATGCAACGTGCGCTGCGCTGAACCGGCCCCCGCGCGCGGATGGCTTGCGCTGCTGTGCGCGAGCCGGCTGCTGCAGGCCATGGTGGTCACCGCCTATTCCGGCGTGCTGCCCTTCATGATGGCCGACTGGCACATGACGGCCGCGCAGGCTGGCTCGATCCAGAGCGCATGGCACGTGGGCTACATGAGTTCGCTGTTCGCCGTCGGCCTGCTGGCCGACCGCTACGGCCCGCACCGCGTCTTCCTGATCGGCAGCGCGGTCAGCGCGTGCTCGGCACTGGCTTTTGCCGCCTTCGCGCACGGCCATCTTTCGGCGCTGCTGCTCTACGGCCTGGCCGGGCTGTGCGCGGGCGCCTCGTACACGCCGGGCCTGCAGCTGCTCGCGCGCAACGCCGAGCCCGCCGTGCGCGGCCGGGCGATGGGGCTCTTTCTTGGTTCGGCGTCGATGGGCTACGCCTTGTCGCTGGCGGTGGTGGCGGCCTTCAGCCACGCCCTGCACTGGCGCTTCGGCCTGCTGGCGGCGGCGGGCTGCACCTTCGCCGGCGCACTGCTCACGGTGCCGGCGCTGCGGCGCATGCGGCCGCCCGCACCGGCCGCCGGCGCAGGAACGCCGCCGCGCGAAGGCACCTGGCATGCGCTGGCCGAGACGGTGCGCGACAAGCCCGCGATGGCCGGCAACTGGGCCTATGCCTTCCACTGCTGGGAACTGATGGCGCTGTGGGCCTGGCTGCCGGCCTACCTGGTCGCCTCGGCCGGCGGCGCCGCGCCGTGGCAGGGCGCGGGCATTGCGCTGGCGGCGTTCGCGCACCTGGTGAGCGTGTTCGGCAGCATCGGGGGCGGTGCCGCGTCCGACCGCTTCGGCCGCGCACGCATCATGATGGCCGCCACGCTCATGAGCCTGTGCATGTCCTTCGCGTTCGGCTGGATGTGGACCTGGCCGCTGTGGCTGCTGGCCGTGATGGCCGCCCTCTACAACCTGCTCGCGATTGCGGACTCCTCCGTCTATTCGACCGCGCTGGCCGACGTGGTGGCGCCGCACCGGCTGGGCGTGGCGTACTCGGTGCGCTCGGTGATGGGCTTCGGCGCGGGTGCGCTGAGCCCCTGGGTGTTCGGCCTGGTGCTGGACAGGGGACAGACGCGCTTCGGCTTCGGCAGCACGTACAGCTGGGTGGCGGCATGGAGCTCGGTCGGGCTCGGCGCGCTGCTGGGGCCGTGGATGATCGTGCGCTTCGGCCGGCTGGAGCGCGCGCGGCGTGCGCGCTGAACTTCGCCGGCGTCTCGCACCATCAACTCCCGATCGGATATTCGACGGCCACGCGGATCTGGCGGGCGTCGAGTTCGGCCTGCGCCTTGTTGCTGCGGTGCTCGCCATAGCGCAGCAGCAAGGCCAGTCCCTTGGCCGATCCGGCCTGCACCGTGTAGCGCAGCCAGAGGTCGCGCTCCCAGTGCCGGCCGTCCTTGCCGTAGCCCAGCCAGGCATAGCCGCCGCGGGCGGGCACGCGGCTGCCGTCGATGCCGCTGCCGCGGATGTAGGCGGCGCCCATCGCGAGTCCCGGCGCGCCCCAGCTTGCGGCATCGACTTCGTAGCGCAGCTGCCACGATTGCTCGTGCGGCGCATTGAAGTCGGACAGCTGCGCGGCATTGCCGAGCCAGATGGCACCGCGCGTCAGGTAGTCGAAGGGCGTGTCGCCGTCCACCTTCTGCCAGCCCACGCCCAGGCGGTGGGGGCCGTGCGTGTAGGTGGCCATGAGGCTCGCGGTGGTGTTGTCGATCGGGCCGGCCAGCGCGCGGCCGGTGTCCTTGCTGTGATAGAGCTGCAGGTCGAAGGCCAGGGCGCGCTTCGCGCCGAGCGGCACCGCGTAGGAGGCACCGAGGTAGCCGGTGCGCCAGGTGTCCTTCAGCCGCCCGAGGTAGGCCGAGAGCGAAAGCGCGGGCGCCGCCTTCCACGTGGCGCCGGCAAAGTCGAAGGCATCGCCGCGCGGCGACTTCGGGTCGAGGTAGTTGACGACCAGCGGATTGGCGGTGCCGCGCGCGTTGCGGTCGGCCGAGCCGGTGAAATGGCCGGCCTGCAGCGTGAGCTTGTCGATCTCGTGGCTCGTGAGCAGCCAGCCGCGCATGGTCTCGGGCAAGAGGCGCGTGTCGGAGGAACTGAAGATCGGCGCCTTGGCGCGCTGCTCGCCCACCTTGAGGACCGTGGAGGAGATGCGCACCTTCAGCGCCGCGCCGCCGCGCGCAATGCCGTCCTGTGCGTAGCCCTGGCGGTCCACCGGCAGCATGCGGACCTTGCCGACGCGCAGGTCGTCGCCCGAGAGCTTGTGCGCAAAGTAGGCGTGCGCATCGGCGCCGAAGCCGACCACGCCGCGCGTGAAGCCCGACTCCACCGCGCCCATGAGGCCGTAGCCCCATTCCTGCGCGTAGTCGCTGCGCCTGGCCCTGGGCAGCACGGCATTGCGTCCGCCGTTGCTCCTGCCGCCGTCCAGGTAGTCGCGGCGTTCAAGGACGGTGCGGTTCAGCAGGCTCCATCGCGTGTCTTCGACGAAGCCTCCGGTGGCTTCGGCAACCGGGGCTTCGGCACCGGCCGCGGCACCGCCGAGCATCATCAGTGCGGCGCCCCAGCAGCGTCGCCCGGCCCTCGGGAAACGCCGGCACGGGGCCGGACGGGCGGCAGGGAATGCCGATTGCGTGCGGATCATGTCCTGCCCCTCCTCATTCCGGCGCATGCGCGAGCCGGAACGACAGCGTGGCCAGGTGCTCGACCTTGTCGGTGGCGGCGGGATCGTCCGCGGGCGCATCGAGCCTGGCGGCGATCACGTTGAGTCCCTGGTTGCGCACCGGCAGCGTGACCGTGCCGTCGGCGGCGGTCAGCACCGCTTCGCCATCGGGGTCGTTGACGAAGTCGGCCAGCACCGGCACGCCGGCAGCGGGCTCGCCGCGGTAGAGCACGCGCAGGCGCAGCGGTTCGCCGCGCATCGCGGGCAGCGCGGCATCGACCGGCACGATCTGCAGCGCATGGCCAGGCAGCCCTCCAAGCGGCCGGCCCAGCGGCGCGCGCAGATGCACCGCGTATTTGAAGTTGTGGCCGCTGGCCGAGGCGCCCGGCACCTCGCCCCTGGGTTTCTTGAACCACTGCCCGTTGGCTGCCTTGGTCCAGATGCCGTTGTCCAGCACGGCAGCGACGATGGCGGGCTGCTCGCGCAGGTCGACCAGCGCGAGCTTGCCGGCCGCTTCGAGCGCGGTCTGCACCGGGCGGCCCGCCGCGTCGTAGCCGGCCACCGCCTTGATGAGCGGCAGGCGCTTGGCGGCGTCGAGGTCGTCGCCGCCCTCGCCGTAGATCAGCGCCAGGTCGCCCGAGCGCTGGGCAAACCAGATGCCGTGGGCCTGGGCCGCGGCCGATGCGGCCCACAGCAGCGAAGCCGCGACGGCGCCGCGCAGCATGGGGTTGTGAAGAAGGAATGCCATGGCCATCACAGGTACTTGAGCCAGGCGATGTCGCGGCGCCGCGCCTTCAGGCCGGCGAAGGCGCGCACCGCGGGGTACAGCGCAACGGCCAGCACGGCCGCGGCGGCCCACACCATCCACATCGCATCGAAACCGAAGAGCGCCCCGTGGTTCCGGCCCCAGGCCGCTTCGGCGCCGAGATAGAGGAACTTGAGCACGTACAGGTGCAGCACGTAGAAGAACATGGGCGCGGCACCGAACACGGCCAGCGGCGCCAGCCATGCCGCACCCTGCCGGCGCTCGAACGCGCGCAGCAGCAGCAGGCCGATGCCGAGCGTCAGCGCAATGAACAGCAGCGAGGGCGGGTACTTGGTGATGTTGAGAAAGCCCATCCAGCTGGCCAGGGCGGTGTCGCCGGCCGTCCAGGGCTTGTCGCCATACACGTCGAGCAGCCGCAGCAGCACGAAGCCGGCCAGCAGCCCCGCGCCCCAGCCCAGCTGCCGCCGCTGGCGCTGCGCGGCATCGGCGCCGGCCGCGAACCATGGCCCGGCGGCGTAGCCCAGCGCGATCACGCCGATCCATGGAAGCAGCGGATAGGAGGTGCGCAGCTTCAGTGCAGCACCGGGCAGTTCGATCCAGCCCCGGTCATGCAGGATGGCCCAGGGCACGTGCAGTGCATGGCCCACGGGAAAGTGCAGGCCGTCGAGCAGGTTGTGCCCCGCGACCAGCACGATGCCCAGCACGATGAGCACCTTGCGCGGCAGCCATACCAGCGCCGCCAGCGCCAGCATCGACAGGCCGATGATCCAGATCACCTGCAGGAACACCTTGGCCGGCGGGAACTGGAAGGTCCATGCGAAGTTGATGACCGTGACCTCCAGCAGCACGAGGAACAGGCCGCGCTTCCACAGGAAGGAGGAAGCCGCCGCGCGGCCGCCGGGCTGCTTCGCGGCATAGAGAAAGGCCGACAGCCCGGTCAGGAACACGAACACCGGCGCGCACAGGTGGGCCAGCAGGCGGCTGAAGAACAGCTCGGACGGCGTCTCGGCCGCGACCATCGGGTCGGGCACCTGGTGGTGCAGGTAGAAAGTCTCGCGCACGTGGTCCAGCAGCATGAACAGGATCACGAGGCCGCGCAGGGCATCGATGGAAAGCAGCCGGGCGCGGGCCGGCATGGAAGGAGGCGGGATTTCAGGCATGGTGTTATCGGGAATGAATTCCCAATAATGTAGCGTACCGGAAATTCCGCGCCGGCTATTCCCCGAGCAGCTCCCCGATCGGCTGCAGGTCTTCGACCCGGTCGCAGATCGACTTGATCACCATGGTGATCGGAATGCCCAGCAGCAGCCCCCACACGCCCCAGAGCCAGCCCCAGAAGATCACGCCCACGAACACGGCCACCGGGTTCATGCGGCTGGTGCGGCTGGTGAGCCAGGGCATCAGCAGGTTGCCCACCAGCGTGTGGATGGCAAGCGACACGCCGCCCACCAGGATGCCCATCTCCAGGCTGTTGAACTGCAGGAAGGCCACCAGCCCGGCGGCCACCATGACGATCACCGAGCCGACGTAGGGAATGAGGTTGGTCACGGCCGCGATGATTCCCCACACGGCGGCGCTCTCGACCCCGATGGCCCAGAAGGCGAGGCCCGTGGTCACGCCCACCAGCGCGCTGATCAGGATCTGCACCAGCAGGTAGCGCTCGATGTTGCGGGTGATGTCGTCGAGCACGTGCACCGTGACCTTCTTCTTCTGCAGGCTCGGACCGGTGATCTTGATCAGCTTGCGCCGGAAGGTGTCGCCGGAGCACAGCGCGAAGTAGGTCAGGAAGGCGACCAGCGTGAGCTGCCCGATCGCCTCGAGCAGGCCGACGGTGCCGCTCAGCAGGTAGTCGCGCACGTTGAAGGACGGCCGCTCGATCACCACGCGCGCAACGCCCTTGCGGGCCGCGACGCGCGCGGAGTTTTCCTCGGCCGCCTTCTCGAGCTGCGCGGCCGCCTGCTGCACGCTTTCGAGCGGCGTGGCGTTGGCGCTCCTGCTCCGGCGCATGGCCTGCCCCAGTTTCTGGGCCGCGATGGGCAGCGATTCGGCCAGTTGCGTGGCATTGCCCGAAAGCGAATAGCCGGTCCAGCCCAGGCCGCCGAACAGGCCGACGAGGATCAGCGCGGCGGCGATCCAGCGCGGCAGCCACAGGCGGTGCAGCCGCTCGACCAGCGGCGACAGCGCGTAGGTCAGCAGCAGGCTCAGCATCAGCGGGATGAAGACGGCCTGGCCCCATCGCAGCGCGAAGACGCTGGCCAGCACGGCCAGCACCACCAGCGAGGCGCTGCGCACGTCGACCGGCATGTGCAGCAGCAGGCGTTCGGGCTCCGGCCGCAGCTCGGGCGGCACGGCTTCGGGCGGGGACTCCAGCACGGGTTCGGGCGGCACCTCGGCCGGGGGCTCCGCCGGCGATGGCGGCGGCTCCGGGGGCGGCTGCGCGGCCGGGGCATCGCCGGCCGGTTTGTGGTCATCTGTCATCGCGCTTCCTTCAGCACTTCGCGCACTGCAGCCAATTGTCGCCGCGACACCGCCACGGGTTCGGGAATCGCGTCGAGCCGCAGGGCCCAGCCTTCGGCGTCTTCCCCGTCGTCGTATTTCTCGAGCGCACGGATGGCCGAGCGCGCCACCAGCGCATTGCGGTGCACGCGCAGGAAGCGGGTGGGATAGCGCTCCTCGAATTCGTTCAGCGAGCCATCCAGGATGTGGCTGCGCGTGGCGGTGCGCACCGTGAGGTACTTGTACTCGGACTTCAGGTAGAGCACCTCCGACAGCGGGACCCGCTCGGCGCGGCCGCGGTCCTGGATGAGCACGCTTTCCTGCAGCGCGTCGGCCTGCAGCGCGCGCCGCTCCTTCAAAAAACGCTCGGCCTTCTGCAGCGCCTGCTGGAGCCGCTCGGCGCGCACCGGCTTGGTCAGGTAGTCGACCGCATCGAGGTCGAAGGCGGTCACGGCATGCGCCGCGTGGGCGGTGACGAACACCACCGCCGGCGCGTCGGCCCGCCCGCGCAGGGCGCGCGCCACCTCGATGCCGTCGATGCCGGGCATGTGGACGTCGAGCAGCACCAGGTCCAGCGCCATGCCCGCGAGATGCTGCTGCGCCTCGGCGCCCTGGGCGGCCTCGGCCACCACTTCGGCGGCGGGCGAGCGGCAGTCGCGCAGCAGCGTGCGCAGGCGCGAGCGGGCCAGGGCTTCGTCGTCAACGATCAGGGTCTTGAGGGTCATGATTCGGCGGGAATGGCAATGCGCACGCGGTAGTTCTTCTGGTCCATGCCGGCGCTGAACTGCATCTGCATGTCGTGCAAGAGCCGCAGCCGGTCGCGCACGTTGGCCAGCGCAATGCCATGGCCGCGCGGCAGGGGCTCGTCGGCCCAGCGCAAGGGCGGCAGGCTGTTGACCACCTCGATCACCACCACGCTGCCGCGGCGCTCGGTGCGGATGCGCAGCTTGGCGCCCTCGGGGCTGGGCTCCACGCCGTGCTTGATGGCGTTTTCGACCAGCGGCTGCAGCAGCAATGGCGGCAGCCGCGCGCTGCTGGCCGCGGCATCGAGGTCCCAGCGGATGCGCAGCCGGTCGCCGAAGCGCACCTGCTCGATGGCCAGGTAGCGCTCGGCCAGCGCGATCTCGTCGGCCAGCGTGCCCGATTCGCCCGGATCGGCCAGCGCCTGGCGGAACAGCTCGGCCAGGTCTTCGAGCATGGTCTCGGCCTTGGCGGGTTCTTCCCGCACCAGCGCAATGGCGCTGTTGAGCGTGTTGAACAGGAAGTGGGGGCGGATGCGCGACTGCAGCTCTTCCAGCCGGGCCGTCATGGCGGCCGGCGTCTGGCCGCGCGCGCGCAGCACCATCGCCGCCATCACCATGCCCGCGACGAAGGCGCCCGCCACGGCGCTCGCGAGCCAGGGCGCCGTGCCCAGCACGCCGGTCAGCCGCAACAGGCCGCAGCCATAGAGCGAGGAAACGGCACCCAGCGCGGCGCCGGCCGCGTACTGCGCCTGGCGCGGCAGGCGCCCGAGCGGCTTCTTGAGCCCGCAGGCCGCCACCAGCCACAGCAGCGTGGCGGGCAGCGCGCCGCCCGTGACGGTGGCGGTCTGCACCAGCCATTCCCCGGGGGAGGAGGACACGAACAGCGTGGCGGTCGCCACCAGCGCCTCCACGAACAGCACCGCGCGCAGCACCACCCCGATCTGGCAGGCGTCGAACAGCCCCGGGCTGCCGCGCGCGGCCAAACGCCCTCTTTCCGGCGGGGCCGGGGGCGTGGGGGTGGAGGTGGCCGATAAAATCGCCGGATTGCGCATCACTGATACATCGGGTAACCAACCCATTATTGCCTCTACCACGGCTCCCATGACTCAAAACCAACTCGACAAGAAATCCGAAGCCTGGTCGGCCCTGTTCTCCGAACCCATGAGCGACCTCGTGAAGCGCTACACCGCGAGCGTCTTCTTCGACAAGCGCCTGTGGCAGGCCGACATCGAGGGTTCCCTGGCACATGCCGGCATGCTGGCCGCGCAGGGCATCATCGGCAAGCAGGACCACGCCGAGATCGAGCGTGGGATGGCGCAGATCCGCGCTGAAATCGAATCGGGCGCCTTCGAGTGGAAACTCGACCTGGAAGACGTGCACCTGAACATCGAGGCCCGGCTGACCCAGTTGGTGGGCGACGCCGGCAAGCGCCTGCACACCGGCCGCAGCCGCAACGACCAGGTCGCCACCGACGTGCGCCTGTGGCTGCGCGGCGAGATCGACCTGATTGCCGAGCTGCTGGTGGCGCTGCAGGTGTCGCTGGTGGACATCGCCGAGAAGAACGTCGAGGTCATCCTGCCCGGCTTCACGCACCTGCAGGTGGCGCAGCCGGTGAGCTTTGGCCACCACATGCTGGCCTACGTGGAAATGTTCAGCCGCGACGCCGAGCGCCTGCAGGACGTGCGCAAGCGCGTCAACCGCCTGCCGCTGGGCGCCGCGGCGCTGGCCGGCACCAGCTACCCGCTCGACCGCGAGCTGGTCGCCAGAACGCTGAAGATGGACGGCGTCTGCCAGAACAGCCTGGACGCCGTGAGCGACCGCGACTTTGCGATCGAGTTCACCGCCGCGGCCAGCCTGTGCATGGTGCACGTGAGCCGCATGAGCGAGGAACTGATCCTGTGGATGAGCCAGAACTTCGGCTTCATCCAGATTGCCGACCGCTTCACCACCGGCTCTTCGATCATGCCGCAGAAGAAGAACCCCGACGTGCCCGAACTCGCGCGCGGCAAGACCGGCCGCGTGGTCGGCCACCTGATGGCGCTCATCACCTTGATGAAGGGCCAGCCGCTGGCCTACAACAAGGACAACCAGGAAGACAAGGAGCCGCTGTTCGACACCGTCGACACGCTCAAGGACACGCTGCGGATCTTTGCCGAGATGATCGGCGGCATCACCGTGAAGCCCGAGGCCATGGAAGCCGCCGCGCTGCGCGGCTACGCCACCGCCACCGACCTGGCCGACTACCTCGTGAAGAAGGGCCTGCCCTTCCGCGACGCGCACGAAACCGTGGCCCACGCCGTGAAGGCCGCCACTTCGCACAAGGTCGACCTCGCGGAGCTGCCGCTGGCCGTGCTGCAGCAGTTCAACCCGAACATCGAGAAAGACGTGTACGACGTGCTGAGCCTGCGCGGCTCGCTCAATGCGCGCAACATCCTCGGCGGCACCGCGCCGGCGCAGGTCAGGGCGCAGATCGCGCGCCACCGGGCCCGGCTGGCCTGACGCCCAAGGCCCCGCTTGTTCTACGCCATCCCGCTCGAGAACAAACCGAGCTGGCGCAATCCACCGTGGATGACGGTGCTGCTGATCCTCGTGAACATGATCGTGTTCTGGGGGCCGCAGCGCAGCGAGGAAAAGGCCGAGGAGCGCGCGGCCCGCTACTACGTGAACAGCGTGCTGCCCGAGCTGGAGCTGCCGCCCTTCGTGGAGTGGCTCGAGAAGACGGACCCCAGGCGCGGCAAGCAGGCGCGGCGCATGCTGCCGCACGAGGAAACCCATCCGCAGCTGCTGGACAGCCTGCAGAACGACAGCAAATTCCTGCAGAAGCTGCAGGCCGGCGAGGTCATCACGCCCGCGAACCCGCGCCATGCCGAATGGAAGCGCGACCGCCAGCAGTACGAGGCGATGCGGCCGGCGTCCTTCACCCAGCGCTGGTCGCTCGACCATGACAAGGGCGCCGAGCCCAAGCCCTGGACCTGGATCACCGCGGCCTTCCTGCACGCCGACACCGGCCACCTTCTGGGCAACATGCTGTTCCTCTTCCTGTTCGGCTTCTCGGTCGAACTGGCGCTGGGGCGCGGCACCTACCTGGCCTTCTACCTGCTCGGCGCCGTCGGCTCTTCGCTGTTGTCTGGCTGGGCCTATGCCGGCAACGGCGGCCACGGCCTTGGCGCCTCGGGTGCGATCTCGGCGCTGATGGGCATGTACGCCGTGATGTACCGGCTGCGGCGCATCCGGTTCTTCTACCAGCTCTTCTTCTATTTCAACTACGTCACGGCGCCTGCCCTCCTGCTGCTGCCGGCCTGGATCGCCAACGAGCTGATGCAGCAATGGTGGGGTGACCAGAGCGTCGGCTACATGGCACACCTGGGCGGCCTCCTGACGGGCGCCGCGCTGATGGCCGGTGCCATGTGGCTGGGCCGCGTGAAGGCGCCCGAGACCGTGAAATCGGAAATGGCGACCGACGACGACCGCTTCGAACAGCACGTGGCCGCCGCGCGCAAGCTGTCGGCGGCAATGAAGTTCGAGCCCGCCTGCGCCGAGTGGCGCGCCGCCGCCGCCTTGCGCCCCGGCGACACCGACACGCTGCGCGCCTGGTTCAACACCGCGCGGCTGCAGCCCGCGGGCGAAGATTTCCACCAGGCCGCGCGCCGCATCTTCCGCCTCCCCGCCACCGACCCCGACACCCTGGCCCTGCAGCACGCCAGCTACACCACCTACCTCGACCAAGCGAAGCCCGGCGCGCGCCTGAAGGCCGACGACATGGCCCGCCTGGCGCGCCGCTTCACGCGCGTGCGCCAGTTCCAGGACGCCGACAAGCTGTGCCGCGTGCTGCTGAAGACCGCGCCCGACCATCCGGAGCTGGCCGACACGCTGTCGGTCTGCGCCAACGGCCTGCTGCATGCCGGCGAGCGCGACATGGCCGTCGGCTGGCTGCCGCACCTGCTGCGGATCGCGCCCAACGACATGGTGACGCGCGCCCTCGAGCGCGCCTGACCGCGGCTGGAGATCAGGCCGCGGGCCGCAGCAGCCAGCGCACTTCCTGCGTCTGCTCGCTGTCCGGAAAACGAGATTCGAGCGTCGCCAGGATCGGCTGCGCCATGTCGGCGCGGCCGAGCCCCTGCACCAGCACCCGGGCTGCCAGTTCGTAGGCCTGCGGAATGGCTGCATGGCCGCGAAAGCGCCGGTCGAAACCCGACAGCAGCGCCAGCGCCGCATGCGCATCGCCATTGCGCCATTCGGCCTTGGCCAGCGTCATGACGGTGGGGGCGTCGTCGAGCGCGAAGGCCTTGTCCTTTTCGCGGCAGGCCTTGAAGACCTTGAGCGCCTCGGATGCCAGGTCGCGCCGCAGCAGCAGCGGAATGAAGCGGCGCGCCTGGTCGAGCAGCGTGGACGCCTTCTCGGGCGCGAGCAGCAGCACGCGGTGGTAGCGGCGCTGCGCCGCCAGGTCGTCGGCCGCCGCCACGCGCTGCGCCTCGTAGGCGACGCCAAGCGCACCGGCCACGTCGCCGTCGGTGATGAGCTGCGCCACTTCGGCATCGGTGCGCTGCGCGGCGATCTGCTCGGGCGTGCGGCGGTCCACCGGCGCGCCGCCGTCCACGCCGCCGCCGGGCAGGAGGTCGATGCCGAAGGCGTCGTGGTGCTGGTACATCACGTAGCCCAGCAGGCTCGCCATCACCCAGCCGAAGTAGATGAACGCGAAATTGGCGATCGGCAGCATGATGAGGCCGTCGATCATCGGCAGCAGCATGCCGATGGCAATCTGCGCACCCGCGCTCAGCAGGAACAGGAAGAAGCACAGCAGCGCATAGGGCCAGCCGATGATGCGCATCGCATCCATCACGTAGCCGGGGTTCATGGCCTGGAAGAAGCTGCCCGACTGCACCAGCACGATCACCGCGGCCGGAAAGGTGAACGACACCACGAACACCGCGACCGTGCCCAGCACCGGTTCGTACCAGGCGAGCCAGCCGATCAGCGCGCCCTGCACCACCGAAATGGCAAACAGCTTCCAGGGCAGGTTGACCCAGTCTTCGTTCAGCTCGCGCGGAAAATCGGCCGAGCGCCAGATGCCGCGCGATCCGAGCGCCGTGACCTTGAAGCCGTAGCGGCTGGCCGCCAGCACGATGCCCAGTTCGATCACGATCAGCGACAGGCCGGGATGCAGGAAAGGAATGGCCTCGAACAGCAGGCTGCAGAACGCGAGCACCAGGCCGTACATGAACGGCCGCAGCTGGAACGGAAACGCGAAGAAGCTGTTGAGGCGGTGCCAGAAAGGCGGCGGGGGCGGGAGCGATTCCTTGATGCGCATGATGGCCTTGCCCGCGGCTACTTGAAGAAGTCGCTCTGGCTCATGGCGCCGCGCCCGCCCAGGCGCACCACCGTGACGCCGTCGCCGTGCACGAGCCGCATCTGGCCCAGTTCGCGCTCCAGCCGCTGCGTGAAGCTGCTCTTGAACTGCATGGCCGCCTCGCCCATCTTCAGCACGCTGGTGCCTTCGACGGTGGCGCTCTTGCGGTCGCTTGCCACGTCGATGCTGTCGATGTGGTACTCGTACTCGATGGTGAGCATGCCGCCCATGCGCTCGCCCACCGACTCGAACATCTTGAAGGACTTGCGGATGCCGTCGCAGGCCTGCTCGCGGTCGCTGGTGGTCTCCTGCGTGCGGCCCATCATGATCTTCTTGTTCTGGATCACGGCCTTCTTGCTGAGCTGCTTGCACAGCTGCTCGGCATCGCGCGAGTAGATGGCGTGCGCCTCTTTCTCGTAGTACTTGCGCACCATGGCCTCGTCGAGCTTGCGCCCGCCGATGAAAAAGTACCACGCGCCCACGCAGAGCGCGACGACGATCGCTATTTGCTTCATTTCCCCGCCCGCACGCCCGTGCGCCCCGCTCCGATTTTGCGGGGCAGTATACGTTGCGGGATGTTTCTTGAGGGGCTTCGGGCGGGGACCGGATGGCTGCGCTCCATGCCCCACAATCCGCAGATACGATCTGATCAGCGTTCCGCCTTTCCGATGCCTTCGATGAAAACCGCGCTGGCCGCCGCGCTGCTGCTGACAACCGCACTCGCCTCGCAGGCCCAGAACCACAATGCCGTGCTGCCCTACGAGTCGCTGGACGGCACGGCGGCCGATGCGGCCGCCTCCTCCTCCGAATACCTGGCGGCCAAGGCGCGCTGGCACAACGAACTGGCCGCCTTCTTCCGGGCCGACCAGCAGCAGTTCCCGGCGCCCGGCGGCGTGGTGTTCGTGGGCAGCTCCACCGTGCGCATGTGGAAAAGCCTCGCGCAGGATTTCCGCCAGGTGCCCGGCATCGTCAACCGCGGCTTCGGCGGCTCGACCCTGGCCGACTGCAGCCTGTTCGCGCGCGACCTGGTGGTGCGCTACCGGCCGCGGCAGGTGCTGGTGTACGCCGGCGACAACGACCTGGCCGAGGGCCGCACGCCGCTGCAGGTGCTCGAGAGCTTTGCGCGCTTTGCCAACGCGGTGCGCGCGGAGCTTCCGAACACGCGCATCAGCTTCATCTCGATCAAGCCGAGCCCCTCGCGCGAGCACCTGATGCCGCAGATCCGCGAAACCAACAACGTGATCTCGGCCTACCTCAACCGGCTGCCGGACAGCGAATACATCGACGTCTTCACGCCGATGCTCGGCGCCGACGGCCGGCCGCGGCCCGAGCTGTTCAGGAGCGACCGGCTGCACATGACCGACGAGGGCTACCGGCTTTGGCAGTCGGTTATCGCCAGCCACTTGCCAGGGGCCGCGCCGGCACCCGTGCCGGTCGCGGCGCCCGCAGCGGCGCTGCCCTGAGCGGCGCTCCCGGCCAGGCTCAGGCCCGCGCAGTCTCCGTCGGCACGTCTTCCGCCGGCGGCGGCAAGTCGGCGCCGCGCGTGAAGCGCGCCACCGCGTACATGCCCGCGAACACCGCCAGCAGCAGCAGGCCGTCGCCCCACCAGGGCCGGGCGGTCTGGCTGTCGCCGTAGAAGGCCAGCACCAGCAGCACCGCCACCAGGTGCGCGCAGAACACCGGCAGCGAGGCCGCGCCCATGGCCTCGAGCCAGTGCAGGCGCGGAATCCTGCGCATGAGCCCGGGCCCGAAGCGCACCGCCAGGATGCCCAGCGCCACCAGGTTCACGAGGCGCAGCGGCCCGAGCTGCCACTTGTCGAACAGCAGGTTCATCTCCACGTCGCCGCCGAACGGCGCCTGGCCGTTGATGCCGTGGTGGCGCCACCAGAAGCCGTAGAGCGCAATGGCCAGCGCGGGCACCCACAGCCAGGCCGGAAAGCGCAGCGGCCGCGCGCCGGGCAGGTTGCGGCTGGCGCCGAGGCACAGGCCGGCAAACCACAGGAACTGCCAGGCGTAGCTGTTGAAGGCGCCCATCTCGTGGAATGGCACCGGCAGGCCGAGGTAGTTCACCGCCAGCCCGTAGATCCATTCGCTCAAGTCGAACTGCGCGAGCGCCCACAGGGTGACGCTGGCGGCCATCACCAGCGTCCAGCCGTGGCGCATGGCAAAGGCCAGCACCCAGGGGCTCATCAGCATGAAGAAGATGTACATCGGCAGGATGTCGAGCAGCGCGGGCTCGTAGATCAGCAGCAGCCCGAAGAGAAAGCCGTCGCGCGGCTCGGCCAGGTAGTAGGACACCAGGTTCTTCACCGCGGGCTGGTCGATGTGCAGCCCGAGCGCGGCAATCACGGTGAACAGGAACAGCAGGATCGCCGCCTGGCACAGGTAGACCTTGAGCACGCGCCGCCAGAAGGCCTGGCGCATCGGGTCGACGCCGCGCACGTAGCCGATGCGGCTGTAGACCAGCCCGGCCACGAAGGCCGACAGCAGCACGAAGCCTTCGGCGGCCGAGACGAAGCCGAAGGGCTGGCCCAGCGGGTCGGTCAGGCGGGTGGGCAGGTGGGTGACGGTCATCAGCACGAGCATCAGCCCGCGCAAGGCGTCTATTTCCCAGTAGCGTTTCATCGGTCGGCGGCGAGGTCTTGGTGGCGGTCCGCGCGGCGCACGCACGACAGTGCCGATTGTATGAAGAGCGGCCAAGGCATATGACGACTGGCACTGCCGGAGCGCCATTCAAATCGGCTACGCTGCGCGCTGCTTCCAGGTGGAGAAAAAATTGAAAAGAACCATTCCAGCATTGCTTCTGGCCGGCAGCGCCTTGCTCGCCGTCCCGGCCCTCGCCCTCCAGATCACCAGCCTGACGCCGCAGGGCGAAGTGGCGCGCGTGCGCCAGGTAGTCGCCAAGTTCGACCAGCCGGCCGTCAATTTCGGCGACCCGAAGGCGCCCGCGCCGCTTGCCGTGAGCTGCACCGACGCGCAGGCCGGCAAGGGCACCGGCCGCTGGACCGATGCAAAAGCCTGGGTCTACGATTTCGAGAACGACCTGCCACCCGGCGTGCGCTGCACCGTCACGCGGATTGCCGGCTTCAAGCCCGCCTCGGGCGGGGAGCTGACCGGGTCGGAACGCTATCAATTCAATAGCGGCGGACCGTTCGTGCGCAACCACATGCCGGGCAGCTATGGGCGGATCGACGAGCAGCAGATGTTCGTGCTCGAGCTCAACGGCGCCGCCACCGTGGAGAGCGTGCGCCAGAACATCTGGTGCGCGGCCGACGGCATCGGCGAGCGCATTCCCGTGCGGCTGCTCGAAGGCGAGCAGCGTGCCGGGCTCCTCAAGGCCTTCGGCCGCGAGGCGGAAGCCGCCAAGGACCCGCTGCGCTTCATCGCGCTGCAATGCAACCGCACGCTCACGCCCGGCAGCAAGGTGCAGATCGTCTACGGCAAGGGCGTGGCCACGCCCTCGGGCGTGGCCAACAACGTGGAGCGCCGCCTGAGCTTCCAGGTGCGCGAGCCGTTCGCCGTGTCTTTCAGCTGCGAGCGCGAGAACGCCCAGGCCGCCTGCCTGCCGCTGCGGCCGATGCAGCTGCAGTTCAATGCGCCGGTCACGCGCAAGATGGCCTCGCAGATCCAGCTCAAGGGCGGCGGCAAGTCGATTGCCGCCACGCTCGAGAACGACGGCGGCACGCCGAGTGAAGACGACGTGGTCAGCGCCGCGAGCTTCAGCCCGCCGTTCGCCGAGGACGCCAAGTTCAGCATCGAGCTGCCCGCCAAGTTCGAAGACGCCTCGGGCCGGCCGCTGGCCTCGCCCGGCAGCTTTCCGCTGAAGGTGGCCACCGGCGCGATGCCGCCGCTGGCCAAGTTCGCGGCCTCGCCCTTCGGCGTGGTCGAGCGGCTGGCCGAGCCCGGCACGCCGGCCATGATGCCGGTGACCGTGCGGCGCGTGGAACCCGCGCTGATGGTGCAGGCGCTGACGCCCGGCAAGGTCAGCGACATGAACCCGAAGACCGACGCCGAGATCATCGCGTGGTTCCGCAAGGTGCGCCGCTACGACGAATACACCGTGAGCCGCGAACAGGCGCGCAAGGACGTCAAGGGCGCGCTGCCCGCCGTCATCGAGACCAGCGAGCGCACCCATGTGCAAAGCCGCATGCTGTCGCTCCTGGCGGGCCAGCCGGGCGTGAAGGCGCTCGACATGCCCAAGGCCGAGAGCGGCGATCCGCGGCCCTTCGAGGTCATCGGCATTCCGCTGACGCCGGGCTTCCACGTGCTCGAGATCGCTTCGCAAAAGCTCGGCGATGCGCTGCTCGACGAGCGCTACGGCGCCAACCGCACGATGTACGTGCGCACCACCGCGCTGGCCACCAACCTGGCGGTGCACTTCAAGCTCGGCCGCGAGAACTCGATGGCCTGGGTCACCACGCTCGACAAGGGCAAGGTGGTGCCGAACGCCGAGGTGCGCGTGTCCGACTGCCGCGGCGTTGCCGTCGCATCGGGCACCACCGACGCCAACGGCATCGTCAACCTCACGGGCATCGCACCCGATGCGCCCAACTGCAACGGCCCGGACGAATACAACGCGGGCGCCTGGTTCGTCAGCGCCCGCGCCAAGGACGACAAGGGCGTGGAAGACCTCGCCTTCACCTGGAGCGACTGGCAGCGCGGCATCGAGCCCTGGCGCTTCAACGTGCCCACCAGCCTGCAGGCCGAGCCCGACCGCGTGGCCCACACCATCTTCGACCGCACCCTGCTGCGCGCCGGCGAGACGGTGTCGATGAAGCACCTGATCCGCACCCAGACCAGCAAGGGCTTCGGCCTGCCCGAGAACCGGCCCGACACGCTGGTCATCACCCACACCGGCAGCGGCCAGCGCTTCACGCAGCCGCTGGCCTGGCGCAAGACGCCGACCGGCGGCCTGAGCGCGGAGAACAGCTTTGCCATTCCGCCGGCCGCCAAGCTCGGCCTGTACGAAGTGATGCTGCGCAGCGGCAAGGGCAAGGACGCGAACAGCGGCAATTCCGAGGAAGAAGTCGAAGTCGACGACGAAGGCGGCTACAACCGTAGCTTCGCCACCGGCCAGTTCCGCGTCGAGGAATTCCGCCTGCCCGTGCTCGAAGGCCGCATCGCGCCCACCGACAAGAAGCCGCTGGTGAGCGTGGCCTCGGTGCCGGCCGAGGTGCAGATCAACTACGTGGCCGGCGGCGGCGCCGCCAACCTGCCGGTGCGCGTGTCGGCCATGGTGCGCGGCAAGAGCCTCGGCTTTGCCGACCACGAGGCCTTCAGCTTCAGCCCGCCGCGCGTGCAGGCCGACAGCTCGCAGGCACCCGCCGCGGCGGCGGCCGACACCGCGGGCGCCGAGGAAGACATCAACAGCGCCAGCGACACCCGCGTGATCGCCGACAAGCTGCCGCTCACGCTCAACAAGGACGGCGCCGGCAAGCTCACGATCGACAAGGTGCCCAAGGTCAAGGCCGCGCGCGAGCTGCTGCTCGAAGCCACCTATGCCGACCCGAACGGCGAGGTGCAGACCATCCGCAGCACGCAGACGCTGTGGCCCGCCTCGGTGATCGCCGGCATCAAGACCGAAGGCTGGGTCTCGACCAGCCAGAAGCTCAAGTACCAGGCGCTCGCGCTCGACCTCTCGGGCAAGCCGCAGGCCGGCGTCACGCTCAACGTGCGCGCCGTGGCGCGCATCACCACCACCAGCCGCAAGCGCATGGTGGGCGGCTTCTACACCTACGACAACAAGACCGAGACGAAAGACATCGGCACCGTCTGCAGCGGCAAGAGCGACGCGCGCGGACTGCTGCTGTGCGAATCCGAGCTCAAGGAAGCCGGCGAGGTCGAGCTGGTGGCCAGCGCCACCGACAGCGAAGGCCGCGACAGCCGCGCCGCCAGCTCGGTGTACGTGACCAAGCAGGGCGAACTCTGGTTCGGCGGCGAGGACAACGACCGCATCGACGTGCTGCCCGAGAAGAAGAGCTACCAGCCCGGCGAGATTGCCAAGTTCCAGGTGAGGAGCCCCTTCCGCTTTGCCACTGCGCTGGTGTCGGTGGAACGCGAGGGCATCATCGAGACCCACGTGGTGCAGCTCGACGGCAAGGACCCGACCGTGAGCCTGCAGGTCAGGCCCGAGTGGGGGCCGAACGCCTACGTGAGCGTGCTCGCGCTGCGCGGCCGGCTGCGCGAGGTGCCGTGGTACAGCTTCTTCACCTGGGGCTTCAAGGCACCGCGCGAGTGGTGGACCGCCTTCTGGTACGAAGGCAAGGAATACGTCGCGCCCACCGCAATGGTCGACCTCAGCAAGCCCGCCTACCGCCTCGGCATGGCCGAGATCCGCGTCGGCACGCGCGCGCACCAGATCGACGTGACCGTCACCAGCGACAAGCCCAGCTACCCGGTGCGCAGCAAGGCGCAGATCACCATCTCCGCCAAGCTGCCCGACGGCAAGCCCGCGGCGGGCGCCGAAGTGGCGCTGGCCGCGGTCGACCAGGCGCTGCTGGAGCTGATGCCCAACGACAGCTGGAACCTGCTCAACGCGATGCTGCAGCGGCGCAGCTGGGGCGTTGCCACCTCCACCGCGCAGATGGAAATCGTCGGCCGGCGCCACTACGGGCGCAAGGCCGTGCCCGCGGGCGGCGGCGGCGGCAAGGGCCAGACGCGCGAGCTGCTCGACACCCTCCTGCTGTGGAACCCGAAGGTGGTGCTCGATGCCAACGGCCAGGCCGTGGTGACGGTGCCGCTCAACGATGCATTGACCACGTTCAAGATCGTGGCCGTGGCCGACTCGGGCACCAGCCTGTTCGGCACCGGCCAGGCCAGCATCCAGGCCACGCAGGACCTGCAGATCATCAGCGGCCTGCCGCCGCTGGTGCGCGAGGACGACCAGTTCCGCGCCCAGATCACGCTGCGCAACACCACGCAAAAGCCGATGAAGGTGGAGGCTGCGCCGCGCGCCACGCTGCTCACGCTCCCGCCGCAGACGGTGGACATCCCGGCCGGCGAAGCGCGCGAAGTCGCATGGACCGTGACCGCGCCCGCGCAGCTCGCGCAGACGCGCGCCGAAGCCATCCTGTGGGAGATCGAGGCCAAGGACACCCTCGGCGGCGCGCGCGATGCGCTCAAGGTGCGCCAGCGCATCATCCCGTCGGTGCCGCTCACGGTGCAGCAGGCCACGCTGGTGCAGCTCGACGGCCCCTTCACCATCGACGTGGCGCCGCCCGCCGACGCCCTGCCCGGCCGCGGCGGCCTGAAGCTGTCGCTGCAACCCAAGCTGGCCGAGGGCCTGCCGGGCGTGCGCGACTGGTTCGCCAACTACCCGTTCATCTGCCTCGAGCAGAAGACCAGCAAGTCGGTCGGCCTGCGCGACGCGAAGATGTGGCAGGGCGTGATGGCCCAGTTGCCGACCTACCTCGACAGCGACGGCCTGGCCAGCTACTTTCCGCCGCGCGACGGCGAATCGAACCGCGGCAGCGACATCCTCACTTCCTACCTCTTGGCGGCCACGCACGAGGCGGCGGCGCTGAACCCCGCCTTCGCGCTGCCCGACGCGGCGCGCGCGCCGATGGAGTCGGGCCTCATCGCCTTTGTCGAAGGCCGCATCCAGCGCGAGTTCTGGAGCCCGCGCAAGGACCTGGACGTGCGCAAGCTCGCCGCGCTCGAGGCCCTGTCGCGCTACGGCACGGCCAAGGGCAGCATGCTCGGCAGCATCACCATCGCGCCGAACCAATGGCCCACCAGCGCGGTGATCGACTGGCTCAACATCCTCAAGCGCGTGCAGGACGTGCCGCAGCGGCAGCAGCGGCTGGAGGAGGCCAACAACGTGCTCAAGGCGCGCCTGTCCTACCAGGGCACCAAGCTCATCTTCAGCACCGAGCAGGACGACTACTGGTGGTGGCTCATGACCAACGGCGACGTCAACACCGCGCGCCTCCTGCTCAGCGTGATGGACGACCCGGCCTGGAAGGACGACATCGGCAAACTGGCCAACGGCTTCATCGGCCGCCAGCAGAACGGCGCCTGGCACACCACCACCGCCAACCTGTGGGGCGGGCTCGCGCTCGAGAAGTTCTCCAAGGTGTTCGAGAGCACGCCGGTGGCCGGCGTCACGGCCGCCACGCTCGGCGCCGTGAAGGCGCAGGTCGACTGGCGCAGCGTCGAGCGCGTGAAGACCACCGACGCGGCCGGCGCGCCCAACCAGAGCACCTTCTTCGGCGCGCCCGCGTCGCCCGGCAACCTGAAGAACAACAGCATGTTCCTGCCCTGGGCCGCATCGCCCGCGGGCACGCCGGTGCGCGACACGCTGCTGGTCACGCAGCAGGGCAGCGGCAAGCCCTGGCTCACGATGCAGTCGATTGCCGCGGTGCAATTGAAGGCGCCGTTCGCCGCGGGCTATGCGATCAAGAAGACCATCACGCCGGTCGAGCAGGCCACCGCGGGCAAGTACACACGGGGCGACGTGCTGCGCGTGACCGTCGAGGTGAACGCCAGCACCGACATGACCTGGGTCGTGGTGAGCGACCCGATCCCGGGCGGCGCCACCATCCTGGGCACGGGCCTTGGCCGCGACTCGCAGATCGCCACGCAGGGCGAGCGCAAGTCGGGCGCCGGCTGGCTGGCCTTCGAGGAGCGCAGCTTCGAGGCCTTCCGCAGCTACTACGAGTACCTGCCCAAGGGCGTGGTGAAGATCGAATACACCGTGCGCCTCAACAATGTGGGCGACTTCGCGCTGCCGCCGAGCCGCGTCGAGGCGATGTACGCGCCCGAGATGTTCGGCGAGACGCCGAATGCGCGCGTGAAGGTGGAGGCGGCGAAGTAAGAAAAGAAGTGGCGGGGCCTGCTTATGCCGGCCCCGCCGCCGCAAGCGCCGCTTCGTACACCGCCAGGTCCGCGTCCGAGAAGCAGCAGAACGTGGTCTCCTGCACGCTGGCACTCGCGGCCAGCGCCGATCGGACCGTGGCCACCGCAATGAGCGCCGCGAGCTCGATCGGGTAGCCGTAGATGCCCGTGCTGATCGAGGGGAACGCAATAGTGCGAACGCCGTGCTGCTCGGCGATTTCCATCGACTTCCGGTAGCACGAGGCCAAGAGCTCCGGCTCACCGCTCGCACCGCCGCGCCAGACCGGCCCGACGGTGTGGATGACGAAGCGGGCCGGCAGCCGGTAGCCCCGGGTCAGCTTGGCGTCGCCGGTCTTGCAGCCCGACAGCAGGCGGCATTCATGCAGGAGCTCGGGCCCCGCCGCGCGGTGGATGGCGCCATCGACGCCGCCTCCGCCGAGCAGCGAGGAATTGGCCGCATTGACGATGGCATCGACCTGCAGCGTGGTGATGTCGCCGCGGATGGCACGAAGCGCTTTCTGCATGATCCAGGACAGATTAGGCGACCGGCGCGGTGAATGCAATCAGCTTGCCCATGTTGGCGACGAAGCTCGCGACCGTGATGCCCTGCGGCTGCTCCTTCTTGACGTAGGGCTCGATCAGCGGCGGGTCCGCCGGGTCGTAGGGCGAGGTGTCGAACACGTCGCCCACATGCTTGCTGCGGTAGGCATCGCCCGTGTACGGCGTGGAAGACCCATCGCCCTTGTAGGGGTTGGTCACGGCCGACAGCGGCGCGAGCCAGTAGCCCTTGGGGTCGAGCTTGTCCATCACGGCCGCGGCATCGGCGGCGCTCACCACGGGGGTTGTCATCACGCGGTCGGCGAACAGGTCGGCAAAGTCCACTTCGCGCAGCGAAAAGTACTTGGGCAGCGGCCGCTGCTCGCCATGGCGCAGCGGAGAAGCCGCCACCATCTGCTGGACCGCGGCGTCGCTCATGCCGTTGAGCTGGGCGTAGGTCTGGCGCATGCCCGCAATGTCGATGGCGCGGCCGGCCGAGTAGTGGCTGGGCGTATTGCGATGGTCGTGGTCGACGTAGTAGGCGCCGTTGTGGATGTTCGAACCGTAGCGGTGCACGAAGCGCGGCTGGTTGGTGCCGAGCTCCACGAAAGTGGGATGCGTGCGGCCCTTGAGCAGCGGATTCTCCGCAATCATGGTGTCGGTGAGCTTGCAGCTGTCCAGCCAATCGAGCGCCTCGGGCACGCGCGCCAGGTAGCCGCGGTCGCCCGTCAGGCGGAAATAGTTGAACAGCTGCTGCACGTTGGTCTGCGTCGTGTGCGTGGCCAGCGACCGCGGCTCGTAGCTGCGCGCGCCGGCGGGCGCCCCGGCCAGGCGGCCGTTCTGGTCCGTGGCCAGGTGCTGCAGGCCCCAGCCGGCCTGCGGCCCGGGCTGCTGCATGCGGCGCAGGCAGTCCATCGCGCGGGTGATGTGCGGCACCAGGCTCTGGTCGCCCAGCGCCACCACGCACATCAGCAGGAACTTGATGTTCTCGCCCGCCACGTCGTCGTTGAAGGTGACGTGGCGCGTGTAGTCGCCGTCTTCCATGCCTGCGGTCGCGCCCGAAGGCAGCTGCTGCGGGTTGGGCAGCGGCATCGACGAGATCGCATCGGGCGAGGGCGGATAGCGCTGCGGCCAGCCGCCGTCGGCCACGCCTGAGCTGAACTGCGCCTGCGTGACGAAGCCGATGGCCTTCTGCAGCGCCGCCAGGAAGCGCGCATCGCGCTTTTCCAGGTACATGCGCAAGAGGAACTGCGACGACACCGCCGTGCCCGCATCGTCGAAGGTGGCGTTGCCGTAGTAGTGCTGGAACTCCTCGAGCCGCCAGCCATTGGCGCCCACGGTGGCGTACCACTCGCGCAGCGAGGCTTCGCCGGCAAAGTCGTGGATGTAGTTCCAGCCGCCTGCCGGATGCTGCGCCTCGACCAGCGCGAGCGCGGTGCGCTCGGCGGCGCTGTAGAAGAGTTCGTCGCCCGTGGCATGGTAGGCATCGAGCATGCAATGGCCGGCGGTCGGCGTGCCGGGCGGCTGGATCCAGCACATGGTGCGGCGCGCCTCCATTTCGCCCCAGATGGTGGAGAAGTCGGGCAGGTAGGCCCAGACGTAGCCGCCGCGATAGGACACCGTCTCGTCCATGAAGCCCGCGGCGCGCCGCATCGCCTTGCGCGCCAGTGCCTCGGTGCTCGGCGGAGGTTCGGGCGCGGGTGCCGGCGGCGGCACCGGGAACGGCGGAAAGCCGGGGCCGTCTCCCCCGCCGCCGCACGCGCTCAGCGCCAAGGGAGAAAGTGTCGAAATGACGAAGTTCCTGCGTTTCATCTTTTGTCTCCAGTTAGGCAGCGGTTGAGCCGCCTTGGTACTTTTCAACTCATACGATGTCCGATGAGTCGCTGGAATTCTGCCATTTTCGATGGTTTTCGAATCCAGTTGTACGACAACTAAAGATGCAAGAACGCCGACTTTTTTGTGTTGAATCGTTCGTTTCATGGCCGAGCGGAGCGCCCGGCGGCTCGGGCACTGCGCATGTGCCCGGTGCTGCTCAGCCTCAGCGGTAGAACGCCTCGACCCTGCCCTTGAGCTTGAGCAGCAGCGGCTTGCCCTTGCGGTCCACCGTCTTGCCCGCGGGCACCTTGATCCAGCCTTCGCTGATGCAGTACTCCTCCACGTCGAGGCGTTCCTTGTCGTTGAAGCGGATGCCGATGTCGTGCTCGAAGACAGCCGCCACGTGGTGGGGGCTGCGCGGGTCGGTGGACAGGTGGTCGGGAAGAGGGGGAAGAGAATTGGCTTCGGTCATGCCGCGGATGATATGGCCTCTGCCCCGCGCCCCCGGGGCCGCACCTACCGCCGCGTCTTCTTCTTCGCCATGCGGGCCGCCGGCTTGGGCCCAACGCCCAGCGAGGCGCGCGCGAGCGCATCGGCCTCGTGGTTGCGGTGCCGCGGCACCCAGCGCAGGCTCGCCTCCTCGAACGAGCCGAGCAAGGCGCGGGCGTCCTCGAACAACCCGGCCATGCGCGCGATCGGCCGGGCGCCGGGCGCACCGAGCTGCTCGACGAGGATGCTGTTGTCGGTATAGGCCAGCACCGCGGTCGCGCCCCTGGCCTTGAGGTCCTCGAGCGCGAGGGTCAGCGCCCTGAGTTCGGCTTCGTTGTTGCAGCCCGTCGCATGGCTGGCCAGCGAGAGGGTGTGGCGGGTGCCGTCGGGCTCGGTGATGACCGCGCCGGCGCCCATGCGGCCGGGGTTCGGCATCGCGCTGCCGTCGCAGTACACGGTCCAGTGGGGGAGTTGCATCGGCTGCGTCGATTCAGCAGTTGTTGCGCTTGATGCCCGCGAGGTTCTGGCAGGGCCGCTGGCCCGGAGGCGGTCCCGGATCCTGCGGGCGCGGAGGCCGTGGCGGGCGAACAATCGGGCGGCCGGGGTCGTAGTACGGGTCGGGCCCCCAGCTATAGACCGGCGGCGATTCGGGCGCGGGGCGCTGCGGCTCGCCGACGTTGCGCGGAATGATGGCCGGGCCCTGCGGCGCGTTGCTGGCCGCGGGCGGCGGCGGTGGTGGTGGCGGCGTGTATGCCGGCCGGCGCGCTTCTTCGGGGGAAGCGGGCGGCGTCACCGTCAGCGGTTCGGTGATGGGCACCTGGCGCGAGAGCCGGCTGCCGGCGGGGCAAGGGCCGTCGGTGTAGACGATGCCTCCGCCCGCATCGGTGCAGCGCACCACCTCGGCCGCCTGCGCACCCATGGCCGCGGCGGCCGCGCCGAAGAAGAAGACCGGAATGAACAGAACCGATGTGCGCATCATGCGACCTCCGCCGTTGGCAGCCGAAGACGACAGTGTCTCCCCTGCCCTGCATTCTGGCCGGGTTTCTACAATCGAAGGTTGTCCGCTCCTTCCTCCAACCGCACCAGGCCATGACCGTATACAACCCGCGCCACCAGCCCACGCGCGTGGCCGACCTGCACCGCTTCGACACCCTCATCGACGCGCGCTCGCCCTCCGAATTCGCGCTCGACCATATTCCCGGCGCCATCAACTGCCCGGTGCTCGACGACGAGGAGCGCCGCATCGTCGGCACCATCTACAAGCAGACCGGCGCCTTCGAGGCGCGGCGCGTGGGCGGCGCCATGGTGGCCGCCAACCTCGCGCAGCACCTGCGCGAACGCTTTGCCGAGCAGCCCGCCAACTGGCGCCCGCTCGTGTATTGCTGGCGCGGGGGCTTGCGCAGCGGCTCGATGGTGACCTGGCTGCGCCTGGTCGGCTGGGACGCGCAGCAGCTCGCCGGCGGCTACAAGAGCTATCGCCAGCACGTGCTGGCGCAGATCGAGGCCACGGTGCCCAAGCTCCGGCTCAAGGTGATCTGCGGCGCCACCGGCAGCGCCAAGACGCGCGTCCTGCAGGCGCTGGCCGCGCGCGGCGAACAGGTGCTCGACCTGGAGCACTGCGCGAGCCACAAGGGTTCGCTGCTGGGCGCCCTGCCCGGCGTGCCGCAGCCTTCGCAAAAGCAGTTCGAGACGCGCATCGCCACCTGCTTCGATGCGCTCGATGTGTCGCGCACGCTCTACGTGGAAGGCGAAAGCGCGCGCATCGGCCGGCTCTCGGTGCCCATCCCGCTGGTCGCGCACATGCGCGCGGCCGACTGCATCGAGGTGCAGGCCGACGCGGCCGCGCGGCTCGACTACCTGCTGCGCGACTACGCCTACCTGGGCGACGACCGCGCCGCGCTGGCGGGCCAGCTCGACAGGCTCAAGGAAATGCAGGGCAAGGCCGTGGTGCAGCGCTGGCAGGAATGGGCGCTCGCGGGCAACCTGCCGCAGCTCTTTGCCGAACTGATGGCGCTTCACTACGATCCGCACTACGAACGCTCGCAGGCGCGCCATTTCGAGAAGTGGCCGCTGCGCCAGCAGGTGGCGGCGCCCGACCTGACCGACGCGGGCATCGACACGGTGGCGGAGGCCATCCTGCGGTTGAACGCCGCAGGGTAGCGGGCACATTCACGGCAACGGCAAGGCAGGCTCATGACACTCGAATGGCGCGATTCGCTCGAAGGCCTCGACTGGGACGAACTCTCGCGGCTCTACCAGGCCGCACCGCTGGGCAACAAGCAGCCGGACGGCCTGAAGCTCGTGTTCGGCAACAGCATGTTCAAGTGCCTGGTGTTCGACGCGGGCCGGCTCGTCGGGGCGGGCCGCGCGATGGCCGACGGGCTCGACTGCTCCTACATCTGCGACGTGGCGGTGCACCCGAGCCACCAGGGCACCGGCCTGGGCAGGCAGATCGTCTCGCGGCTGCTGGAGCTCTCGCGCGGACACCGCAAGATCATTCTCTATGCGGTGGCCGGCAAGGAGCCCTTCTACGAGAAGCTCGGCTTCAGGCGCATGAAGACCGCGATGGCGATCTTCGAGAACCAGGCGCAGGCGGCCGAGCGCGGGCTGATCGAGTGAACCATTCCGTCGTCGCCACCGAAGAGCACCACTTCGAAAGCCTGCACCAGGCGCTCGACGTGGTGGCGCGGGAACGGAAGTACCTTGCGCTCATGCAGGCGCCGCCCTGGGAACAATCGCTGGCCTTCTACCGCAGCGTGCTGGCGGCGGGCTTCCCCCATTTCGTGGCGGTGAATGGCAGCGGCAAGGTGGTGGGCTGGTGCGACGTGTCGCCGGTCTTCGGCCACTCGCGGGCCCACATCGGCCTGCTCGGCATCGCGCTGCTGCCCGAGGCACGCGGGCTCGGACTCGGCGCCAAGCTGCTGCAGGCGGCCATCGACAGGTCATGGGCGCGCGGCCTCACCCGCATCGAGCTTGCCGTCCGCGCGGACAACCTGAATGCGAAGGCGTTGTACGAACGGTTCGGCTTCGAGCACGAAGGCCTGCTGCGCCGCGCAAGCCTGGTCGACGGCACCTACCACGACGCCCACGCGATGGCGTTGCTTCGCTAGACTGAAGCATCCACTGCATGCAACCGGAGAGCGCCCCATGTGCAGAAGCATCAAGACCCTCTACAACTTCGAACCTCCCGCCACCGAGCAGGAGATCCGCGCCGCCGCGCTGCAGTTCGTGCGCAAGCTCAGCGGCTTCAGCGTGCCGTCCAAGGCCAACCAGGAAGCCTTTGAACGCGCGGTCGACGAGGTGTCCGCGAGCGCCTCGCGGCTGATCGGTTCGCTGGTCACCACCGCCGAGCCGCGCGACCGCGCCATCGAAGCCGAACGCGCAAAGGCCAGGTCGGCCGCGCGCTTCGGCACCTGACTGCCAACTGCATTTTTCTGGAGAACCCATGCCGATCGAACTCTGGCTCGCCTTCGTCGCCGCATCGTCCGTGCTGCTGATCATTCCCGGGCCGACCATCCTCACGGTGATCAGCTATTCCATGTCGCACGGCCGGCGCGCCAACGTGCCGCTGGTGGCCGCGGTGGCGCTCGGCGATTCCACCGCGCTGGTGGTGTCGCTGCTCGGCCTGGGCGCGCTGCTGGCCGCGTCGGCGTTCTGGTTCACGGTGGTGAAGTGGGTGGGCGGGCTGTATCTGCTGTACCTCGGCATCAAGCTGCTGCGCGCGGGCATCGGCGGCACCGAAATCGCGGCGCCCGCGGCGCCCGATTCGCGCTGGCGGCTGTTCGCCAACACCTACCTGGTGACGGCACTCAACCCCAAGGGCATCGTGTTCTTCGTGGCGTTCCTGCCGCAGTTCCTGAGCCCCGCGGCCGACATGACGCGCCAGCTCTGGGTGCTGGCCGTCACCTTCGTGGCGATGGCTGCGCTCAATGCCACGTTCTATGCCGTGTTCGCGGGATCGGCCCGCAAGCTGCTGTCTTCGCCGCGCGCGCAGCGGCGCTTCAACCTTGCGGGCGGCTCGCTGCTGAGTGCGGCGGGCGTGTGGGCGCTGCTCGCGCGCCGGCCCGCCTGAGGCGCGCGGCGGCCAGGCTCAGCGGTAAGGATTGTTCGGGTTGCGGTCGTAGCGGTTCGGTATGCCGTCGCCGTCGCGATCGCGGTCATAGCGGTTGGGCACGCCGTCGCGGTCGCGGTCTCCGTAGCCGTAGTTCGGGCGCGGCGCCGGACGGTCATAGGGTGCCACAACGCAGCCGGCCAGCACGGCCGATGCGGCAAGCACAAGGGCCAATGTCTTCGTCATCATCATTTGGTTTCTCCTTGGAGTTGTAGGAAGGCGGCTCGCCTCGCGCAAGCCGGCAACTGCATTGAAGGCCATCTGCGTCTCGGCTGCGTATCCGCCATGAGGCCGGGACGTGAAGTTGGTTACCGGATGTGGAACATGCTGCGGACTTTGGCGCCAAGTTCCTGCGGCCGCAGGCGGCGGCGCACCCGTTCGCAAGTAGGTGCAGTTCCCGTGGCCGCTTCGCCGAGAATGGCGCCGCCACGCCGCCGATTTCCGCTTTCCACCGCCATGCACCGCCCGCCCTTCCCCGCCAGCCGCAGCCGCCTTGCCGCAGCGCTGGCGGCCATCGCCTGCGCGCTGCCGGTTGCTGCCGGCGCCGTGAGCTTCGACGAGGTGAAGCGCGAGTTCCGCCCTTCCGACACCGCGGTGCTCGACCGCAACGGCGAGCTGCTGCAGCGCGTGCGCACCGATGCCAGCGTGCGGCGCGGCCAGTGGGTGGTGCTGGCCGATGTTTCGCCCGCGCTGCGCATGGCCATGGTGCTGAGCGAAGACCGGCGCTTCTACGAGCACAGCGGCATCGACTGGCGCGCGGTGTCGTCCGCCGCCTGGGGCAACCTCTGGAACACCCGCACGCGCGGCGCATCCACCATCACGATGCAGCTGTCGGGCCTGCTCGACGAAGACCTGCGCCGCGCCAACAGCGGGCGCAGCTTCACGCAGAAGATCGGCCAGACCGTGGCAGCCGCGCAGTTGGAGCGCAGCTGGCGCAAGGACCAGATCCTGGAGGCCTACCTCAACACCGTGCCCTTCCGCGGCGAGATCGTGGGCATCGACGCGCTCTCGCGCACGCTGTTCGGCAAGGCGCCCAGTGGCCTGGACGCGCGCGAGGCCAGCGTGGCCGCGGCGCTGGTGCGCGCGCCCAACGCCAAGCCGGCCCTGGTGGCGCAGCGTGCCTGCGAGGTGATGCGCGCGATGGAGCCGGGGCAGAAGATCGATTGCGATGCGCTCGACATGTTCACGAGCGCGGCGGTGCAGCGGCGGGCCTTCGATGCGACCGAAGGCATTGCACCGCATGCGGCGCGGCGCGTTCTGAAGGAACTGCGCGAGGCCGGCGAGACGGCCGCGCCGCCCTCGCGCCAAGCAGCAGCAGCCGGCAAGGAGGCCGCCGTGCGGACCACGCTGCGTGCGCCGCTGCAGCGCTTTGCGCTGGCCACGCTGCAGCGCCACCTGAAGGAATTGCGCGGCCGCCACGTGGAAGACGGCGCGCTCGTGGTGCTGGACAACGCGAGCGGCGAGGTGCTCGCCTGGGTCGGCTCCTCGGGCCCGCTGAGCCAGGCGGCCGAGGTCGATGCGGTCACCGCGCTGCGCCAGCCCGGCTCCACGCTCAAGCCGCTGCTCTATGCGCAGGCCATCGCCGAGCGGCGGCTCACGGCGGCTTCGCTGATCGACGATTCGTCGGCGCAGATCAGCACCGCGAGCGGGCTCTACATTCCGCAGAACTACGACCGCCAGTTCAAGGGGCCGGTATCGGCGCGCACCGCGCTGGCCGCCTCGCTCAACGTGCCGGCCGTGCGCACGCTGGTGATGGTGTCGCCCGAATCGTTCGCGCGCCAGCTGCGCGCGGCCGGCCTGCCGCTGCGTGAAAGCGGCGACTACTACGGCTACAGCCTGGCGCTGGGCAGCGCCGAGGTGTCGCTGCTGTCGCTCGCCAACGCCTATCGCATGCTGGCCAATGGCGGGCGCTACGGGCCGCCCACCCTGATGGCGCGGCCTCCCGTGCCGGCGCCGGCTGCGCCCATCCTCGATCCGCGCGCGGCCTTCATCGTCGGCGACATCCTGTCCGACGCGAACGCACGCACGCGCACCTTCGGGCTCGACAGCATTCTTTCCACGCGCTTCTGGACCGCCGTGAAAACGGGCACCAGCAAGGACATGCGCGACAACTGGGCCGTGGGCTGGTCGCAGCGCTACACGGTCGGCGTGTGGGTCGGCAACGCGAGCGGCGCATCGATGTGGGACGTGAGCGGCACCAGCGGCGCGGCCCCGGTGTGGGCCGAGGTGATGCGCTTCCTGCACGCGCGCGAGCCGAGCCGCGCGCCCCGGCCGCCCGCCGGCCTGGTCGAGGCGCAGGTGACGTTCGGCCCCGGCGCCGACGGCAACGCGCTCGAGGCGGCGCGCAGCGAATGGTTCCTGCAGGGCACGGAGCAGCCGCTCTTCGCGCTCGACAACGCCGGCACGCCGGCAGGCGCCGGGGCCGCGCCGCGCATCACCGCGCCGGCCGACGGCACCATCATCGCGCTGGACCCCGACATTCCGCCGCTGCACCAGCGCGTGCGCTTCGAGTCCGAAGGCCGCGGCGTGCAATGGCGCATCGACGGCAAGCTGTTTGCGCGCGGCAACAGCGCGCAGTGGCTGCCGTGGCCCGGGCGCCACGTGATCGAACTCGCCGATGCCACGGGCAAGGTGGTCGACCAGCGCAAGCTCGAAGTGCGCGGCGCGGGCGTGGTCGCGAAAAGCGCGCGCCGGTAGACGCGCCGGCGGCCGCCCGAATCCCCCTGCTTTCGACTGCGGCATTGCAGTCGCGCGAAAATTCATCCAATGATTGAATGAATTAGGTCTTTCTTATTCATATGCTGCTCCAAGCCCCCCGAACCTCCCTGGCCGACAGTGCCGCCGACAGCATCCGCGCCGAGATCGCGGCCGGCCGCTGGACCGTCGGATCGCGCATTCCGATCGAGCCGCAGCTCGCGCAACTGCTCGGCGTGAGCCGCGGCACCGTGCGCGAAGCGGTGAAGACGCTGGTCTCGCGCGGCCTGCTCGAAGTGCGGCAAGGCTCGGGCACCTATGTGCGCTCGGGCTTCGACCCGTCGGCCAGCCTGCAGAAGATGCGGCGCGCAAGCCTGCGCGACCAGTTCGAGGTGCGCCGCGCGCTCGAGGTCGAGGCCGCGCGGCTGGCCGCCGTGCGCCACACCGCCAAGGACCTGCGCAACCTCAACAGCCTGCTCAACAAGCGCGGCGTGCCCGACGCGAGCGACGGCGGCGCGGGCTTCATCGAGCGCGACCTGGCCTTCCACCTGGCCATCGTCGACATCTCGGGCAACCTCGCGCTGGCAGAAACCTGCCGCTTCATTGCCGGCTACATCAAGGAAACCATCGCGAGCACGATGGGCACCAGCCTGCCCGAACCCGACACGGCTGCGCACACCGCCATCCTCGAGGCCATTGCAAGCCGCGACCCCGACCGCGCCGCCGAGGCGGTGCGCGCCTTCATGTCGCCGATGATCGACGCGCTGGCGCAAGACGCCGAGCCTGTCCGATGAGCGCGGTGGCATTCCGGACGGCCCGCGCTGCCGACGAACTGCTGATCGACGCCGAGGCCGACAGCACGCCCGCGCCGCGCCCCACGCCGGCGGCCGGCCTGGGCCGGCGCATCCTGCTGGGTGCGAGCGTGGTGCTGATCGCCTTCAACCTGCGGCCGGTGTTCGCCAGCCTGTCGGTGGTGCTGCCGGAGATCATCGCGGCCACCGGACTCTCGGCCACCGCCGCGAGCCTGCTGACCACGCTGCCGATCGTCTGCTTGGGCGTGTTCGCGCCGCTGGCGCCGGGCCTGGGCCGGCGCTTCGGCACCGAGCGCACGCTGCTCGCCTGCATGGTGCTCATCCTCGTGGGCACGCTGCTGCGCGGCACCGGCAGCATCCCGCTGCTGTTCGTGGCCTCGGCCATCGCGGGCAGCGGCATCGCGGTGTCGAACGTGCTGCTCTCGGGCCTGGTGAAGCGCGACTTCGCCAGGCAGGCGGCGCTGATGATGGGCCTCTACACCATGGCGGTGTGCGGCGGCGCGGCCAGCGCGGCGGGCCTCACGGTGCCGCTCGAACATGCGCTGGGCGGCGGCTGGACCTATGCGCTGGCGATGTGGGCGGTGCCCGCGTTGCTGGTCACGCTGATCTGGGCGCCGCAGGCGCTGCCGCTGAAACCGGTGGCCAGCGAATCGGGCTTCACCGTGCGCGGGCTGTGGCGCGACCGGCTGGCCTGGCAGGTCACTTTCTTCATGGGCCTGCAATCGGCACTGGCCTACACCGTGATGGGCTGGCTCGCGCCCATCCTGCGCGAACGCGGACTCGGCGGCGAAACGGCCGGCTACGTCGTGTCGCTGGCGGTCATGACGCAGGTCGTGACCTGCCTCATCGTTCCCGCAGTGGCCGTGAGGCTGCGCAACCAGCGCGGGCTGGCGGTGGTGCTGGCCGTCATCACCGTGGCCGCCATGCTGGCGATGCTGTTCGCACCGCTGGGCGGCGTGTGGCTGTGGGCCGTGCTGCTGGGCATTGCTCAGGGCGGCACCTTTGCGCTGGCGCTCACCTTCATGGTGCTGCGCTCGCCCGATTCGCACGTGGCGGCGCACCTCTCGGGCATGGCGCAGGGCGTGGGCTACGTGGTGGCTGCCTGCGGGCCGCTGGTGGCGGGCCTGCTGCACGGCTGGACCGGCAGCTTCCGCGCGTCGTCATGGCTCTTCATCGGGCTGGGCATTGCGCTGGTGATGGCGGGCCTTGGCGCGGGGCGCTCGATGCACGTGGGCGCGGTGACGGTTCCGCGGCACTGAGAAGAGAAGAGCGCGCGGCGCTGCCGCCTACTGCGGTCCGCCGCAGAAGCTCGCCCTTTCGGTGGTCCGGGCCGTGAAGTGCAGGCGCGTGGTGGTGGTCTCGCTGGCCGGCGTGTTCTGCGGCCATTCGCTCTGCAGCCAGGTGTACTGCCAGGCGTAGGCTCCACCCGGGTTCGCGGGTTCGCCGTAGCTGATGCGAAGGCTGCCGCTGCTTTCGTCGTGGCAGTGCTTCGACTGCTTGTATTCCTTTTCGCTGAAGCAGGCGCGGACCATCTTCGAGCACGAAAAAGGAATGCCTTCATGCACGGCGCGGCTCGCATCCTCGAGCGGAACGAAGTCGGCCTTGCTGAACGAAGCACCGCCGCCCGAGTACATCTCCGACACGGTCTGGAGCACCGCCACGGCCCACTGCCCTTCGGCCAGCGGATAGAGCGCCGGCGCCAGCGAAATGCGTGCGTCCGCGGTGGCCGGGTCGGCCGCCTTCTTCAGCAATGCGGCCGCATAGCCGCTGAAGTCGTGCAGGCGGTTCAGCTGCCACGCGCCTGTGCCCGCGATGCGCTTGACGCGCGCCATGGCCAGCGGCTCGCCCGAGAACACCGCGTAGTCGCCCGCTGCGCCGCCGCGCGGCCGGTACAGGCCCAGCGCCTGCGGATCGCAGGGCTGCGGCAACAGCGCACAAAGCTGCGCGCGCCAGTCCGCATCGAGCGACTCCGGCTTCTTGACCGCATCGAAAAGCTGCGCCGACGGCGCGGCGCCCGCAGGCCCCGCAAGCAGCAGGGCGAACATCGGCAGGGCGGCGGTGCGAAGAATGGGCAGCGGGTTCATGGACCGGCATGGTAGCCAGCCCGCCCGGAACTTGCTGCAACCAATTGCGGTGCGGGCGGGTCGATGCTGTAGCCTTCGTTCGTTCATTCACGCGGGCCATTCCGGCCTCGAACGGAGCAGAGATGGCTGACAGGATCCTGGTGTTCTATGGCTCGTACCGCTCGGACCGCATGGGCATCCGCCTGGCCGACTACCTGGTGGCGGGCCTCGATGCGCGCGGCGCCGAGGCCGAACTGATCGACGCCAAGGCCGTCGGCCTGCCGATGCTCGACCGCATGTACAAGGAATATCCCCCCGGCACCGCGCCCGCGGCGATGGAAGCGCTGGCGCAGAAGATACGCGGCGCGGATGCTTTCGTCTTCGTGACCGGCGAATACAACTGGGGCCCGCAGCCCGGCCTGAAGAACCTGACCGACCACTTCCTCGAGGAATGGTTCTGGCGCCCCGCCGCCATCGCGAGCTATTCGGCCGGCCGGTTCTCGGGCGTGCGCTCGGGCACCGTGTGGCATTCGGTTTTGTCGGAGATGGGCATGGTCGTGGTGTCGAGCACATTGGCCATCGGCCCGATCTCGCAGACGCTCGATGCGAGCGGCAAGCCCACCGGCAGCGCGGGCGAATCGCTCGATCGCTCATTCGGAAGGTTCGCGGACGACCTGGCATGGTGGACCGAGGCGGCGCGCGCGCAGCGGGCGCGCAAGGCGCCGCCTTATTGAGCGACCCTAGACACCCGCCTTCGCAGCCTCCGTCAGCGCCACCGACACGCACTCCAGCGCAATCGCCAGCTGCGTGAGCGTCGGCAGGCCGAAGCCCAGCCGGAACACCAGCGGGTCGTCGCCGAACCACGGACCGGGCGCGACGCGCGTGCTGTACCTGGCCAGCGCCGCATAGAAGCGCTCGACGGCCGCGGCGTCGAAGAGCTCGCGCCTGAGCCGCATGCAGCACAGCGCCCCGGCGTCCGGGCGCACCCACTCGATGTGGCTGGCATGGCGCGACACCCAGGCCTCGGTGAGCTGCAGGTTTTGCGCGAGGAGCTTGCGCCGCTCGCCGATGATCCGGTCGCGCTGCCTGAACACGGCCAGCGCAAGCGCCTCGTCGACCGGCGAGCACGAGATCACCGTGCTGAACTTCGCCGTGACCAGCGCCTGGCGCAGCGCCGCGTCGCGCGTGATGGCCCAGCCGATGCGCAGGCCCGCCGAACCATGGCACTTGGACAGCGAGGACACCGAGATCACCCGGTCCCCCAGCCCGGCAGCAGGGGGCACCGCGGCGGCGTCGCCATAGGCCGCCTCGCGGTAGGTCTCGTCGATCACGAGCCAGGCCTTCGGCGCAAGTTCGGCCAGCATCGCCACGATCTCGCGCAAGGTCTGCGACGGAATCGCGACGCCCGAAGGGTTCTGCGGCGAGGCCAGGCTCAGCACCCTGGTCTTCGGGGAGAGCAGCTGGCGCAGCGCGTCCAGGTCGATGCGGTAGCCGGTGTCGAAAGCGAGCGGCAGCGCGCGCGTGGTGGCGCCGACGGCGGCCAGCGCGTTGCGCGCCAACGGAAACACCGGCTCGGCCACCACGGCTTCGTCGCCCGCCTGGCACAGCGTGAAGGCGATGAGGAACAGCGCGTGGGCACCGCCGACCGTGACCACCACGTCGTCGGCCTCGACGCCATGCTCGTTCGCGATTTCCTGGCGCAGGGCGGAGCTGCCGGCCGCGGTGCCGTAGTCCAGCGAAAAATCCGCATCCTCGCCGAAGGCCATGTCCGCCAGTTCCGACAGCCGCACGCTCGGCCCCACGCTTTCGGCAAGGTCGAAGCGCGGTGCCTTGCTGACGAGGGAAATGATTTCGTTGTCGGGAAACCGTGCCATGAACTGCCGCTTGATCCGTTGCTGTCGATGGCTCCGATGTTGCAGTTTCATGACCGTCGATAACAGCCACACTTTTCTGAAATTTGGTGCAGTACAGTTGGGTGCAGTGCCATCCACGCCAGCAGGAGTGATCCGTGTCGCAATCTCCCCGGTTCCGCTATGAAGAAATTGCCGATTTCGTGGCCGGCCTGGCCGGCCGCGGCACGCTGAAGCCGGGTGCGCGGGCGCCTTCGCTGCGCGAGATCAGCACGCAGCAGCGCACCAGCCTGAGCACCGCGGTGCAGGCCTACCGCCTGCTCGAAGACCGCGGCATCCTCGAAGTGCGGCCGCAGTCGGGCTACTACGTCGCCAAGCCGCCGCCCGCCCTGCCCGTGCCCACCACCGCGCGCCATTCGATCCGGCCCGCCAAGGTGGAGCTGTCGGGCCTCATGCTCGACCTGCTGAAGCACGCGTCGGACGAAGCCTTCGTGCCGCTCGGCTGCGCCATTCCCAACCAGCGGCTGCTGTCTTCCTCCAGGCTCGACCTCGTGCTGGCCCGCACGGCCCGCGTGAAGGGCAGCCAGTGCAACACCTACTCGCCGCCGCACGGCGAGATGTCGCTGCGGCTGGAGATCGCGCGCCGCGCGCTGCGCTTCGGACAGGCGCTGGCACCCGACGACATCGCCATCACCTGCGGCTGCACCGAGGCGCTGGCGCTCGCGCTCGATGCGGTCACGGAGCCGGGCGACACGGTCGCCATCGAATCGCCGACCTACTTCGGGCTGTTGCAGGTGCTGCGCGCAAAGAGACTGAAGGTGGTCGAGCTGCCGACCGATGCGGACACCGGCGTCGCGGTCGATGCGCTGCGCGAGGTCGTGGCCTCGGGCAAGGTGCGCGCCTGCGTGCTGGCGTCGAGCTTCAGCAATCCGCTCGGCTGCACCATGCCCGAAGAGAACAAGCGCGCCGTGCTGCGCATCCTGGCCGAACACGGCGTGCCGCTGATCGAGGACGACGTGTACGGCGACGTCCATTTCGGCGAGGAGCGGCCTCTGCCCTTCAGCGCGCTCGACACGCACGACAACGTCATCTATTGCGGCTCCTTCTCCAAGACGCTCGCGCCGGGCTACCGCATCGGCTGGATCGCCACGCGCCGCCACATGGCCCGCGTGCTCGAAACCAAGTTCGCCACCAGCCTGGCGACGCCGGTGCTGACGCAGGTGGCGCTCGCCACCTTCCTGTCGAACGGCGACTACGACCGCCACCTGCGCCGCGTCCGGCGCGAGTTCGCCGACACGCTGGCCCGCATGACGCGGGTGATCGAGCAGGCGTTCCCGCCGGGCACCAAGGTGTCGAGGCCGGCCGGCAACTTCGTGCTGTGGGTCGAACTGCCCGAGCCCGCGGACACGCGGCTCCTGTTTGCGCAGGCGCTGGAGAAACGCATCTGCTTTGCGCCCGGCGTGGTGTTCTCGGCCAGCGGCAAGTACGCCCACTGCCTGCGCCTGAGCGGCGGCCACGGCTGGGACGCGCGCATCGAGAAGGGCCTGCGCACGCTCGGCGCCATGGCGGGCCGGACCGCAGGTCTTGCAGGATCAGGCAAGAAGCCTGTTCGATCCGGATAACGCCCGAGGCCCCATCCGCGAGAGACTTGCCTCCATGCCCGGCGCAGTGTTGCGCCATGGTCCACACCCATCGCACGAGGAGAGTCTCATGAGCGCAATCCAGGAAAAAGTCGTCCTCATCACGGGCGCAAGTGGTGGCATCGGCGCGGCGGCCGCGCGGCTCCTGGCGCGGCGCGGCGCCAAGGTGGTGCTCGGCGCGCGCCGCACCGACCGGCTCGAAGCGCTGGCCGAAGAAATCGCCGCCGCCGGCGGCACCGCGCACTTCCAGCGGCTGGACGTCACCTACCGGCCCGACGTGGAAGCATTTGCCGAATTCGCACTCGAAACGCACGACCGCATCGACGTGCTGGTGAACGCCGCGGGCGTGATGCCGCTGTCGCCGCTGTGGACGCGCAAGGTCGACGAATGGGAGCTGATGCTCGACGTCAACCTGCGCGGCGTGCTGCTGGGCATTGCGGCGGTGCTGCCGACCATGCAGGAACAGGGCTGGGGCCACATCGTCAACGTGGCGCCGGTGCCCGCGCAGGGCGTGTCGCCGAACTCGGCCGTGTATTGCGGCACGCAGTATGCGGTGGACGCCATCTCCGAGGGCCTGCGGCAGGAGCATGCAGGGAAGGTACGCGTGACGGTGGTGCGCCCCGACGTGAGCGAGGCGGACAGCACGCTGGCCGACCGCATCGCAGCCTGCAGCAGCTTCGAGCGCATGGTCACGCGGCGGCGCATCGCAGTGCCCGCGGAGGCCGTGGCCCGCTCGATTGCGGGCGCCATCGAGGGCAGCAGCATCTCGGCCCCGCGGCGCCCCGCGTGGCGCCCAAGGCCGGCCGAGCACGCGGCGTTCTGAGGTTCGTTCCGAGGGACCGCGTCAGTAGGTCTTGTAGGGCAGGAACTTGCCCGACAGCACCACGTTGACGCGGTCGCCCTTGGGGTCGGCCTGGCGCTGGATGTCCATGCTGAAGTCGATCGCGCTCATGATGCCGTCGCCGAATTCTTCATGGATCAGTTCCTTGATGGTGGTGCCATACACGCTCACCACCTCGTACCAGCGGTAGATGAGCGGATCGGTCGGCACCGGCGTGGGCAGCGAGCCCTTGTAGGGCACCACCTGGAGCCACTTCTGCTCTGCGGCCGTGAGGCCGAAAATCTTGCCCACGACCTTGGCCTGCTTGTCGTCGAGCGTCATCTGGCCGAGGCAGGCGGCGGTGGTCCACTCCTTGGAGAGGCCGACCTTCTTTGCCACGTCGGCCCACTGGATGCCCTTGGACACCTTCACGGTGATGATTTTCTCGGTGACGTCGTTGCGGTTCATGCGGGTTTGCTCCTGATGGGGTGTGTCACCCGCAGCAAGCAACAGCCGTGCCGGGCGATCGGCATCGGACCGCGGCCCTCATACGCGTTCCCAGCGGAACTTGCGCTCCGACTCGGCAATGGGCTGGTCGTTGATGCTCGCGAAGCGCCGCTGCATCAGGCCGTTCTCGGCGAATTCCCAGTTCTCGTTGCCGTGGCTGCGGAACCATTGCCCGGCCGCGTCGTGCCATTCGTACTCGAAGCGCACCGCGATGCGGTTGTCCATGAAGGCCCAGAGCGACTTCTTCAGGCGGTAGTCGTGCTCGCGCTCCCATTTGCGGGTGAGGAATTGCACCACCTGCTCGCGGCCGTTGACGAAGTCGGCGCGGTTGCGCCATTCGGTGTCGGGCGTGTAGGCCAGGCTCACGCGCACCGGGTCGCGCGTGTTCCAGGCGTCTTCGGCGGCCTGCACCTTCTTCGTTGCGGTTTCGAGGGTGAAGGGAGGCAGCGGCGGGCGGGATTCCATGGCGGTCTTTCGTTGAATGAGGGATGGCGAAGGCCCGCAATGTGCCACACGTAGACAGACCTGTCTACATGCCTACAATCGCGCCATGGACATCTCCGCACTGCCCGCGCGCGAACGCATCCTGCTCACCGCGCACGACCTCTTCTATGCCGACGGCATCCGCGCCACCGGCATCGACCGCGTCATTGCCGCATCGGGCGTCACCAAGGTCACCTTCTACCGGCACTTCCCATCGAAGGACGACCTGGTGCGCGCCTTTCTCGATCACCGGCATGCACGATGGATGGCATGGTTCGTCGATGCACTGGGGCGCCGCGGCGCGCACGAACGCGCCGGCAATGCCGGGGCCCTGCTGCTGCTCGCCGACGCGATGGCCGAATGGTTCGCCGACGCGGCCTTTCGCGGCTGCGCCTTCATCAACGCGGTGGCCGAGGTGGGCGGCAGCGTGGAGGGCGCCGCCGAGCGCGCGCGCGAACACAAGCGCGAGATGGTGGAAGTCATTGCCGGCCTGCTGCCCGCGGCCTTGCCCGCGCGCATGGCGCTCGCCCAGGCCGCGGCGCTGGGTGTCGACGGTGCCATCGTCAAAGCGCAGATGGGCGGCGCCGCGCTGGCGCGCGAAGCCGTCGACGACCTGCGGCGCCTGCTCGAGGCACTGGCCGCCACGCTGCATCGATAAGATCGCTCCCGGAAAACACCCATGGCATCGACGCGACTTCCCTCCACGCAGGGCCTGCAGGCCTTCGAGGCCGTGGCGCGCCTGCGCAGCGTGAACCTCGCAGCGGAAGAGCTCAGCGTCACGCCCAGCGCGGTGAGCCACCGCATCCGCCAGCTCGAGACGCTGCTCGAACTCAGGCTTTTCACAGGCAACGACTTCGGCCTGAGCGCCGACGGCATGGCCTACCTGGCCCGCGTGCGCGAGGCCATTGCGGCGCTGCAGCGGGTGCCCGGCCGCGAGCCCGCATCGCAGGTGCGCCGGCTGCGCGTGGCAGTGACGCCCACCTTCTCCCGCCAGATGCTGCTGCCCCGGCTCGCGCGGTTTCGCGATGCCTATCCGAACATCGAGCTGATGCTGCAGGTGACCATGCCGGTGCGCAACATGACGGCCGAAGAGGCCGACCTGGAACTGCGCTTCGGCACCGGGCCTTTTCACGACCGCGAGTTCTGCCAATTGCTGGCCGATGACGTCGCGCCCGCCTGCAGCCCGGCGTACCTGCAGCGCCACGGGCCGTTCGACGGCTTTGCGACCGATGCCGAGGCCTCGCGCGTGCAGCTGCTGCGCACGCCGCTCGAGTCGTGGCGCACCTGGTTCAAGGCCCGCGGCATCGGCCTGCCGGAGCCGGCCACGGGCCACCAGTTCAACGACCTGGGCCTGGCGCTCGATGCCGCGGCCGAAGACTTCGGCGTGGTGCTGATGCACCTGAAGCTCGGCAGCGCCTGGCTGGAGAACGGGCGCCTCGTGCGGCTTTCGGCAGAGAGCGTGCCCTCGCCCAACGCCTACTTCCTGTGCTGGCGGCCGGGGGCGATGGAGCGCTGGGAGTGCGCGACCTTCGTCGAATGGCTGCGGCAGGCGCTGCGGGACTGACTGAATTCTTTTCAGGTCCGGCCCGGGTATTTTTCAGATCGGGGTCCCATCCGGACGCCACACTCGGCCCGCGGCGGAGCGTGTCCATAATCCCCGCTCGCGCGATCGAACAACAGAGACTACCCAGGAGACTCCCCCGTGGCCGACCTTTCCAAGATCACCTGCATCGAAGACCTGCGGGTGATCGCCAAGCGGCGTGTGCCGAAGATGTTCTACGACTACGCCGATTCCGGCGCGTGGACCGAAAGCACCTACCGCGCCAACGAGAGCGACTTCCAGAAGATCAAGCTGCGCCAGCGCGTGGCCGTGAACATGGAGGGCCGCTCCACGCGCTCCACCATGATCGGGCAGGACGTTGCGATGCCCGTGGCCATTGCGCCCACCGGCCTCACGGGCATGCAGCATGCCGACGGCGAGATCCTGGGCGCGCGCGCGGCCAAGGCCTTCGGCATTCCGTTCACGCTCTCGACCATGAGCATCTGCTCGCTCGAGGACATTGCCGAGCACACCGGCCGGCATCCGTTCTGGTTCCAGCTCTACGTGATGAAGGACCGCGACTTCATCGAGCGCCTGATCGAGCGAGCCCGGGCCGCGAACGTGTCTGCGCTGCAGCTCACGCTCGACCTGCAGATCCTCGGCCAGCGCCACAAGGACATCAAGAACGGCCTGTCGACGCCGCCCAAGCCGACCCTCGCCAACATGATCAACCTGGCGACCAAGCCGCACTGGTGCCTGGGCATGCTCGGCACCAGGCGCCGCACCTTCGGCAACATCGCGGGCCATGCCAAGGGCGTGAAGGACCTGTCGTCGCTGTCGTCCTGGACGGCCGAGCAGTTCGACCCCGCGCTCAGCTGGGCCGACGTCGAATGGATCAAGAAGCGCTGGGGCGGCAAGCTGATCCTCAAGGGCATCATGGACGTGGAAGACGCGCGCCTGGCCGCCGCGAGCGGCGCCGACGCTCTCATCGTCTCCAACCACGGCGGGCGCCAGCTCGACGGCGCGCCCTCTTCCATCGCGGCACTGCCCGCCATCGTCGATGCCGTGGGCCGCGAGATCGAGGTGTGGATGGACGGCGGCATCCGCAGCGGCCAGGACGTGCTCAAGGCGCGCGCACTCGGCGCCCGCGGCACGCTGATCGGCCGCAGCTTTCTCTACGGCCTGGGTGCCCATGGCCAGGCCGGCGTGACGCGCGCGCTGCAGATCATCCACAAGGAACTCGACATCACCATGGCCTTTTGCGGACGCACCGACATCGAAAAGGTGGATTCGAGCATCCTGCTGCCGGGCAGCTTCTAAACCCCTCGGGCATCAGGCTTGCGGCGCTGGCTGACAGCGCACATATGCGCGGGTGCAGAAAATGTTGCTTCCAACAACATCGCCTGCACGGGCGGCACAACGCATCATGAGCGCAGCCACTTCCAATCCGGGGAGCTCATCGGCCCTCGCATCGCCACCCCCTCCCCACTACACGGCAGAAGAAAAACGCCACCGCGTCTTCTCGATCATGGCGGCCTCGTCGGGCAACCTGGTCGAGTGGTTCGACTTCTACGTGTATGCCTTCTCGGCGCTGTATTTCGCGTCGTCGTTCTTTCCCAAGTCGGACCCGACGGTGCAACTGCTGAACACCGCCGGCGTGTTCGCGGCGGGCTTCCTGATGCGGCCGATCGGCGGCTGGCTGTTCGGGCGCATTGCGGACAGGGTCGGGCGCAAGACCTCGCTGCTGATCTCGGTGTCGATGATGTGCGGCGGCTCGCTGGTGATTGCCTTCCTGCCCACCTATGCGCAGATCGGTGCCTGGGCGCCGTTCCTGCTGCTGGTCTGCCGCCTGTTCCAGGGCCTGTCGGTGGGCGGCGAATACGGCACCACCGCCACCTACATGAGCGAGGTCGCGCTGCGCGGGCAGCGCGGCTTCTACTCGTCGTTCCAGTACGTCACGCTGATTGGCGGGCAGCTGCTGGCGGTGCTGGTGATCGTGGTGCTCGAGCAGCTGCTCACCGAAGCCGAGCTCAAGGCCTGGGGCTGGCGCATTCCGTTCGTCATCGGCGCGGTGGCCGCGGTGGTGGCGCTGCTGCTGCGGCGCACGCTGCACGAGACGCAAAGCGCCGAAGCCAAGGCCAACAAGGAGGCCGGCAGCATGACCGGGCTCTTCAAGCACCACATGCCGGCCTTCCTGACGGTGCTGGGCTTCACGGCCGGCGGCTCGCTGATCTTCTACACCTTCACCACCTACATGCAGAAGTACCTGGTGAACACGGTGCACCTGCCGATCAAGACCGCCAGCTACGTGATGACCGGCGCGCTCTTCCTCTACATGTGCATGCAGCCGCTGTTCGGCGCACTGTCGGACCGCATCGGACGGCGCAACAACATGCTGCTGTTCGGCGGGCTCGGCGCGCTGGCCACGGTGCCGATCCTCACGGCACTGCAGCACACCACCAACGCCGTGGCCGCCTTCGCGCTGATCATCGCGGCGCTGGCGATCGTGAGCTTCTACACCTCGATCAGCGGCATCGTGAAGGCCGAGATGTTTCCGCCCGAGGTGCGCGCGCTGGGCGTGGGCCTGGCCTACGCCGTGGCCAACGCGATCTTCGGCGGCTCGGCCGAGTACGTGGCGCTGGGGCTCAAGTCGCTGGGCCACGAATCGGCCTTCTTCTGGTACGTGACCGCGATGATGGTGATCGCCTTCCTCGTGAGCCTGCGGCTGCCGCGGCAGGCGAGCTACCTGCACCGCGACCACTGAGCCTGCGCCGCTTGCTGCCTCGCCTCGCTCAAGGAGCCCGCACGGGCACGCGGGTTTCGAGCGCCGGCGCCTGCCATTCGGGCTTGATGTGGCAGCCGTTCCTGCCGTCGGTGCCGTAGCGCGGCATCAGCGCCGCGCAGCGCTGCGCCAGGCTTGCGGGCGTGGGCTTCTCGCCCTTGTCGATCCAGTCCATCAAGGCTTCGAAGAGCGCCGGGTATTCCGAATCGCTCAGGTAGCTGTGCTCGCGCTCGGCACTGAAGCTCTGCACCAGCGTGCCGCCCGTGCCCGCGGCATCGCGGATGCGCCGGTAGGCGTTCTCGAGCTCGACGAAAGCGGTGGGGTCGTCGATGGCATGCAGCGCCACGGTGGGCAGCGCGGTGCGGCCGGTGGGCTGGCTGTCGGCGGCGAGAGCGCCCTTGGCCTGCGGGTCGGCCGCATAGCGCGCCACGCCGGCATTCAGCGCCGCATCGTCGGCCGAGCCCTGGTAGGCCACGCCGATGTTGCCGAAGGGGTTGCGTCCGCCCAGGCGCTGCTGCACCAGGTCCTGGAACAGCCAGGTGGCCCAGTTCAGGTGCCCCAGCAGCGAGCGCTCCTGGATCTTCACCACCGACAGGATGGTCTTGAGCCGCGCGGCCTGCTCGGGCGTGCGCTGCGCCGCGGGCAGGCCGACGCCGGTGCATTCCTTGACGCGCGCGGCCAGCTCGGCGCGCGTGAGCTTCGAGTCCATCGGCAGGCCCTGCCACAGCGGGTATTGCGGCTCGTCGGGCTTGGGATGGTTGCGGCACACGTACTGGTAGACCACGCGCAGGTCGAGCCGGAAGTCGTAGGCGCTGTTGCCGCCGCCGAGCACGCCGCTGGTGAGCAGCAGGCCGTCGTACGGGCTCTTGGCATCGCCGGCCGGTGCATAGAGTTCGGCCGCCTTCGCGGCCACGCCCGCGCCGTAGCTCTGGCCATGCAGCAGCGTGCGCCGCGGTGGGCCGAAGCGCTGCACGAAGATGCGGCGCAGACGCTCGGTGTCCTCCGCGGCCATGGTCACGCCGTAGCCGCCGCGGCGGTAGGTGGAGCCGGCCCATGCGTAGCCGGCCTTCACGGTGACGGCCCAGCGCTTCAGGTCTTCCTCGCTGCGCTCGAGCCTGGGCGGGCCGGTCTCGGGGCCGCCATGGGCGTGCATCACGAGCACGCGGTTCCACGCCTGCGGTATGGCAATCCAGTAGAGCGCGCCGGCGCCATCGGCACCGGTGTAGCAGCGCGTTTGCGCGGGCACCGGCGCCGGGCAGGCCGTGGGCCTGGGGCCCCAGGCGGCGGCCTCGGCCGACAGCGCGGCCATGGTGCCGAGCAGCGCGAAGGCGAAGGTGCGAAGAAGTGGTTTGCTGTGGGTCATCAATGCCGTGGCGACCATCAGGCTTCGGCGCTCCAGAGGCCCGGGTAGTCGCGCACGAAGCCGTCCTGCGTGACGCGCAGGGTAGCCGCGTAGTCGAAGCGCTTGGCCTCGTAGGCATAGGCGTCGTCCGCGGTTCGCTCGTAGCGCTGCATCAGCTCGCTGAGCACGCCGCCGCCGTCCAAGTCGACCCAGGCGGCCGGCGCATCGGCGCCCTCGCCCTTTGCCAGGTTGAGCCGGCGCAGCTGCAGCAGGTTGGTGGCGGGCGTGAAGCCCAGGTCGAGGTCGGTGCAGTGCGACAGGTCGGGCACCGCCTCGTCGTTGAGCTTCCAGTGGCCGCGCGCATCGCGGGCAATGGCCAGGTCGATGGCGCTGCCGCCGAGCCAGCCGCGCACGGTGCCCCACTGCGTGTGCCAGTGCAGGTCGCAGCGCACGCGGTAGTGCAGCTGGCCGATGCGGCCGTCCTCGAGGCGGAACACGGCGGCGCCGTCGAGCTGCCACGCGGTCGCGTTGCGCTCGAGCCGGCAGGCGTCATGGCCCGGTGCATCGAGCCTGCGCCACAGGATGGAGGAAACTGTCTGCATGGCGCGGATGATGGCACCGGCATGCCGCCGAGCGCAAGCCGTGCCCTTTTTGCCGCAGGTGGCGGTCAGGTTGCGGCGATAGGGTTGCCCGCGACATGACGCTCCCGCCGGAACATCCCGAACCGACCGATTCGCCTTCAGCGCCGCCATCGCTGCGCGTGCTGGACCTGATCGATCGCGCCGCGATGCCGCTGGCCATTGCGATCGCGCTGCTGCTCTTCGTGCAATGGCCGCTGCGCGACCTGACTCGATCCGGCAGCGGGCCGACGCAGGCCAACGATCTCGCGCAGTGGCTGTTCGCGCTCTACGTGGCGGTGGCGCTGCGGCATGCCGGGCGGCGCGGTGCGCACCTGGTGGCGCGGCCCGACCTCGCGGCCGACACCACGAGCCGCATCGCGCGGCTGCGCCGCACCGGCGCGGCACTGTGCGTGCTGCCCTGGGCGCTGTTCCTGGTCTGCAGCGCCGCGGTGCCGGTCGCGGATGCGGTGACGGCGCTGGAACGCTTTCCCGACACCTTCAATCCGGGCTACTTCATGATCAAGGTTGCGCTGCTTCTGCTCGCGGCGCTGCTGGCGGTGCAGGGCGCGCTCGACCTCTGGTGCGAGCGGCGGCGGTCGTAAAGGCAACGCCATGGCATGGACCGGACTCGCCCTGCTTGCGCTGGCCCTGGTGCTGATGATGGCCACCGGCTGGCCGACCTACGCCGTGCTGCTCGGCGTATGCTCGCTGGGCGCTGTTGCGGGCCTCGCGCTCGGTGCCTTCGACCTGGCGCTGCTGCAAAACCTGCCCTGGCGCATCGTCGGCCTGCTCGAGCACGATCTGCTGCAGGCGCTGGCACTGTATGGGCTGGTCGGTGCGCTGCTCAACCGGCTGGCCCTGGCCGAGCACCTGTACACCGGCCTGCGCAAGGTGCTCGCACGCATCACACCGCGGGCCGCGCCCGAACTCGCAGGCATGCTGCTGGGCCTGATGCTCGCACCGATGAACGGCTCGGTCGGCGCCAGCCTGCTCACCCTGGCGCGCACCGCGGGCGAAGGCTGGGCGCGCGAGGGAGTGCCCCCGGCCCAGCGCACCGCACTCGTGGCCCTCACCAGTACGCTGGGCGTGAGCGTGCCGCCCTCGCTCGTGCTGCTGCTGCTCGGCGACGCGATGCTGCGCGCCCACACCGAAGGGACGAACATGGCCCGCGAGCTGGGGCTCCCGACGGCCGCCGCCGGCGCCGCGAACCGCATCGTCAACACGCAGGACATCCTGCAGGCGGCACTGGTACCCGCCGCCGTCCTGCTGGCCGGCTGGCTCGCGGTGGCGTGGTTCGGCGCACGGCGCAAGCCGCGGCCGCCGGTGCAACGGGAGCCATTGAACCGGCGCGAGGGCTGGACGCTGCTGCTCGTGCCCCTGCTGATCGGCACACTGCTGGTGCTGGTCACGCTCGGCAAGGTGCGCGCGGTCGAAGGCGCGGCCGCGGCCGGCGTGCTGCTGCTCGGCTGGGGCCTGGCGTCGCGCCAGCTCACGCGCCCGGTGCTGTGGCAGGTGCTCGACGATGCCATGGCGCTCACCGGCGCGCTGTATGCGCTGCTGGTGGCGGCCACCACCTTCTCTCTGCTGCTGCGCGGCTTCGGCACCGACGGGCTGATTGCACGGCTCGTGCTGTCGCTGCAGGGCCACCCTATGGCGGGATTGGGCGTGGTGCTGGCCGTTCTGCTGGCCTTCGCCTTCGTGCTCGATGCCTTCGAGCTGATCTTCCTGATCGTTCCCATCGTGATGCCGCCCGTGCTCGCACAGCTCGACGATGCAGCATGGATCGCCGAGCTGACCCTGCTGGTGCTGCAGGCGGGCTTCCTGCTGCCGCCCTTCGGCTATGCGCTGGTGCTCGCGCGCGGCCAGGTCGCGCCGCGGCCGCCTGCGGCCGCCGTCGCGCGCGCGCTCGCGCCTTACCTCGCGGTGCTCGCCACCGTGGCCGCGCTGGTGATGGCGCTGCCCGTGACCACGCGCTGGCTGCGCACTTCGCCGACTGCGCTGGCGCCGGCCGAGCAGATGAGCGACGAAGCGCTGGACAAGCTCATGCGTGACATGGTGCCGCCGCCCTGAGAAGAATGCGCGCCGGACATGCCGCAGAGTGCGCGGCTGCGCCTCGGGCTAACATCGTCCGCCCGACCATTCAGAGGAGCGCGCAAGTGGAACCCTGGTTCGCCGACGCCAAGCCGATCAACTCGCTGGAGCCCGAGATCGCATTTCATTTGTGGGACGAGTTCCATCCCGTGCGGGACCGCCCGCCCGAGCCGCTCGCGCTGCCGGAATTCCCGCGCGCCGAGCGCCTGCGGGTGAGCGTTCCGGAGGCCATCGGGCACGAGGCGGAGCTTGCTGCCTACTACGGCCGGGTGGCTGCACTGGCCCGGCAGCGCGGGCTGAAACTCCAGCAGGTGCGCCAGTATTTCTGGATGGATCTGCGGCTGGACAACGAGGATGCGGACGTGCACCTGTCCTTCCCCTGGTACGACACGTTCTCTTCCATGGACCACTTCCTTGCCGCCGTGGCGGGGCACGACGAGGGCATGGTCTATGCCGACCAGGACCAGGGCTGGGCGGTGGAGGCCTGGGCCCGCAACAGCACGCTCTACATCCGCGAAAGCGACCCCGATTCCGACGCGACCGTCCAGGCCGCAGCGCTGCCCCGGGCCGGCCTGCAGGCCCGCATTGCCCCGCTGCGCGAGCGCACCGCCAGGCTGCTGGCCCGCCTGGCCGAAGAACTCGGCGCCGACGTGTGGACGACGGGCGAAGCCCCGTCCTTCCTGTAGGCGCTCGCGGCGCCGCGCGGCTCAGATCGGATAGGCCGTGAGGATGTAGAACGGCTTGCCGTTGTAGGTTTCCATCTTGAGGATGATCCGCACGCCGGAGAGGTCGTTGACGGCGGTGCTGCCGAACTGCACGCCCCGCCCCACCACGTAGCCCAGCACGTGCTCCAACTCCGGCGACTTGCTGCCCGCGGCCGCCCCGCGCGACCAGGCGCGCACCGCGGCGGCGTTGGCGCGCAGCGTCTCGGTGATCGCGCGTTCTGCAGTGGCCAGGTCGGCAAAGGTGGACACCGCCCGCGGGCCCGGCCGGGTGGCGGTTCGTACCCTGGCCAGCAGCTGGGCATCGGTCTGCCCGACGTGGCGCGCCATGGTGTGGCCGCCCAGCCGCGATCCCGCCGCGGCCTCATGCTCCACCAAGCGGATGCGGCCGCCGCGCATCACGGCGACGATGCGCGCGGCGCCCAGCCCCGAAGCCACGACCAGCGGCACCGCCACGTCCACGGCAAGCCCGATGCCATCGGCCGTTTCACGCGAGGCGCCCAGCGCCTCGGCCGCCGAGCTGGCGGTGACGGCGGTGGCGGTGCGCTGCGGGGTGCCGGTCCAGACCTGGCGGCCCGAGGTCGCCAGGGTGTCGAAGCCGTGCACGCCCAGCACCACGCAGCCGGCCTTGGTCACCATCGTGGGCTCGGGCGCGACGCACAGGATGCCGGCGCCCACCAGTTCCACCACGCCGCCCACCAGCCCCACCGTGCCCCAGAGCCGGTTGCTCAGGCTCGCGGATTCGGGCACGTCCTCCCCGCCCAGAACCGCGGCCATCTGCACCGGCGTCAGCGCGATGGTCATGCCTTCGACTTCGTCATCCATGCCAGATTCCTTTCCATGCCACCGGAGGGCCAGCCTGCAAATCGGCCGCATTCTTGCACGCGGCCGCCCGGCAGGCGAACATCGCCCGGCCGCGAGACAATCCATGCCGTGAGCTCCCCGACCGTTCCAACGCCCCCGATCCGCCGCATCGCCCACCTCGACATGGACGCCTTCTACGCGTCGGTCGAGCTGCTGCGCTATCCGCAGCTCAAGGGCCTGCCGGTGGTGATCGGCGGCGGGCGGCGCAGCGTGGACGAGGCGATCCGCCACGTGCCCGAGGGCGGCACGCTGGCCGACATCCCGGTGGAGGCCTTTCCGCGGCTGAGAGACTACGTGGGCCGCGGCGTGATCACCACCGCCACCTACCCGGCGCGGCAGTTCGGCGTGGGCTCGGCCATGGGGCTCATGAAGGCCGCCAAGCTGTGCCCGCAGGCCATCATCCTGCCGGTGGACTTCGAGGAGATCCGCAAGTACTCGCGCACCTTCAAGCAGGTCATCAGGGAGGTCGCGCCGCTGATGGAAGACCGCGGCGTGGACGAGGTCTACATCGACTTCACCGATGTGCCCGGCGGCCAGCGCGACGGCGGCCGATCGCTCGCGCGGCTCATCCAGAAGGCCATCCTCGACGCCACCGGCCTCACCTGCTCCATCGGCGTGGCGCCCAACAAGCTCATCGCCAAGATGGCGAGCGAGTTCAACAAGCCCAACGGCATCTCGGTGGTCTACGAAGACGACCTGCAGACGCGCATCTGGCCGCTGCCCTGCCGCAAGGTGAACGGCATCGGACCCAAGGCCGACGAGAAGCTCAAGCGCTTCGGCATCGAGACCGTGGGCCAGCTCGCGGCGCGCGAGCGCGACTGGCTGATCCAGAACTTCGGCAAGTCCACGGGCGCGTGGATGCACGAGGTGGCCTGGGGCCGCGACAACCGGCCGGTGGTGACCGAGAGCGAGCCCGTGTCGATGAGCCGCGAGACCACCTTCGACCGCGACCTGCATGCGGTGCGCGACCGCGCCGAGCTGGGCGCGATCTTCACCCACCTGTGCGAGAAGGTGGCCGAAGACCTGCAGCGCAAGGGCTACGTGGGCAAGACCATCGGCATCAAGCTGCGCTACGACGATTTCAAGATCGCCACGCGCGACCAGACCATCGAGCGCCACACCGCCGACGGCAAGACCATCCGCCAGGTCGGCGGGCTGTGCCTGAAGCGCGTGCCGCTGGAGCGGCCGCTGCGCCTTTTGGGCGTGCGCGTGGGCGCGCTTGCGAAGGCGGGCAGTCCCGAGGCCACGGCGCCGGCTGTGGTCGGCCCGGCCTCGCGCGCGTCGGCGGAGGCGGCCTCGGCCACCGCGTCGCTCTTCTGAAACACCCGGCGCCGTGATCAGACGCTGGCTCCGGCGCATCGCATTCACGCTGCTGGGCTTCACGATGGCCGCGGGGCTGTACGTGGGCGCGGCCTGCGCGCTGATGCTCTGGCCGGCCAATGCACGGGCGCCCGCGTCGCCGCCCGCCGTCCAGGCCTGGGTGCTGAGCAACGGCATCCACACCGACCTGGTGTTTCCGATCCGCTCGGCCACCGTCGACTGGCAGCAGCTCTTTCCGTTCGCGCACTTCAGGGCCGTGCCGCCCGATGCGGAGTTCATCGCCATCGGCTGGGGCGACCGCGAGTTCTACCTGCACACGCCCACCTGGGCCGACCTCACGGCCTCGCGCGCATTGGGCGCCCTGCTCGGCGGCAACCGCGCGCTGCTGCACGTGACCTATCTCACGCGCGCCTCATTGCGCAGCAACGCCTTCCACCTGCCGCTCTCGCAGGCGCAGTACGCGCAGCTCGCGGGCTACGTGCAGGCGACGCTCGCCTCGGGCGGCGCGACACCCGTTGCCGGCGCCCACTACGGCAACGACGACGCCTTCTACGAGGCCGAAGGCGGCTACCACCTCTTCGAGACCTGCAACACCTGGACCGGCCGCGGCCTGCGGCAGGCGGGCGTCACGGTGAGCCGCTGGACGCCCTTCGATTTCAACGTGACGTGGCACCTGCAGCCGGTGCGGCCCTGAACCCGCTCAGGGCTTGGGCACGCCGGCCTGCCACTGCGGCCAGTTGGCCACGATGTGGTCCACCACGCGCGTGCCCACCAGCGCAATGTTCTCCACCGTCTCGGCAAAGCCGCCCGCCGTCTCGCCCGGGGCCGGGTCCAGGTGCTGCAGCGTGCTTTCCTTCGGGCTGCCCTGGTCGAAGTTGACGGCACCGCGCAGGCTCATCACGCGGTCGGTGCCATGGGTGCGCTTGATCACGAGCGTGATGGCGGCGGCTTCCATTTCGGTGATCACGTAGTCGTCGGCGCCGTAGAGCCTGGCGATGTATTGCGCCTGCTTCGACATGCCGGGACCGTGGAAGAAGGTGTCGCCGGTCATGTGGGTGCCGGTGGCCACGAAGGGCGCGCGCCGCGCGGCCGCATCGGGGTAGCGCAGGCGGTACTTGCGCGCGCTGTCCGAATCCTTGAGCGGCGTGTCGGACGAGAGCTTCATGGCCCAGCCCACGAGGTCGGGGTTGAGCTTGAAGCGGCGGTATTCCTCGTAGCCCTTGCGCGGCATGAAGGTGGGTTCGCCGGGCTTGTTCTCCTCGGGCGCCCAGCGGTGGCCGAGGTCGTAGTCCACGAGCCAGGTGGCCCAGCTCACCTCGCCGATGGTGCCGCGCGCCGGCGGCGTGCCGGCCACGCCGGAAATCACGTAGTAAGCCTGCGAGAAGTCGAACTGCGGGTTCAGCAGGATGGCCTGCATCGACGACGACGAGTTGACCTTGCCCATGCCGAGCACCGCGCCGCACACGCCGTCGGCATTGCAGTACACCGGCTGCAATGCGCCGGGCACCGCCATGGGCGCGGCGCCCTTCCAGTAGCGCTCGTACCAGTGCTGGAACTCGCCGGCCCGGTCGCCGGTGTTCTGGCCGATCTCGAACATGGCCGCGACGAAGACCTTCACCTTGACGGGCGCGGCAGCAGCAGCAGCTGGGCGTGCAGCCGATACCGGCGAAGTCGGCGAAGTTGGGGAAGCGCAGGCCGCAACGAGCAGCGCCGCGCCGCAGGCCGAGAGCCAGCGCACGCAGGAAGACGGGAACGGCCGATGGAAGAACATCATTTCTTTGGGACTCCAGGAAAAGAACAAAGCGCCTCCATCGCACCAGCGGCGATTGCGGCGTCCTACAGGCGGCGATTGTCGGTGCAGGCACAAGCGCTGGGTACCGTCACCACGCAAACCCCATGCCGGCCCGCTCCAGATCGACCGCCCCGCCCTCCAGGCCCTCGCCGACGGCCGCGCCCATTGCCAACGGCCTGGTCTACGTGAACCCCGACATGCCGGGCATCCGGCGACTGAAGCACGGCGAGCACTTCCGCTACCGCGACGCGCAGGGCCGCTGGGTGCGCGACGCGGACGAGCTCTCCCGCATCCGCATGCTGGCCATTCCGCCGGCCTACACGCAGGTGTGGATCTGCCCGCTGCCCAATGGCCACCTCCAGGCCACCGGCATCGATGCCCGCGGCCGCAAGCAGTACCGCTACCACCCCGACTGGCGGCTTTTCAAGGACGAGACCAAGTTCGAGCGCCTCGAGGCCTTCGGGCTCGCGCTGCCGCGCATCCGCGCCCGCGTCGCACGCGACCTGCAGGAAGGCGCGGCAACGGCCAAGGCGCCCGGTCGCCAGCAGGTGCTGGCAGCCCTGGTGCGGCTGCTCGACACCACGCTGCTGCGCGTGGGCAACGAGGAATACGCCAGCAGCAACGGCTCCTTCGGCCTCACCACGCTGCGCAACCGGCACGCGGCCGTGCAGGGCGCGGCGCTGCGGCTGCGCTTCAGGGGCAAGAGCGGCGTGATGCATGAAGCCCGGCTCGACGATCCGCGCGTGGCCAGGGTGGTGCGCCAATGCCAGCAGCTGCCCGGCCAGGCGCTGTTCCAGTACCAGGACGAAGACGGGGAGCTGCGCAGCGTCTCGTCCACCGACGTCAACGGCTACATCGCCGAAGCCTCGCCCGGCGAGCGCTTCACCGCAAAGGACTTCCGCACCTGGCACGGCACGGTGCAGGCGCTGGAGCTCACGCGGCTGGCCTGCGAACCGGGGCGCACGGCCGCCGACGGCACGCGCTACAGCGCCAAGGAAATACTGGCCGCCGTGGCCAGGCAGCTGGGCAACACGCCCGCGGTCTGCAAGAAGGCCTACGTGCACCCGGCCGTGCTGGCGCTGGGCAGCGCGCTGGCGGGCGACGAGGAAGACCCCGCGGCCGAACTGCTGCGAAAGATGTCGGCCCGTACCGCGGCGCGCAAGACGCGCGGGCTGCACGCCGCCGAACAGCGGCTGCTCGCCTTCCTGCGGATGCATCGGCAAGGCCAGGCGCGCCAGCAACGCGAGGCACGCAGCGCCAACGGCCGGCGCAAGGCCGGAGAAGAACGACGAAGGCCTCAGCCCGGCGCGAGCGGAAAGCGCACGCTGTCGCGCTCGAGCGCCACGGTGTAGCCCAGGTCTTCCGCCAGGCTCTGGAGCGCAATCGCGTCGATGGCCAGCGCACGCGGGGCGCGGTGCGCGTCGAGCACCGGGCTGGCACCGGCCGATTCGCGCGGCAAGGCGCTGAGGCGAAGCGCGTTGCCGCCATCGGCCTCGATGCGGATCGCGCCGGCTTCGGATGCGCCGTCGTGCAGGTATCCGAGGCCGCCAAGCACCAGGTAGCGCAGCGCGGCGCCCTGGGGCCAGCGCGTTTCGCCCTCGCGCGGTTCGAGCGCGGCATCGACAGCCAGCTCGACGCCGTGCATGTCGAAGGCTGCGCGCATCAGGCCCACGCACTGCGCCACCAGCGCGCTGCGCGTGATGCCGTCATCCGTCGTGGCCAGCTCCCAGTCGCGCAGCGAGCGGATGCCCTCGACGAGTTCGGACACCTGGTTGTCGATCAGCGCCACACGCTCCTCGCAGACCGGTGCATCGATGACCGGCGCGCCGATCTGGCGCTTGAGCATGAGCAGCGCCATGCGGATCACCGACACCGGCGCCGCCATGTCGTGGCGCAGTGCCGGCAAGGCGCGGGTGAGCAGTTCGTGGCGTACGCCGGCGGCGATCCAGCTTCGGGCTCCGGGCGAGGCCTTCATTGGGCGCGGAGAGCCGAAGGCTTCGCCTCGGTGAGGGGGTGGCAGGCCCGCGGACCACTGCTGCTGGTGCGGGGTTCGGCATTCGGCTCGTTCACTTTGCGCGTCCTGAAGCGAAGGAAAGCCAAAGTATCGGTCCCGCCCCCCGCAGCGGGTGTAGGAGCGTACCTACGCTTTCGCCACCCGCCTAGGGTTTGCCGAGGTAGACCCGCACGTCCTTCACCTCGACGCCCGCGGCGGCCACGGCCGAACGCAGCTGCGCCTCGGTCACGCCCAGCGTCTCGGTCCAATAGCGCACCTCGTGCGGCTCGTTGACATTGATGCGGGTCCGGTCCTGCGGGCCGCGCTTGTTCGGGTCGTCTGCCATGGCGTGCTTCCTGTGTTTCGTATGTCGATGCAGGGACGATGCGCGCCCCTGCGGCGCGGCACTGGCGGACGGCGGCGCGGCTCCTTGCAGGAAATGTCCGAAACCGGCGTGCGGGCGCCGCGGGCCGCGCCTATGGTCAGGGCATGAACTCCGAACAGAACAAGCGCACCATCGCCGACGCATGGAAGGCTTTCGCAAGCCGCGACCCCCAACGCATCGCATCCTGGTTCACCGAGGATGCCGAATGGCTGGCGCCACGCGGCAACGCCACCGCGCTGGCACTCGATGCGCCCGACCACATGATCGGCCCGGACGCCATCGTTCATTTCCTGGCCGAGAGATTTCCGGCGCTCTTCGTCTCCGACGTCGCGGTCGATTTCCGCAGCCGCTATTGCGAGGGCGATACCGTGATCGTCGAGCTGCGCCTGCAGGCCACGCTCGCGAACGGCCGCCGGTACGACAACGACTACTGCTTCATCTTCGAACTGCGCGATGGGCGCATCGCCCGCGTGCGCGAGTACATGGACACGCAGAAGGGCCGCGCCTGCATCTTCGGCTAGGGCCGGGCGGCGCGCGCCTGCAGCTCGCGCTTGAGCAGCTTGCCGTTGGCCGTGGTCGGCATGGCGTCGATGGTCTCGATGCGCGCGGGCCGCTTGTAGGGCGACAGGTGCTCCGCGAGGTAGGCGCGCAGCGCCGGTTCATCGAGCACGGCGCCGGGCTTCATCTCGACGAAGGCGACGATGCGCTCGTTGCCGTCGGCCTCGGGCACGCCCACCACCGCGCAAAGGTGCACGCCCGCAAAGCGGCCGATCACCGCCTCGATCTCCGCCGGATAGACGTTGAAGCCCGAGCGGATGATCATTTCCTTGAGCCGGCCGACCACGAACAGCGCACCGTCCGCATCGAGGCGCCCGAGGTCGCCGCTCGCATACCAGCCGCCGGGTCGCATGACCTGCGCCGTGGCCGCCGCATCGCGGAAGTAGCCCAGCATGAGGCCGGGCCCGCGCAGCCAGATCTCGCCGGTCTCGCCCGGCGCCAGGTCCTGGCCGTCAGGTCCGACGATGCGCGCCTCGCCGCCCTCGACCCCATGGCCCGCGGCGGTGTCCGCGCGCGGTGCCTCCACGCGCGTGAGGAACACCGAGCCCGCGTACTCCGACAGGCCATAGCCATAGTGCAGCGGCTGGCCGAACAGCGCCTCCACGCGCTGCTTGAGCGCTGGATCGAGCGGCGCCGAGCCGGTGTAGACATAGCGAAGCGCCGGAAAGCGCGGCGCGCCGTGCCCGGCCTCGACGTGCGCCAGCAGCCGCGCGTACATCGTGGGCGGCCCGAGCAAGTTGGACACCTCTTCATGCGCGAGCGCATGCAGCATGTCGGCCGGCGAGAAGCTCGCGCGCAGCACCAGCGCGGCGCCGCCCGTGAGCGCGGCCATGAGCACCGTGCCGATGCCGAAGATGTGCGTCATCGGCAGGAAGGCGTAGACCCGGTCGTGCGCGCCCAGCGATCGCACGCCGGCCGACACGCGGCCGAAATGCAGCAGCCCGCGGTGCGACACCATCACGCCCTTCGGCGTGCCCGAGGTGCCTGAAGTGAAGATGATGGCCGCAGTGTCCGCCAGCGCGGAGTCGGCCTCCGGGCTGGCCTCGGCGCGCACGGCCGAGCGCATCACGCCCGGCAGCGCCGAGGGCACCGCGCCGGCGCGCTGCGCATGCTGGCGCGCGGCGTCCGAAGCATCGCTCGTGAAGCAGCATAGCCGCGCATCGGCGCGGTCGGCAATGGCCGCGACCTCGCCGGGCGACATGCGCGCGTTGACCCCGCACGACCATGCGCCGATGCGGCTGCACGCCATGATGAGCGCGATGTGCGCGGCGCAGTTCTCGGCCACCAGCAGCACGCGGTCGGTCGGCCGCACGCCGGCGGCCAAGAGGTCCTGCGCGGCCGCCTCGGCCATGGCCTGCAGCGCGCCGTACGACACGGTGCCCGATGGCTCGAAGAGAAAGGCCGCGCCCGGTGACTGCAATGCGCGTGCTTCGAGCAGCTCGTGGATCCGCGTGGGTGCCGGCATTTCGCTCATTCCGCCTCGATGCCCTGCGCTGCGGTGGCCCAGAGCCTGCGGTCGGCCTGGCCCTTGGCCGCGAGCAGCTCCGCGCCGCCGCTCCAGACCTCGTAGCCCTGCTCGCGCAGCCGATGGGCGACATCCTCACGCGCCAGCGCCTTGTGCGCGGCGGCGTTCAGGCGCGCGACCAGCGCCGCGTCCATGCGCGCCGGACCGTAGAGGCCGAACCAGCCGCCCACGTCGTAGCCGGCCACACCCGACTCGATCATGGTCGGCACCTCGGGCAGCATGCGGTTGCGCTGGCGCGAGGTGACGGCCAGCGCGCGGATCTTGCCCGACTGGATGAAGGGCCGCGAGGTGGCGATGATGTCGAACATCATGGTCACGGTGCCGCCCATCACATCGGCCAACGCGGGTGCGCTGCCCTTGTAGGGCACGTGCGTGAGCTGCACGCCGGTCATCTTCTCGAGCAGCGCGCCGCTCAGGTGGTTCGACGCGCCGATACCGGCCGAGCCGTAGAACACCTTGCCCGGGTGCGCCTTCGCATAGGCCAGCAGCTCGGCCACGCTGCGCACCGGCAGGTCCTTGTTGACCACGAGCACGTTGGTGTAGTCGACCAGCGGCGCGATGGGCGTCAGGTCCTTCATCGGATCGAAGGCCATCTTGCGCTGGACGTTCGGATTGATGGTGATGGTCGGGCTCGCGCCGAAGAACAGCAGCGCGCCGTCGGGTGCGGCCTTGGCCACTGCGTCGCCACCCACCGAGCCGCTGGCGCCGGGCCGGTTGTCGACGATGACCTGCGTGCCGAGCTCCTGGCTCAGCGCGGGCGCGAGCAGGCGCGCCGCGCCGTCCACCGGACCGCCGGCCGAATAGCCGACCACCAGCTTGATGAGCGGCGGCAGGGGCTGCTGCGCGAAGGCGCGATGCGGCAGTGCAGACAGCGCCGCGCTGCCTGCCATCGCGGCCATGAGGTGGCGGCGCGAGAAGTGAGTCGATGTCATGGCGTTGTCTCCTGGTGTGTATTTCTTCGGCGGCTCGCATCGATCAGGCCGGCAGGTCCAGCACCTGCCGCGCAAGGATGTTGCGCTGGATCTCGTTGGTGCCGCCGTAGATCATTGCGGCGGTGGAGCCGATGAGCGGCGACAGCACGTTGAAGCTCTGCCCGTCGAGCAGCTGGTCGCCCGCGACGGCGCCCTGCTCTTCGCCGGCCTCGACCAGCAGCGCGCCGATGCGGTGGTAGGTTTCGCTGGCCCATATCTTGAGCAACGACACCGATGCCGGCAGCGGCTGGCCCGCGCGCACGATGTCGGCAAAGCCCGTGTATGCGGCCGACAGGTCGAGCACGTCGAGCCGCAGTGCGGCAAAGCGCTGCGCGAACACCGGGTCTGCAAATAGGCGCCGCGCCTGCGCCAACCGCGCAAGCTGTCCCAGCGCGTACTGCGACTGCTTGGGGCTGCCCAGGAAGATGCGCTCGAAGCCCAGCAGCGCCTTGGCAATCGTCCAGCCGCCATGCAGCTTGCCCACGAGGTTTTCGGCCGGCACGCGCACGTTGTCGAAGAACACCTCGCAGAACTCGGGCTCGCCCGAGAGCGTGTGGATGGGCCGCACCGTGATGCCCGGCGTGCGCAAGTCGCACAGCAGGAAGCTGATGCCCTCCTGCTTGCGCGCGGCCTTGTCGGTGCGCACCAGCATGAAGATGTGGTTGGCATCCTGCGCGAGCGTGGTCCAGATCTTCTGGCCATTGACGATGAAGTGATCGCCCTCGGCATCGCGCCCCGCCACGGCCTCGGTGCGAAGGCCCGCCAGGTCGGAGCCGGCGTTGGGCTCCGAATAGCCCTGGCACCACACATGCTCGCCGCTCAGGATGCGCGGCAGGAAGCGCTGCTGCTGCTCCGGCGTGCCATGCTGGATCAGCAGCGGGCCGATCATCACGATGCCCTGGTCCGGCGCGCGCGCCACGCCGTGCTGCTCGAGCTCCTCGATCCATGCAATGAGCTTGTCGGCCGGCAGCCCCATGCCGCCATGCACCTCCGGCCACGCCGGCGCGATCCAGCCCTGCGCCGACAGCGTGAGGTACCACTCGCGGATCTCGCTCCAGCGTGCGCGGTGCGACAGGTAGCGCAGCTGCTGCGGATAGCGCTGCTGCAGGAAGGCGCGCACCATGCGCCGGAACTCGGCCTCGGGCATCGCATGCCAGTCGGCGCTGCGCGGAAACTCGCCCTCCCATGCGGCGGTGCCCGCCCGCGCTTCGCCGCCGTCGGCCAGCGCGGCATGCCGGCGCTGGTGCGCGGCCACGTTGCCGAGCCACGCCGAAAGGCACAGCGTGCGCTTGTAGTAGAGGCTCAGCTCGCACTCCTGCGTGTAGCCGATGGCGCCATGCAGCTGCACTGCCGTGCGCGAGGCCTGCAGCGCCGCGGCGGTGCAGCGGGCGTTGACGCGGCTGGCTTCGGCTTCGAGCCGTTCGGCCGGGAGCCCCTGGTCCGCCAGTGCCAGCACCTCGGCGAGCGCGGCCTGCGCCACTTCGAGGTGGATGAACATGTCCACGCAGCGGTGCTGCAGCGCCTGGAAGCTGCCGATGGGCTTGCCGAACTGCGAACGGGTGCGCAGGTAGGCCAGCGTCTGCGCGAGCATCGCCTGGCCCACGCCCAGCAGTTCGGCCGCCTGCAGGACCTGGCCGGCCGCGAGCGCGTGGCGTAGCGCGTCCTGCGCGGCGGGGCCTTCGGCCAGCACCGCATCCGCGGGCAGCGCCACCTGCTCGAAGCGCAGGCTCGCAGCCTGGCTGCCGTCAACCAGCGGCACCAGGGTTTCGCTCACGCCGGCCGTGCCGCGCGGCACCCACAGCAGCACCGCGTCGTCGCTGCCGCGCGCCGACACCAGCCAGCCGCTGGCGGCCGCGCCGGGCAGCACCATGAGCTTCTCGCCCTGCAGCAGCACGCCGCCCGCATGCCCCCCGCGCGGCTCGCAGCCGCAGGCCAGCGGCACGGCGCTCAGGTCGCCGGCGCTCTCCTGCCAGGCCAGCGCCGGCAGGCTGCGGCCCGCGACCAGCTCCGCCAGCAGCGACTGCGCGGCCGGAGCCTTGAGCCGCGCGAGCAGCATCGCGCTCAGGCCCGCCACCGCCAGCAACGGCTCGGGCGCCACATGCTCGCCCGCGGCCCGCAGGATCTGCGCGGCGCCCGCGAGCCCCAGACCGAGCCCGCCTGCGGATTCGGGTGCCAGCATGCCGGTCCAGCCCAGCTCGGCCATGGCGCTCCAGCCCTGCGCCTCGTCGGCATCGGGCCGCTCCATGCGCTCGCGCCGCCGCTGGATGGAACGGCTGCGAACGAAGTAGTCGAGCGCAGCATCGCGCACGGCGGAAAGTGATTCTGTGTCCATCGCCGCAGCGTGACAGAACGCCCCGCCGCGCGGCATTTGCATTTGCCGAAGGGAGGGTTTCGCATTCACAGACCCGCCTCGCGCGAGGGCGGCATAGATTCGGCACATGACCACCACAAAGATCAAGAAATCCCTGCACACCGAGCTCGGCCACAGCACGCCCGACCGAATCACCGTGCGCGGGCGCGACCTGCCCTCCGAGATCCTGGGCCACCTGAACCTCGGCGACATGGCCTTCCTGGAGCTCACGGGCCGCATCCCGACACCGCAGGAGTCGGTCACTTTCAACGCCATCGTCGTCACGCTGGTCGAGCATGGCATCACGCCCAGCGCGCTGGCCGCGCGCCTCACCTATGCAGGCGCGCCCGAGGCGCTGCAGGCTGCGGTGGCCGCGGGCCTGTGCGGCCTGGGCACGGTGTTCGTGGGCAGCACCGAAGGCGCAGCCAGGATGCTCTACGAGGCCATTCCCTTCGGCGAGAAGCCGGCGCGGCCACTGGCCGACATGGCGAAGGACATCGTGGCCGACCATCGCGCGCGCAAGCAGATCGTGCCGGGCCTCGGGCATCCGCTGCACAAGCCGATCGACCCGCGCACGCCGCGCCTGTTCCAGATCGCCGAGGAGAACGGCCTCTCGGGCCATTACGTGGCGCTGATGCAGGCGGTGCAGCAGGAGGCCGAGCGCGTCTCGGGCAAGTCGCTGCCCATCAATGCGACGGGCGCCATCGGTGCGATTGCGGCCGAGTTCGGCTTTCCGTGGAAGATCATCCGCGGCCTCGGCGTGATGGCGCGCGCCATCGGGCTCGTGGGCCACCTCTTGGAGGAAATCGACGACCCGATGGCCATCGAGATCTGGCAGCGCGTCGAAAAGGAAGCCGGCGGCCCGCGCCAGGATTGGACGAGATGAACAACCACAACGACACCCGCTTTGCCGACATCCGCGATGCCGTGCGCGACCTGTGCGCGCAGTTTCCCAACGAGTACTTCCGCAAGATCGACGAGGCGCGCGGCTACCCGGCCGAATTCGTCGACGCGCTCACCAAAGCCGGCTGGATGGCCGCGCTCATTCCACAGGAATACGGCGGCTCCGGCCTCGGGCTCACCGAAGCCTCGGTGATCATGGAAGAGATCAACCGCTCGGGCGGCAACTCGGGCGCCTGCCACGGCCAGATGTACAACATGGGCACGCTGCTGCGCCACGGCAGCGAGGCGCAGAAGCGCAACTACCTGCCGCGCATCGCCACTGGCGAGCTGCGCCTGCAGTCGATGGGCGTGACCGAGCCCAGCACCGGCACCGACACCACCAGGATCAAGACCACGGCCGTGAAGAAGGGCGACCGCTACGTCGTCAACGGCCAGAAGGTGTGGATCTCGCGCATCCAGCATTCGGACCTGATGATCCTGCTGGCGCGCACCACGCCGCTTGCGGAGGTCAAGAAGAAATCCGAAGGCATGTCGATCTTCATCGTCGACCTGCGCGAGGCCATCGGCCAAGGCATGACGGTGCGGCCCATCCTGAACATGGTGAACCACGAGACCAACGAGCTGTTCTTCGAGAACCTCGAGATCCCGGCCGAGAACCTGATCGGCGAAGAGGGCCAGGGCTTCAAGTACATCCTCGACGGCCTCAATGCCGAGCGCACGCTGATCGCGGCCGAATGCATCGGCGACGGCTATTGGTTCATCGACAAGGTCACGGCCTACACCAAGGAGCGCGTGGTGTTCGGCCGGCCCATCGGCCAGAACCAGGGCGTGCAGTTTCCGATTGCCGAGGCCTTCATCGAGATAGAGGCCGCCAACCTCATGCGCTACGAGGCCTGCCGCCTGTTCGATGCGCGCGAGCCCTGCGGCGCACAGGCCAACATGGCAAAGTACCTGGCGGCCAAGGCCAGCTGGGAGGCGGCCAATGCCTGCCTGCAGTTCCATGGCGGCTTCGGCTTTGCGTGCGAATACGACATCGAGCGCAAGTTCCGCGAGACGCGGCTCTACCAGGTGGCACCGATCTCGACCAACCTCATCCTGAGCTACGTGGCGGAGCACATGCTCGGCCTGCCGCGTTCGTTCTGAAGGCACTCCATGACCACCTCATCGAATCATCCCAGCCGGGATCTCGCCACCTTCGCCGCCGAACTCAAGTTAGCGGACATTCCCGCCCCCGTGCTGCGCCGCACCGAGGACCTGATGCTCGACTGGCTGGGCTCGGTGCTCGCGGCGCGCACGGCGCGGCCGGTACGCAGCATCGAGCGCTTCGCGCAGACGATGGGGCCGGCCGAGGGGCCGAGCGAAATGCTCACCTCGCGCCGCACCACTTCGCCAGTGTTCGCCGCGCTCGTCAACGCCGCGGCCTCGCACTACGTGGAGCAGGACGATGTGCACAACGGTTCGGTGTTCCATCCCGCGGCCGTGGTCATTGCGCCCGCACTGGCCGTGGCGCAGAGCATCGGCGCCAGCGGTGCGCAGCTGCTGACGGCCGTGGTCGCGGGCTACGAAGTCGGCATCCGCGTGGGCGAGTTCCTGGGCCGCTCGCACTACAAGACTTTCCACACCACCGCGACGGCGGGCACGCTCGCGGCTGCCGCGGCAGTGGGCCGGCTGCTCGAACTCGCGCCGCAGCAGATGCTGCACGCCTTCGGCTCGGCCGGCACGCAGTCGGCCGGCGTTTGGGAATTCCTGCGCGATGCGGCCGATTCGAAGCAGCTGCACTGCGCGCATGCGGCCGCGAGCGGACTGATGTCGGCCTACCTCGCGCAGGACGGCTTCACGGGCGCGGCGAAAGTGCTCGAAGGCGCGCAGGGCCTGGGCGTGGGCATGTCGAGCGATGCCGATCCGGCACGGCTCACCGACCGCCTCGGCACGCGCTGGGCGCTGGCCGAAACCTCGTTCAAGTACCACGCCTCCTGCCGCCACACGCATCCCGCGGCCGATGCGCTGCTGCAGGTGATGAGCGAGCACCAGCTCGCGCACGGCGACGTGGCCCGCGTGACCGCGCATGTGCACCAGGGCGCCATCGACGTGCTGGGCCGGGTCACGGTGCCGGCCACCGTGCACCAGGGCAAGTTCTCGATGGGCACGGTGCTGGGCCTGATCGCGGTGCATGGCCGCGCCGGCCTGGGCGAATTCGACCGCGACTTTCTCGCGCCCGAGGTGGCCACGTTCCGCGACAAGGTGGCGATGGAACTCGACGCCGAGGTCGACACCGCCTACCCCGCGCGCTGGATCGGCAAGGTCAGCGTGCAGACCCGCGACGGCCGCACGCTGGCCGGCCGCGTCGACGAGCCCAAGGGCGACCCGGGCAACAGCCTGAGCCGCGCCGAGATCGAGGACAAGATGCAGCGCCTTGCGCACTACGGCGAGGGCGCCACGGCCGACGAGGCGAAGGCGCTGTGCCAACGCATCTGGCAGCTCGAGTCTGCGCCGCGCGTGGGCCGCTGGCTCGGCTGAGGCCCTTCAGGCGAACAATCGGCCCTGCCCCGGCGAGCGCGCATCGAGCCCGGCGGTGCGCACGAGGTCCCAGAAGCCCGCGGGCGAACTGGACACCACGGGCACCTGCAGGCGCGCCTCGACCTCGCGCACGGCATCGAGCGTGACGAGGCCCCCGCACGAGATGAGGAGGCCATCGGCGCCGGGCTGGTCCTCGAACACCTTGAGGCACAGGTCGACCAGCACCTCGGTCGGCACCTGGCCCACGGCCTGCACATCGGAGATGGCGAGGCCTTCGAGCGCCAGCGGTTCGAAGTCGCTCTGTTCGAGATAGGTTCGCAGCTGCGTGTTGACCTCGTCGATGTAGGCGGTGGCGACGGCCACGCGCCGAACCTTCAGGTGATGCAGGCCCGCGATGATGGCGTCGCTCATCGTCGTGCAAGGCAGGTCCGTCGCCTGTTCCATCTCGCGCTGGAGTTGACGCGTGAAGGCGACGCCGCGGAAGAAGCTCAGCGACGTGCCCATGAGGGAGACGGCGCTGGCGCCCTCCGCCTTGAGTTCCAGCGCTTTGTCGACGACCGAGTCGATCACTTCGGTGTAGCCGCGGGTCGAGATTTCGCCGAGTCCCAAGCCTCTTGCTGAAAAGCGGATGCGCTCGCCGTAGAGCAGCGGGCCGTCCACCGGCACCGCGCCGGCGGCCGGCGGCACGATCAGGCCCAGGTGCGGCCGCGCCATCTACTTGCCCTCCGCCACGATGTTCTGCTCGGCAATGATGCGCTGCCAGCGCTTCGTCTCCTCCGCCATGTCCTTGCCGAGCTGCGCCGGCGTGGCGTAGGCGCGCAGCGTGCCTTGCGCGGCTGCCGCGGCGCCGGCGTCGGGCGTGTCGAGCACGGTCTTCACCGCGGCCGAGAGCCTGTCGACGATCTCGTCGGGCGTGCCGGCGGGCGCGAGCACGAAGATGCGCGGCGCCACGTCGAAGCCCGGCAGCGCATCGGCCAGCGGCGGCACGCTCTCGGCGCCTTCGAGCCGCGCGGTGTTCATCAGTGCGATCGCGCGCAGCTTGCCGGCCTTGGCCTGCGCCATGCCGGCCGTGGCGCTGACCACGCCGATGGGCACCTGCCCGCCGACCACGTCGGGCACGATCTGCGCGGCGCCGCGGTAGGGCACGTGCACCACCCTGCTGCCGCTGGTCTGCTTGAGCATCTCGAAGCCCAGGTGGTGCACCGTGCCCACGCCCGAGGTGGCGTAGGAATAGTGTCCCGGCCGGGCCTTGATCTCCTTCACGAATTCGGCCGGCGTCCTGGCCGGGAAGTCGTTGCCTGTGACGATCATCAGCGGCGAGACGAAGGCGCCCGCGACGGGCCTGAAGCTGGTGAGCGGATCGACCGGCGCCTTCGGCTGCAGCAGCTTGGCGGCCAGCAGCGCGCTGTCGCCCATCATCAGCGTGTAGCCGTCCGGCGCCGACTTGGCGACGTATTCGGCGGCGATCATGCCGGTGGCGCCGGTGCGGTTGTCGACCATCACCTGCTGGCCGAGCACCGCCGACAGGCGCGTGCCGAGCAGGCGCGCGACCGCATCGACGCCGCCGCCGGCCGAATAGCCGACCACGAGGCGGATCGGCTTGTCGGGGTACTTCTGGGCCCAGGCGGCGGGCGCGGCGAGCGCACCCGCAAGGCCCAGGGCCATGGCGGCACGCAGCGCCTGGCGGCGTGCAGGGCGAGCAATCTCTCTGGCTTTCATCATGTCTCCAATGGTCATCGATCAGCGGCCGTCTGCGCGGCTCGTTCAAGTGCACCCGCGGAACCGGCTTTGCCGGGCCGCCGGGTGCGCCCCCAGTGGGGGGAAGCGCCCAAGGCGCTTCGGGGAGCGTCCATTTTTATGCTTTGCCCTTGCCGCGCGAAGTCGGCAGCTTCGCAAGCTCGCGCACGCGATCCGCATTGGGCGCGAAGCCCAGGCCCGGCGTCTCGGGCAGCTGCAGCCAGCCGTCCTGCGGCACCGGCAGGCCGTCGAAGACCTGCTTGAGCATCTGCACGGCCACGTAGTGGTATTCGGCCATGCCGCCGTTCGACACGCCCGCATGCAGGTGCATGTTGTGGAAGGGCCAGGCACCGCCGTTGTCGATCGGCACGTTGAAGGCCGCGGCCATGCCCGCGATCTTCAGGCACTGCGAATAGCCGCCCGAGATGGTCACGTTGGGCTGCAGCACGTCGGCCGCCTGGTTCACCAGCAGGTCGCGGAAGCGGAAGGCCAGCCCTTCGTTCTGCCCGCAGGCCAGCGGAATGCTGGTGCGCGCGCGCAGCTGGGCCATCTGCCGCACGTCGTTCTGCGTGAGCGGCTCCTCGAAGAAGCTGATGCCGTAGGGCTCGATGCGGCGCGCGAGTTCGGTGGCGTGGAACAGGTCGAGGCCGCAGTTGGCGTCGACGTACAGCTTCACATCAGGACCGACCGCCTCGCGCACGGCCGCCACGCGGCGCACGTCCTCGGCAATGACCTCGTCGATGGGCCGCGGCTCGTCGCGCCGCGCGAGCGCATGGCCACCGACCGTCATCTTCAGGCGCCGGAAACCCTGCGAGACCCAGAGCTTGGCGGCGGCGGCGAGCTGGTCGCGCTCGAAGAAGCCGAAGCCGAAGGTCGCATAGACCGGCACCTTGGAGCGCGCACCGCCCAGCAGGCGCCACAGCGGCTGGCCGAGCGCCCTGGCCTTCAGGTCCCACAGCGCGATGTCGAGCGCGGCGATGGCGTGGCTCGCATAGCCGGTCTGGCCGCGCGGCGAGAGCAGCCAGTAGAGCTTGTCCCACAGGCGCTCGGTGGCCATCGGGTCTTCGCCGATCAATGCCGGGCCGGCCACCTCGCGCACGGCAGCGGCAATGATTTCTTCTTCGGTGATGGCCGTCATGCCATGGCCGACAAGGCCGGTGTCGGTCTCGATCTCGGTCAGGCAGAGCGACAGCGAGGTCTGCTGGTTGAGCCCCAGCACATCGATGGTGACGGGAATGTTCAGCGGCGTGGCGCTGACGCGGATGATCTTCAAGAACGTCTCCTGTTGCTTTGCTTCGGCTGCACGATTCTTGGTGCGCAGGCCGCGGAGAACAATTCGTTTTTGGCGGGCGCGAGGCTTCGCGCCGCGCGAAGGCTCGGGGCTCAGTCCGGCCGGCCGAGATGCTCCAGCACCGAGCGCGCGGCCGCGGTCAGGTCCTGCTGCCGCCGCACGCACAGCAGGTGGCGGCGCACCGCCCACGGCGCATCGAGCTTGAGGCAGCGCAGCTTCAGTATCTGCAGCTGCGGCAGGATGGCCGCATAAGGCAGCACGCCGATGCCCACGCCCTGCTCCACCATGCGGCACACCATGTCGAAGCTGCCCACCTGCATGCGCACCTTGAGCGGCAGCTGCGCCTCCAGCGCCGCGTTCAGCAGCACGCGGTGCAGCGCCGTGCCTTCGCGCACCACGATATGGTCGTGCCGCAGCACCTCCTCCACGCCGATGCGCTTGCGGCGGGCCAGCGGATGGTCGCGCGCCACCACCACGGCCAGTTCGTCGCTGCGGTAGGGCAGGCATTCGAGCATGTCGGCGGGCGTGTTGCCCTCGATCACGCCGATGTCCGCCAGGCCGGCCTGCACGGCCTTCACGACCTCGGTGCTGGCGCGCTCCTGCAGGTCGATCTTGAGCACCGGATGCAGCCGCAGGAAGGAGCCGATCTGCGCGGGCAGGAACTGCGCGATGGTGGACGCGTTGGCCGTGATGCTGACCACGCCCGCCACGCCGTTCTGGAAGTCGTCGAGCTCGGCGCCGAGCCGGTCCATGGCCGAGAGCACGGCGCGCGCATGCAGCAGCAGGCCGTGGCCGGCCGAAGTGAGCGTCACGCCGCGCGCATGGCGCACCAGCAGCGGCAGCCGCGCGCGGGCTTCCAGGTCGGAGATGCGCTTGCTCGCGGCCGCGAGCGCGATGTGGCAGCGCTTGGCGCCTTCGCTGATGCTGCCGTGGTCGGCCACGGTCACGAACAGGCGCAGCGACTTCAGGTCGGCGGACATGGCCTGCGCGCCTTCTTCTTCAGGGCGCAACGAGGTGGTCGAACAGCTCGCGCGCCGAGGCCGGCAGCTGCTCGCGGCTGCGTGCGATGAGCTTGAGCTCGCGCTCGGCCCAGGCATCGCTGAGCGCCACGGTCGCGATGCGCATCGCCATCGACAGCCGCTGCGCCGACGAGGCCGGCAGCACGCCCACCCCCACGCCCGCCTCGATCATCAGGCAGATCGCCTCGAAGCTGCTGACCTGGATGCGCGGGTTGAAGCCGCGGCCGGCCAGCTCGGCCCGGCGCTGCAGGAAGCGGTGGATGGCGCTGCCGTGGTGCAGGCCCACGTGCTGCTCGTCGAGCGTGTCGGCAAAGGCCACCGAGGCCGCACCCGCCAGGTGGTGCGCAGCGGGCACCACCAGCACCAGCTGGTTGCGGCCGAAGGGGCGCGCGTCGAGTTCGCCGGTGTGCACGTCGCCGGCCAGGATGCCGATGTCGGCCTCGCCGTCGGCCACGGCGCGCACGATCTCCTCGCTCAGGTATTCGCGCAGGTCCACCTGCACCGCCGGATGCTGCGTGAGAAAGCCGGCCAGCTTCTGCGGCAGGTATTCGGTGATGGAGGTGGTGTTGGCGAACACGCGCACATGGCCCTTGATGCCCTTGCCGAAATCCTGCATGTCGCAGCGCAGGTGCTCCATCTGCTGCATCACGCGCTTGGCGTGGTAGAGCACCGCCTGCCCTGCCGCCGTGAGGCTCACGCCCTGCGCACTTCGGTGCAGCAGCTTGCCGCCCACGGCCTCTTCCATCTGCTTGATGCGGGTGGAGGCGGCCGCCAGCGAGATGCAGGCCTTCTCGGCGCCGCGCGTGAGGCTGCGCGCGTCCGCCACGTAGACGAACAGTTTCAGGTCGAACAGGTCGAAATGCAGGTTCACCGGACAAGCGCGCCAGAAAGAAAGGAAGCGTGCATTGTCCGGCGAATGGCGCCGCGCGCGCCGGCCTCAGGGTTTGACCTCAGGAGCGGGCCCCGCTCAGACCGGGTCCCAGCTGAACACGTCGGCCGAGCGGTCCAGCGGATGGAAGCTCGCGCGCATGGCCGGCATGGCGTGCTCGGCAATGCTCTGCGGGGTCCAGCCCTCGGAGCGATGGATGGAGCGCACCGGCCGCGGCTGGCTGATGAGCGAGATCTCGTTGTTGCGCACCGAGAAGATCTGGCCGTTGACCGCGCCGGCCGCATCGCTTGCCAGGTACACCGCGAGCGGCGCCACCTTGGCGGGCGTCATCTGCTTGATCTTGTCGACGCGGGCGCGCTGCTCGTCGGTGTCGGTGGGAATGGCGCCGATCATGCGGCTCCATGCAAACGGTGCGATGCAGTTGGAGCGCACGTTGAACTTGAGCATGTCGAGCGCGATCGACTTCGACAGTGCCACGATGCCGAGCTTGGCCGCCGCATAGTTGGCCTGGCCGTAGTTGCCGATGAGGCCCGAGGTCGAGGTCATGTGCACCATCGCGCCCGAGTTCTGCTCCTTGAAGTGCGTGGCGGCCGCGCGGCTCACGTAGTAGGCGCCGTACAGGTGCACCTTGAGCACGGCGTCCCACTCGTCGACCGACATCTTGTGGAAGAACCGGTCGCGCAGGATGCCGGCGTTGTTGACCACCGCATCGATGCGCCCGAAGCTCTCGACCGCGCACTCGACGATGCGCGCCGCGCTGGCCGCATCGGCCACGCTGTCGGTGTTGGGCACGGCCTGGCCGCCCGCAGCGCGGATCTCGTCGACCACCTGCTGCGCGGGGCCGGCGCTGCCGCCCGCACCATCAAGGGCCGCGCCGATGTCGTTCACCACCACCTTGGCGCCATGGCTCGCCATGGCCAGCGCGATGTCGCGCCCGATGCCGCCGCCCGCGCCGGTGACGACGACTACTTTTCCTTCAACCATGTGTGTCTGCTCCGGATAGCCGCCCGCAGTGTCGCGGGCAGTTCCAGAATGCCACAGGGGCCGCGCTGCGGGTTCCGGATTTCCGAAGAGGGGCTTCGGCGGCGCCCTTGCCCCTCCCTTATTGCCGCGCGGTGCGGATGTTCGGCGGCAGCGCCTGCGGCCAGCTGGTGCGGAACGGATTGATGTCGAGCCCGCCGCGCCGCGTGTAGCGCGCATACACGGCGAGCTTGTTGGGCTGGCAGCGGCGCCAGATGTCGGTGAACATGCGCTCCACGCAGGGTTCGTGGAACTCGTTGTGGTTGCGAAAGCTCACGATGTATGCGAGCAGGCCGGCCTGGTCGATGGCCGGGCCGCTGTAGCGGATCTGCACGCTGCCCCAGTCGGGCTGGCCGGTGACGAGGCAGTTGCTCTTGAGCAGGCGGCTCGTGAGCGTCTCGTTCACCGGCGGCTGGGTGCTGTCGCTGGACAGCAGTTCGGGCGCGGGCTGGTAGTGGGTGCACTCGATGTCGAGCCGGTCGAGGTCCAGGCCGTCGAGTTCGTGCACCGGCTCGCGGTCGAACATGTCGGGTGCCAGCAGCTTCACGCCGATGCCGGCCGATTGGTCGCTGCCGCGCCAGAGCGCCTCGGACAGGTCGGCGCGCAGGCGGTCTCGCACCGCCTCGACGCTCGCGAAGGCGCTGCTGTTGAAGCTGTTGAGATACAGCTTGAACGACTTGCTCTCGATGATGTTGGGCGTTTCGCAGGGGATGGTGAAGTGCGCGATGGCCAGCTGCGGCTTGCCGCGCAGGTTGAGCCAGCTCACCTCGAAGGCGGTCCAGAGATCGGCGCCGAAGAAGGGCAGCGCGCCGGCGGCGATGCCCATGGCTTCGCGCTGGGTGCTGCGCGCAATCGGAAAGAGCAGCGAGGGGTCGTACCTGTCGGCATAGGCCGAGGCGCGGCCCAGCTGCGACTGCTCGGGCGTGTTGGGGTTGGCGGGGGGGATGTTGTCGAGGCTCATGGCTTGTGGTGTTCTTCGGCCGCATGCAGGAACGGCGCGATGTGGTGGGCGAGGATCGCGCAGACCTCGGGCGGCAGGTCGTGGCCCATGCCGGGAATGCTGACGAACTTTGCGCCCGGAATGCGCTTGGCGGTATCCAGGCCGCAGGCCATCGGCACCAGCGCATCGGCTTCGCCGTGCAGCACCAGCGTCGGGCACTTGATGCGCGGCAGCACTTCGGGGCGGCGCGCATCGGCGCCAATGGCGAGCATCTGGCGGAACATGCCGGCCGGGCGGTAGGCGCGGCGCATGCTGAAGGTGAGGCGCTCTGCCAGCGCCTCGGTGCTTTGCGGATAGGCGGGGCTCTGGATGAGCCTGAGCAGCCGGATGCTGTGCGCCACCAGCTCGGCCTCGCCGCCGCCCAGCGGCCGGCGCAGCAGCATGGCGGCCACGTCGCTGCGCGGTCCGGGCAGGCCGCGCGCGCCGCTGGAGCTCATGATGCTCACGAGGCTGGCCACGCGCTCGGGCGCTTCGGCGGCCAGGTGCTGCGCGATCATGCCGCCCATCGAGGCGCCGATGACGTGCGCCTGCTTGATGCCCAATGCGTCGAGCACGCCCAGCGAATCGCGCGCCATGTCCTGCAAGGTGTAGGCCGATCGGACCTGCAGGCCCAGCTTCTGTCGAATGCTCTCCCACACGATGTTGCCGGTGCCCGCATGGTCGAAGCCCTGGCTCAGGCCGATGTCGCGGTTGTCGTGGCGCACCACGCGAAAGCCCGCATCGACCAGCGCCTGCACGAAGTCCTGCGGCCAGCCGACCAGCTGCATGCCCAGGCCCATGATGAGCAGGGCCACCGGGCGGCCTTCGCCGCCGGTGTCGTCGACCTCGATCTGCAATCCGTTGGCCAGCAGCTTCATGGCGCTCCCGTGTCTGTTTATTTGAATTCGCGTTCGCGCAACCACTTGGTGGCGACCCACTTCTCGCCCGCGAGCACGGGCGCGCCGCCATGCAGCGTGCGGGTGGCGGGGTCGGGATCCTCGTAGCTGAAGAACACGCCGGTGCCGCGCACGGGCGCCACTTCCAGGCCTACGTCGGGGAAGGTGGTGGCGCCGCCCTGATCGGGCTCCTGCAGGTACATCACGAGCGTGGCCACGCGCTGGCCGCCGCGCTTGAGGATGGTGGGCGTGCCGGGCTCGCCGGGGTCGAAGTAGTCGTAGTGCGGCCGGTACTGGGCGCCGGGCGCATAGCGCAGGATCTGCAGGCCTTCGCCAAACTCCACCGGCCAGCGCAGCAGCGCGGCAATGCGCTGCTCGAGGCGCGCGACGATGTCGTTCTCGCCGCGCTCGAAGAACATGCCCTCGCTGGTGCGGTCGACGTTGAGCACCTCGCCGCCGGTGCGCGTCTCGACCGTGAGCGAGCGCGCCAGCCGCACCCGCGCGGCGGCAATCAGCCCTTCGCACTCCTCGGGCGACAACAGGTTGCCGAACACGACGACGCGCGGATGCCGCATGGTCTGCAGCACCTGCACGCGGCGGTCGCCCGCGTCGATGTACAGCGGCGCGCCTTCGAGGTCGGGACCGGGCATCTCGGTGCGCCGCGGCCTGGCCACCTCCACGTGGGGAAAGCCGGCCTCGAGCTGCGCCAGCGCCAGGTCGGTGGCCGCGTCCTGCCAGCCGGCCGCGCGCATCGAGGCCCGCAGCGCAGGCACCGAATGCCCCGCCGCGAGCTGCGACACCAGCCATTCCCGGAGCTCCGGACTGATCGGTTGCGACATATCAAGTCTTCCTTCTGAACACCAGCCTTTCGGCCGTCGACGCCGTGGCATCGAAACCATAACCCTCGAGATCGAATTTTTCCAGCGCCTTGGGCGTGGCGGCCTTGTGCAGCACCGCCCAGCGCGCGAGCAGGCCGCGGGCGCGCTTGGCGTAGAAGCTCACGATCTTGTAGCGGTCGCCCTTCCACTCCTCGAACACGCATTCGACCACGCGCGCCTTGAGCGCCTTCCGGTCCACCGACCTGAAGTACTCCTGCGAGGCCACATTGACCACCACGGGCGTGCGGTCCGCCGCCAGGCGCTGGTTCAGGTGCTCCGCAATGCGCGCGCCCCAGAAGGCATACAGGTCCTTGCCGTGCCGATTGGCAAGCGGCGTGCCCATCTCCAGCCGGTAGGGCTGCAGCAGGTCGAGCGGACGCAGCAGGCCGTAGAGGCCGCTCAGGATGCAAACGTGCTCCTGCGCCCAGGCCAGCTGCGCGGGCGTGAGCGAGCGCGCATCGAGCCCGCCGTAGACGTCGCCATCGAACGCGAAGGCGGCCTGGCGCGCATTCTTCGGCGTGCTCTTGCCGGACCAGGCCTGGTAGCGCGCCACGTTCAGCGCGGAGAGCTTGTCCGACAGGTGCATGAGTTCGGAGATCTGCTGCGGCGACTTCTCGCGCAGCAGCTTGATCAGTTCGGCCGAGGGGCCGCGGGGGGCTTCGAAATGGGGTTGGGTGGCGGGGACTTCGGTGGGAACGGGGGTGTCGTAGTCAAGCGATTTCGCAGGGGAGAGCAGGAAGAGCATCCCGGAATTATGTGGGGTGGGCCTGCCCCGGGGCGGCCCCGGTAAAATCGCCGGCTATCCCATCTTGTCCCCACGGCACCCCCGAAGGCGCCGCTTCTGCATTTCCCATGAGCGAACCCACCACCCCTTCCGCCCAGCCTGGACTGGAGAGCCTCTCCAAGTCGTTCGAACCCGCCGCCATCGAGGCGCACTGGGCCCCCGAGTGGGAGAAGCGCGGCTACGCCAAGGCGGGCTTTCGCGGCACGCAGGCGCCCAAGAAGGGCGCCGATTCCTTCGCCATCCAGCTGCCGCCGCCCAACGTGACAGGCACGCTGCACATGGGCCATGCGTTCAACCAGACCATCATGGACAGCCTGGCGCGCTACCACCGCATGAAGGGCGACAACACGCTGTGGGTGCCGGGCACCGACCATGCGGGCATCGCGACGCAGATCGTGGTGGAGCGCCAGCTGCAGGAACAGAAGATCAGCCGCCACGACCTCGGCCGCAAGAACTTCGTGGCACGCGTGTGGGAATGGAAGGAAAAGTCGGGCAACACCATCACCGAGCAGATGCGCCGCATGGGCGACACGGTCGACTGGAGCCGCGAATACTTCACGATGGATGACGACCTGTCCAAGGTGGTCACGCAGACCTTCGTCTCGCTCTATGAAGAAGGCCTGATCTACCGCGGCAAGCGGCTGGGCAACTGGGACCCGGTGCTCAAGACCTCGGTGAGCGACCTCGAAGTGGAGAGCGAAGAGGAAGACGGCTCGCTCTGGCACATCGCCTATCCGCTGGCAGACGGCAGCGGCACGCTCACGGTGGCCACCACGCGGCCCGAGACCATGCTCGGCGACACGGCCGTGATGGTCCACCCCGAGGACGAGCGCTACCGGCCGCTGATCGGCAAGCAGGTGCGGCTGCCGCTGGTGGACCGGCTGATTCCGATCATTGCCGACGACTACGTCGACAAGGAATTCGGCACCGGCGTGGTCAAGGTCACGCCCGCGCACGACTACAACGACTACGCGGTCGGCCAGCGCCACAAGCTCGAGCTGATCGGCATCCTCGCGCTGGACGCCACCATCAACGACAACGCGCCCGAGAAGTACCGCGGCATGGACCGCTTCGTGGCGCGCAAGGCCATCGTGGCCGACCTCGATGCGCTCGGCCTCCTGGTCGAGGTGAAGAAGCACAAGCTCATGGTGCCGCGCTGCGCGCGCTCCGGCGCCATCGTCGAGCCGATGCTCACCGACCAGTGGTACGTGGCCATGACGCGTCCGGGCGCCGACGGCACCTCGATCGCGCAGAAGGCCATCGACGTGGTGAAGACCGGCGAGGTGCGCTTCGTGCCCGAGAACTGGGTCAACACCTACAACCACTGGATGGAGAACATCCAGGACTGGACCATCTCGCGCCAGCTCTGGTGGGGCCACCAGATCCCGGCCTGGTACGACGAGGACGGCAAGGTGTACGTGGCGCATGACGAGGCCGAGGCGCAGGCCAAGGCCCCGGGCAAGACGCTTCGCCGCGACGAGGACGTGCTCGACACCTGGTATTCGTCCGCGCTGGTGCCCTTCTCCTCGCTCGGCTGGCCCGAGAAGACCGAGGACCTCGCGCTGTACCTGCCCTCCACGGTGCTCGTGACGGGCTACGACATCATCTTCTTCTGGGTCGCCCGGATGATCATGATGACCAAGCACTTCACCGGCAAGGTGCCGTTCAAGGACGTCTACATCCACGGCCTGGTGCGCGACGCACAGGGCAAGAAGATGAGCAAGTCCGAAGGCAACGTGCTCGACCCGGTCGACCTGATCGACGGCATCGCGCTGCCCGAACTGCTCGACAAGCGCACGCAGGGCCTGCGCAAGCCCGAGACCGCGCCTGCCGTGCGCAAGAACACGCAGAAGGAATTTCCCGATGGCATTCCGGCCTTCGGCGCCGATGCGCTGCGCTTCACCTTCGCGTCGCTGGCCTCGCTCGGCCGCAGCATCAACTTCGACAGCAAGCGCTGCGAGGGCTACCGCAACTTCTGCAACAAGCTCTGGAACGCCACGCGCTTCGTGCTGATGAACTGCGAGGGGCAGGACTGCGGCCTGCGCGAGCACACGAAGGAAGAATGCGCGGTCGGCGGCCCGGCGCACGGCTACCTGAAGTTCAGCCGCGCCGATTTCTGGATCGCATCGCAGCTGCAGCGCGTCGAGGCCGAAGTGGCCAAGGGCTTCGAGGAATACCGGCTCGACAACGTGGCCAACGCCATCTACCAGTTCGCCTGGGACGAGTTCTGCGACTGGTACCTGGAGATCGCCAAGGTGCAGATCCAGACCGGCGACGATGCGCAAAAGCGCGCCACGCGCCGCACGCTGATCCGCACGCTCGAGGCCTTGCTGCGCCTCGCGCACCCGGTGATTCCGTTCATCACCGAGGAGCTCTGGCAGAAGGTGGCGCCCGTCGCCGGACGCGAGGGCGAATCGATCATGGTCGCGGCCTACCCCCAAAGCCAGCCCGGGAAGATCGACGAAGCAGCCGAAGCGCATGTGGCGCGCCTGAAGGCGCTGGTCGATGCCTGCCGCACGCTGCGCGGCGAAATGAACGTGTCGCCCGCGGTGCGCCTGCCGCTCTATGCGGTGGCCGACGATGCCGAGGGCGCGGCCTTCCTGCGCGACGCGGCGCCGGTGCTGCAGGCACTGGCCAAGCTCAAGGAAGTGAAGGTCTTCGACGACGAGGCTTCCTGGTCGGCGGCGGCCGAAGCGGCGCCCGTGGCCGTGGTCGGCACGGCGCGCCTGTGCCTGCACATGGAGATCGACAAGGCCGCCGAGCGCGCGCGCATCGGCAAGGAAATTGCCCGCATCGAGGGCGAGATCCTCAAGGTGAACGGCAAGCTCGGCAATGAAGCCTTCGTGGCCAAGGCACCGCCGGCCGTGATCGAGCAGGAGCGCAAGCGCCTGGCCGATTTCAGCACCATGTTGGAGCGTCTTCGCGACCAGCTTGTGCGTCTCGGCTGACACACGCGGGCCTGGGCAAGGTTTAGCATGGCAACGACGGCCTTTCCGTGCCGCCGTTGATCCATCGAACCTTCTTCTTCAACTGAACGAACAGACGCCCAAATTGTCCATGCCCACTCCCTCGACACGCATCCGCAAGGCCGTATTTCCTGTTGCAGGTTTCGGCACCCGCTTTCTGCCCGCCACCAAGGCGCAGCCCAAGGAAATGCTGCCGGTTGTCGACAAGCCACTCATCCAGTACGCGGTTGAGGAAGCCTACGCGGCGGGCATTCGCGACATGATTTTCGTAACTGGCCGAAACAAACGTGCCATCGAAGACCACTACGACACCGCCTACGAACTCGAGAGCCAGCTCGAGGCCAGCGGCAAGCTCGAACTGCTCAACATCGCGCGCTCGGTCATGCCCGACGACATGACCTGCTCCTACGTGCGCCAGCCGCGCATGCTGGGGCTCGGCCATGCAGTGCTGTGCGCCGAACACCTGGTGGGCAACGAGCCCTTCGCCGTGCTGCTGGCCGACGACCTGATGGTCGGCCCTGTGGGCGGCGCACCGGTGCTCGCGCAGATGACGGCCGCCTTCGGCAAGCTCGGTGCTTCGGTGCTCGCGGTGCAGGAAGTGCCGCTCGAACACGTCAAGCGCTACGGCATCGTGGCGGGCGAATCGATCGGCGACGACCTCGTGAAGGTCGATCGCATGATCGAGAAGCCCTCGCCGGACAAGGCACCTTCGCGCCTTGGCGTGGCGGGCCGCTACATCCTCACGCCCGCCGTGTTCGACGAGATCCGCAACCAGCCCAAGGGCGCGGGCGGCGAGATCCAGCTCACCGACGGCATCGCGGCGCTGATGAAGAAGGAAGCGGTCTACGCCTATGCCTACAAGGGCATCCGCTACGACTGCGGCAGCAAGGAAGGCTTCCTGCAAGCCTCGGTGGAGCTTGCGCTCGCGCACCCCGAAGTCGGCGGGCAGTTCCGCGAATACCTCAAGAGCCTGGAGCTCTGAAGAAAAAGGGCCCCGGCGGGGCCCTTTTCTTTTCTGGCGCTCAGCGCCTCTTCAGCACGTGGATGAAGTCGCTGCCGATCGTCTGCTGCTCGACCAGCTCGTTGCCGGTCTGCCGCGCAAAGGCCTGGAAGTCGCGCAGCGATCCCGGGTCGGTCGACACCACCTTCAGCAGCTGGCCGCTCGCCATGTCGTTGAGCGACTTCTTTGCCTTGAGAATGGGCAGCGGGCAGTTCAGGCCCCGCGTGTCGAGTTCGCGGTCAACCTGCATGCTTCGGCTCCTCGGGCGGCAGGTTCAGGCCGCGCCGCCGTTCCTCGTTTTCCGCCGCGGTAAAGAACACCGGCTCGTGCCCCCGCGTGCGCAGCCAGTCGGCCAGTGCATAGCCGGTGCCCGCGGGCCAGCACTTGAGGTCGGGCAGGTCGTAGAGGCGGTAGTCCAGCAGCTCGGGCGAAAGCTTGACCTCGCCATCGGCCACCACGTGGTAGGCGATGATGATCTGGTTCATGCGCTGGAAGTCGTACGCGCCGACGAGCTTGGCCGCGCTCACGTCGAGGTTGGTTTCTTCCTTGACCTCGCGCGCAATGCCTTCCTCGGGCGTTTCGCCGGCTTCCATGAAGCCGGTGATCAGCGCATACATCTTCACGGGCCAGGCGGCGTTTCGCGCCAGCAGCACCTGGCCGCGATACTCGACGATGGCCGCGAGCACGGGCGTGGGGTTGTTCCAGTGCGTGTGGCCGCAGGAGGGGCAGCGCAGGCGTTCCTTGGGACCGCCGTCTTCCATCAACGCGATCCATTCGAGCGGCGTGGCGCAGGCCTGGCAGAACTTGGGATGGGCCATGGCTTCGGTCAGGCGGGAAAGACGCCGGTCGACAGGTACCGGTCGCCGCGGTCGCACACCACGAACACGATGGTCGCGTTCTCGACCGTCTTGGCAACCTCGAGCGCCACCCAGAGCGCGCCGGCCGCGGAGATGCCGCCGAAGATGCCTTCTTCGCGCGCAAGGCGCCGGCACATCTCCTCGGCGTTGTCCTGGCTCACGCTGATTTCATCGTCGACCCGGCTCGGGTCGTAGATCTTGGGCAGGTATTCGGCCGGCCACTTGCGGATGCCCGGGATGCGCGAGCCTTCGGCCGGCTGCGCGCCGATGATGCGCACCGCGGGGTTCTTTTCCTTCAGGAAGCGAGAGACGCCGGTGATGGTGCCGGTGGTGCCCATGGCGCTCACGAAATGCGTGATCTTGCCCTTGGTGTCGGTCCAGATCTCGGGGCCGGTGGTCTCGTAGTGGATGCGCGGGTTGTCGGCATTGGCGAACTGGTCGAGCACCCGGCCCTTGCCCTGCGCCACCATCTGCTCGGCCAAGTCGCGCGCGTATTCCATGCCGCCGCTCTTGGGCGTGAGCACCAGCTCGGCGCCGAAGGCCTTCATGGTCTGGGCGCGCTCGACGGACAGGTCCTCCGGCATGATCAGCACCATGCGGTAGCCCTTGATGGCCGCGGCCATGGCCAGCGCGATGCCGGTATTGCCCGAGGTGGCTTCGATCAGCGTGTCGCCGGGCTTGATCTCGCCGCGCTCCTCGGCGCGCTTGATCATCGAAAGCGCAGGACGATCCTTCACCGAGCCCGCGGGATTGTTGCCTTCCAGCTTGCCAAGGATGACATTGCCGCGCCTGGCGTTTTCGGCCGCATCGATGCGTTGCAGTGCCACCAGGGGGGTCTTGCCGATGGCGTCTTCGATCGTCGGATAATTCATGGCAGCCACTGTGCCATAATTTTGGGCTTCCTTCCGGATGTGCCCGGGTGGTGAAATTGGTAGACGCAGGGGACTCAAAATCCCCCACCGAAAGGTGTGCCGGTTCGATTCCGGCCCCGGGCACCACCCCCTCCCCCTCTTTCCTGCCTGCCCTCACGCAGCCCCGATCATTTCGGTCGCCGTGACATGGCGCATCGCGTCCGGCACGGCCGCCGCGCGCAGCACCAGCTCGGCCGGCCGATGGCTCGCAGCCCGCACCGCCTGCCCCGGCAGTGCCTCCGATGCCCATCCCTTCGGCTGCCATTGCTTGAGCGGCACCAGCGTTCGCAGCCCCCGCGGCGCGGCCTTGCGCAGGGCGCTTCCGATGTTGAATGGCGTAACGTGCGCGACAGCCTCGTGGGCGGCGGCCAGCGCATGCGCGTCGAAAGTCAGCAGCACCTGCGGCCGGCCGCGCAGGGCGGCGCGATGGCGCTGCACCCTTTCGGGGTCCAGCCAGAAGAACACGCAGCCGTTGAGCAGCGCATACCAGTCGGCCGGCGCCAGGCCGGGATCGAGGCAGCGTGCCAGTGCTCCGGGCGGCATGGGACGCTGGTCGCGGATGTAGCGGCCGTCGGGCAGCGTGACGCCCTCGGGGCGGTGCGCGCGCACCGAGGCTTCGACTTCAGTGCCGAAGGCACCGCGCCGCAGCAGCTCGTCGGTGCTGCACAGCCCCTGCTGCCGCACCGCCGGCCAGTTGGCGGCATCGACGAAATGAAAGGCCTTCGCGGGCAGGTCCGGCACGGCTTCAGGCTGCTGCTGCTTCTTCGCGCAGGCCGGTGTGCACCGTCGGGTGCGCGAGCCGCACGCGCAGTTCGCGCTTGAGCCGCGTGTTGTCGAGCCGGCGCGATTCGCCCATGAAGCTCAGCAGCTGCAAGGGCAGCTGGCGCTGGGCTTCCTCGCGGGCCACGCGCGGCGGGCGCGGCATGCCGTACAGGTCGGCCGCCAGGTCGATGTAGTCGCCCATGCGCAGCTCGGTGTCGTCCGAGGCGTGCACGATGCGCTGCGGCCGGCCCCGGAACAGCGCCGCCACGCAGGCCCGCGCAAGATCGTCGGCATGGATGTGGCTGGTGAACACGTCGTCCTCGCGCCGCAGCACCGGCGTGCCGCGCGCGAGCCGCTGGCGCGGCGTGCCGCCCTCGCGGTCGGGCGCATAGATGCCCGGGATGCGCAGGATGCTGGCGCGCACACCCGCGCTGCGGCCGAGCCAGCGCACTGCGCGCTCGGCGTCCACGCGGCGGTGGGCGCGGGGCGTGTCGGGCCGCACGGGGCGCGTTTCGCTCACGCGGGCGCCGCCGCAGTCGCCATAGACGCCGCTGGTGGAGCCGTAGACGAACGCCAGCGGCACGGAACGCAGCCGCAGCGCGCGCGCCAGCGCGGTGGTGCGCTGGTCGCGCCACCAGGCGGCGCCGCCGTCGCGCGCCGGTGGCGCCAGGTGCAGCACGCGGGTGGCCACGCCGGCCAGGCGGCGCAGCGTGGCCGGATCGTCCAGGTTGCCCTGGAGCGGACGGATGCCCGCCGCCCGCAGGGCCGGCACCCGTTCGCCCGATGAAGTGAGCGCCACCAGCTGCATGCGGCCGCGCAGGCTGCGCGCCACGCGCTGGCCGACGTCCCCGCAGCCCACGATCAGCAGGCGTTCGCGGCGAAAGCGCGCCGGCAGCGCGCCGGAAGGGCTATTGATTGAAGGCAAAATCCGAGTTCCTTTCCCTTTTCAGACCCAGGCTGAAACAAGCCGAAGAATACCGATGACTGTTGCAGCGCCGCATGAAGCGGGCTTTTCCATCACCGTCGAGCCCAGCGGGCGTCATTTCGTGGTGCATGGCGACGAAACCATTCTCGCGGCCGGCATCCGCCAGGGCATCGGCCTTCCCTATGGCTGCAAGGATGGCGCCTGCGGCTCGTGCAAGTGCCGGAAGCTCTCGGGCGAGGTCGAGCTCGGGCCGCACCAGAGCAAGGCGCTGAGCGCCGAAGAGCAGCTGGCCGGCTTCGTGCTGACCTGCTGCGCCCATGCCAAGAGCGACGTGGTGCTCGAGTCGCGCCAGGTCACCGAGGCCGGCGCCCTGCCGATCCGCAAGATGCCGGTGCGGGTGCTGGCGCTCACGCGGCTCTCCCACGACGTGATGAAGCTGCGCCTGCAGCTGCCGGCCGGCGAGCCGCTGCAGTTCCATGCGGGCCAGTATGTGGAATTCATCCTGCGCGACGGCGCGCGCCGCAGCTACTCGATGGCCAATGCGCCGCACACGCTGGCCGAGCCGGGCACGGGCATCGAGCTGCACCTGCGGCATCTGCCGGGCGGCAAGTTCACCGACCATGTGTTCGGCGCCATGAAGGAAAAGGAAATCCTTCGCATCGAAGGCCCCTACGGCAGCTTCTTCCTGCGCGAGGATTCGGCCAAGCCGATGATCCTGCTGGCTTCGGGCACCGGCTTTGCGCCCATCAAGGCGCTGCTCGAGCACATGAAGTTCAAGCGCATCGACCGGCCCGCCTCGCTCTACTGGGGCGGCCGCCGGCCCGAAGACCTCTACATGGACGCCTGGGTGCGCGAGCAGCAGAAGGAGATGCCGAACCTGCGCTACGTGCCGGTCATCTCCAACGCCACGCCGGAAGACAACTGGAACGGCCGCACGGGCTTCGTGCATCGCGCGGTGCTGGAAGACTTTGCCGACCTTTCAGGCCACCAGGTGTATGCCTGCGGCGCGCCGATCGTGGTCGACTCGGCCAGGCACGACTACGTGGCGCTGGCCGGCCTGCCCGAAGAAGAATTCTTTGCCGACGCGTTCACCACCGAGGCCGACAAGGCGCTTCCCTGATCCCCGCTTTCCCTTTTCTCCGAGACGACATCAAAGAATGAAGACGAGACACTTCCTCCTCGCGCTGCTCGCCGGCGCCACGCTGCTGGCCACCGCCGGCCAGGCCGCGGCCCAGCAGCAGCGCCCGATCCGCCTCGTGGTGCCCTACGCCGCTGGCGGCCCCATCGACGTCACGGCCCGCATGCTGGCCGAACGCGTGAAGGACTCCCTGGGCACGGTCATCATCGACAACAAGCCCGGTGCGGGCGGCAACATCGGCGCCGACATCGTGGCCAAGGCGGCGCCCGACGGCCTCACCATCGGCATTGCGGCCACCGCCACCCACGCGGTGAATCCGTGGCTCTACAGCAAGATCCCGTTCAACGCGGCGACCGACTTCGCGCCCATCACGCAGATGGTGCGCGTGCCGAACGTGCTGGTGATGAATGCGGAAACGGCGCAGCGCCTGAAGATCAACACCGTGGCCGACCTGATCCGCTACGCCAAGGCCAACCCCGCCAAGCTCAACTACGGCAGCGGCGGCAACGGCAGCGCCGGCCATCTGGCAGGCGAGCTGTTCAAGAAGCAGGCCGGCATCTTCGCGCTGCACATTCCGTACAACGGCGGCAATCCGGCGCAGCTGGCGCTGCTCTCGGGCCAGGTCGACTTCAACTTCGACAACCTGGCCACGGCGGCGCCGAACATCCGCTCGGGCAAGCTCAAGGCCATTGCCGTGACGACCTTGCAGCGCAGCAGCGCCATGCCCGAGCTGCCGCCGGTGGCCGACACGCTCAAGGGCTTCTCGATCGACACCTGGTGGGGCCTGGTGGCACCGGCCGGCACGCCGCACGACGTGGTTGTGAAGCTCAACCAGGCCTTCGTGGCGGCGCTGAACGCACCGGAAACGAAGACCCGTTTTGCCACGCTGCTGGCCGAGCCGGTCGCCAATTCGCCCGAGCAGTTCGGCGCGTTCATGAAGAGCGAACTCTCCAAGTACGAAGCCGTCGTGAAGGCGACCGGCGCCAGGGTCGACTGACCCTTGGAGATTATTCGCCGAGGTAGGCGGCCCGCACGCGCGGGTCGCTCAGCAGATCCTTGGCGTCGCCCGTCATCGTGATGAGGCCCGACTCCATCACGTAGCCGCGGTCGGCCAGCTGCAGCGCACGGTTGGCGTTCTGCTCCACCAGCAGGATGGTCACGCCTTGCGCGGCCACGGTCTGCACCACCTCGAAGATCTTGTCGCACATGATCGGCGACAGGCCCATGGTGGGCTCGTCGAGCAGCAGCACCTTGGGGCGCGCCATGAGTGCGCGGCCCATGGCCAGCATCTGCTGTTCGCCGCCCGACATGGTGCCCGCGAGCTGGTCCTTGCGCTCGCGCAGCCGCGGGAAGGTCACGAACACGCGCTCCATGTCGCTCGCGATCTCGGCCTTGTCCTTGCGGATGTAGGCACCGATCTGCAGGTTCTCGGTGATCGTCATGCGCGTGAACACGCCGCGGCCTTCGGGCACCATCACGAGGCCCTCGCCCACCAGGTCCCAGGCGCCGCGCCCCTTGATGTTGCGGCCCAGGAATTCGATGGTGCCGGCACCCGCCGGCAATGTGCCGGTGATCGCCTTCATGGTGGTGGTCTTGCCGGCGCCGTTGGAGCCGATCAGCGACACCAGTTCGCCTTCGTGGACCTCGAAGTCCACGCCCTTCACCGCCTGGATGCCGCCGTAGCCGACCTTGAGGCCGCTGACCTTGAGCAGCGTCTTGCCAGGGGCGTTGGCCGCGGTCTTGCGCGGGGTTGCAGTTGCCGTTGCCGTCGTTGTTGTTTCTTCTGCGCTCGTCATCGTCGTCGTCGCCATTTCAGTGTCCTCCGGTGCCGAGGTAGGCCTCGATCACCTTTTCGTTCTTCTGCACGTCGTAGGGCGTGCCTTCGGCGATCTGCTTGCCGTAGTCGAGCACGGTGACGCGGTCGCACAGGCCCATGATGAGCTTGACGTCGTGTTCGATGATGAGAATGGTGCGGTCGTCCTTGCGGATGCGGTCGATCAGTTCGCGCAGCAGCACCTTCTCGGTCGAGTTCATGCCGGCGGCGGGCTCGTCGAGTGCGATGAGCTGCGGGTCGGTGGCCAGTGCGCGCGCAATCTCGAGCCGGCGCTGGTCGCCGTACGACAGCGTGCGCGCCTTGTAGTCGGCGAACTTGCCGATGCCCACGTACTCGAGCAGCTCGTGCGCGCGGTCGGCGATGGCTTTTTCCTCGGCCTTGAAGCTGCCGGTGCGCAGCATCGCGCCGAACACGCCCGAATGCGTGCGGATGTGCCGCCCCACCATGACGTTCTCGAGGGCCGTCATTTCGGAGAACAGGCGGATGTTCTGGAAGGTGCGCGCAATGCCGGCCTTGGCCACTTCGTGCACGGCCGTGGGCTGGTAGGGCTTGCCGGCCAGCTCGAAACTGCCGCTGTCGGGCGTGTAGAGCCCGGTGATCACGTTGAAGAAGGTGGTCTTGCCGGCGCCGTTGGGGCCGATGAGGCCATAGACCTGGCCGCGCTTGATGGTGATGCCGACGTCGGAAAGCGCCTGCAGGCCGCCGAAGCGCTTGGAGATGCCGCGAACGTCGAGGATGGTGTCTGTCGTCATGTTGATTTTCTCCTTCGGCTCACGGATTGATCGACATGGGGCGCGAGGCCGCACCCGGCAGTTCGTCGGCCGGCGTCTCGATGCCCGGCGCATGGGTCTGCAGCGACCCCGGCGCCACCGGTGCGCCGGGGGCAGCGGCCCCCTTGCGCTGCAATGTCTTGCCGTGCTCGGGCGAAGGCCAGAGGCCGCGCGGGCGCACCAGCATGATGATGATCATGGCCAGCGCAATGAAGAGCTGGCGCAGGATGGACGCGTCGAGGCGGCCGTCGGTCATGGCCTGCAGCGGGCCGGCCACGTAGCGCAGCACCTCGGGCAGCGCAGCCAGCAGCACGGCGCCGAGGATCACGCCCGGCAGGTGGCCGATGCCGCCCAGCACCACCATGGCAACGATCATCACCGACTCCATGAGGCTGAACGACTCCGGCGAGACAAAACCCTGGAAGGCCGCGAACATGGCGCCCGACACGCCGCCGAAGCTCGCGCCCATGCCGAAGGCCAGCAGCTTCATGTTGCGGGTGTTGATGCCCATGGCCTTGGCGGCGATCTCGTCTTCGCGGATCGCCATCCAGGCGCGCCCGATGCGCGACATCTGCAGGCGGTGCGAGATGATGATCGTGGCCACCACCAGCGCAAGGAACAGGTAGTAGTAGAGCGTGACCGAGGAGATCGAGAAGCCGTCGAACTTCCATGCCTTGCCGAGGTCGAGCCCCCAGAACTTGACGGAGTCGATGGCGGTGATGCCCTTCGGGCCGTTGGTGATGTTGATCGGCTGGTCGAGGTTGTTCAGGAACACCCGGATGATCTCGCCGAAGCCGAGCGTCACGATGGCCAGGTAGTCGCCGCGCAGCTTGAGCGTGGGCGCACCGAGCAGCACGCCCAGCATGCCGGCCACCACGAGCGCCAGCGGTATCACGATGAGCAGCGAGGTGTGCAGCCCGTTCGGGAACATGGCCTTGAACCACGGAAAGGTGTCGGACAGGTGCGACGAGCCCATCAGCGCGAACAGGTAGGCCCCGATCGCAAAGAAGGCCACATAGCCCAGGTCGAGCAGGCCGGCGTAGCCGACGACGATGTTCAGGCCGAGCGAGAGCATCACGTAGAGCAATGCGATGTCGGCAATGCGCACCCAGGCGTTGCCCTGGCTCTGCAGGAAGATCGGCAGTGCGAGCACCGCGACGACGCCCAGGATGTAGAGCGCGAGGTTCTTGCTGTTCTTCATGGTGTGCTGCTCCTCAGGCCCGATCCGCCACGCGCTCGCCGAGCAGGCCCGAGGGCCGCAGCGTGAGCATGACGATCAACACGATGAAAGCGAAGATGTCGCTGTAGTTGCTGCCCAGCACGCCACCCGTGAGGGTGCCGATGTAGCCGGAGCCGATGGCTTCGATCAACCCGAGCAGGATGCCGCCGACCACCGCGCCGGCCAGGTTGCCGATGCCGCCGAACACCGCCGCGGTGAAGGCCTTGAGGCCGGGCAGGAAGCCCATCGCATGCTGCGCGATGCCGTAGTTGGAGGCGTACATGACGCCCGCGATGGCCGCGAGCACGGCACCGATGATGAACGTGGCCGAAATGACCATGTCGGGCCGGATGCCCATCAGCGCCGCGACGCGCGGGTTCTCGGCGGTGGCGCGCATCGCGCGGCCGAGCTTGGTGTAGTTGACCAGCCACATCAGCACCACGAGCGAGAACGCCGTGACGCTCAGGATCATGACCTGCGTGGGCGAGATCACCGCGCCGCCCACCTCGATGGGCGTGGTCGACAGCAGGTTGGGATAGGCCTTGTTGGTGGGCTTCCAGATGATCATGGCCAGCGTCTGCAGCAGGATCGACATGCCGATGGCCGTGATGAGCGGTGCGAGCTTGGGACTGTTGCGAAGCGGCCGGTAGGCGACCTTCTCGATCACGAAGTTGAGCGTGGCTGCAACGATGCAGGCGATGATCAGCGCGATGATGAGGATCAGCCAGCCGGGCGTGCCGGGCATGGATTCCTTCATGAGCCCGATGATGGTCCAGCTCGTGAGCGCCCCCACCATCAGCACTTCGCCGTGCGCAAAATTGATCAGGTTGATGATGCCGTACACCATGGTGTAGCCCAAGGCTATCAAGGCATACATGCTGCCCAGGACCAGACCGTTGATGATCTGCTGCAGCAATATTTCCATAACGCGTTCCCTATTTGTTGCACCGTTGCGGGGTGCTGTTCACCCACCTTGGCACCGGTTTGGCACCTTGGCTTGATAAGCAAAAAACCAGCCAACATGTGCCGCTGGCTGATTTGTGGGCGGGATTGTAAGCACCCACCAGCGCCGATTTGGTGCGCCTTGCCCGGGGTTTACCCGCTCATGCCATGCTGTATGCGAGTGAAGTCATGCATGGCGTACGCGCATGGTGAAAAGGCGTATCACTCCTCGCGCTGGCCGTTCAGGCGGCGCAGTTCACGCAGCTTCTCCGCGATGCGGATTTCAAGCCCGCGCTCGACGGGCTGGTAGAAAACCTGGCCCTCGAGGCCATCGGGCAGGTAGCGCTCGCCCGCGGCAAAGCCGCCCTCCTCGTCGTGCGCGTAGCGGTACCCCTTGCCGTAGTCGAGGTCCTTCATGAGCTTGGTGGGCGCGTTGCGCAGGTGCATCGGCACCGGGCGGGTGCTGTCCTTCTTGATGAGCGCGCGCACGGCGTTGTAGGCGGTGTAGACCGCATTCGACTTGGGCGCCATCGCCAGGTAGACCACGCACTCGGCCAGCGCGAGTTCGCCTTCGGGCGTGCCCAGGCGCTCATACACCTCGGCGGCGTCGAGCGCGAGCCGCAGCGCGCGCGGGTCGGCCAGGCCGATGTCCTCGCTGGCCATGCGCACCAGCCGGCGCGCCATGTAGCGCGGATCGGCGCCGCCGTCGAGCATGCGCACGAACCAGTAGAGCGCGGCGTCGGGGTCGCTGCCGCGCACCGACTTGTGCAGCGCGCTGATGGTGTCGTAGAACTGCTCGCCGCCCTTGTCGTAGCGCCGCATGCGTTCGCCGAGCACGCGCAGCAGCCATTCGTCGGTGATGTGGCCGAGCTTCTCGGCGCGGGCCGCGACGGCCAGCGTCTCGAGCGTGTTGAGCAGGCGCCGCGCATCGCCGTCGGCATAGGCGACGAGCCGGTCGATGGCCGTGTCCTCGATGCCCGGCACTGCCTGGATGGCCTGCGCCTTGGCCACGATCTGCTTGAGGTCGGCCTCGGTGAGCGGTTGCAGCACGTACACGGCCGCACGCGAAAGCAAGGCCGAGTTGACCTCGAACGAGGGGTTCTCGGTGGTGGCGCCAATGAAGGTGAAGAGTCCCGATTCCACATGCGGCAGGAACGCGTCCTGCTGGCTCTTGTTGAAGCGGTGCACCTCGTCGACGAAGACGATCGTGCGCCGCTGCTCCAGGCCGTCGCGCGCCGCCGTGGCGCGTTCGACCGCATCGCGGATGTCCTTCACGCCGCCGAGCACCGCGCTGATGCTGAGGAACTGCGCATCGAAGGCATCGGCCATCAGCCGCGCGATGGTCGTCTTGCCGGTGCCGGGCGGCCCCCAGAGGATGCACGAATGCGGCTGGCCCGATTCGAAGGCAATGCGCAGCGGCATGCCCGGCCCCAGCAGGTGCTGCTGGCCGATGACCTCGCCCAGCGTCTTCGGACGCAGGCGCTCGGCAAGGGGTTGATGCGAACTGGTGGCCAAACCTGCGGTGCGTCCGGTGGCTATTGCTTGATGACGTCCGCGCCGGCGGGCGCCTTGAACTCGAACACGCTGGCAGGCAGTGCCGGATTCACCTCCACCTTGCTGAACTTGAGCACCGAGCGCTGCCCGAAGCTGTCAAGGATTTCGAGCGCCGCCAGCGCGTCGCCCTGGAAGCCGACCTGCACATTCTGCAGCTGGCCGTCCTTGTTCTTGGGCGTGGCCTTGACCCACTGCAGGCCGTCGCGCTCGGGCGCGGCCTCGAGCGTGAAGTCGGCCTGCAGCGCGCGCAGGTCGGGTGCCGCGGCAATCAGCGCGGCGGGCGTCGAGCCCAGCGCCTGCGACTGGGCGCGCTGCGTGACCTGGTTCAGGTCGGCGTCGTAGAGCCACAGCGTCTTGCCGTCGGCCACGATGCTCTGGGCGAAGGGCTTCTGGTAGTCGAACTTGAACTTGCCGGGCCGCTGGAATTCGAAGGTGCCGGTGGAGGTCTTGGTGCGGCCAGGCTGGCCTTCGCGCGGCGGCGCCGTCACGGTCTGGGTGAACTCGGCGCGGCCCGACTTGACCGTCTTCACGAAGGCCTCGAGGCTTTCAAGGCCGCCGGCCCAGGCGTTGGCGGAACACAGGAGGCCGATCAACAGCCAATGGCGAATTTTCAATTGGGGTTCCTCGGAAAAAGCGATGGCGTTGACAGGACCATACCCCGCTGCGCGTTGCGCCATGTGCGGGGCTTCATGAAGTTTTGCAACGTTATTGCAGCTTTTGCAACGTGGCTGTCAGTGGGTAACGCCCAGGTGCGCAGGCATGGGCCGGCTATTCGGCGCGCGCCGGCACCAGGATCTCGCGCTGGCCGCTGCCGCTCATGGCGCTGACCAGGCCCGCCTTCTCCATGTCTTCCACCAGCCGCGCCGCGCGGTTGTAGCCGATCTTCAGGTGGCGCTGCACCAGCGAGATGCTGGCCTTGCGGTTCTTCAGCACCACTTCGACCGCCTGGTCGTACATCGGGTCCTTCTCGGCGTCGCCGCCCTCGCCCAGCATGTCGCCGTCACCGTCGACCGTGCCGCCTTCGAGCACGCCTTCGATGTAGTCGGGCTCGCCCTGGCTCTTGAGGTAGGCCACCACGCGGTGCACTTCCTCGTCGCTCACGAACGCGCCGTGCACGCGGATCGGAAGGCCCGTGCCGCTCGGCATGTAGAGCATGTCGCCCATGCCCAGCAGCGCCTCGGCGCCCATCTGGTCGAGGATGGTGCGGCTGTCGATCTTGCTCGACACCTGGAACGCGATGCGCGTGGGAATGTTGGCCTTGATGAGGCCGGTGATCACGTCGACGCTGGGCCGCTGCGTGGCCAGGATCAGGTGGATGCCGGCGGCGCGCGCCTTCTGCGCAAGGCGGGCGATGAGCTCTTCGATCTTCTTGCCCACCACCATCATCAGGTCGGCGAGTTCGTCGATCACCACCACGATGTGCGGCTCGCGCTTGAGCGGCTCGGGATCGTCGGGCGTGAGGCTGAAGGGGTTGTAGATGAACTCCTCGCGCGCCTTGGCTTCGTCGATCTTGGTGTTGTAGCCGGCCAGGTTGCGCACGCCGAGCTTGCTCATGAGCTTGTAGCGGCGCTCCATCTCGGCCACGCACCAGTTCAGGCCGTGCGCGGCCTGCCGCATGTCGGTGACCACGGGCGCCAGCAGGTGCGGAATGCCTTCGTAGACCGACATTTCGAGCATCTTCGGGTCGATCATGAGCAGGCGGACGTCGCGTGCCTCGGCCTTGTAGAGCAGCGAGAGGATCATCGCGTTGATGCCCACCGACTTGCCCGAACCGGTGGTACCGGCCACCAGCACGTGCGGCATCTTTGCCAGGTCGGCCACCACGGGGTTGCCGATGATGTCCTTGCCCAGGCCCATCGTCAGGAAGGACTTGCCTTCGTTGTAGACCTGCGAGCCGAGGATCTCGCTGAGCTTGATCGACTGGCGCTTGGCGTTCGGCAGCTCGAGCGCCATGTAGTTCTTGCCCGGGATGGTTTCGACCACGCGGATCGACACCAGCGAGAGCGAACGCGCCAGGTCCTTGGCCAGGCCGACGATCTGCGAGCCCTTGACGCCGGTGGCCGGCTCGATCTCGTAGCGCGTGATCACCGGGCCCGGCGAAGCCAGCACCACATGCACTTCGACGCCGAAGTCCTTGAGCTTCTTCTCGATCATGCGCGAGGTCATCTCGAGCGTGTCGGCCGAGACCGTTTCCTGGCGCGCCTGCGCCGCGTCGAGCAGGTCGACCTGCGGCAGCTTGCTGTCGGGCAGTTCCTTGAAGAGCGGCTTCTGGCGCTCCTTGACGACGCGGTCGCTCCTGGGCACCTCGGTCATCGCGGGCTCGATCTGCACCGGCGGCGACGCCGCGCGGCGCTTCGGGCGCGGCTCGATGCGCAGTTCTTCGTCGCCGTCGAAATCCGCCGGCTCGCCACCGTCCGCTGCACGCGAGAACGGCAGGTCTTCGGCCTCGGCACGCTCGCGGGCGGCCTGCTTGCCCATGGCGATGTCGGCCGCCATCTCGCGCTTTTCGCGGCGCGACTCGAACAGCGAATAGGCCCGCGCGCCGATGCGCTCGGCGATCTGGCTCCATGAGAAACGAAACACCAGCGCCGAGCCGATCACGCCGGCAGCGATGGCCACCAGCGCCGATCCGGTAAAGCCCATCCAGCGCACGCTTGCGGGCCCCACCAGGTAGCCCAGCACACCGCCGCCCGAACCCGGCAGGTGGGACTCGAGCCGGTACAGGCGCGACCATTCGAGCACCACGCTCGCGCACAGCAGCAGCACCAGGCCGAACCAGAACGCCAGGCGGCTGCGGTTGAAGCGCCCGCGCACCGGCTGCTCGGCCGGCGCGGCCTCGCCGCCGCGCAGCCAGTTGGCCAGCGACGAAAGCCATGCCCGCAGGCCCGCCGCGAGGCACCACCAGACCGAATAGCCGGCCAGGAAATAGCTGCCGTCGGCCAGCCAGGCGCCGATGCGGCCGCCCCAGTTCTTGATCTCGCCGCCGGTGCCGGAGGTCGACCAGGCCGCATCGGAGGGCGTGAAGCTCAGCATGGCCAGCAGCCAGAACAAGAGCCCCGCAAAGCCCGCCACCAGCGTGATCTCGTGGGCGAAGCGCATGGCGCGCAGGCGCACCGGCTGCCCCTCGGCGGCAGAAGAAGATTGAAGTGTATTGAGCGAATAGGTCATGAAAAACGCGGCACCCAATCCTTCGAAACGGCGGCTGGATGCCTGAACACTACAACAAAAGGGTGCGGCCGCCTGAAGCGCCGGACCCGGCGGCTCAAGCCAGGGACAAGAGCCGGTCCTTGACGATCATGGAGCCGTCGTCCTGGGTCTGGACAAATCCGCGCTCCTCGAGATCCTTCATCACGCGGCTCACCATTTCGCGCGAGGCGCCCACCATTTTCGCGAGATCCTGGCGCGAGATCTTGTCGCGCACCTTCAGGTTGCCTGCCCCATCGTCGATCGCGAACTCGAGCAGCGAGCGCGCCACGCGCCCATAGACGTCCATCAGCGCAAGCGACTCGATCTTGCGGTCGGCATGGCGCAGGCGCTGCACCAGGCCGCGCATGATGTTGTAGGCCATCGAGGAGTTCTCGGGCAGGCAGCGTGCGAAGGCGTCCCGGTCCAGCATGAGTACGTCGCACTGGATCTCGGTGCGCACCGTGGCCGAATGGGGCTCGTCGTCGATCAGGCTCATCTCGCCGATGTAGTCGCCGGGATGCAAGGTGGCAAGGATCACCTCGCGCCCGCGGTTGTCGGCGCTCGTCACGCGCGCGCGTCCGGTCAGGATGATGTAGAGCGCGTCCGATTTCTTGCCCTGCTCGACAACGACTTCGGCCCGCTTGAAGCGCTTCTTGATGATCGCATCCGCAATGCTTGCAGACTGCGAGGACGTGAGCGAGGCAAACAGCGGAACGCGCCGCAGCAACTCAAGATTGGACAGCATCGACATTTATCAATCCCTGATACGGCGTGCGCAAGCTCGTCCATCGTGGGCCCGATGGATTACTACAATCGCGCGCATTGAAAACACCGTGCACCCGGTGTTGAACCGAGCGGTGATACTCCACATATATCGCTACCACCCTGAAAATGTACACGCTGAAGCAGCGCAAATCCTAGGTTTTCCACTCATGTCCGCTCCCCAACACGCCAAGGTCTTGATTCTGGGCTCCGGCCCGGCCGGCTACACCGCCGCCGTCTACGCAGCCCGCGCAAACCTCCAGCCGCTGCTCATCACGGGCATTGCCCAGGGCGGCCAATTGATGACGACCACCGAGGTCGACAACTGGCCCGCGGACGTGCATGGCGTGCAGGGCCCCGAGCTCATGCAGCGTTTTCTCGAGCACGCAGAGCGCTTCAAGACGCAGATCGTCTTCGACCACATCAACAAGGTCGACCTCGGCAAGCGCCCGTTCACGCTGACCGGCGACAGTGGCACCTACACCTGCGATTCGCTGATCATTGCCACGGGTGCTTCCGCCAAGTACCTGGGGATCGACTCGGAACAGAAATTCATGGGCCGCGGCGTCTCGGCCTGCGCCACCTGTGACGGCTTCTTCTACCGCGAGCAGGAAGTGTGCGTGATCGGCGGCGGCAACACCGCCGTCGAGGAAGCCCTGTACCTGGCCAACATCGCGAACAAGGTCACGCTGGTGCACCGCCGCGACAAGTTCCGCGCCGAGCCCATCCTGATCGACAAGCTCATGGAGAAGGTCGCCGAAGGCAAGATCGTCCTGAAGCTGCACAACGAACTCGACCAGGTGCTGGGCGACGACACGGGCGTGACGGGCATCCGCATCAAGAACACGCAAAGCGGCGCCACCGAGCAGATCGACCTCAAGGGCTGCTTCATCGCGATCGGCCACCACCCCAACACCGACATCTTCCAGGGCCAGCTGGAAATGAAGGACAACTACATCCTGACCCGCTCGGGCCTGCAGGGCTTTGCCACGATGACCAGCATTCCGGGCGTCTTTGCCGCCGGCGACGTGCAGGACAACGTGTACCGCCAAGCCATCACGAGCGCCGGCACCGGCTGCATGGCCGCGCTGGACGCCCAGCGCTTCCTCGAGCAGGACGGCACGCTTTAAGCGGGCAGCCCCAAAAGGGCTATAATCCAAGGCTTTGCCGAAATAGCCCCTTTCAACCGGGGCCGAGAATCCAGGCAAAGCCGGGGTACCGCCACCCGTTTTCTGGCGAGGTCAAGCTGCAAAACACCTGCAATCGCCACGATTGCGCCGGTGCCAGCTGTTCAAGAAAGAGTGTCCTCATGGCACGCGTATGCGACGTAACGGGCAAAGGCCCGATGGTCGGAAACAACGTTTCCCACGCCAACAACAAAACCAAGCGCCGGTTCCTGCCGAACCTGCAATACCGCCGTTTCTGGGTCGAGACTGAAAACCGCTGGGTTCGCCTGCGTGTTTCGAGCGCCGCACTGCGCCTGATCGACAAGAACGGCATCGACGCCGTGCTCGCAGACCTGCGTGCACGCGGCCAAGCTTAAGGAGCTGAATCATGGCAACGAGCAAAGGCGGACGCGAAAAGATCAAGCTGGAATCCACCGCGGGTACCGGCCACTTCTACACGACCAGCAAGAACAAGAAGACGATGCCTGAAAAGATGTCGATCATGAAGTTCGACCCCAAGGCACGCAAGCACGTCGAATACAAGGAAATCAAGCTGAAGTAATTCGGCCCCGGTTTCCCCCACGAAAAACCCGCTGCTCACCCAGCGGGTTTTTTGTTGCCTGTCGAATCACGCGCAGCGCGGGGTGCGGCAGGCACAAACAAAAAAGCCGGCCCATGGGCCGGCTTCTTGATGGGCGCGAACGCCCGCCTGATCAGGCGCGTGCAGCGCGCAAGCGGGTCGAGAACTCGCGCAGGCCGGCGATGCCGCTGGCCTCCGCGCGGTGGCACCAGGCCGCCAGGTCGGCCGCCAGCTGCTCGCGCGACTGCGAGGTGTTGAGCCAGAGCTGGCGCAGCTCTTCGCGCATGGTGACCATCTTGTCGATCACCGGGTGGGCAGCGCGCGCCTGCACGAGGTGCGAGCGGGCCGATGCGGGCACCTTGTCGTCGTCGCGATGCAGCCAGTTCTTGGCCGCCTTGAGCACCGAAATGTCGCCGCCCTTGGTCTTGAGCGCAGCCAGTTCGGCCTTGGTGACGCGGCGCATCTCGCGGGCATAGCCGGCCATGACTTCATAGCGGTTGGCAATGACGGCCTCGAGCGTCTTCTCGTTGGCCACGGGCTGGATGTCGCCCATCAGCATCTTCGGCGGCACCTTCTTGACCTTGGCCCAGCCGATCTTCTGCATCATCTGGATGTAGACCCAGCCGATGTCGAATTCGTACTTCTTGACCGAGAACTTGGCCGAGGTGGGATACGTGTGGTGGTTGTTGTGCAGCTCTTCGCCACCGATGATCAGGCCCCAGGGCGAGACATTGCGGCTGGCGTCCGGCGCCTCGAAGTTGCGGTAGCCCCAGTAGTGGCCGATGCCGTTGATGATGCCGGCCGCGGTGATCGGGATCCACAGCATCTGCACGGCCCAGACCGTGAGGCCGAGCGCGCCGAACAGCGCCAGGTTGATGACCAGCATGAGGCCCACGCCCTGCCAGCTGTAGCGGGTGTACAGGTTGCGCTCGAGCCAGTCGTCGGGCGTGCCGTGGCCGTAGCGCTCCATCGTTTCCTTGTTCTTCGACTCGGCGCGATACAGCTCGGCGCCGCGCCACAGGACTTCGTCGATGCCCTTGACCTGCGGGCTGTGCGGGTCTTCTTCGGTTTCGCACTTGGCGTGGTGCTTGCGGTGGATGGCCACCCATTCCTTGGTCACCATGCCGGTGCCGAGCCACAGCCAGAAGCGGAAGAAATGCGAGGGGATCGGGCCCAGATCCATGGCCCGGTGCGTCTGCGTGCGGTGCAGGAAGATCGTGACCGCAGCGATCGTGATGTGCGTGGTGACGAGCGTGTACAGCACGACTTGCCACCATGTGAGGTCCCACAAGCCGTGTCCGAGCCAGTCGATGGCCGCGCTCAAAACGGCAGAGTCAGGAATCAACATTGAATTAAGTGCTCCATGGCCACACGAAGGTGCAGCCTTTCAGTTAACCCGCGATTTTAAGGCGGCAGGGCCAAAATGAGGCCCTTTGCCCTTCCTTGAAGGCGCAGATTTACCCTAATTTGGAGTGCCGTGCCTATTTGCGGTTCCACACCGCGGCAAAGAAACCGTCCGTGGCGTGGCGGTGCGGCCACAGCCGCAGATAGCGCCGCCCGTCCGCTCCGCCTGCGCAGAGCGCCTCGAAACCCTCCACCTTGAGCCCCTGCAGCAGTTCCGCGGCGTCCTGGGGCACGAAATCGGGGTTGGCGGCGCTGAAAGCCTCGGCAATGGCCTCGTTTTCCTCGGGCAGCACGCTGCAGGTGGCATAGACCAGCCGTCCGCCCGATTTCAGCAGGCGCGCCGCGCTTTGCAGGATGGCGGCCTGCTTGACCGTCAGTTCCTCGACCGATTGGGGCGACTGGCGCCATTTCAGGTCCGGATTGCGGCGCAGCGTGCCCAGGCCCGAGCAGGGTGCGTCCACCAGCACGCGGTCGATCTTGCCGGCCAAGCGCTTGATGCGGTCGTCCCGCTCGTGCGCGATGGCGGCCGGATGCACGTTCGACAGCTTGCTGCGCGCGAGCCGCGGCTTGAGCGCGTCGAGCCGGTGGGCCGAGGTGTCGAAGGCGTAGAGCCGGCCGGTGTTGCGCATGGTCGCGCCGATGGCCAGCGTCTTGCCGCCGGCACCGGCGCAAAAATCGACCACCATCTCGCCCCGCTTGGCATCCAGCAGCAGCGCGAGCAGTTGGGAACCCTCGTCCTGCACCTCGACGGCGCCGCGGGCGAAGGCGTCCAGTTTGGTCAGCGCGGGCTTGCCGTCGATCCGCAGGCCCCAGGGCGAGAACGGCGTTGCTTCCGATTTGATAGCAGCTTTCGCAAGCTCCGCCTTGACTTCGGCGCGCTTGTCGGTCAGCGCATTGACGCGGAGATCGAGCGGCGCGGGCTGCTGCAGGCTTTCGACCAGCGCCCAGAAACCGTCGCCCAGCTGGGCCTTGAGCGGCCCCACCAGCCATTCGGGCAGGTTGTGGCGATGGCGTTCGAGCAGATCGTCCGGCTTGACGGCGTCGCAGTTGTCGAGCCAGCGCTTTTCGGTGTCGTTGAGGGCGCTCTTGAGGAAGTCGCGCGGGCCGTGAAAGCCCAGGATCGCCATGCGGCGCTCCTTCGAGCCGCTGCCCGAGGGCGAGAGGTGGTCGAACAGCAGCTTCTTGCGCAGCACGGTGTAGACGGTTTCGGCAAGCGTGGCGCGCTCGCGCGGGCCGAACTCGCGGTGGTCGCGGAAAAAGCGCGAAACGACCTGGTCGGCCGGGTGATCGAATTTCAGGACAAGGCCGACCAGATCGGCGGTGGCCTCCAACAGGGCTTTGGGGTGCATGCCCCGATTGTCTCAGCCGGGCGGCCCGCTACGCGGTGCGCGTCCAGATCGCCCCGAAAGCCTGCCGCTCGATCTCCTCCAGCGTCGGCGAATGGCCGGCCCAGAGCACCAGCGCCGCGCCCGGCAGGCTCAGCGTGTGTTCGAGCTGGCGGCAGAGCTGCCAGCGGTCGTCGTCGTCCAGCCCCGGCAACTCGACGAACACGACGTAGGCCCGGCGCCACGGGAATTCGCGCAGGATCTTGCGCACCAGCCAGGCCCGCGAAACGGGCAGGCAGCGCGCGAGGTCGGCCCGCAGCTCGCCCAGTTCGTGGTCGCCCAGGTCGTGCCGGGCGATCTGGCTGAAGAAAGGCGTCTCGGTGATCTCTTCCCAGGCGCGGGCTTCGGCTTCCTCGGCCTCCTTGAGGCGGCCGCGCCACAGCTTGAGCGCGTCCTCGTCGTGCGCGCCCGCATCGGGGTCCTCGAGCGCGGCCACGGCACTTTTCGCGGCCCACCAGCGGCTCGCCGCGCTGGAGCCGTACAGGCGCTCGAGCACCGCCAGGCGCGCCGCGCGGTCGCGCAGGGGCAGCATCTGGGCCAGTCCGCGCAGCGCGCCGGCGTGCTCGGGCGCGATCTGGAGTGCGCGCTCATAGCGGACACGCACCGGGGCGGCCGGATCGAGCCGGCGTTCGGCATCCGCCCACTCCACCAGCTCGTCGGGCGTGTTGCGCTCGCCCCGCGCCGCGAGCAGCTCGACGCGCTCGCGGATGCGCGAGCGATGCGCGTGGTGCTGCTTCCAGTCGCCGGCATGGGCGCGGCGCCACTGGTTGTCGAAATGCGCGATCCACTTGGCGCTGTCGGCCAGCATGCCCAGCGCGGGTTCGACCGACCAGGGCGGCACCACGGCCTTCTGGCCGAGCGCCTCGAGCCGGTCGCGCAGCACGGGATGGGTGTCTTCCAGGTCGCTCACGCGTCGCATGGCTTCGCGCAGGGCCTGGCGCGCGAATTCGGCGTCCGGCGGCGTGGCGGCGCGCTGGCTCAGGGCCTCGAAGGGACCGGGCGGCTGCGGCTCGCGTTCGGCGCGCGCCCAGTGCGAGGCCCAGAACTCGTCGGCATACCAGCGGGCCTTGATGGCGATCTCGGTCAAGGCGGCCGCGGCCACGGGCGTGCCCAGCAGCCGGCCGGAGATGCGGTCGGCTTCGTATTCGTCCTGCCGCGCAAGCGCGAAGGTGCGGGCCGCGAAACGCGGAAAGTACCAGCGGAAGAAGGCTTGCGACACCAGCGCCATCACGCCTTCGTCGCGCTGCAGGCTGGCGTCCAGCTTCAGCCATGAAAGCCGCGTGCGGTAGATCCAGGCACTGAGCTTGCCGTGGTTGCCGCGCAGGTGCCCGTATTCATGGGCGAGCACCGACAGCAGCCGCCGCCGGTCCAGCATCATGAGCAGCGGCAGCCCGATGCTCAGGGAGTTGACCGCCCCGCCGAACAGCCCGAAGCGCGGTACCTGCCGGATGCTGGCATTGAACTCGTCGTCGAGATAGACGCGGTGGACCGGCGGCCCCTTGATCTTCTTGCGGATGCGCTCGAGCGCCTCGAACAGCGCGGGCGCATCGGCGCGCGAAAGCTCGCGCCCTTCAGGCTCGTCGAACCGGACCCAGAGCGCGCGCAGCGTGGCCCAGAGCAGGCCCAGGGCGAACAGCAGCAGCCAGCCGCGCGTGAAGCTGAAACGCCCGCGTCCGGCCGCCAGCGCGACCCAGGCGATGATGCCGACCGAAAGCGCAAGGCAAGCCAGCACCCAGAGATAGCCGAGCGCCGCAAAAGCCGCGACGCCGCGCCGGTAGCGCGCGCTGTCGTCCGCGCTGGCATGCTCGCTCAGCCTGACGAGGTGAACAAAATCAGCGCGATCCATCCGACTTTCCTCCACCAGCCTCCCATTGAAAGGCCAGCAAGAACATGAACGACGACAACGACCTGCCACCCCTGATCGAGACGCCCCCCGGCCGCTATCGGCACTACAAGGGCGGCGAATACGAGGTGCTGGGCACCGTGCGCCACAGCGAAACGCTGGAGCCGATGACGCTGTACCGCGCGCTCTATGGTGCGAAAGGGCTGTGGGTCCGCCCGGCTGCGATGTTCGAGGGCACGGTGGAGATCGACGGCGTCATCCAACCGCGCTTCGCGCCGATCTAGAACACCAGGTATTCGACGACAGCGCCGGCCCCAGTGCGCCTCAGCCGCAGCGGACGTCCGTCACGCGGCCGCGTGCATCCACGTCGAGGTTCAGGCGCCCGCCGTTGAGTTCCATCGTCACTGCCTCGCCGGGCTTCAGCGCACGCACCGTGCCCGCACCGGCGCGTACGCGGGCGGCGGCCTCGAGCTGGGGCGACAGCGGCTGGCCGACGGCGAAGCGCGCGCCGTCCGCATTGCACTGGAACACCGGCTCGGGCGGTGCAGCGGATGCGGATGCAGGGGTTGGTGCGGGGGCTGGCGCGGCGCAGGCCGACAACAGGACAGCGCCGGCGACCGCGGACAGTAGCGATTGGGTTTTCATTCGTGCTCCCGAAAACCCGCGAATATAAACAAATTTAAGACGTGTGACTTGATGTATCTGCAAGCCACGCGGCAATGGCGCGTGGATACAACTGATGCTCCTGCGCGAGCACCCGGCCGGCCAGCGTGGCGGCCGTGTCGTCCGGCAGCACCGGCACCACCGCCTGATCCAGGATCGGACCGTGGTCGAGTTCGGTCGTGACCTGGTGCACCGTGACGCCCGCCACCTTGCAGCCGGCATCGATGGCCCGCTGGTGCGTGTTCAGCCCCGCAAAGGCCGGCAGCAAGGAGGGATGGATGTTGATCAGGCGGCCGGCGTAGCGCCCGACGAAGCCCGGCGTCAGGATGCGCATGAAGCCCGCCAGCACCACCAGCGCCGGCGAATGCGCGTCGACCGCCTTCGCCAGCGCCTCGTCGAAGGCCTCGCGCGTCGCGAAGTCCTTGTGCGGGACCACGGCGGTTGCGATGCCGTGGGCCCTGGCGACGGCAAGCCCCCCTGCGTCGGCCTTGTTGCTGACGACCGCGGCAATGCGCGCGCCGAAGCGCTCGGGCCAGCGGTCGCGCTCGGCGGCGCGCACGATGGCCGCCATGTTGGAGCCGCCGCCGGAAATCAGGATCACGATGTTCTTCATGGGAGGCCGGGATTATCTGTGCTCCGCCCGCGTTGTCGCCGCGCGGACACCGATTCACAGCACGACCGTGCTAAAACTCGAAGCTCCGGAGACATGCCGCCGCAGCCGCGACGGCGGCGGACCGATCAACACAGCGAGGCACGCATGGATTTGAGCTTCACGCCCGAAGAACAGCAGTTCCGCGAAGAAATTCGCGCCTGGGTCAGAGAAAACCTTCCCCAAGAAATTTCGCACAAGGTGCACAACGCGCTCGAGCTGACGCGCGACGATTTGCAGGGCTGGGCCAAGATTCTTGGCAAGAAGGGCTGGCTCGGCTACGGCTGGCCGAAGGAATTCGGCGGCCCGGGCTGGACCGCCATCCAGCGCCACCTGTTCGAGGAAGAAACCGCGCTGGCCGGCGCGCCGCGCATCATCCCGTTCGGCCCCGTGATGGTCGCCCCGGTGATCATGGCCTTCGGCAATGCCGAGCAGCAGAAGCGCTTTCTTCCCGGCATCGCGAGCGGCGAGGTCTGGTGGAGCCAGGGCTACAGCGAGCCCGGCTCGGGCTCCGACCTGGCCTCGGTCAAGACCAAGGCAGAGCGCCACGGCGACAAGTACATCGTCAACGGCCAGAAGACCTGGACCACCCTCGGCCAGCATGGCGACTGGATGTTCAACCTCGTGCGCACCAGCAACGAGGGCAAGCCCCAGACCGGCATCAGCTTTCTGCTGCTCGACATGAAGTCGCCCGGCGTCACGGTGCGGCCGATCAAGCTGCTGGACGGCAGCCATGAAGTGAACGAGGTGTTCTTCGACAACGTCGAGGTGCCGGCCGAGAACCTGATCGGCGAGGAGAACAAGGGCTGGACCTACGCCAAGCACCTGCTCTCGCATGAGCGCACCAACATCGCCGACGTGAACCGCGCCAAGCGCGAGCTCGAGCGCCTGAAGCGCATCGCCAAGAGCGAAGGCGTCTACGACGACCAGCGCTTCCGCGACGAGATCGCCAAGCTGGAGGTCGACATCGTCGCGCTCGAGATGATGGTGCTGCGCGTGCTTTCGGCCGCCACCTCGGGCAAGAATTCGCTCGATGTCGCGGGCCTGCTCAAGATCCGCGGCAGCGAGATCCAGCAGCGCTACAGCGAACTGATGATGCTGGCCGGCGGCGCCTATTCGCTGCCGCTCATCCGCGAAGCGATGGAAGCCGGCTGGCAGGGCAACTTCCCGGGCGGCAACCCGGCGCTCGCGCCGCTTGCATCGACCTTCTTCAACATGCGCAAGACCACCATCTACGGCGGCTCGAACGAAGTGCAACGCAACATCGTCGCCCAGACGGTGCTGGGCTGAGGAGACAAGAACATGGATTTCAATTTCACCGACGACCAGGAACAACTGCGCGACGCCGTTCGCAAGTGGGTCGACAAGGGCTATGACTTCGAACGCCGCCGCAGCATCGAGGCCCACGGCGGCTTCTCGCGCGAGGCCTGGGACGAACTGGCCGAGCTCGGCCTGGGCGGCCTCTACATCGCCGAGGACGACGGCGGCCTGGGCATGGGTCCGGTGGCCGGCATGGTGGTGATGGAAGAGCTGGGCCGCGGCATCGTGCTGGAGCCCTTTGCGCAGACGCTGATCGCCGGCGCCGTGCTGGGCGGCTACGCCGGTGCCGACACCAAGGACAACTGGCTGCCGCGCATCGCCGGCGGCCAGGCCATCGTGGTGCTGGCTCATCAGGAACGCAAGTCGCGCTATCGCCTCGACGTGTGCGAGGCCCATGCGGCCAAGGCCGGCGACGGCTGGTCGCTGACCGGTGCCAAGAGCGTGGTGCCCGTGGGCGACGAGGCCGACGCCTACCTGGTGCCGGCCAAGGCCGACGGCAGGATCGCCCTCTTCCTGGTCGAACGCAGCGCGAGCGGCGTCGAGGCCCGCGGCTACGGAACGCAGGACGGCGGCCGCGCGGCCGAGGTGGTGTTCGACAAGGCAGACGCCACGCTGGTCACGGCCGACGGCCTGGCCGCGCTCGAATATGCGGTGGACGTCGGCATTGCCGCCACCTGCGCCGAAGCGGTCGGCGTGATGGACAAGACCCTGGCCCTCACCGTCGACTACATGAACCAGCGCAAGCAGTTCGGCGTGACCATCTCCACCTTCCAGGCGCTGCGCCACCGCGTGGCCGACATGAAGATGCAGCTCGAGCTCGCGCGCTCGATGAGCTACTACGCCACGCTCAAGCTCAATGCGCCCGCCGAGGAGCGGCGCCAGGCGCTGGCACGCGCCAAGTACCAGCTGGGCGTGTCGATGCGTTTTGTCGCCGCGAATTCGGTGCAGCTGCATGGCGGCATCGGCGTGACCGACGAATACATCGGCAGCCACTATTTCCGCAAGCTCACGCAGCTCGAAATGACCTTCGGCGACACACTGCACCACCTGGGCGAAGTGTCGGCGCGCATGCAGGACACGGCCGGCGTCTTCGCCTGACGGAGTTTTTCCCATAGCATCCAACGCCCGCCCGCCTTGCGCCGGCGGGCGTTCTTACTGGAACCTCGCCAGGAACACACATCACATGCCATCACGCCGCACCCTGCTGGCCCTCGGACTCGCATCGACCGCCATGCTGACCGCCTGCGCCACCGCCCCCTCGCCTTCGTACACCGAACGCCCGCCGATCGTCTTCATGCACGGCAATGGCGATTCGGCTGCGCTCTGGCAGACCACGATCTGGCGCTTCGAGTCGAACGGCTGGCCGCGCGACCGGCTCTTTGCGCTCGACCAGCCCTACCCGCTGGCACGCGACGACGATGCCGTGGCCCAGCCGGGCCGCAGCTCGACCGCCGATTCGGCCCTCTTCCTGAAGGCCGAGGTCGACAAGGTGCTGAAGGCCACGGGCGCCGGCAAGGTGGTGCTGATCGGCAATTCGCGCGGCGGCAACACGATCCGCAACTACGTGCAGAACGGCGGCGGCGCGGCCGTCGTGAGCCACGTGGTGCTGGGCGGCAATCCGGCGCACGGCATCTGGGCCGTGAAGGGCTTCCGCGAGAACAACGAGTTCTCGGGGCTCTCGGGCTTCATGCAGCAGCTCAACGCGCCGAAAGGGCCGAACGGCGAGGAGGTCACGCCGGGCGTGAAGTGGCTCACCTTGCGCTCGGACAACAACGACAAGTACGCCCAGCCCGATGGCGTGTGGATCGGGGTGCCGGGCCAGCCGACGAACATCGGCTTCGACGGACCGGCGCTCAAGGGCGCAACCAACGTGGTGCTGCCGCGCGTGGACCACCGGGAAACCTCGTTCTCGCCCGCGGCATTCGCGGCGACCTGGCAGTTCCTGACCGGCGAAGCGCCGCGCAGCACGGCGGTGGCGCCCGAGGCGAGCGTCGTGCTCGACGGCCGGGCGGTGGGCGCGGAGAACCTTTCGCTCAATGGCGGGCAGGTCACCGTCTACGCGGTGGATCCGGCCACGGGCGCACGGCGCGGCGATGCGGTGCACAGCAAGAGCATCGGCGCCGATGGCCGCTGGGGTCCGTTCAATGCGCGCGGCGACACGGCCTACGAGTTCGTGCTCAGCGCACCCGGCTACGGCATCACGCACATCTACCGCAGTCCGTTTCCGCGCAGCAGCCGCGTCGTGAACCTGCGGCCCGAACGCCTCACGCCGGCCGATGGCAGCGCCCAGGCGGTGGTCGTCTTCACGCGGCCGCGCGGCTACTTCGATGCAGAGCGCGACACCATGCGCTTCGACGGCCAGAGCCCGCCGCCCGGCGTGCCGCCCAAGGGCTCCGGCGTGTCGAGTTCGCGCTTGCGGGTGGCCGCCGCACAACCGCAGCGCGCGGTGACCGGCGAATTCAACGCGGAGCGCATCACCGGCCTGACCTGGCCGGCGGCGCAGCAGCACGTGACGGTGCTCGAATTGACCTACTGACTGATTGACGAGGGCCCAGGACATGAATGACGCGACTTCTCCCTTCGTGCTGGCGACACGCGATGCGCGCGGCGTGGCCACGCTGACGCTGAACCGCCCGGCCTCGTTCAACGCCCTCTCCGAAGGCATGCTGGGCGCGCTCGAACAGGCGCTCGCTGACATTGCGGCCGACGACACGGTGCGCGCCGTCGTCATCGCGGCAGCGGGCAAGGCCTTCTGCGCGGGCCACGACCTGAAGGAAATGCGCGCCGAACCCTCGCTCGGCTACTACCAGCGGCTGTTCGAGCGCTGCGGCGCGATGATGCTGTCGATCCAGCGCCTGTCCGTGCCGGTGATCGCGCGCGTGCACGGCATCGCGACGGCCGCGGGCTGCCAGCTGGTCGCGGTGTGCGACCTGGCGGTGGCCTCGAGCGAGGCGCGCTTCGCGGTCAGCGGCGTGAACGTGGGCCTGTTCTGCGCCACGCCGAGCGTCACGCTGTCGCGCAATCTCGGCCGCAAGCAGGCCTTCGAGATGCTGGTGACCGGCGAATTCATCGGCGCGGAGGAAGCCCGCGAGAAAGGCCTGGTCAACCGGGTGGCGCCGCCCGGCGAGCTCGACGCCGCAGTGGAGGCGCTGGTGGCCAGCATCGTCGCCAAGCCGCGCCAGGCGCTCGCGCTCGGCAAGGCGCTGTTCTATCGGCAGCTCGAAACCGGCATAGAGGCCGCGCTGGCCGACGCCAGCCAGACCATGGCCTGCAACATGATGGACGAGAGCGCGCTGGAAGGCGTGCAGGCCTTCATCGAGAAGCGCCCGCCCGGCTGGAAGCGCTAGCTAGGTGTCGTGCAGCCGCGAGCTCTGCGGCAGGTGCGCCATCAGGAATTCCATCTGGTCCGCCAGGATGCGGCGGTTTCGCAAAATGAAATCTTCCCAGAGGCTGGGCACGTAGGGCGCGTACAGCAGCGGCATGTTGGCCTGCTCGGGCGTGCGGCTGCTCTTGCGGTGGTTGCAGGGCCGGCAGGCCGTGACCACGTTCATCCAGGTGTCGATGCCGTTCTGCGCGAACGGAATGATGTGCTCGCGCGTGAGCTCGTCTTCGTGGAAATGCCCGCCGCAGTAAGCACAGACGTTGCGGTCGCGCGAGAACAGCTTGCTGTTGGTGAGCCCCGGGCGCTGGGTGAAGGGATTGATGCGCGGCACGCCCTTGGTGCCGATGATGCTGTTGATCGCGATCTGCGACTGCTGGCCGGTGATGGCATTGTGGCCGCCACGGAACACGGCCACCTGCGCGCCCACCTCCCAGCGGACTTCGTCCGCTGCATAGTGGATGACCGCCTGTTCGAGCGATATCCATGACTGGGGCAGCCCTTGGGCCGACAGCTTCAAGACCTTCACCACACGCCTCCTCAAAAAGGGAAGAATCACGGAAAGACCAGGGACACGGAGCACGCCGGAGACCACTTCAGGCGACGCACTGAGTCACAATATACCGGCTTTGTGACAAAACGGCCTGATATGCCCATTCGACGGGCAAAAGGCGCTATCAAAAAGATACCCATCCATGCAGGTTTTCCGCGGCTTCCGGCACCCGGGCGTGGCTCCGGCCTGCGCCCTCACCATCGGCAATTTCGACGGCGTGCACCGTGGCCACCAGGCCATGCTGGCGCTCTTGCAGACCGAGGCGCGCCATCGCGGGCTGCCCAGCTGCGTGCTCACCTTCGAGCCGCATCCGCGCGACTATTTCGCCGCCGTCACCAAGAAACCCGACCTGGCGCCCGCGCGCATCGGCACGCTGCGCGACAAGCTCACCGAGCTCGCGGCCTGCGGCGTGGCGCAGACGGTGGTGCTGCCCTTCGACGGCCGGCTGGCCTCCCAGTCGCCCGAAGCCTTCATCCAGAACGTGCTGATCGACGGCCTGGGCGCGCGCTACGTGCTGGTGGGCGACGACTTCCGCTTTGGCGCCAGGCGGGCCGGCGACTACGCCATGCTCGACGCCGCCGGCGATGCGCACGGCTTCGACGTGGCGCGCATGAACAGCTACGAGGTCCACGGCCTGCGCGTTTCCAGCTCGGCCGTGCGCGAGGCGCTGGCCGAGGGCCGCATGGCCGATGCCCAGCACCTGCTCGGGCGGCCCTACACGATCTCGGGCCACGTGGTCCATGGCCGCAAGCTCGGCCGCGCGCTGGGCGCCTCGGCGCCCGGCAAGGACGACGGGTTCCGCACCCTCAACCTGCGCTTCAAGCACTGGAAACCGGCGGCCAGCGGCATCTTCGCGGTACTGGTGCACGGGCTGGCCGACCAGCCGCTGCCGGGTGTGGCCAACCTCGGCGTGCGGCCCTCGCTCGATGCCAACGACGTCAACGCGGGCCGCGTGCTGCTGGAGACGCATTGCCTCGAGTGGCCCTCGCATCTGGGAGCCGAAGGGGCCTACGGTAAAATCGTCCGCGTGGAACTCCTGCACAAACTGCACGACGAATTGCGCTACACCAGCCTCGAGGCCCTGACTGCGGGCATCGCGAAGGATGGGCGCGACGCGCGCGCGTTCTTTGCGTCGACCCACGCCGAAACCCACCGCCAGACCACGCGCGACCGAATTTAGCCCTGCACGCACCGTGCTGCCGCCCTTCGACAAGCTCAGGGCGAACGGCTTTTCTTCCGCACCGACCGCTCAAATGCAGTTCGGGCTGAGCCTGTCGAAGCCCCTCTGTTTCGCACCCCAACATGTCTGACGCCGCTTCCCCTACCGACTACCGTTCCACGCTGAACCTGCCCGACACCCCCTTCCCGATGCGCGGCGACCTGCCCAAGCGCGAACCGGGCTGGGTCAAGGAATGGAACGACGAAGGCCGCTACCAGCGCCTGCGCGACGCCCGCCACGGCGCGCCCAAGTTCATCCTGCACGACGGCCCGCCCTACGCCAACGGCCAGATCCACATGGGCCACGCGGTGAACAAGATCCTGAAGGACATGATCACCAAGGCGCGCCAGCTCGAAGGCTACGACGCGCTCTACGTGCCCGGCTGGGACTGCCATGGCCTGCCGATCGAGAACGCCATCGAAAAGCAGTACGGCCGCAACCTGAGCCGCGACGAGATGCAGGCCAAGAGCCGCGCCTACGCCACGGAACAGATCGCGCAGCAGATGGCCGACTTCCAGCGCCTGGGCGTGCTGGGCGAATGGGACCATCCCTACAAGACGATGGACTTCGCGAACGAAGCCGGCGAGCTGCGCGCGTTCAAGCGCGTGATCGAGCGCGGCTTCGTCTACCGCGGCCTCAAGCCCGTGTACTGGTGCTTCGACTGCGGCTCGTCGCTGGCCGAGTTCGAGATCGAATACGCCGACAAGAAGAGCCAGACCCTCGACGTGGCCTTCAAGGCGCACGAGCGCGAGAAGGTGCTCAAGGCCTTCGGGACCGACCACACGATCCTCGGCGACATCTTTGCCGTGATCTGGACCACCACCGCGTGGACCATCCCGGCCAATCAGGCGATCAACCTGAACCCGGAGATCGAATACTCGCTGGTCGACACCGAGCGCGGCCTCCTGATCCTCGCCAACTCGCTGGTCGAGATGTGCATGACGCGCTATGCGCTCGACGGCAAGGTGCTGGCCACGGTCAAGGGCGAAGCACTTGGCGGGCTCGAATTCGAGCATCCGCTGTACGACGTGAAGGACGAGAACGGAAACCACGGCTACCAGCGCCTGTCGCCCGTGTACCTGGCCGACTACGCCACCGCCACCGACGGCACCGGCCTGGTCCACTCCTCGCCCGCCTACGGCGTGGACGACTTCAACTCCTGCATCGCGCATGGCGTGGCGTATGACGATATCCTGAACCCGGTGCAGGGCAACGGCAGCTACGCGCCCGACTTCCCGCTGTTCGGCGGGCAGAACATCTGGAAGGCCGTGCCGGTGATCATCGCGGCGCTGCGCGATGCCAACCGCCTGCTCACCACCGAGACCATCACGCACAGCTATCCGCACTGCTGGCGCCACAAGACGCCGGTGATCTACCGCGCCGCGGCGCAGTGGTTCATCCGCATGGACCAGGGCGAAGGCGTGTTCACCAAGGACAAGGCGCCCAAGACGCTGCGCCAGACCGCGCTCGACGCCATCGAACAGACCAGCTTCTACCCGGAGAACGGCAAGGCGCGCCTGCACGACATGATCGCCGGGCGGCCCGACTGGTGCATCAGCCGCCAGCGCAGCTGGGGCGTGCCGATCCCGTTCTTCCTGCACAAGGATTCGGGCGAGCTGCATCCGCGCACGATGGAAATCCTCGACCAGGCCGCCGACATCGTCGAGAAGGGCGGCATCGAGGCCTGGAGCCGCGTCACGGCCGAAGAAATCCTGGGCGCCGAAGATGCGCCGCACTACACCAAGAGCACCGACATCCTCGAGGTGTGGTTCGACTCGGGCTCGACCTTCTATCACGTGCTGCGCGGCACGCACCCCAACGTGCACCACGAGAGCGGCCCCGAAGCCGACCTGTACCTCGAAGGCCATGACCAGCACCGCGGCTGGTTCCATTCGTCGCTGTTGATCGCCTGCGCGCTGGAAGGCCGCGCGCCCTACCGCGGCCTGCTCACGCACGGCTTCACGGTGGATGCCAAGGGCATCAAGATGAGCAAGTCGCTCAAGAACGGCATCGACCCGCAGGAAATCAGCAACAAGCTGGGCTCGGAAATCATCCGCCTGTGGGTGGCCGCGAGCGACTACTCGGGCGACATCGCGGGCGACGACAAGATCCTCGCGCGCGTGGTCGATGCCTACCGCCGCATCCGCAACACGCTGCGCTTCCTGCTGGCGAACACGAGCGACTTCGACATCGCCAAGGATGCGGTGCCGCTCGAGGAACTGTTCGAGATCGACCGCTATGCGCTCTCGCGCGCGGCGCAGTTCCAGGCCGAGATCCTTGCGCACTACAAGGTGTACGAGTTCCATCCGGTGGTGGCCAAGCTGCAGATCTACTGCTCGGAAGACCTGGGCGGCTTCTACCTCGACATCCTGAAGGACCGGCTCTACACGACCGCGCCGGGCTCGCTGGCGCGCCGCAGTGCGCAGACGGCGCTCTGGCACATCTCGCAGGCAATGCTGCGCTGGATGGCGCCGTTCCTGAGCTTCACGGCCGAAGAGGCATGGAAGTTCGTGAGCACGGGCAAGCCGGGCGAGTCGATCTTTGCGCAGACCTACAGCCAGTTCGCCGCGCCCGACGAAGCACTGCTTGCGAAGTGGGGCCGCATCCGCGAGATCCGCGACGTGGTCAACAAGGACATCGAAGCCGTGCGCGCCGAAGGCAAGGTCGGCTCGTCGCTGCAGGCCAAGCTGCAGCTCAGCGCACCGGCCGACGACTTCGCGCTGCTGGAGTCGCTGGGCAACGACCTGAAGTTCGTCTTCATCACTTCGGCGATCGAACTGGCGGCGGGCGAAGCGCTGTCTTCGGTGGTGACGCCGAGCACGGCGCAGAAGTGCGATCGCTGCTGGCACTACCGCGACGACGTGGGCCACGACCCGGCGCATCCGACGATCTGCGGCCGTTGCACGAGCAACCTGTTCGGTGCCGGCGAGCCGCGGAGCTTTGCCTGATGGCGGCGGCACGCACCATGTCGGCATCGCGCTCGCGCAGCGGCAGCATCTGGCCATGGCTCGGGCTGGCGGCGATCATCCTGATCATCGACCAGTTCACCAAGACGCTGATCCTGGGCTACTACAAGCTGGGCGACGCAACCTACGTGACGAGCTTCTTCAACGTGGTTCGCGCGCACAACACGGGCGCCGCGTTCTCGTTCCTGGCCGACCACTCAGGCTGGCAGCGCTGGTTCTTCACGGCCATTGGCGTGGCGGCCGCGGTGTTCATCGTCTGGATGCTGAAGTCGCACGCGGGGCAGAAGCTGTTTTCGTTCTCGATGGCCTGCATCCTGGGCGGGGCGATCGGCAATGTGATCGACCGGATGATGCACGGCTACGTGGTGGACTTCCTGAGCTTCCACGTGGGCAACTGGTACTTCCCGGCGTTCAATGCGGCGGACAGCGCGATCACGCTGGGGGCGATCTGCCTGGTGCTGGATGAGATACGGCGGGTTCGGCGGGGGAAGTAGGGCTTCTTAGCGGCTTTGGGGAGACGCGCCCGGCATGCGGCGCGGCGCGGTCGGCCCCACTATGCCGGCCCTTCGGGCTGCCCTGCGGTGCTCGCGTTTCGCGGGGTCTCGCAGAACTCGCCTTCGGCTCAGACAGCTGCGAGCCCTGATCCGCGAAACGCTGCGCTCCTCGGCGGCACAGAGGGGCCGACCGCACCGCACCGCCTGCCGGGCGCTTGCCGTCGCTTGGATGCCGCTGCCCTCACCCCGGCCCTCTCCCGGAGGGAGAGGGAGCAAGACCGGGCTCGCACGCGCGCGAGGGTTTTTCCCCACTTCATCGGCTGTCACGGCGGGGTCATACTGCCGCGGTGAAATGTAATCGATTACATGACACCGCACGAATGAGCATCCAAGCCGTTGCAGCCAAAGCCGGGGTTTCCGTGGCCACCGTGTCGCGAGCCTTCAATTTCCCCGACAAGGTGACCCGATCCACGCGGGAGCTGGTGGAGCGCGTCGCGCGTGAACTCGACTATGTGCCGAACGCCAGCGCGCGCACCTTGCGCACCCAGCGCAGCCGTGCGCTGGGCGTGGTGCTGCCGACGCTCTTGAATCCGACCTTTGCCGAATGCCTGCAGGGCATCGCACGCGCGGCCATCGCCGGCGGCTACGCGATCATTCCCATCACCACCGGCTACCAGCTCGACGAGGAAGAGCGCGCGGTCCACCTGCTTCTGGCCGGCAATGTCGACGGGCTGATCCTCGTGGTCTCCAATCCTTCCACGTCGGCCGCGCTGGCCCGGCTGCGCAGCACCGGCACGCCCTACGTGCTGGCCTACAACAGGCACCCCGAGCATCCCTGCGTGACCGTCGATGGCGAAGCGGCCGTGGCCGATGCGGTGGCGCGGCTGGTGCTGCATGGGCATCGCCGCATCGCGATGGTCAGCGGCACGCTCGCCGCGTCCGACCGCGCGCAGCAGCGCTACCGCGGCTACCGCAAGGGCATGAGCGATGCCGGGCTCAAGGCACCGCCGCTGATCGAGGTGCCGTTTGTCGAAAGCGCGGTCGATGCGCTCGCCGGCGTGCTGCAGGCGCCCGGCCGGCCCACTGCGCTGGTCTGCTCGAACGACCTGCTCGCCATCCGCAGCATCCGCGCCGCGCACCTGGGCGGCCTTGCCGTGCCGGACGACCTCAGCGTCATCGGCTTCGATGGCATCGCGCTCGGCGAAGACCTGACGCCGGCGCTCACCACCATCGCGCAGCCCAACGACGACATCGGCCGCCGCAGCGTCGAGCTGCTGATCCAGGCGATGGCCGGCGGCACCGCGCTGCAGGCCGATGCGAGCCTGCTGCTGCCGTACTTCTTCCGCGACGGCGAATCGTGCGCGGCCGCGCGCGACAACGCCAACGACTGATCGATCACCTCACCTCCGTCTCCACATATCCATCCAAGGAGTTCTTTCATGTCCCTCCGTATTTCCCGCATGGCTCGCCTCGGCCTGATCGCCGCCGCGCTCGTTGCCGCTGGCAGCACCATGGCCCAGACTGCCATTTGCTACAACTGCCCCACCGAGTGGGCCGACTGGGGCACGCAGCTCAAGGCCATCAAGGCCAAGACCGGCATCACCGTGCCGGCCGACAACAAGAACTCGGGCCAGTCGCTCGCGCAGCTGGTGGCCGAGAAAGCGAGCCCCGTGGCCGACGTCACCTACCTGGGCGTGACCTTCGCGGTGCAGGCGCAGAAGGAAGGCGTGGTCGAACCCTACAAGCCGGCCGCGTGGAAAGACATTCCCGACGGCCTGAAGGACCCGGCGGGCAACTGGTTCACCATCCACTCGGGCACGCTCGGCTTCATGGTCAACGTCGATGCGCTCAAGGGCAAGCCGATTCCGAAGTCGTGGGCCGACCTGCTCAAGCCCGAATACAAGGGCCTGATCGGTTACCTCGATCCGGCCTCGGCCTTCGTGGGCTATGTCGGCGCGGTGGCGGTGAACGAGGCGCGCGGCGGCACGCTCGACAACTTCGCGCCGGCCATCGACTATTTCAAGGCGCTGCAGAAGAACGAGCCCATCGTGCCCAAGCAGACTTCCTACGCGCGCGTGCTGTCGGGCGAGATCGCGATCCTGCTGGACTACGACTTCAATGCCTACCGCGCCAAGTACAAGGACAAGGCCAACGTCGCCTTCGTCATCCCGAGCGAAGGCACGCTGGCCGTGCCCTACGTGATGAGCCTGGTCGCCAGGGCGCCGCATGCGGCCGAGGGCAAGAAGGTGCTCGACTTCGTGCTGTCCGACGAGGGCCAGGCGATCTGGGCCAAGGCCTACCTGCGGCCGGTGCGCGCGAGCGCAATGCCCAAGGACATCGAGGCGCAGTTCCTGCCTGCTACCGAATACGCCCGCGCGAAGAGCGTCGACTACGCCCGCATGGCCGAGGCGCAGCGTGCGTTCTCCGATCGGTATCTCAAGGAAGTGCGCTGAGTTTTGTCCCGGATGCGTTCAGGGCGCGCTCCCGCCGACGGGGTACCTTGCTCCGCGAATGTCCTCCGGCCTGCGGCCTCCCCCTTGATTTCGCTGCGCAAGGCACCCCATCAGCGGGTGCGTTGGACAGAGCAGTCGTTGATCAGCGGTACACCCAGAGCGTGCCCTGGTGCACAGGCCATCGGGTGCTCCCCGCAGCGAAATAAAGGAGGAGCCGAAGGCGGGGGACATTCGCGGAGGGGAGTACCCGGTGGCCTGTGCACACGCCCCGAACAAAACAGCGACAAGAACACAAGCGCGTAATGAAAAACTGAGATGAAGCAACCCAACGCCTGGAACCCCCGCTGGCGCCTGCTGGCCTGCGCAGCCCCCGCCGCCGTTTTCTTCGCGGCCTTCTGGCTGCTGCCGGTGGTGCGCCTGCTCACGCTGCCGGCGAGCAAAGGCTGGTCCACCTACTTCGCAGTGCTCACCGACTCGCGCTACCTGCAGAGCATGGCCAACACCGTCGCACTGTCGGTGGCCGTGACACTGGCAACCCTGGTGCTCGGCGCCGCCGTCGGCATCTACCTTGCGCGCCATGCCTTCGCGGGCAAGCGCATGCTGCTGTCGCTGCTCACGCTGCCGCTGTCCTTTCCGGGCGTGATCATTGGTTTCTTCGTGATCCTGCTCGGCGGGCGCCAAGGGCTGGTGGCCGACATCGGCGACAGCCTGTTCGGCCAGCGCATCACCTTCGCCTACGGCCTGCTCGGGCTGTTTCTCGCGTACCTCTACTTCTCGCTGCCGCGCGCCATTGCCACCTATGCCGCCGCGGCCGAGGCCATGAACATGCAGCTCGAAGAAGCCGCGCGCTCGCTCGGCGCCTCGCGGCTGCGCGTGGCGCGCGACGTGTGGCTGCCCGAACTCGCGCCCACCACGCTCGCATGCGGCGCGATCCTGTTCGCCACCTCGATGGGCGCCTTCGGCACCGCGTTCACGCTGGCCAGCAAGTTCGAGGTGATCCCCATCACCATCTACAACGAGTTCACCAACTACGCCAACTTCGCGCTCGCCGCATCGCTGTCGATCGCGCTGGGCCTCGTGACCTGGCTGGTGCTGTTCGCCGCGCGGCGCTTCGGGGCCAACCCGGTCGCGCGCTGAATCATCAAGGAACTCCCTCATGCGAAAGAACACGCAACCCCGGGCGCCCTTCCTGCTGGCCATCACCGTGCTCGTGAGCCTCTTCATGATCGCGCCGATGCTGCTGTCGGTGATGGCGGGCCTGGTCAACAACTACAGCGCGGGCCTGAAGAGCGGCCTCACGCTGCGCTGGCTCGGCGAGGTATGGGACAACTACGGCGGCACCGTCGGCTGGTCGCTCGCGCTGGCGCTGGCCTGCGTGGTGGGCACCGTGCTGCTGGGCGTGCCCTGCGCCTATGCGCTGGCGCGCAGCCGCTCGCGCGCGGCGCACATCTTCGAGGAGCTGCTCACGCTGCCGGTGGCGGTGCCGGGGCTGGCCACGGCGCTGGCGCTGATCCTTGCCTACGGGCAGCTCACGGCCTTCCGCCAGAGCTTCGCCTTCATCCTGGTGGGCCACATGGTGTTCACGCTGCCGTTCATGGTGCGCACCGTGAGCTCGGCCTTCCAGCGCGACGACCTGCTCGCGCTCGAAGAGGCGGCCCGCTCGCTGGGCGCGAACTTCCGCCAGCGCTTCATGGGCATCCTCGTGCCCGCGGTGTTCCCCGCCATCGTGGCCGGCAGCCTGATGGTGTTCACGCTCTCGGTGGGCGAGTTCAACCTCACGTGGATGCTGCACACGCCGCTCACGCGCACCCTGCCCGTGGGCCTGGCCGACAGCTATGCCTCGATGCGCATCGAGATCGGATCGGCCTACACGCTGGTCTTCTTCGCCGTGATCCTTCCGGTGCTGTGGGGCCTTCAATATCTTGCCAACCTGATGCAGAAACGCCATGGAACTTGAACGCATTCCCATCGACATCGCGAACTGCGCGAAAACCTACGCCGACGGCACGCGCGGCCTGCTGCCCACCCACCTGCACGTGGAGGCCGGCGAGGTGCTGGCGCTGCTCGGGCCCTCGGGCTGCGGCAAGACCACGCTGCTGCGGTTGATCGCGGGGCTCGAAGCGCCCGACGCAGGCAGCCGCATCGTGTTCGGCGGGCAGGACGTCACCGAGCGGCCGGTGGAGCATCGCGGCGTGGGCATGGTGTTCCAGAGCTATGCGCTGTTTCCGCAGATGACGGTGGCGGCCAACATCGGCTATGGGCTGCGCATCCGCGGCGTGGCGCCGGAAGAGGAAAGGCGCGCGGTGGGCGAGCTGGTCGACCTGACGCGCCTGGGCGGCCTGGAGAACAAGCGCCCCGCCGAGCTCTCGGGCGGCCAGCGGCAGCGCGTGGCGCTGGCGCGTGCCGTGGCCGTGCGCCCGCGCGTGCTGCTGCTCGACGAGCCGCTGGCCGCGCTCGATGCCAAGCTCAAGGAGTCGCTGCGCGACGAGCTTGCCGAACTGCTGCGCCGGCTGCACATCACGGCCATCCACGTGACGCACGACCAGCAGGAGGCGCTGGCCATTGCCGACCGCCTGGCGGTGATGAGCGCCGGGCGCATCGTGCAGATCGGCCGCGGCGAGGAGCTGTACCGCGCGCCGGCACATCCCTTCGTTGCCGAATTCCTGGGCCGCGTCAACCGCCTCGCGCGCGAAGCCGACGCCATTGCGCAAGGCGTTGTCCGACTCGGCGGAAGCACCCTGCCTTGCCCACCCGCCTGGCGCAGCCATGCGATGCTGCTGGTGCGGCCCGAAGACGTCGAAGTGAGCGCGCCCCGGCCCGACTGGGGCACCGCCACGGTCGAGCGCCGCACCTTTCTCGGCGACCGCGTGCAGCTGCAGTTGCGCGTGCAGGACCAGCCCCTGCTCGTGGCCGACGTGGGCCGCGACACACCCTTCGGTCCCGGCGATCCGGTGGGCCTGCGCATCCAGCCCGACCGCCTGATGACCTCGCAGGAGACCATCGCATGACGACGACAACGACACAAGACACCACCTTCCTGGTCCAGCTGACCGACCTGCACATCCGCGAGCCGGGACGCCTGGCCTATGGCCGCATCGACACCGCGCCCTACCTGGAGCGCGCGGTGCAATCGGTGCTTCGGCTGCCGCAGCAGCCCGACGCCGTCGTGATCACGGGCGACCTCAGCGACTTCGGCCGCGCGGCCGAATACGAGCACCTGGCGCGCCTGCTGGCGCCGCTCGCGATGCCGGTCTACCTGATGCCCGGCAACCATGACGAGCGCGGCCAGCTGCGCCGCAGCTTTCCCGGCCATGCCTACCTGGCGGCGGGCGTCGGCTCGGCCGGCTTCGTGCAGTATTCGGTGCGCGTCGGCGCGCTGCGCCTGCTCACGCTGGACACCTGCGTGCCGGGCGCGAGCCACGGCGAACTCTGCAGCGAGCGCCTGGCCTGGCTCGAGGAACAGCTCGATGCCTGCCGCGGCGAGCCAGTGGTGATCGCCATGCACCACCCGCCTTTCCGCACGCTGATCGGCCACATGGACGAGATCGGCCTGCTGCAGGGCGCCGAGGCGCTCGAGGCGCTGGTCGCGCGGCACCGCAACGTGGAGCGCGTGATCTGCGGCCACCTGCACCGCGCGATCGACGTGCGCTTTGGCGGCAGCATTGCATCGACTTCGCCGGCGCCGGCGCACCAGGTCTGCCTGGACCTGTCGCCCGATGCGGCCTCGGCCTGGACGCTGGAGCCCCCGGGCTTCAAGATTCACGCCTGGTCGGCCCGGGACGGCCGGCTCGTGACCCATCTGGCAGCTTCGGGCACTTTCGAAGGCCCTTTTCCCTTCCATGACAACGGAGCGTTGATCGACTGAGGCCATTCATGTGGAAAATGGGGCCGCAAACGAACAAAAACGAAAAGGATAGAAACCGGCATCCATGAAGCACCTCCTGAACCTGCTCGCCGCCGTTGCCCTGCTGGTGTGGGGCACGCACCTCGTGCGCACGGGCGTGCTGCGCGTGTTCGGCGCCAACCTGCGCAAGATCCTGGTGCAGAGCATGCGCAACCGCTTCACGGCCGCGCTGTCGGGCATCGGCGTCACGGCCCTGGTGCAGTCGAGCACCGCCACCTCGCTGATGACCTCCTCCTTCGTGGGGCAGGGCCTGGTCACGCTGCCGGCGGCGCTGGCGGTGATGCGCGGGGCCGACGTGGGCACGGCGCTCATCTCGGTGCTGTTCTCGGCCGATCTCTCGTGGCTGTCGCCGATGTTCATCTTCGTGGGGGTGGTGTTGTTCATCACCCGCTCGGCCAGCGTGGCGGGCCGCGTGGGGCGGGTGCTGATCGGCCTGGGGCTGATGCTGCTGGCGCTGCAGCTGGTGGTGGAAGCGACCGAGCCCCTCTTTTCGGCGCCGGCCGTGCGCGTGCTGCTGGCCTCGCTCAACAGCGATGTGCTGCTCGAGATCACCATCGGCGCGGCGCTGGCGATCGTGGCCTATTCGAGCCTGGCGGTGGTGCTGCTGGTGGCGGCCATGGCCAGTTCCAACGTGGTGCCGCTGGACGTCGCGCTCGGGCTGGTGCTGGGCGCCAACCTCGGCAGCGGCCTGCTGGCGGTGCTGACCACGGCCAAGTCCGCGGTGCCGGTGCGGCAGGTCACGGTGGGCAACCTGCTGTTCAAGGGGCTGGGCGTGGCCATCGTCGCGCCTTTCGTCGGGCTCTGGCTGCGCTACGTGCAGCCGCACGTGCCGAACGCGACGCACGGCGTGGTGCTGTTCCACCTGGCGTTCAACGTGCTCATCAGCCTGGGCTTCATCGGGCTCACGCAGTGGGTTGCCGCGCTGGTCACGAAGATGCTGCCGGTGCCTCCGCTGCCGGCCACCTCCACGCGGCCGCATCACCTCGACCCGTCGGCGCTGTCGACGCCCTCGCTCGCCATTTCCAACGCGGCGCGCGAGGCGCTGCACCAGGCCGACGTGGTGGAGACCATGCTCATCGGCACGCTCGACGTGATCCGCCACAACGACCTGCGCCTGGCGCAGGAGCTGCGGCAGCTCGACGACACGGTGGACGAGCTCTACTCGGCCATCAAGTACTACATGACGCGCATCTCGCGCGAGGCGCTGGGCGAGGAAGAAAGCCGGCGCTGGACCGACATCATCAGCTTCACCATCAACATGGAGCAGATCGGCGACATCATCGAGCGCGTGATCATCGACATCGAGGACAAGAAGATCAAGCCGCAGCGCAATTTCTCCGAAGCGGGCATGGCGGAAATCGTCGAGCTGCACGGACGGCTGGTCGCCAACCTGCGGCTGAGCATGAGCGTCTTCCTGAACGGCAACGTGCGCGACGCGCAGCGGCTGCTCGAGGAGAAGGCGCGCTTCCGCGACCTCGAGCGGGCCTATGCCACCACGCACCTCGACCGGCTCTCCGACCGCACCACGCTGAGCATGGAGACCAGCTCGCTGCACATCGACCTGATCAGCGACCTGAAGCGGATCAACTCGCACATCTGCTCCATTGCCTATCCGATCCTCGAATCGGCGGGCGCGCTGGCGCCGAGCCGGCTGCGCGAATCGCGGCTCGGCAAGATCGAGGGCTGATCTCGCGCTGGCGCGGTCAGTGCGCCGCAGGGAATGGCGGGGCCGCGAACTGCTCCATGCGCCGGCGCAGGCAAAAGTCGACCAGGTCGTCGAGCTCGGTGGCCTTGTCGAACACCGCGTCGGCGCCCAGCTGCGCGCACTTGCGCCGCATCTGCGGCGTCAGGTGGTTGCTGAGCACCACCATCTTCTGGTTCGGATCGCGGTTGCGGCAGGCCTCGAGCACGCCGAAGCCGGTGCCGTCCTTGAGGAACAGGTCGACGATGGCCAGGTCCCATTGCGACAGGTTGCCCGCGAGCCAGCGCGCGCCCTCGTTCTCGGTTTCGGCCTGGCCCACCGGATCGACCCGCGCCACCTCGCGCAGCGTGCCGGCCAGGTTCTCGCGGATGGCGGGGTTGTCCTCGACGATGAAGGTTCTGACGGTGTCCATGGCGCGGGCCTTCGCTGGCTTTGCTGAAGGCTACAAAGTGCGCCTTGCACAAGACGCAGGCATGACACCCCACCGCGGGTAGGACGGCGGCTGGCCCGGCCTCAGAGCGTGAGGATGGTGCAGCCGGTGGTCTTGCGCGCTTCCAGGTCGCGATGCGCCTGCTGCACGTCGACCAGTGCATAGCGCTGGTCGATCGGGATCTTCACCGCGCCGCTCTGCACCACGGCGAACAGGTCGTCGGCCATGGCCTGCGTGCTCTCGCGCGTGGCGATGTGCGTGAACAGCGTCGGTCGCGTCACGTAGAGCGAGCCCTTGGACGCCAGCGTGCCCAGGCTGATCGGCGGTACCGGGCCCGAGCCGTTGCCGAACACAGCCAGCAGGCCGAACGGGCGCAGGCAGTCGATGGAGCCTTCCCAGGTGTCCTTGCCGACCGAGTCGTACACCACCTTCACGCCCTTACCGCCGGTGATCTCCTTCACGCGGGCCGCGAAGTTCTCGGTGCTGTAGTTGATGGCATGCGCCGCGCCGTGTTCGAGCGCGAGCTTGCACTTGGCGTCGCTGCCGGCCGTGCCAATCAGCTGCAGGCCGAGCGCCTTGGCCCACTGGCAGGCGATCAGGCCGACGCCGCCGGCCGCCGCATGGAACAGGATGAAGTCGCCGGGCTGCAGGCCTTCGGCCGGCAGCGTCTTCTTCAGCAGGTATTGCGTCGTGAGGCCCTTGAGCATCATGGCCGCGCCGGTCTCGAAGGAGATCGCATCGGGCAGCTTGCAGACATTCTTGGCCGGCATCACGCGCAGCTCGCTGTAGGCACCGGGCGGCTGGCTCGCATAGGCGGCGCGATCGCCGGCCTTCAGGTGCGCCACGCCTTCGCCCACGGCCTCGACCACACCCGAGGCTTCCATGCCCAGCTGCAGCGGCATCTGGAACGGATAGAGCCCGCTGCGCTGGTAGGTGTCGATGAAGTTCAGGCCCACGGCCTTGTGGCGGATGCGGATCTCGCCGGGGCCGGGCTCGCCCACCTCGACGTCGACGATCTTCAGTTCCTCGGGGCCGCCATGGCGGTCGATACGGACGGCTTTGCTCATCATCTTTGCAGTCTCCAGTCGCACAGAAAAGAAGAGGCGCATGGTGCCACGTTTGGCCTTCGCGCGACGGGGGCGGGGAATGCCCGGTAGAGTCGGCGGCCATGCAGATCCAGCAGCGCCTCACGCCTTCCACCGTCTTCCTGCTCACCGTGCCGCCGCTGCTGTGGGCGAGCAATGCGGTGGTCGGCCGCCTGGTGCGCGACCTGGTGTCGCCGCTCACGCTGAACTTCGTGCGCTGGGTCATCGCGTTCGTGCTGCTGCTGCCGCTCGCATGGCCGGTGCTGCGCCGCGGCAGCCCGATGTGGGCGCACTGGAAGCGCTATTCGGTGCTGGGGCTGCTGGGCATCGGCAGCTACAACGCATTCCAGTACCTGGCGCTGCAGACCTCCGCGCCGATCAACGTCACGCTGGTGGGCTCCAGCCTGCCGCTGTGGATGCTGGCGGTGGGCGGCATTTTCTTCGGCGCGCGTGTCGGCGGGCGCGAGATCGGCGGCTCGCTGCTCTCGATGCTGGGCGTGCTGCTGGTGCTGAGCCGGGGCGAATGGCGGCAGCTGCTCGCGCTGCGGCTGGTGCCGGGCGATCTCTACATGATCCTGGGCACCATCGCCTGGGCGTTCTACAGCTGGTTCCTGGTGCGCACGCGGGAGCCGCAGGACGTGCGGCAGGACTGGGCCGCGTTCCTGATGGCACAGCTGGTGTTCGGCCTCGCATGGTCGGGCCTGTTCGCGGCCGGGGAATGGACGCTGGCCGATGCGCGCATGGAGCTCGGATGGCCGCTGCTGGCGGCGCTGGCCTTCATCGGCATCGGCCCGGCCGTGGTGGCCTACCGCTGCTGGGGCAGCGGCGTGCAGCATGCGGGGCCGCAGGCCGCGAGCTTCTTCATGAACCTCACGCCGCTGTTCGCCGCGCTGCTGTCCGCGGCCTTCCTGCGCGAGCCGCCGCACTGGTACCACGGCGCGGCCTTTGCGCTGATCGTGGGCGGCATCGTGATCTCGTCACGGCGCCCATAGCCGCGCGCGGCACGAAGCGCGCGCAGCCTGGGGGCGAGCTCAGTACGTGCCGGGGTAGGCGCCGCCGTCGGCCAACACGTTCTGTCCCGTCATGTAGCCGGCCTGCATGCTGCAGAGGAAGGCGCAGATCGCGCCGAACTCGGCGGGCGTGCCGAAGCGCCTGGCCGGAATGTTCTTCTTGCGGGCTTCCCACACGGTGTCGAAGTCTTGTCCCGACTTCTGCGCTGCGCCGGCCATCGTGCCCTTCAGGCGGTCGGTGTCGAAGGAACCGGGCAGCAGGTTGTTGATGGTCACGCCCTGCGCGGCGATGGGCGTGCGCGCCACGCCGGCCACGAAGCCCGTGAGGCCGCTGCGCGCACCGTTGGAGAGGCCGAGGATGTCGATGGGCGACTTCACCGAGCTCGAGGTGATGTTGACGATGCGCCCGAAGCCGCGCTTGGCCATGCCGTCGACCGTGGCCTTGATGAGCTCGATCGGCGTCAGCATGTTGGCGTCGACGGCCTTGATCCATGCCTCGCGGTCCCAGTTGCGGAAATCGCCCGGAGGCGGGCCGCCGGCGTTGGTGACGACGATGTCGAAGTCGTGGCCGAGCGCGAACACCGCCGCGCGGCCGGCCTCGGTCGTGATGTCGGCGGCCACGTGCTTGACGAAAGGCGCCGGCGAGCCGGCTGCCGCTGCGGCCAGCTTCGCAGCCGCCGCTTCGAGCACCTCGGCGCCGCGCGCCACGATCACCACGTTCACGCCCTCGCGCACCAGCGCCTCGGCGCAGCCGTAGCCCAGTCCCTTGCTCGCGCCGCACACCAGCGCGGTCTTGCCTGCAATGCCCAAATCCATGTTGTTGCTCCTTGACTGCAGGAGCGCTAGCGCCCCGTGCGTGTGAAAACGAAGATGCCCGCAATCACGAGCACCGTGCCGGCCGCGATCCACGCGGTGAACGGCTCGCCGAGTATGACCACGCCCATGAGGATGGTCGACAGCGGCCCGATCATGCCGGTTTGCGCGGCCATGGCCGGGCCGATGCGCTCGATGGCCATCATGACCATGAGGACAGGCACCGCCGTGCACAGCGTGGCGTTGAGCACCGACAGCCAGATGACCTCGGGCGCCACCTGCATTGCGGCGCTCATCGGCCGCGTCAGCACGAACTGCAGGATGCACAGCAGGCAGGCCACGGTGGTGGCCAGCCCCACGAGCCGCAGCGAGCCCAGGCGCTTGACGAATTCGCCGCTGTAGACAAGGTAGGCCGCATAGCTCACGGCGCTCAGGAACACGAGGAAGGTGCCCCAGGCCGCCGCGCCGCCGCCCTTGCCGCCGCCGCCGATCCAGAGCTCGTGCCCGAACACGAGCAGCACGCCGGCATAGCTCACGATCATGCCGAGCACCTGCGGCCGCGTGGCGCGCCGCCGGTACAGGAGCCAGCCGAACAGCAGCACCAGCGTGGGGTTGAGATAGAGAATGAGCCGCTCGAAGCTGGCCGAGATGTAGGCGAGCCCGGCAAAGTCGAGAAAGCTCGCCAGGTAGTAGCCCGAGAAGCCGAGCCCGGCCACGCCGAACCAGTCGCGCAAGGTGAGCGCGGGCTTGCCGCGGCCGGCCCACCACGCCATCAGTGCGAACAGCGGCAGCGCGAACAGCATGCGCAGCATGATCAGCGTGATCGCATCCACGCCGTAGCGGTAGGCCAGCTTGACGATGATGGCCTTGCCGCTGAACGCGACCGCGCCGAGCGAGGCGAGGATGAGGCCGGGCGCAAGGCTCCTTGCGCCGCTGGCTGAAGAAGAGGGAATGCCGGTCTGTACGGCGGACTTGGTCATTCCCCGATCATCGCGTAGCCGTCAAAAGCCCGCCGCCAGGCCATCGCGGCGCGGATCGCTGGCGGCCACGTAGCCTTCGACCGACGGATCGCCCGCGCGCCAGATGAACTGGCCGGCGCCGAAGTCCTGGTAGGAGTCGTCGATCACGTCCAGGTGGTGGCCAAGCTCGCGCAGGCCCTGCACCGTGGCCGGGTTCATTGCGGCCTCGACGTTGATCTCGAGCCCCGCGTTGAAGCGCCAGCGCGGCGCATCGCAGGCGGCCTGCGGGTTCTGCTTGTAGTCGAGCATGCGCACCAGCGTCTGCATGTGGCCTTGCGGCTGCATGTTGCCGCCCATCACGCCGAAGCTCATCACCGGCTGGCCGTCCTTGGTGAGGAAGGCCGGGATGATGGTGTGGAACGGCCGCTTGCCCGGCGCCACGACGTTCGGGCTCTCGGCCTTGAGGCTGAAGCCGTGGCCGCGGTTCTGCAGGCTGATGCCGAACTCGGGCTCCACGCAGCCCGAGCCGAAGCCCATGTAGTTGCTCTGGATGAAGCTCACCATCATGCCGCTCTCGTCGGCCGCCGTGAGGTAGATGGTGCCGCCCTTGACGGGGTTGCCGGCCTTGAAGTCCTGTGCCTTTTTCACGTCGATGAGTCTCGCACGCGATGCGAGGTAGGAGTCATCGAGCATTTGCGCGGGTGTCACCGTCATCGACGATGGCTCCGACACATAGCGGTAGACGTCGGCGAAGGCGAGCTTCATCGCCTCGATCTGCAGGTGCTGCGAAGCGACCGAGTCGACCGGCAGCGAGGCGATGTCGAACTTTTCCAAGATGCCGAGCGCGATCAGCGCCGCAATGCCCTGCCCGTTGGGCGGAATCTCGTGCAGCGTGTGGCCGCGGTAGTCGCGCGAGATCGGCTTGACCCATTCGGGCTGGTAGGCCGAGAGGTCGGCCACCGTGAGCGAGCCGCCCTGCTCCTTCGAGAACCTGGCAAGCGCCTCGGCAATCTCGCCGCTGTAGTAGGCCTCGCCCTTGGTGCGGGCAATGGCCTTGAGCGCGCGCGCGGCGGCCGTGAAGCGGAACAGCTCGCCCACTTCGGGTGCGCGGCCCCAGGGCATGAAGGTCTGCGCGAAGCCCGCCACCGATGCCAGCACCGGCGTGGCCGCGGCCCACTTCTGCTGCACCACCGGCGGCACCAGGTAGCCGCGCTCGGCGATGTCGATGGCCGGTGCCAGCAGGTCGGCGAAAGGCAGCTTGCCGAAGCGGTCGGAGAGCGCCACCCAGCCGCGCACCGCGCCCGGCACGGTGACCGAATCGATGCCGCGCATCGGCGGCGTGGCGGCGTCGGCGCCGTACTTGGCCTTGAAGTAGTCGGGCGTCCAGGCCTTGGGCGCGGGGCCCGAGGCGTTGAGGCCGTGCAGTTCCTTGCCGTCCCACAGGATGCAGAAGGCGTCGCTGCCCAGGCCGTTGCTCACGGGCTCGACCAGCGTCATCACGGCCGCGGTGGCAATGGCCGCATCGACGGCATTGCCGCCCTGCTGCAGCATGCGCAGCCCCGCCTGCGAGGCGAGCGGGTGCGAGGTCGACACCACGTTGCGCGCGAAGATCGGAATGCGGGTGGAGAGATAGGGGTTGCCGAAGTCGAAATTCATGGGAATGTGCTCGCTTATTCGTTGGTGATCTTGCGCTCGACCACGATCTTTTTCCACTTGGCGGCATCGGCCGCCACCATTTTGGCGAACTGCTCGGGCGTTCCGGCGGCGGCAGGCTCGATGCCCAGGCGCGACAGTTTTTCCTTCACCTCGGGATCGGCCAGCGCCTCGTTCGCGGCCTTGTTGACGCGCGCCACGATGTCCGCCGGCAGGCCCTTGGGACCGTAGAAGCCGAACCAGGTGTTCGACTCGAAGCCCGGCAGCGTGTCGGCGATCGGCGGCAGTTCAGGCGCGAGCGGGCTGCGCTTGAGCGTGGTGACGCCCAGCGCGCGCAGCCGGCCGTCGCGCACGTGCGGCATGCCGGTGGGAAGCGAATCGAACAGCACGTCGACCTTGCCGCTGATCAGGTCGGGAATGGCCAGCGCCGTGCCCTTGTAGGGAATGTGGGTCACGAACACGCCGGCCTGCGCCTTGAAGAGCTCCGCAGTGAGCTGCACGATGGTGCCGTTGCCGCTGGACGCGTAGTTGAGCTTGCCGGGGTTCTTCTTTGCGTGGTCGATCCATTCGCGCACGGTCTTTGCGGGCGAGTTGACCGGCACCAGCATGATGCTCGGCGCATCGCCCACGTGCGCGATGGGCGTGAAGTCGCGCACCGTGTCATAGGGCAGCTTGCTGGTGATGGCCGGCCCGATGGAGTGGGTGCTGGTGGTGGCCAGCAGCAGCGTGTAGCCGTCGGCCGGCGCCTTCGCGGCCATGTCGGAGCCGATGGCGCCGCCCGCGCCCGGCTTGTTGTCGATGATCAGCGAGGTGCCGAGCTTTTCGCTCATCTTCTGCCCGAGCGTGCGGGCGAAGAGGTCGGTTGCGCCGGCCGCCGGGAACGGCACGATCAGCCGCACCGGCTTGTTCGGATAGCCCTGGGCCACGCTGGCCGTCGATGCAGCCACGCAAAGCGCCGCCGCGGCCGCTTGGAGGAACTGGATTCTTTTCATGGTGCTGATTCTGGCCCGGTGGAGAAAAGCTCGCATGCTATGCAGCCGCCGCACATCAAGCCAGATAATCGAGCTTATTCAACTATGAGCGCTGCTTATGACGAAGAACGCCACGGAGGAAGTCTCGCTGCAGCAGCTGCGGGCGCTGGCGGCGGTCGCCGAATCGGGCAGCTTCACATTGGCAGCGGAAAGCCTGCAGCTGACGCAGCCGGCCATCAGCCACCTGGTCAAGCGCATGGAAGAGCAGCTCGGACAGCCGCTCATCGTGCGCGGCCGCCGTATCCAGTTCACGAGCGCGGGCCAAGTGATGGTCGAGACCGCCGTGCGGGCGCTGCGGATGATCGATGAATCGGTGGGCGCCTGCCGCTCGCAGTCGCAGCTGCGCGAAGGACGCGTGGTGCTGGCCGTGGGCCACCTCACGGCGGGCGCCCTGCTGCCGCCGATGCTCGGCCGCTTCTCGCAGAAGCACCCCACGCTGGCCACCACGCTGCTGGACAGCACCGCGGAGCAGATGATCTCGCGCATCCTCTCGCAGGAGGCCGACCTGGGCTTTGGCTCGGACATCGGCCAGAAGCACTCGGAGCTGGCGACCGAGCCGCTGTTCACCGAGCGCATGGCCCTCTTCGTACGCGACGACCATCCGCTGGCCCAGCGCGTGGTGGTCGATGCCCGGCAGCTCGAGGCGCTGCCCTTCATCCACGTGAACCCCGACGCCAACGTGTGGCGCGCCGTGAGCCGCCAGCTGTCGAGCATGGCGAATGTGTATCCGCGCGTGGTCCACCATGTGTCGATGCTGTCGACAGCCTTCGGCCTGATCCAGGCGGGCGCGGGTGTGGCGCTCCTGCCGCGCTATGTGGAGGTGCTGATGCCCGGCAACCTGCGCGCCGTGGCGGTGACACGCCCGGCGCTCGAATACCCGGTCGTCGCCATCCGCCTGGCCAAGCATCCGCTCAATCCCGCGGCCATGGCTTTTCTCACCATGGCACGACAGCACATGAAACCACCAAGGGCTGCCAGGCCCTGAAAAAGAAAACGGCGCCCGAAGGCGCCGCCGTATTTTTCGTGGAACACCGCGGAACCGGCTATGCCGGGCCGCTGGTGTTGCCCCCTTGAGGGGGGAGTCGAGCTACACGAAGTGAGCGAGGGACGGGGGTGGGCCGTTCAGTCCTCGACGAAGGCTTCTTCGCGCTTCGCCTTGACCGCCGGCAGCAGCACGATCACGAGCAGCAGCAAAGCGGCAAGCAGCAGGCCGAGCGAGATCGGACGCGTGACGAACACGCTCCAGTCGCCGCGCGACAGCAGCAGCGAGCGGCGCAGGTTTTCTTCCATCATCGGTCCGAGGATGAAGCCCAGCAGCAGCGGCGCAGGCTCGCAACCCAGCTTGAAGAAGGTGTAGCCCACGAAGCCGAAGATGCCGACCATCCAGATGTCCCAGGTGTTGTTGTTCGTGGAGTACACGCCGATGGCGCAGAACAGCACGATCGCCGGGAACAGGAACTTGTAGGGCACCGACAGCAGCTTGATCCACATGCCGATCAGCGGCAGGTTCAGGATGATCAGCATCGCGTTGCCCAGCCACATCGAGGCGATCAGGCCCCAGAACAGCTCGGGGTTGCTGGTCATCACCTGCGGGCCGGGCTGGATGTTGTGGATCGTCATTGCGCCCACCATCAGCGCCATCACCGCGTTGGGCGGAATGCCCAGCGTGAGCAGCGGGATGAAGGAGGTCTGCGCACCGGCGTTGTTGGCCGCCTCGGGAGCTGCCACGCCGCGGATGTTGCCCTTGCCGAACGGCACTTCGCCGGGATGCAGCTTGGTCTTCTTCTCGATGGTGTAGGCCGCGAAAGCCGACAGCAGCGCACCGCCGCCGGGCAGGATGCCGAGCGAAGAGCCCAGCGCCGTGCCGCGCAGCACCGCGGGAATCATCCGCTTGAAGTCTTCCTTGGTCGGGAACAGGCCCGAGACCTTGGCGGTGAACACTTCGCGCTCGTCGTCGGGGCGCGAAAGGTTGGCAATGATTTCGCCGTAGCCGAACACACCCATGGCAATGGCCACGAAGCCGATGCCGTCGGTCAGTTCCGGAACGTCGAAGCTGTAGCGCGCCACGCCCGAATTCACGTCGGTGCCGACCAGGCCCAGCAAGAGGCCCAGAACGATCATCGCGATGGCCTTGAGCAGCGAGCCCGAAGCCAGCACCACGGCGCCGATCAGGCCCAGGATCATCAGCGAGAAGTACTCGGCCGGGCCGAACTTGAAGGCCAGCTCGGTCAGCGGCGGCGCAAAGGCCGCCAGGATCAGCGTGCCGACGCAGCCCGCGAAGAACGAGCCCAGGCCCGCCGCGGCCAGCGCCGGACCCGCACGGCCCTTGCGCGCCATCTGGTAGCCGTCGATCACGGTCACCACCGACGAAGATTCGCCCGGCAGGTTCACGAGGATGGCGGTGGTCGAGCCGCCGTACTGCGCGCCGTAGTAGATGCCGGCCAGCATGATCAGCGCCGACACGGGCGGCAGCGCGTAGGTGGCGGGCAGCAGCATCGCGATGGTCGCGACCGGGCCGATGCCCGGCAGCACGCCGATCAG